>NZ_JBIAXU010000001.1:0-738711 GCF_042896985.1 Streptomyces sp. NPDC001194 | reverse complement strand
TTGCGGGGGGGGGGGCCGGCTCCTCTTTGTGTGGGGGGGGGGGGGGGGGGGGGGGGCGGGGGGGGGGGGGGGGGGGGGGGGGGGCCGGGGGGCCCCCCCCCCCCCACCGCCGTTCACCGTTTCCGGGAGCCGCCTCAGGCCTTGGCCTCGGCCAGGAGCTTCTGGATGCGGGACACGCCCTCGACCAGGTCCGCGTCGCCCAGGGCGTACGACAGGCGCAGGTAGCCGGGGGTGCCGAAGGCCTCGCCCGGGACGACCGCGACCTCGGCCTCGTCCAGGATCAGCGCGGCCAGCTCGACGGAGGTCTGCGGGCGCTTGCCGCGGATCTCCTTGCCGAGGAGCTCCTTGACCGACGGGTACGCGTAGAACGCGCCCTCGGGGGTCGGGCAGAACACGCCGTCGATCTCGTTCAGCATCCGCACGATCAGCTGGCGGCGGCGGTCGAAGGCCGTGCGCATCTCGTGGACGGCGTCCAGGTTGCCGGAGACGGCGGCGAGCGCCGCGACCTGGGCCACGTTGGAGACGTTGGAGGTGGCGTGCGACTGCAGGTTGGTCGCGGCCTTCACCACGTCCTTCGGGCCGATGATCCAGCCCACGCGCCAGCCGGTCATCGCGTACGTCTTGGCCACGCCGTTGACGATGATGCACTTGTCGGCGAGCTCGGGGACGATCGCCGGCAGGGAGACGAACTTGGCCTCGCCGTAGACCAGGTGCTCGTAGATCTCGTCGGTCAGGACCCACAGGCCCTTGTCGGCGGCCCAGCGGCCGATGGCCTCCGCGTCGGCCTCGGAGTACACGGCTCCGGTCGGGTTCGACGGGGAGACGAAGAGGACGACCTTGGTGCGCTCGGTGCGGGCGGCCTCGAGCTGCTCGACCGAGACGCGGTAGCCGGTGGTCTCGTCGGCGACGACCTCGACCGGGACGCCGCCGGCGAGGCGGATCGACTCGGGGTAGGTGGTCCAGTAGGGGGCCGGGACGATGACCTCGTCACCCGGGTCCAGGATCGCGGCGAACGCCTCGTAGATCGCCTGCTTGCCGCCGTTGGTCACCAGGACCTGCGACGCGTCGACCTCGTAGCCGGAGTCGCGCAGCGTCTTCGCGGCGATCGCGGACTTCAGCTCGGGCAGACCGCCGGCCGGCGTGTAGCGGTGGTACTTCGGGTTGCGGCAGGCCTCGACCGCGGCCTCGACGATGTAGTCCGGGGTCGGGAAGTCGGGCTCGCCGGCACCGAAGCCGATCACCGGGCGCCCGGCGGCCTTGAGGGCCTTGGCCTTGGCGTCCACGGCGAGGGTGGCGGACTCGGAAATGGCGCCGATGCGGGCGGAGACACGGCGCTCGGAGGAAGGCGTTTCAGAGGTCATGGGGCCAATCGTCCCAGACGGCTCAGAGGCCCCGCACGCCGTTTCAGTCATCGGACGGACCGGTCGGGAATGTGCTCTGTTAGATGTCAGGTCGAGGGCTACGTTCGACGTCAGGTCCAGGAACACGTACACTCACCTGTCGTTGGCCCCTGCCGGTCACTCCAGAGCGCGAGCACTCCGTGCACCCGTCTGGATGCGGTAGGTTGGGGGACGCAACAAAGGGTCGTAGCTCAATTGGTAGAGCACTGGTCTCCAAAACCAGCGGTTGGGGGTTCGAGTCCCTCCGGCCCTGCTCCACACTCCTCCTCGGACGTGTGCGCAGGTACGTACTTCGATGCAACGCCGTGCGGCGCAACCGGGCGCGGCTACGGCCACGACCCGGATTCAGGTGAGAGACGTGACGGACGCCCTGGGCTCCATCGACATGCCTGACGCCGAGGACGACACCCGCGAGAAGAAGGCCCGCAAGGGCGGCAAGCGCGGGAAGAAGGGTCCTCTGGGTCGGCTCGCGCTGTTCTACCGCCAGATCATCGCGGAACTCCGCAAGGTCGTCTGGCCGACGCGCAACCAGCTCACGACGTACACCACCGTGGTGATTGTCTTCGTCGTCATCATGATCGGTCTGGTGACCGTGATTGACTATGGGTTCCAGGAAGCCATCAAGTTCGTCTTCGGCTGATCCCCGCGGAGGGCGGCGCCTTGATGGGTGCCGCCCGTTTTCGCATGTTCGACCACCTTTTGTATCCAGGAAGAAGCAGCCACCGTGTCTGACCCGAACCTGAACGCGAGCCCCGACTCCGTCGAGTCCGTCGAGGACGCGCTCGACATCGTCGAGGCGGCGGACGCTGTGGACCCGGACGAGGCCGAGCTGGCCGACGCCGAGGCCGGCGTCGCCGCCGAAGAGGCCGCGCTCCACGTCGAGGACGAGGCTGACGAGGTCGCGGAGGACGCGGAGGCCGACGACGCCGACGAGGCTGCCGTCACCGCCGAGGCCGGCGACGTCCAGGACGAGGTCGAGGCCGACGAGGAAGCGGAGGAGGCCGAAGAGGCCGCCGACGCCGAGCCCGTCGACCCCGTCCAGGCCCTGCGCGACGAACTGCGCCTGCTGCCCGGCGAGTGGTACGTGATCCACACCTACGCGGGCTACGAGAAGCGCGTGAAGGCCAACCTGGAGCAGCGCGCCGTCTCGCTGAACGTCGAGGAGTTCATCTACCAGGCCGAGGTGCCCGAGGAAGAGATCGTCCAGATCAAGAACGGCGAGCGCAAGAACGTCCGGCAGAACAAGCTGCCCGGTTACGTTCTCGTCCGCATGGATCTGACGAACGAGTCCTGGGGCGTCGTCCGCAACACCCCCGGTGTCACCGGCTTCGTCGGCAACGCGTACGACCCGTACCCGCTGACGCTGGACGAGATCGTCAAGATGCTCGCCCCGGAGGCGCAGGAGAAGGCCGCCAAGCAGGCCGCCGAGGACGCCGGTCTGCCGGCCCCCGCGGTCAAGCGCACCATCGAGGTCCTGGACTTCGAGGTCGGCGACTCGGTCACCGTCACCGACGGCCCGTTCGCGACGCTCCAGGCGACCATCAACGAGATCAACCCCGACTCGAAGAAGGTCAAGGGCCTCGTCGAGATCTTCGGTCGCGAGACCCCGGTCGAGCTCAGCTTCGACCAGATCCAGAAGAACTGACGATCTTCTGAGCCAACGCTTCCGGACAGGTCAGATCGCCCCGTGAAGGGCGGTCTGACCTGCTCGGTTTTTAGCCCCGCTCCGATACCCGTTATCGTGGTGCGGTATGCCTCCATCCGGATGACCGGATTGGCGGCGAAAAACTCTCACTAGGACCCGGAGAGAGCAATGCCTCCCAAGAAGAAGAAGGTCACGGGGCTTATCAAGCTCCAGATCAAGGCCGGTGCGGCCAACCCGGCTCCGCCGGTCGGCCCCGCGCTCGGTCAGCACGGCGTCAACATCATGGAGTTCTGCAAGGCCTACAACGCCGCGACCGAGTCGCAGCGTGGCATGGTCGTGCCGGTGGAGATCACGGTCTACGAAGACCGCACCTTCACCTTCATCACCAAGACTCCGCCGGCCGCGCGCCTCATCCTGAAGGCCGCGGGCATCGAGAAGGGCTCCGGCGAGCCCCACAAGACCAAGGTCGCCAAGCTCACCGGCGCCCAGGTCCGCGAGATCGCCGAGCTGAAGATGCCCGACCTCAACGCCAACGACGTCGACGCCGCGATGAAGATCATCGCCGGCACCGCGCGCTCGATGGGCGTCACGGTCGAAGGCTGATCCAGCCACCCCCCCCAGCACCACCAGTGGTAGGACCAAGCGCTGGTCCGCACCACGACTCCATGCCTGAAGCCGAAATACAGGAGCAGAAGTGAAGCGCAGCAAGACTCTCCGCGCTGCGGACGCCAAGGTCGACCGGGAGAAGCTGTACGCCCCGCTCGAGGCCGTCCGTCTCGCCAAGGAGACCTCCACGACCAAGTTCGACGCCACCGTCGAGGTCGCCTTCCGCCTGGGTGTCGACCCGCGCAAGGCCGACCAGATGGTCCGTGGCACCGTGAACCTCCCGCACGGCACCGGTAAGACCGCCCGGGTCCTGGTCTTCGCGACCGGTGACCGTGCTGCGGCCGCGGAAGCCGCCGGCGCCGACATCGTCGGCGACGACGAGCTGATCAACGAGATCGCCAAGGGCAACCGCCTGAACGAGTTCGACGCGGTTGTCGCCACTCCGGACCTCATGGGCAAGGTCGGCCGCCTCGGCCGCGTGCTCGGTCCCCGTGGCCTGATGCCGAACCCGAAGACCGGCACCGTCACCATGGACGTTGCCAAGGCTGTCACCGAGATCAAGGGTGGCAAGATCGAGTTCCGTGTCGACAAGCACTCGAACCTGCACTTCATCATCGGCAAGGTCTCCTTCACCGATGAGCAGCTGGTCGAGAACTACGGTGCGGCCCTGGACGAGATCCTTCGTCTGAAGCCGTCCGCCGCGAAGGGCCGCTACGTCAAGAAGGCCGCCCTGAGCACCACGATGGGCCCCGGCATCCAGCTGGACTCGAACCGCACCCGGAACCTCCTCGTCGAGGAAGACCCGGCCGCTGTCTGAGCTCCGCTGAGCCCCCGGCTCACCTGAGTGGCTGAAACGGGCCCCTCGCCCCCTTCACAGGGCGGCGAGGGGCCCGTTTTCCGTGTTTCGGGCCACATGACCCGGTACCGGGCGGTAACCGGCGCGCGGTGGCCGGGCGGTGGAACGTAGGGTCGGTGTGAGAACGAACGATCACAAGGGGTGGGGATCTCCATGTCTGCATACCGCGCTGCGTACCGGAGGAAGGCCGCCGGCGCGACGCTGGCCGCCGTGCTGCTCGTGGGCGGGGCCACCGCGTGCGACGGCGGCAAGAAGGAGGGCTCCGGCAAGGCCGCCGGCGCGGCCTCCGCGCAGCCCTCCGCGCCCGTGGCGGGCGGCTCGGCCACCGAGGCCCTCACCGCGGCCTACCAGAAGACCTCGGCCGCCAAGTCGGCCAAGGTGCGCATGACGATGAAGACGTCCGGCGGGCTCGGCGGCGAGAGCATCGAGATGACGGGTGTCCAGGGATGGGACCCGCAGGTCATGGACATCACCATGAAGGGCGGGCTCGGACAGGCCGGCGTCGACTCGATGCGCATGGTCATGTCCAAGGACGTCATGTACATGGAGATGCCGGCCGACTCTCCGCTGTCCGCGGGCATGGACGGCAAGCGCTGGATGAAGCTCGACATGAAGGCCGCCGCCGAGGCCTCGGCCGACGCCGACGTGCTGAAGAAGTTCGGCGGAGCCGGGGGCGTGGGCGGCATGAGCGGGATGGACCAGAACCAGGACCCCGCCAAGCAGCTGGCCCTGCTGCTCGCCTCGCCGAACGTGAAGCTCCTCGGCTCCGAGAAGGTCGACGGCGCCGACGCCCAGCACTACAAGGGCACCCTGACCTTCGAGGAGATGCTCGCCGCGAAGGAGGGCTCCAAGGCGCTGCCCGAGGCCGACCGCGCGAAGCTCACCGAAGCCATGAAGAAGGCCGGCATCAAGGGCTACGACATGGACGTCTGGGTGAACAAGGACGGCTACCCGGCCCGCATGAAGGTCGCCATCGGCACGCCCCAGGGCTCGCTCGACCTGGACGCCTCGTACTCGGACTACGCCACGACGGCCACCGTCCAGACCCCGCCGGAGAACGAGACCCTCGACCTCTTCGCGATGCTCAAGGACCTCGGCGCCGGCGGCGCCGGAGCAGGCGCCTGAGCCCGGCCGGCCGCGGGCCCTTTCGTAACACCAGAAGCACCAGAACCACCAGAAGCACCAGAACCACCAGAACCATCCATGGGGGAACACCGATGAACACGGCCGTACTGACCCGGGCCGGGATCGCGGCGGCGGGGGCCGCACTGCTCGTGGGCGGCCTCACCGCCTGCGGGACCGGCAAGGCCGACACCAAAACCGACGCCAAGACGGCGGCGAAGCCCGAGACGCCGGCGGAGGCGGTGAAGGCGTCCTACGCGAAGACGGTGGCCGCCAAGTTCGCCAAGTACGAGATGACCATCACCTCGGGCAGCGGCAAGGCCGAGCAGCTCTCGGGCACGAAGGGCTGGTACCCGTCGACCACCGCCATCGACGACAAGGGCGACGGCTCCAACCAGGTCATGATCGGCGACGTCGTCTACACCCACTCGGACAAGCCCCTGGAGGGCAAGTCCTGGATGAAGATGAACCTGAACAAGGACGGCAAGCCCCGCTCCCGGTTCAACGACGACCCGGCCGACTACCTCGCCGTGCTCCTGGGCCAGCAGAAGGTGACGCTGGTCGGCACCGAGCAGATCGACGGCGGGGAGGCCAGGCACTTCAAGGCCGTCCTCACCAACGCCGACCTGCTCGCCGCGGACGAGTCCACCAAGGTGATGGAGGCGGCGAACCGGCAGTACCTGCACGAGGCGCTCAAGGAGTACACCTCCCTCGACGTGGACCTGTGGATCGGCAAGGACGGCCACCCCGTCCGCGTCGACTCGGCGCAGGGCACCAAGGACGGCACGACGAAGGTCTCGGCGAAGTTCTCCGGCTACGGCACGACCCCTCCGGTAGCCGCGCCGCCCGCGGACCAGGTGGCCGACTTCGACGACGTGATGAAGGGCATCGACGACAAGCTCAAGGGCGTCGACGACACGCTGAAAGAGGCCGACAAGACCCTGAAGGACGCGGGTCTGGGCGGTCTGGGCGGCTCCTGAGTCCTCGGGAGCGCCCGGGGTTCCCGGGCGCTCCCAGGGGCGGTCCTGAGGCGATTTGCCTCGGGTCGGCCGGTTCACGTACTCTTCCGGAGAAGCCAAAGACCGCTGGTCGTTGCCGTGCCCGCAAGGGTGCGGTGGCCGAAGGATCCGCCAATTGCGGACGTCCTGCGCAGGTGACCTTGGAATGTTCCCGGAATTCGTTCCGGTTGAGCTACGCCCTGGCGCCTGCGCCGGGGCGTTTCGTATGTCAGCCCCTTCTGAGCGGTCCTCATCACCCGGAAGGAGGCGAACGCACTATGCCGACGCCCAACAAGGCTGCATCGGTAGCCGAGCTCAAGGACGCGTTCCAGAGCTCGAACGCCGCCGTGCTGACCGAGTACCGGGGTCTCACCGTCGCGCAGCTCAAGACGCTGCGTCGCTCTCTTGGTGAGAACGCCCAGTACGCCGTGGTGAAGAACACGCTGACCAAGATTGCGGCCAACCAGGCCGGGATCACCGCGCTGGACGAGCACTTCGCTGGTCCGACCGCGGTCGCCTTCATCACCGGTGACCCGGTGGAGTCGGCGAAGAGCCTGCGTGACTTCGCCAAGGACAACCCGAACCTCATCATCAAGGCGGGTGTCCTTGATGGTAAGGCGCTCACCGCCGATGAGATCAAGAAGCTCGCGGACCTCGAGTCCCGCGAGGTTCTGCTCAGCAAGCTGGCCGGCGCGTTCAAGGGCAAGCAGTCTCAGGCTGCCTCGCTCTTCCAGGCGCTGCCGTCGAAGTTCGTCCGCACTGCGGAAGCGCTTCGCGTCAAGCTCGCCGAGCAGGGCGGTGCCGAGTAATTCGGCTCGCGCACTGATCCACGCCGCCTAGTGCGTGGGTCGTAGCGGGCCGTTACGCCCGCCTCTATATACATCCGGCACCTGCCGAATTAGTGGAAGGATCGCCCATCATGGCGAAGCTCTCTCAGGACGACCTCCTCGCCCAGTTCGAGGAGATGACCCTCATCGAGCTCTCCGAGTTCGTGAAGGCCTTCGAGGAGAAGTTCGACGTCACCGCCGCCGCGGCCGTCGCCGTTGCCGCCCCGGGTCAGGGTGGTGGCGACGCCGCCGCCGCCGAGGAGGAGAAGGACGAGTTCGACGTCATCCTCACCGGTGCCGGCGACAAGAAGATCCAGGTCATCAAGGTCGTGCGCGAGCTGACCTCCCTGGGTCTGAAGGAGGCCAAGGACCTCGTCGACGGTGCGCCGAAGCCCGTCCTCGAGAAGGTCGCCAAGGACGCCGCCGAGAAGGCCGCCGAGGCCCTCAAGGGCGCCGGTGCGGCCGTCGAGGTCAAGTAACACCTCTGAGGCCCTCCTGGGGCCTCATCCAAGGGCGATCACCCGTAAGGGTGGTCGCCCTTTGGCGTACCCGCAGTGCCTGACTTGCCCTGGTCTCGTTGGGGAGTAGGGTGATCATCGTTGCCCCGCAGCCGGGTCCGGAGCTGATCCGCACGGAGCAGGGGGCCTTGACGAACGGCACGCGGCGCGCAATTCTCAGTCCCGTTGTGGGATCGATCGGCCCCGTGCGGGACCGGCCGAGATCCGCGGCACGGATCGAGGATCCGAGGCATGGATCGACTACGAAGAGGGCAGTACTGATACGCGCTCTGTGTGCGAGAGCCACGAGAGCCGCGTGTTGGACGCAGGGTCGCAGGGTTGGTTTAAACGACATGGGGAAGGCCTGTTGCCGGTTTCCGGAAACCTGGTCTGGACATCAGTGAGCCAAGTGGCTACACTGACCCTTTGCGCTGCCTGTTAGCTGCCCCCTGCCCGTCGCCAGGGGCATGCCCACGCTCGAGCACACTTGATCGATACGCCCTGACCAGGTCTTTTCGACCGAATCAGGCGGGCCGTCTTCTGTGTCAGCTGGGACCGGTACGCGCGTAGTGAGTCCGAGCCCTCGGAAGGACCCCCTCTTGGCCGCCTCGCGCAACGCCTCGACCAATACGAACACCGGTGCCAGCACCGCCCCGCTGCGCATCTCCTTTGCAAAGATCAAGGAGCCCCTCGAGGTTCCGAACCTCCTGGCGCTGCAGACCGAGAGCTTTGACTGGCTTCTCGGCAACGCCGCCTGGAAGTCTCGCGTCGAGTCGGCGCTTGAGAGTGGACAGGACGTCCCCACCAAGTCCGGTCTGGAAGAGATCTTCGAGGAGATCTCGCCGATCGAGGACTTCTCCGGGTCGATGTCGCTGACCTTCCGCGACCACCGTTTCGAGCCGGCGAAGAACTCCGTCGACGAGTGCAAGGAGCGCGACTTCACGTACGCGGCTCCGCTGTTCGTCACTGCCGAGTTCACGAACAACGAGACCGGAGAGATCAAGTCTCAGACGGTCTTCATGGGCGACTTCCCGCTCATGACCAACAAGGGCACCTTCGTCATCAACGGCACCGAGCGTGTCGTCGTGTCGCAGCTTGTCCGTTCCCCCGGTGTCTACTTCGACTCCTCCATCGACAAGACGTCCGACAAGGACATCTTCTCCGCCAAGATCATCCCGTCCCGGGGTGCCTGGCTGGAGATGGAGATCGACAAGCGCGACATGGTCGGTGTCCGCATCGACCGCAAGCGCAAGCAGTCCGTCACCGTTCTCCTGAAGGCTCTCGGCTGGACGACCGAGCAGATCCTCGAGGAGTTCGGCGAGTACGAGTCCATGCGCGCCACCCTGGAGAAGGACCACACCCAGGGCCAGGACGACGCGCTGCTCGACATCTACCGCAAGCTGCGTCCGGGCGAACCGCCGACCCGCGAGGCCGCTCAGACGCTGCTCGAGAACCTCTACTTCAACCCGAAGCGCTACGACCTCGCCAAGGTCGGCCGCTACAAGGTGAACAAGAAGCTCGGCGCCGACGAGCCGCTGGACGCCGGCGTGCTCACCACCGACGACATCATCGCGACGATCAAGTACCTCGTGAAGCTTCACGCGGGCGAGACCGACACGACCGGTGAGTCGGGCCGTTCGATCGTCGTCGAGACCGACGACATCGACCACTTCGGCAACCGTCGTCTGCGCAACGTCGGCGAGCTCATCCAGAACCAGGTCCGCACGGGTCTGGCTCGTATGGAGCGCGTCGTCCGCGAGCGGATGACCACGCAGGACGTCGAGGCGATCACGCCGCAGACCCTGATCAACATCCGGCCGGTCGTCGCCTCCATCAAGGAGTTCTTCGGCACCAGCCAGCTGTCGCAGTTCATGGACCAGAACAACCCGCTGTCGGGTCTGACGCACAAGCGTCGTCTCTCGGCTCTGGGTCCCGGTGGTCTGTCCCGTGAGCGGGCCGGCTTCGAGGTCCGTGACGTTCACCCGTCGCACTACGGCCGCATGTGCCCGATCGAGACCCCTGAAGGCCCGAACATCGGTCTGATCGGCTCGCTCGCCTCCTACGGCCGCGTCAACGCGTTCGGTTTCGTCGAGACCCCGTACCGCAAGGTCGTCGAGGGCGTCGTCACCGACGAGGTCGACTACCTGACCGCCGACGAGGAAGACCGCTTCGTCATCGCCCAGGCCAACGCCGGCCTGAACGACGAGATGCGCTTCACGGAGAACCGCGTACTGGTTCGCCGTCGTGGCGGCGAGATCGACTACATCGCCGGCGACGACGTCGACTACATGGACGTCTCCCCGCGCCAGATGGTGTCCGTCGCGACCGCGATGATCCCCTTCCTCGAGCACGACGACGCCAACCGCGCCCTCATGGGCGCGAACATGATGCGCCAGGCCGTTCCGCTCATCAAGGCGGAGGCCCCGCTCGTCGGCACCGGCATGGAGTACCGCTGTGCGGTCGACGCCGGCGACTCGATCAAGGCGGAGAAGGACGGTGTCGTCCAGGAGGTCTCGGCCGACTACATCACCGTCGCCAACGACGACGGCACGTACACCACGTACCGCGTCGCCAAGTTCTCCCGCTCGAACCAGGGCACCTCGGTCAACCAGAAGGTCATCGTCAACGAGGGCGACCGGATCGTCGAGGCCCAGGTCCTCGCCGACGGCCCGGCCACCGAAGAGGGCGAAATGGCCCTCGGCAAGAACCTGCTCGTCGCGTTCATGCCGTGGGAAGGCCACAACTACGAGGACGCGATCATCCTGTCGCAGCGCCTCGTGCAGGACGACGTCCTCTCCTCGATCCACATCGAGGAGCACGAGGTCGACGCCCGTGACACCAAGCTGGGCCCCGAGGAGATCACCCGGGACATCCCGAACGTCTCCGAGGAGGTCCTCGCCGACCTCGACGAGCGCGGCATCATCCGCATCGGTGCGGACGTCGTCGCCGGCGACATCCTCGTCGGCAAGGTCACGCCCAAGGGCGAGACCGAGCTGACCCCGGAGGAGCGCCTGCTCCGCGCGATCTTCGGTGAGAAGGCCCGCGAGGTGCGTGACACCTCGCTCAAGGTCCCTCACGGTGAGATCGGCAAGGTCATCGGTGTCCGCGTCTTCGACCGCGAGGAGGGCGACGAGCTTCCCCCGGGCGTGAACCAGCTGGTCCGCGTCTACGTCGCCCAGAAGCGCAAGATCACCGACGGTGACAAGCTCGCCGGCCGCCACGGCAACAAGGGTGTCATCTCCAAGATCCTTCCGATCGAGGACATGCCCTTCCTCGAGGACGGCACGCCGGTCGACATCATCCTGAACCCGCTGGGTGTCCCGTCCCGAATGAACCCGGGACAGGTCCTGGAGATCCACCTCGGCTGGCTCGCCAGCCGCGGCTGGGACGTCTCCGGCCTCGGCGAGGAATGGGCCGAGCGGCTGAAGGTCATCGGCGCCGACCGCGTCGAGCCCGGCACCAACGTCGCCACCCCCGTGTTCGACGGTGCCCGCGAGGACGAGCTCGCCGGCCTGTTCGAGCACACGATCCCGAACCGCGACGGGGACCGCCTGGTCCTCCCGTCCGGCAAGGCGCGCCTGTTCGACGGCCGCTCCGGCGAGCCGTTCCCGGACCCGATCTCGATCGGGTACATGTACATCCTCAAGCTCCACCACCTGGTCGACGACAAGCTCCACGCTCGGTCGACCGGTCCGTACTCGATGATCACGCAGCAGCCGCTGGGTGGTAAGGCGCAGTTCGGTGGCCAGCGCTTCGGTGAGATGGAGGTGTGGGCGCTCGAGGCTTATGGCGCCGCTTACGCCCTCCAGGAGCTGCTGACCATCAAGTCCGACGACGTCACCGGCCGCGTGAAGGTCTACGAGGCCATCGTCAAGGGCGAGAACATCCCCGAGCCGGGCATTCCCGAGTCCTTCAAGGTGCTCATCAAGGAAATGCAGTCGCTCTGCCTCAACGTGGAGGTGCTGTCCTCGGACGGCATGTCCATCGAGATGCGCGACACCGACGAGGACGTCTTCCGCGCGGCGGAGGAGCTCGGTATCGACCTGTCCCGGCGTGAGCCGAGCAGCGTCGAAGAGGTCTGACGGGCCTGACGGGGGGCTCGCTCAAGAGCCCCCCGTCATCCCCGGGACCGTTCAGACCATGATTGAGACTCGACCCCGAAAGAGGGATTGACGCACAGTGCTCGACGTCAACTTCTTCGACGAGCTGCGGATCGGCCTTGCCACCGCGGACGACATCCGAACCTGGTCGCACGGCGAGGTCAAGAAGCCGGAGACCATCAACTACCGCACCCTCAAGCCCGAGAAGGACGGACTCTTCTGCGAGAAGATCTTCGGTCCGACCCGGGACTGGGAGTGCTACTGCGGCAAGTACAAGCGTGTCCGCTTCAAGGGCATCATCTGTGAGCGCTGTGGCGTCGAGGTCACGCGCGCCAAGGTGCGTCGTGAGCGGATGGGCCACATCGAGCTTGCCGCTCCCGTCACCCACATCTGGTACTTCAAGGGCGTCCCGTCGCGCCTCGGCTACCTGCTGGACCTCGCGCCGAAGGACCTCGAGAAGGTCATCTACTTCGCCGCGTACATGATCACGTTCGTGGACGACGAGCGCCGCACCCGCGACCTCCCGTCGCTGGAGGCCCACGTCTCCGTCGAGCGCCAGCAGATCGAGAACCGCCGTGACGCGGACCTCGAAGGCCGTGCCAAGAAGCTCGAGACCGACCTGGCCGAGCTCGAGGCCGAGGGCGCCAAGGCCGACGTGCGCCGCAAGGTGCGCGAGGGTGCCGAGCGCGAGATGAAGCAGCTCCGTGACCGCGCCCAGCGCGAGATCGACCGCCTCGACGAGGTGTGGGCGCGCTTCAAGAACCTCAAGGTCCAGGACCTCGAGGGCGACGAGCTGCTCTACCGCGAGCTGCGCGACCGCTTCGGCACGTACTTCGACGGTTGCATGGGTGCCGCGGCGCTGCAGAAGCGCCTGGAGTCCTTCGACCTCGATGAAGAGGCCGAGCGCCTCCGCGAGATCATCCGTACCGGCAAGGGCCAGAAGAAGACCCGTGCGCTCAAGCGCCTCAAGGTCGTCTCCGCGTTCCTGCAGACCAGCAACAAGCCCAAGGGCATGGTTCTGGACTGCGTGCCGGTGATCCCGCCGGACCTCCGTCCGATGGTGCAGCTGGACGGTGGCCGCTTCGCGACCTCCGACCTGAACGACCTGTACCGCCGCGTGATCAACCGCAACAACCGCCTGAAGCGCCTTCTCGACCTCGGTGCCCCCGAGATCATCGTGAACAACGAGAAGCGCATGCTCCAGGAGGCCGTGGACGCCCTCTTCGACAACGGTCGTCGTGGTCGCCCGGTGACCGGTCCCGGCAACCGTCCGCTGAAGTCCCTGAGCGACATGCTCAAGGGCAAGCAGGGTCGATTCCGTCAGAACCTCCTCGGCAAGCGCGTGGACTACTCCGCGCGTTCCGTGATCGTCGTCGGTCCGCAGCTGAAGCTGCACCAGTGTGGTCTGCCCAAGGCCATGGCGCTGGAGCTCTTCAAGCCGTTCGTGATGAAGCGCCTGGTCGACCTGAACCACGCGCAGAACATCAAGAGCGCCAAGCGGATGGTCGAGCGCGGCCGCACGGTCGTGTACGACGTGCTCGAAGAGGTCATCGCCGAGCACCCGGTTCTGCTGAACCGTGCGCCCACGCTGCACCGCCTCGGCATCCAGGCCTTCGAGCCCCAGCTGGTCGAAGGCAAGGCCATCCAGATCCACCCGCTCGTCTGCACCGCGTTCAACGCGGACTTCGACGGTGACCAGATGGCCGTGCACCTGCCGCTCTCCGCGGAGGCGCAGGCCGAGGCCCGCATCCTGATGCTGTCCTCGAACAACATCCTCAAGCCGGCCGACGGCCGTCCGGTCACGATGCCGACCCAGGACATGGTCCTCGGTCTGTTCTTCCTGACCACCGACGGTGAGCTCCGTGACACCAAGGGCGAGGGCCGCGCGTTCGGCTCCACGGCCGAGGCGATCATGGCGTTCGACGCCGGCGAGCTCGCGCTGCAGTCGTCCGTCGACATCCGCTTCCCGGTGGGCACCATCCCGCCGCGCGGCTGGGTGGCGCCGGTCGCCGAGGAAGGCGAGCAGGAGTTCCAGCCGGGCGACAGCTTCCGTCTGAAGACCTCGCTGGGCCGCGCGCTCTTCAACGAGCTGCTGCCCGAGGACTACCCGTTCGTCGACTACTCGGTGGGCAAGAAGCAGCTCTCCGAGATCGTCAACGACCTGGCGGAGCGCTACCCCAAGGTCATCGTGGCGGCGACGCTCGACAACCTGAAGGCGGCCGGCTTCCACTGGGCGACCCGTTCGGGCGTCACCGTGGCCATCTCCGACGTCGTCGTGCCCGAGGCCAAGAAGGCCATCGTCGCGGGCTACGAGGCGATGGACGAGAAGGTCCAGAAGCAGTACGAGCGCGGTCTGATCACCAAGGACGAGCGCACGCAGGAGCTCATCGCGATCTGGACCAAGGCGACCAACGAGGTTGCCGAGGCGATGAACGCGAACTTCCCCAAGACGAACCCCATCTTCATGATGGTTGACTCGGGTGCCCGAGGAAACATGATGCAGATGCGACAGATCGCCGGTATGCGTGGTCTGGTGTCGAACGCGAAGAACGAGACCATCCCGCGTCCGATCAAGGCGTCCTTCCGTGAGGGCCTCACCGTTCTGGAGTACTTCATCTCCACGCACGGTGCCCGTAAGGGTCTGGCGGACACCGCCCTGCGTACCGCCGACTCGGGTTACCTGACCCGTCGTCTGGTGGACGTCTCGCAGGACGTGATCATCCGCGAGGAGGACTGCGGCACCGAGCGCGGCCTGAAGCTGAAGATCGCCGTTCGCGGCGAGGACGGCGTGCTGCGCAAGGCCGAGGACGTCGAGACCTCCGTCTACGCCCGCATGCTGGCCGAGGACGTCGTCATCGACGGCAAGGTCATCGCGCCGGCCAACGTCGACCTCGGTGACGTCCTGATCGACGCCCTGGTTGCCAACGGCGTCGAGGAGGTCAAGACCCGCTCGGTCCTGACCTGTGAGTCCGCGGTCGGCACCTGTGCCTTCTGCTACGGACGCTCGCTCGCCACCGGCAAGCTGGTCGACATCGGTGAGGCGGTCGGCATCATCGCCGCCCAGTCCATCGGTGAGCCCGGTACCCAGCTGACGATGCGTACCTTCCACACCGGTGGTGTGGCCGGTGACGACATCACGCAGGGTCTGCCGCGTGTCGTCGAGCTCTTCGAGGCCCGTACCCCGAAGGGTGTCGCCCCGATCTCCGAGGCCGCCGGCCGCGTGCGGATCGAGGAGACCGAGAAGACGAAGAAGATCGTCATCACGCCCGACGACGGCAGCGACGAGACGGCGTTCCCGATCTCGAAGCGCGCCAAGGTCATCGTGCACGAGGGCGACCACGTCGAGGTGGGCCAGAAGCTCACCGCGGGTGCCACCAACCCGCACGACGTGCTGCGCATCCTCGGCCAGCGTGCCGTCCAGGTCCACCTGGTCGGCGAAGTCCAGAAGGTCTACAACTCGCAGGGCGTGTCGATCCACGACAAGCACATCGAGATCATCATTCGGCAGATGCTCCGCCGCGTGACGATCATCGAGTCCGGCGACGCGGAGCTCCTGCCGGGCGAGCTCGTCGAGCGCTCGAAGTTCGAGACCGAGAACCGTCGTGTGGTCACCGAGGGCGGTCACCCCGCCTCCGGCCGTCCGCAGCTGATGGGTATCACCAAGGCCTCGCTGGCGACGGAATCCTGGCTGTCGGCCGCCTCCTTCCAGGAGACGACCCGAGTCCTGACGGATGCGGCGATCAACGCCAAGTCCGACAGCCTCATCGGCCTCAAGGAGAACGTCATCATCGGTAAGCTCATCCCGGCCGGTACGGGCCTCGCCCGCTACCGCAACATCCGGGTCGAGCCCACCGAGGAGGCGAAGGCCGCGATGTACTCGGCCGTCGGCTACGACGACATCGACTACTCCCCCTTCGGCACCGGCTCCGGCCAGGCTGTCCCGCTGGAGGACTACGACTACGGCCCGTACAACGGCTGACAGCTCGTATGAAGGAAGCCCCCCGCCGCTCCGAGAGGAGCGGCGGGGGGCTTCTTCGTGTTCCGGCCCCGGGGGACGGCCCCGGGGCCGGGGGCGACACCGTCAGGCGCGCCGGCGGCGGCGGTGGGTGGTGAGGGTGACCGAGGTGAGGGTCAGGAGGGCCAGGGCGGCTGCGGCGAGGCCGGGGGCGAGGCCCTTGGGGGTGAAGGTGCAGGAGACCTTGCCGGTGCCCGCGGGGAGGTCCACGGAGACCAGGCCGTGGAAGCTCTTCACCGGGGCCGTGCACTGCCAGCCCGGGACGGCCGTCATCGCGAAGACGGCCGTGCCCGTGGCGCCCTTCGGGAGGGCGGCCTCGATGGAGTGGCCGCCCGCGGTGACCTTCGTGGCGCCGGTGGACTTCAGCGAGGCGATCGCCGTGTCCAGGGCGGCCCGGTCCAGGCAGCCGACGGGGTGCTCGCCGGCCGTCGCGCCCTCGGTCCGGGTGTGGACCGTCACCGCCACCTTGCCGTCCGCGGGGACCTTGCCGAGGGGGACCACGCCCGTCATCCGGTCCTCCAGGGGACGGGACGTGCCGGCGTGGGCGAGGGTGCCGTAGAGCTCGGGGGAGTACCAGTACGCCTCGGAGCCCGGGGCGCACAGGGCGGCGTACGTCTGCTCGGTGGCCGTGCCCCCGCGGGTGACCTGCGGGACCTGGTGGACGGTGGCGCCGAGGACGTTCTCCTGCCTGGCGTAGACGCTGTCCGCCGGGTTGGGCGAGGTGTAGGGGCCGGAGCGGAGCGTCACCAGGGGAGGGGCCGCGAAGCGCGTGGAGGTCCAGCTGCCCGGATCGGCTCCCGGGCGGACCCGGGCGCCGATCGAGAAGATCGCGTCGAGCACCGGGTCGTCGGCGCCGAAGAAGGTCCGGCCGTCGTTCTTGAAGCCGTAGCCGAGGGGCTCCAGGGCCTGGTAGGTGGCCTCCGGCAGGTAGCTGCTGTAGTACTGCGGGCCTTCGGCGCGCAGGGCGAGGGCGTCGTTGTACGAGCTCTGCGGCGCCCCGGAGTCGGTCCGGTAGGCGGGCCAGCCGTCCACCTGCCGGACGGCGTCGACGTGCGCGTCGATCGAGCGGTTCGAGGTGGCGGCCGGCTTCGCCCAGCGTTCGCGGCTGCGGCGGGAGTCCGCACTGGCGGCCGCCACCGTGGACTCCGCGAAGACCACCCCGACCATGAGGACCGCGGCCACCGGGATCAGGTACCGCCGCTTCTCGCCCAGGGCGAGGAGGACCAGGGCCAGTACGGAGACGGCCCCGCCCACCAGCACCGCCGGCCAGGTCCAGCCGCCGAAGTCGTCGGCGCGGCGCAGTACGAAGGTGGCCGCGACCAACAGGGCGGCCGTCAGCCCGACGTGCAGCGGGCGCGGGCGGTGGGCCAGGGCCAGCCAGGCCAGGACCACCACCATGCCGCTGAAGACGAACGCCTCGCGGTACGGGTTGCCGTTCGGCACCGCCAGCCCGTGCCACACGTACTGGGTCGGCGGGAACTGGAACGAGGCGGCGACGAGCACGGTCGCCGCCGCCCACACCAGGCGGGTCCGGCGGGCGATGGCGGCGTTGAACAGGAACGATCCGGCGAGGATCAGGCCCAGCGAGGCCACGTACAGCCTGGGGCGGCCGCCCCACAGATGCGTGGCGGGGAGCATCCCGGCGAGGAACAGCTCGATCCGTACGGGCTCGAAGGCCCCGGCCCGGGTGGGCTGGGCGGCGCCGCTGGAGAGGAACGACGGAAGCAGGAGCGGGAGGGTCAGCAGGATGCCCGTCCCGGCGGCCGACCCGGCCCGCCACACGGCGCGCAGCCGCTGGCGGCCGGCCATGTCCCGGGTGACCAGGCGGATGGCGAGCAGTACGCAGGCGGCCATCGTGGCCATCATCGCGGTGTAGAAGTTGCCGAACCAGGCGAGCGCGACGAACAGCGCCGCGCCCGTCCAGCGGCGCTCCTCCAGGCACCACTCGACGGCGATGCCGAGCAGCGGGAGGGCGACCAGGCCCCACAGCCACATCGGGATGTACGAGGCGTCGCTGAGCGCCCAGCCGCAGAGCCCGTAGCAGGCGCCGAGCACCGCGCGCTGCCACCACGGCCCGGGGTGGAGCTTGCCGAGGTAGACCGTCATGACGGCGGCGGCGGTGCCCATGGTGATCGGGGTGATCGCGAAGACGGCGAGGTCGACGTGGTCGCGCGGGACCAGGACGGCCAGCCAGGAGAACGGGTTGCCGAGGTAGGTGTAGTAGTCCGACAGGAACTGCTGGCCGAAGCCTCCGCGCCAGGTGAAGAGCAGGTCACCGGCGGACTGCCCGTGGGCCAGGTCCCAGAGGGCGCGGTGGAAGGGCACGTACTGGTTGGCCTGGTCGTTGATGGCCCGGCCGGTGTTGCCGAAGGGGTAGGTCCCGCGGGCGGCCCAGGCCGAGCAGAACGCGGCCGAGGTGATCAGGAACGCCAGCAGGGGCCCGTACAGGCGGCCGCGCAGACGGGCGGGTACGCGGACGAGCCGCAGGGGTCCGCGGCGGGGAGACGGGAGGGCCGGACGGTCCGTCGCCGTCGTCTCCGGGGTGACCGTCCGCAATGTCCCGCTCCCTGGGTGCTCGTGGCTGCCGTGGATGCCCGTGGATGCCCGTGGACGTCAGTGGAAGCCCGTGGACGTCCGCGGACGCCTGTGCCGATTCGCTTGATTCGCGACGAATCAAGCGAATCGCTGGGGCAGTTTAGTTCGCGGGGGCGGCCGCCCGGTCCCGCTCCCCTTAGCACGCGTTTACCACATGCGCGAGTCGGCAGGGCCACACCGGGGCTTCGCCCAAGCGGCACATGACCGGCGGCGATATCGCGCCGGTCCCGCGCGGGCCTTTGTTTTGACCGGATGGGATGCGGTAGGTACGCTCAGACCTTGTGCCTGGGGTGTGCCTGGGCTCCTGTGCGTGTCCATCAACCGCATGAGAGCCGGATCAGCCACCGCGATCCATGCGTTTCCGTGCTTGCGCGGAGTCCCGCCGGATCCGACACACCCGACCGCGTGGGTCGGCAAAGTTCCAGGTTAGCTTCACTACACGGCACACAGAAACCGGAGAAGTAGTGCCTACGATCCAGCAGCTGGTCCGTAAGGGCCGGCAGGACAAGGTCGAGAAGACGAAGACGCCCGCGCTTGAGGCTTCGCCCCAGCGCCGTGGCGTCTGCACGCGTGTGTTCACGACCACCCCGAAGAAGCCGAACTCGGCGCTCCGTAAGGTCGCGCGTGTGCGTCTGACCTCCGGCATCGAGGTCACCGCTTACATTCCGGGTGAGGGACACAACCTGCAGGAGCACTCGATCGTGCTCGTGCGTGGTGGCCGTGTGAAGGACCTGCCGGGTGTTCGTTACAAGATCATCCGCGGTGCGCTTGACACCCAGGCTGTCAAGAACCGCAAGCAGGCCCGCAGCCGCTACGGCGCCAAGAAGGAGAAGTAAGAATGCCTCGTAAGGGCCCCGCCCCGAAGCGCCCGGTCATCATCGACCCGGTCTACGCATCTCCTCTGGTGACGTCGCTCATCAACAAGATCCTCCTGAACGGCAAGCGCTCCACCGCCGAGCGCATCGTTTACGGCGCCATGGAAGGCCTCCGCGAGAAGACCGGCAACGACCCGGTCATCACGCTGAAGCGCGCGCTCGAGAACGTCAAGCCGTCCCTCGAGGTCAAGTCCCGCCGTGTCGGTGGCGCGACCTACCAGGTCCCCGTCGAGGTCAAGCCGGGTCGCCAGTCGACCCTGGCCCTCCGCTGGCTCGTGGGTTACTCCCGCGCCCGTCGTGAGAAGACCATGACCGAGCGCCTCATGAACGAGCTGCTCGACGCCTCCAACGGTCTTGGCGCTGCCGTCAAGAAGCGCGAGGACACGCACAAGATGGCCGAGTCCAACAAGGCCTTCGCGCACTACCGCTGGTAGTCCCAACCCACATCGAGACCGAGAGAAGACTGAGCCGATATGGCTACCACTTCGCTTGACCTGGCCAAGGTGCGCAACATCGGCATCATGGCTCACATCGACGCGGGCAAGACGACCACCACCGAGCGCATCCTGTTCTACACCGGTGTGTCTTACAAGATCGGTGAAGTCCACGACGGCGCTGCCACGATGGACTGGATGGAGCAGGAGCAGGAGCGCGGCATCACGATCACGTCTGCCGCGACGACCTGCCACTGGCCGCTCGAGGACGTCGACCACACCATCAACATCATCGACACCCCGGGTCACGTTGACTTCACGGTCGAGGTGGAGCGTTCGCTCCGCGTCCTCGACGGTGCCGTCACCGTGTTCGACGGTGTCGCCGGTGTGGAGCCGCAGTCGGAGACGGTGTGGCGTCAGGCCGACCGTTACGGCGTGCCGCGCATCTGCTTCGTCAACAAGCTCGACCGCACCGGCGCCGAGTTCCACCGCTGCGTCGACATGATCAAGGACCGCCTCGGTGCGGTTCCGATCGTCATGCAGCTCCCCATCGGTGCCGAGGCCGACTTCCAGGGTGTCGTCGACCTCGTCACGATGAAGGCGTTCGTCTGGTCCGCCGAGGCGACCAAGGGCGAGATGTACGACATCGTCGACATCCCGGCCACGCACACCGAGGCTGCTGAAGAGTGGCGCGGCAAGCTGGTCGAGACCGTCGCCGAGAACGACGACGAGATCATGGAGCTCTTCCTGAACGGCGACGAGCCGTCCGTGGAGCAGCTGCACGCCGCCGTCCGTCGCATCATCCTCGGCTCCGGCAAGGGCAAGGGCGAGCCCACGATCACCGCGGTGTTCTGTGGCACGGCGTTCAAGAACAAGGGCGTTCAGCCCCTGCTCGACGCCGTCGTCCGCTACCTGCCGTCGCCGCTGGACATCGAGGCCATCGAGGGCCACGACGTCCGCGACGCCGAGGTGGTCGTGAAGCGCAAGCCGTCCGACGAGGAGCCCCTCGCGGCGCTGGCGTTCAAGATCATGAGCGACCCGCACCTCGGCAAGCTCACCTTCGTCCGGGTTTACTCGGGCCGCCTGGAGGCCGGCACCTCGGTGCTGAACTCCGTCAAGGGCAAGAAGGAGCGCATCGGCAAGATCTACCGCATGCACGCCAACAAGCGTGAAGAGATCGACGCGGTGGGCGCCGGTGACATCGTCGCCGTCATGGGCCTGAAGCAGACCACCACCGGTGAGACGCTGTGTGACGACAAGCAGCCCGTGATCCTGGAGTCCATGGACTTCCCGGCTCCGGTCATCCAGGTCGCCATCGAGCCCAAGTCCAAGGGTGACCAGGAGAAGCTGGGTGTCGCCATCCAGCGCCTGGCGGAGGAGGACCCCTCCTTCCACGTTCACTCGGACGAGGAGACGGGCCAGACCATCCTCGGCGGTATGGGCGAGCTGCACCTCGAGGTGCTGGTCGACCGTATGAAGCGTGAGTTCAAGGTCGAGGCCAACGTCGGCAAGCCGCAGGTCGCGTACCGCGAGACCATCCGCGGCACCGTCGAGCGCCACGACTACACGCACAAGAAGCAGACCGGTGGTACCGGTCAGTTCGCCAAGGTGCAGATCGCGATCGAGCCCATCACCGAGGCCGACGGCCCGGCGTACGAGTTCGTGAACAAGGTCACCGGTGGCCGCGTGCCGAAGGAGTACATCCCTTCGGTCGACGCCGGTGCGCAGGAGGCCATGCAGTTCGGCATCCTGGCCGGCTACGAGATGACGGGCGTTCGCGTCACGCTTCTCGACGGTGGCTACCACGAGGTCGACTCCTCCGAGCTCGCGTTCAAGATCGCCGGTTCGCAGGCCTTCAAGGAGGCCGCGCGCAAGGCGTCCCCCGTGCTCATGGAGCCGATGATGGCCGTCGAGGTCACCACCCCTGAGGACTACATGGGTGACGTCATCGGTGACATCAACTCCCGCCGTGGCCAGATCCAGGCCATGGAAGAGCGTCACGGTGCTCGCGTCGTGAAGGGCCTCGTGCCCCTTTCGGAGATGTTCGGCTACGTCGGAGACCTCCGCAGCAAGACCTCGGGTCGCGCCAGCTACTCGATGCAGTTCGACTCCTACGCCGAGGTTCCCCGGAACGTCGCCGAGGAGATCATCGCGAAGGCCAAGGGCGAGTAACTCTTCCGAGTACACGCTTTAGGCTTGTCACCGGAGCCTCTGGGGCAACAGGAGTAACCCTCCGTTGCCCCGGAGGGGCCGGCTTTCCAGCAAAGATCACCTGGCGCCGATGAGTAAGGCGTACAGAACCACTCTCCAGGAGGACCCCGTGGCGAAGGCGAAGTTCGAGCGGACTAAGCCGCACGTCAACATCGGCACCATCGGTCACATTGACCACGGTAAGACGACCCTCACGGCCGCCATTACCAAGGTGCTGCACGACGCGTACCCGGACCTGAACGAGGCCTCGGCCTTCGACCAGATCGACAAGGCTCCTGAGGAGCGCCAGCGCGGTATCACCATCTCCATCGCGCACGTCGAGTACCAGACCGAGGCGCGTCACTACGCCCACGTCGACTGCCCGGGTCACGCTGACTACATCAAGAACATGATCACCGGTGCCGCGCAGATGGACGGCGCCATCCTCGTGGTCGCCGCCACCGACGGCCCGATGCCGCAGACCAAGGAGCACGTGCTCCTGGCCCGCCAGGTCGGCGTTCCGTACATCGTCGTCGCCCTGAACAAGGCCGACATGGTGGACGACGAGGAGATCCTGGAGCTCGTCGAGCTCGAGGTCCGTGAGCTGCTCTCCGAGTACGAGTTCCCGGGCGACGACCTGCCGGTCGTCCGCGTCTCCGCGCTGAAGGCGCTCGAGGGCGACAAGGAGTGGGGCGAGAAGCTTCTCGGCCTCATGACCGCCGTCGACGAGTCGATCCCGACCCCGCCGCGTGACACCGAGAAGCCGTTCCTCATGCCCGTCGAGGACGTCTTCACGATCACCGGTCGCGGTACGGTCGTCACCGGCCGTATCGAGCGTGGTGTCCTGAAGGTCAACGAGACCGTCGACATCATCGGCATCAAGGAAGCCAAGACCACCACCACGGTCACCGGCATCGAGATGTTCCGCAAGCTGCTCGACGAGGGCCAGGCCGGTGAGAACGTCGGTCTGCTCCTCCGTGGCATCAAGCGCGAGGACGTCGAGCGCGGCCAGGTCATCATCAAGCCCGGTTCGGTCACGCCGCACACCGAGTTCGAGGCCCAGGCCTACATCCTGTCGAAGGACGAGGGTGGCCGTCACACCCCGTTCTTCAACAACTACCGCCCGCAGTTCTACTTCCGTACCACGGACGTCACGGGTGTCGTCACCCTGCCGGCCGGCACGGAGATGGTCATGCCGGGCGACAACACCGAGATGACGGTCGCGCTGATCCAGCCGGTCGCCATGGAGGAGGGCCTGAAGTTCGCCATCCGTGAGGGTGGTCGTACGGTCGGCGCCGGCCAGGTCATCAAGATCACGAAGTAATTCGTGCTCTGACCTGGTAGCTCGCGCGAGCGGGCACCATGTTTGACAGAAGGGCCCCTTCCCCACCGCTTCGGCGGCGGGGGAGGGGCCCTTCGTCGTACGGGCGTGCGCCATCGGTACGTACGGGAGTGCGCGCGGCACACGGAAGAGGGCCGCACCCCCGATCCGCGGGGTGCGGCCCTCTCGTGCTGCGGGGAGCCGTCAGCCGGTCACGCGCAGGGACTCGGTGAACTCCTTGCAGGCGGCGTAGTCCGGCAGCAGGCCCGACTCGATCGCCTCGGCCAGCGTCGGCGCGGCCTCGTCGCGGGCGGACAGCAGCGGCACGTCCGCCGGCCACTCGATGCCCAGGTCCGCGTCGAGCGGGTGAACCGAGTGCTCGCCGGTCGGGTTGTACGTCTCCGAGCACAGGTACGACAGCGTGGCGTCGTCGCTCAGGGCGCAGAAACCGTGGCCCAGGCCCTCCGGGATGTAGACCGCGCGGCGGTCCACGTCGTCCAGGCGGACACCCTCCCAGCGGCCGAAGGTCGGGGAGCCGACCCGCAGGTCCACGATGACGTCGAGCACGGCGCCGCGCACGCAGGTCACGTACTTGGCCTGGCCGCGCGGTACGTCGGCGAAGTGGATGCCGCGGACCACGCCGCGCGAGGACACCGAGAGGTTCGCCTGCGCCAGGTTCAGCGGGTGGCCGACGACCTCGGACAGCTTGTCGAAGCGGTACCACTCGGTGAACAGGCCGCGCGGGTCGCCGTGCAGCTGCGGGGTGATCTCGTAGGCGCCCTCCATCGAGAGCTGGCGGAACTTCACCGGGAGGACTCCTCTTCGAGCAGGGCGATCAGGTAGTCGCCGTAACCGCTCTTGAGGAGCGGCTGGGCCAGTTCGCGCAGCTGCGCGGAGTCGATCAGGCCGGCCCGCCAGGCCGCCTCCTCGATGCAGCCGATCTTGAAGCCCTGGCGCTCCTCGATCACGCGGACGAACTCCGAGGCCTGGACCATGGAGACGAAGGTCCCGGTGTCCAGCCAGGCGGTGCCGCGGTCGAGGATGGTGACATTCAGCTCACCGGCCTGGAGGTACGCGTCGTTGACCGCGGTGATCTCCAGTTCGCCGCGCGCGCTGGGCTTCAGGCCGCGGGCGATCTCCACGACGCGGTTGTCGTAGAAGTACAGACCCGGCACCGCGTAGCGGGACTTGGGCTTGACCGGCTTCTCCTCGATGGAGATGGCCTGGCCGTTCTCGTCGAACTCGACCACGCCGTACGCGGTCGGGTCGGCCACCGGATACGCGAAGACCCGGCCGCCCTTGGAGCCGGTGTGCTCCGCCAGGCGCGTGCCGAGGCCGCTGCCGTGGAAGATGTTGTCGCCGAGGATCAGGGCGACGGACTCGTCGCCGATGAAGTCGGCGCCGAGCACGAACGCCTGGGCGATGCCCTCGGGGCGCTCCTGGACCGCGTACTCCAGCCGGATGCCGAACTGGGAGCCGTCGCCGAGCAGTCGCTCGAACTGCGCACGGTCCTCCGGCGTGGTGATGACGAGAATCTCGCTGATTCCGGCCATGACCAGGGTGGAGAGCGGGTAGTAGATCATCGGCTTGTCGAAGACGGGGAGCAGCTGCTTCGAGACTGCCCGGGTCAGCGGCCAGAGTCGGGATCCGGTGCCACCGGCCAAGAGAATTCCACGCATGGCCCCAACCCTATGCGAGAGCGCGCAGGGCGCCGCGGCGCGGGCCGGGTGGGCGGTGTGCGAGCGGCTAGACTCTTCGTATTATGCGCATCCTTGTGACCGGCGGCGCCGGCTTCATCGGTTCAGAATTCGTCCGGCAGCAGCTCGGTGCGGACGCATCGGCCCAGATCACGGTCTTCGACAAGCTGACCTACTCGGGCGTCGAGGCGAACCTCGCGCCCGTCGCCGGCCACGCCGGTTACAAGTTCGTCAAGGGCGACATCTGCGACGCCGAGGCCGTCGACCAGGTGATGCCCGGGCACGACGTGGTGGTGCACTTCGCCGCCGAGTCCCACGTGGACCGCTCGATCGCCGGTGCCGGCCCGTTCGTGATGACCAACGTCGTGGGTACGCAGGTGCTCCTCGACGCCGCCCGCAAGCACGGCGTCGGCCGCTTCGTCCACATCTCCACCGACGAGGTGTACGGCTCGATCAGCGAGGGCTCCTGGACCGAGGAGTGGCCGCTGGTGCCGAACTCCCCGTACTCCGCCTCCAAGGCCTCGTCCGACCTGCTGGCCCTGGCCTACGCGCGGACGCACGGCATGGACGTCGTGGTCACGCGCTGCTCCAACAACTACGGGCACTACCAGTTCCCGGAGAAGGTCATCCCGCTGTTCGTCTCGAACCTGATGGACGGCAAGAAGGTCCCGCTGTACGGCAACGGCGGCAACGTGCGCGACTGGCTGCACGTCTCCGACCACTGCCGCGGCATCGACCTGGCGATGCGGAAGGGTCGCGCCGGCGAGGTCTACAACATCGGCGGCGGCACCGAGCTCACCAACAAGGAGCTCACCGGCGTGCTGCTCGAAGCGGCCGGGCTCGGCTGGGACATGGTCGAGCAGGTCGAGGACCGCAAGGGCCACGACCTCCGCTACTCCATCGACATCAGCAAGATCGGCTCGGAGCTCGGCTACGCCCCGCAGGTCACCTTCGAGGACGGCATCAAGGCCACCATCGACTGGTACCGCGAGAACCGCGCCTGGTGGGAGCCGCTGAAGGCGAAGGCGGCCCTGCAGAAGTGAGCACCAACCCGCTCGCCGGGCGCTGGCTCGTCACCGGTGCCGCCGGAATGCTCGGCCAGGACGTCCTGGCCGAGCTGAAGTCCGCCGGCATCGAGGCCGTGGGCCTGCGCCGCGCCGACCTCGACGTCACCGACCCCGCCGCGGTCCGCGCGGCGGTCGAGGGCGTCATCGTGGTCGTGAACTGCGCCGCGTGGACCGACGTCGACGGCGCCGAGACCGCCGAGGACGCCGCCACCGCCGTCAACGGCACCGGCGTGCGCGTCCTCGCCGAGGCCTGCGCCGCCGCCCGTGTGCGCCTGCTGCACGTCTCCACCGACTACGTGCTCCCCGGCGACGCCACGGAGCCGTACCGCGAGGACGCCGAGACCGGCCCGCTCAACGCGTACGGGCGCTCCAAGCTGCTCGGCGAGCAGGCCGTCGCCGAACTGCTGCCGCAGGACGGCTACATCGTCCGCACCGCGTGGCTGTACGGCGAGCACGGCCCGAACTTCGTCGCCACCATGCTCAAGCTGGCCGCCCAGCGCGAGACCCTCGACGTCGTCGACGACCAGCACGGCCAGCCCACCTGGTCCCGTGCGCTGGCCCGCCGGCTGGTCGAGCTCGGCCTGGCCGCGCTGGGGGGCCGGGCGATGGGCGGCATCTACCACGGCACCGCGAGCGGCCGCACCACCTGGATGGGGCTGGCCCGCGAGACGTACCGGCTGAGCGGTCTCGACCCGGAGCGCATCCGGCCGACCACCTCCGCCGCGTTCGTACGCCCCGCCGCCCGCCCCGCGTTCAGCGTGCTCGGGCACGACGCCTGGGAGGAAGAGGCGGGCCTCGCCCCGCTCGCCGACTGGCGCGAGCAGCTCGCCGAGGCGCTCGCCCGCCCCGCGTTCAGCGCTCTGGCCGCCGCGGCCAGGAACGGCAGTACGGGATGAAGTCCCTGCTGGGCAGGCTCACCGCGGCGCTGCCGCCGGGCACCGTCGCGGTGGCCGGCGGCACTGTCGTGCTCGGTGCGGCCTCGTACGTCCACCTGGGCGTGGCCGGCCACAGCCTGTCCACGGACGCCATGGCGAACGTCTCGGTGCTGTGGACGATCGTCATGGCGCTCGGCCTCGGCATCTTCTTCCCCATCGAGCAGGAGCTCACCCGGATCGTCGCCGCCCGCGTGGTGCACGGCCAGGGAGCGGCCCCCGTGCTGCGCCGGGCCACGCTGCTGACCGCCGGGATCCTGGGCGCGACCCTGCTCGTCCTCGCCCTCGGCGCGGGCCCGATCGCGGACCTGCTGTTCCGCGGCGACCGCGGCCTGGTGGCGGCGCTCGGCGGCGCGTTCACGGGCATGGCCGTCTGCTACCTGACCCGAGGGGTCCTGGCCGGCCTCGGCCGGTTCGGCGCGTACGGCACCCAGCTGGCCGTCGACGGCGGGCTGCGCATCGCCCTCGCCTTCGGCTGCGCGGTCGCCGGGCTGCACTCGGCGCTCGCCTTCAGCCTGGTCCTGGCCGTCGCGCCGATCGCCGCGACGCTGGTCACCCTGCCGGCGCTGCTGCGCGCCGTGGAGCCCGGCGAGGAGATCGCCTGGCGGGAACTGACCGCCGGACTCGGCCTGTTGATCTGCTCGACCCTGCTGTCCCAGGTCGTCGTCAACGCCGCGGTGATGAGCACCAAGCTGCTCGCCCCCACCGACAGCGTGCTGATCGCGGCGCTGCTCAACGCCCTGGTCCTGGCCCGGGTGCCGCTGTTCGTCTTCGGCTCGCTGCAGGCCTCGCTGCTCGGCGGACTGACCGCCGCCTACACGGCAGGCGACCGGGCGGCGTTCTCCGCGATGCTGCGCCGGATCGGCGTGGTCGTCGGGGCGCTCGGCCTGCTCGGGGGAGTGCCCGCGACCGTGCTCGGCCCGTGGCTGATCAAGGTCCTGTTCGACGCCGGACCCGTACTGGGCCGTCTCGACTTCTTCCTTTTGTCCGCCGGCACCGTGGCGTACATGTTCGCGATGGTCCTCGGTCAGGCGCTGATGGTATTCAAGCGGCACAACCTGCAACTGCTCTGCTGGGCCGCCGGCACCGTCGTCCTCGTCGGTGTCACCTTCGCACCGGGCGAAGTGGCCCTTCGGGTCATCCTGGCCTACGCTCTCGGCTCTCTCGCCACCGTGCTCGGTATGCTGGCCGTGCTGAGGCTGAGGTTCCCCGGAGCGGCTCCGGACGCGACCGAAGGAGCGGGGCACAAGGTCGCCGCAAGCCCACTGGGCGCCGGAGCGGTCGGGGAGTGACCATGCCGGCTTCCGACGTCCCACCGATCACCGCGCACGCGCACGTGCCACATTCCGCTGGAGCTACCGTGTCCCAATACGACGACGTCTGGCTGGTCATCCCGGCCTACAACGAGGGTCAGGTGATCGCCGATGTGGTCGAGGGAGCGCGTGAGACCTTCCCGAACATAGTCGTCGTGGACGACGGCAGCTCCGACAACTCGGCCGAGCACATCGCGACGACCGGCGCCCACCTCGTGCGCCACCCCGTCAACCTCGGCCAGGGCGCCGCCCTCCAGACCGGCCTCAAGTACGCCCTCTCGCAGCCCGGTGCCCGCTACTTCGCGACGTTCGACGCGGACGGCCAGCACCAGACGCACGACGTCGAGAAGATGGTCCAGGTGCTGCGCGACGACGAGGCCGACGTGGTCCTCGGCTCGCGCTTCATCGAGCAGAACGGCCAAGTGCCGTGGATCAAGCGCGTGGTGCTGCGTACGGCGGCGTCGGTCAGCCCGACCGCCCGCAAGCTGAAGCTCACCGACTCGCACAACGGTCTGCGCGTGCTCAGCCGCAAGGCCGCCGAGCAGCTGAACATCACCATGAACGGCATGGCGCACGCCTCGGAGATCGTCGGTTTCCTCGCCGGGTCCGGCCTGCGCGTCACAGAGGTCCCGGTGGACATCCTCTACACCGAGTACTCGCGCGCCAAGGGTCAGTCCCTGATCAACGGCGTCAACATCATCTTTGACATCACGATGCGGGAGCGAAGCCGCTGATGAAGTACTTCTGGATCCAGCTGCTGCTCATCGCGGGCTCGGTGTCGATGGCCCTCATGTTCATACGGACGTGGGGCCAGGCGAAGAACCGCGCCTGGAAGCGCATCGCGTTCTCCCTGTTCGTCATCGTCAACGTGTACGCGGTGCTCCGCCCGACGGACGTCACGTGGGTGGCGCACCAGCTCGGCGTCGGCCGCGGCACCGACCTCGTGCTGTACGTCATGGTGCTCGCGATGGGCTTCCTGACCCTCAACACCTTCCTCCGCTTCCGCTCGCTGGAGAAGAAGATCACCGACCTGGCCCGGACCGTGGCCCTGGCCGAGGGCACCCGCCACAACGACGCGCGCCTGGGTTCGGCCGTCGCCCCCGTCGTGACCGAGACCGTCGTGACCGAGACCGTCATCGCGGAGGCCGTCGTCGCCGAGGCGAAGTCCGAGCCCGCCGACTCCGACTCCGTGAAGGCCTGACGTCCCGTGGTGACCTTCGACTTCATGCTCCCCTACTACGGGGACGTGCAGCTGATGCAGGACGCCGTCCGCAGCGTCCTGGCCCAGACGGACCGGGACTTCCGCCTCGTCGTCATCGACGACGGCAAGGAGCCCGACGTCCCGGGCTGGTTCGAGGCCCTCGGCGACGAGCGGGTGCACTACACCCGCAACGAGCAGAACCTCGGCATCACCAAGAACTTCCAGAAGTGCGTACGGCTCTCCGAGGCCGACTACGTCGTCATCATGGGCTGCGACGACCTGCTGCACCCGCACTACCTGGAGACCGTCCGCGGCCTCATCGCCGACAACCCGGGCATCGGCATGGTCCAGCCCGGCGTCGAGGTGATCGACGGCACCGGCCAGGTCGCGTACGGGCTGGCCGACCAGACCAAGCGGCGGCTGTACGCGCCGCAGGTCAAGGGCCGGCGCCTGATGGGCGGCGAGGAGCTGGCCACCAGCGTGCTGCGCGGGAACTGGCTGTACTTCCCGTCCATCTGCTGGCGCGGCGAGGCCCTGCGCGGGGTCAACTTCCGCGACGAGTACTCCGTGATCCAGGACCTGGCCCTGGTGGTCGACCTCCTCGAACTCGGCGAGCAGATGCTGATCGACGAGTCCACGACGGTGTTCAAGTACCGCCGCCACGCCGTCAGCGAGTCCTCGGTGCAGGCCTTCTCCGGCACCCGCTTCACCGAGGCCGAGCGGTACTTCTCCGCGGTGGCCGACCGGATGGACGCCCGGGGCTGGCCCAAGGCCGCGCGCGCCGCCCGCTTCCACAGCGCCTCCCGCTTCCACGCCATCACGATGCTCCCCGGCGCACTGCTCCGGGGACACCGCGAGGGCCTCCGTACGCTCGCCAAGCACGCATTCACCGCAGGTCAGCGCGGAGACTGACCCCGGAGCACGACAGACAGCGGCCGACGGGCCCCGCCCCGCGGTGACACCCGCGACCCGAATTGGACTGAGATGACACACCTGGCCCCCGAGGTCGTCGGAACATCCGGCACGGCGCACAGCCGGACCGGTACCGGGACCCCGGACGCCGGACCGGTCGCCTCCTCTTCGACGGCCCGCCGCCCCTGGACGTCCCGGCGCCGCGTGCTCGCCATCGCCGAGGGCGTCGTCAGCCTCACGGCCGCCCTCGGCTACATGCTGCTGAGCCGCCGGATCGACGTGAACCCGATCGTGCGCCTCGGCCAGGTCAGCGGCCTCGCCACGCTCCAGATGTACGCCGCGGTCATCGGGCTGCCGCTGCTCGGGCTGCTCCTGTACACCGCCCACCGGGGCCCGGACCGGCGTCACCGGCTGGTCAAGCGCCTGGTCTGCGCCGCCCTGGCGGGCCTGGCCACCGGCGTGATCGCCGGCGGGGTCGTCGTCGCCCTGCACGGCACGCCGCACCCGCTCGGCGGCCAGGAGGGCGACCCGGGCGTCCTGATCGACATGGCCAACTCGTTCCTGCACCACGAGGGGATGTCGGGCATCTACCCGCCCGCCTTCCCGGCCCTGATGGCCCTGTGGGCGAAGATCCGCTACAACGGCCGCGGCGAGACCGGCTTCGCCCTGCACGACCTCCAGATCTTCTTCACCGCGGTGGCCGGCCCGATGGCCTACCTGGCCTGGCGGATACTGCTGCGGCCCTTCTGGGCGCTGCTGATCGCGGTCCCGGCCGCGGTGCTCTTCCTCGACCCGATCCGCCCGTACAGCCACATCGTCATGATCGTGCTGCTGCCGCTGCTCGGATACTGGCTGCGCGAGATGCGCCTGGCCGGGCGGCGCGGCACGCGGCACCTGGTGGTGCGCGCCCTCGTCCTCGGCGTGACCTTCGGCGCGCTGTTCCTCTGGTACTCCGGCTGGTACATCTGGGCAGCGCCGGGCGCGCTCGTGGCCGCGCTGTTCTTCTTCCCGTGGCGCCAGGGCGCGGCCACGGCCAGGAAGGCGGGCATCTACATAGGGGTCACGCTGCTCTCGGCCGCCGTGGTCGGAGCTCCGCTGCTCTACCAGATGGCCCGGCTGGGCTCGGAGAACCCCGACCGCTATGCCTTCCTGGCCGTGTACGCGGACCCCGGGTACGTCCTCGGCTGGGTCTCGGACCGCTCCGGGACGCTGACGTACCAGACCTGGCCGGTGGCCGGCGAGATGGCGGGCCAGAGCGGGTTCGCCCTGCTGCTGCTCTTCGGGGTGGGCCTCGGCCTGGGACTCGGGATGCGCAACATCATGGTGCGCACCGCGGCGGCGGTCCTGGCCGGCGCCTGGCTCGCCCGCTTCTGGTTCGCCGGGCACATGGCCCAGGACAAGGCCATCCAGCTCTACCCGCGCACCACGTGGATCATCATGTACTGCCTGATGATCCTGGCCGTCCTCGGCATGATGGCCGTGGTCGACCGGGGAGCCGGCTGGATCGAGCGCACGCTGCGCCCGCGGGTCGCCGGGGCGGGTTCCGCTTCTGATTCCGATTCCGGTTCCGTTCCCGCGGCCGGGCTCGCCCGGGTCATTCCGCAGCGGGTGGTCCGCCAGCTCGCCGCCGGGATGGTGTGCGTGGTCGCGCTCTTCGCCGCCATGGGCGCGTCCTGGTCGGTCAACCGCTACATGCCCTCGTCCGACGTCGACACGATGGGCATCGACGCCTACCGCGCCCACGTCATCAAGCAGCGGGACGGCAGCTGCCCGCGCTTCTCGCCGCGCGAGAACTGCTGGGACATCGAGAAGAACGACTGGAAGCCCGGCCCCATCCAGGACTTCATCTGGTGTGCCGGCATCGTGGCCGACGACTGGCCCGCCGTCTGCGGGATGGAGGCGCCCAAGCGGGTGCGCTCGCGGGCGGACATCGAGCGCGACGCCGAGGCCGAGCGGCAGGCCCGCAAGGAAGCCGACCGGACCGGGCAGGACGTCCGGAAGAAGTGACGGCGGGCGGCCGGCCGGCTCCCGGCCGGCCGTTTCCCGACGACCAGCCCGTACCCGCTGTCGGAACCGACCAGTAGCATCCGCTCCGAGGCCGTGTCACATTGCGCACGAGCCACAGGGGTGGGGAAAACAGACGTGAGACTGAGCCGTGTGCGCGGTACCGCTCTGGCGGCCGCGATCGGCGCCGCAGCGGTGCCGGGCATTCAGGGAATGGCCGGGGGAGCCGAACCGGCGGCCCCGGGTGGCGAGGGGGCGGCGAAGGCGTACGGCGCCGCCGCGAAGGAGACCGGGCCGGTCGAGGGCGAGGTGTACAAGCTCGCCCTCCAGCCCGAGGGCACCGGCGAGGCCGTGCTCTCCCGGCGGGGAACGCAGCCCTTCGGCCTGCTGGGCGTGTCCTGGACGGACCCCGCGGCCGAGGTGAAGGGCACCATCGAGGCCCGCGCCCGCGACGCGAAGACCGGCGCGTGGTCGAAGTGGATCGCCCTCGACCCGGTCAAGCCCGGCATGGACGGCGTACGCCCGGGCGCGCACGGCTCCACGGAGCCCGTCCGGGTCGGCGCCTGCGACGGTGCCGAGGTACGGATCAGCGGTGGCGGCGCGGTGCCCGCCGGGCTGGAGCTGAACCTGGTGGACCCGGGCGGCTCGGCGGCCCCCGCGAAGCGGAGCGGTACGAAGGAGAACGGTGCCCGGCAGGGCGGCGCCGCGCGTACCGCCGCCCTGAACGCGGCCCCGGCCGCGTCCGCCGCCACCACGATCGACCCGGGTCCGGCCTCCACGGTCCCCCGGCCGGACGTGGTCTCCCGCCTCGCGTGGGGCGCCGACGAGTCGCTGAACGACGAGGGCCCGGTCCACCTGCCCGGCGGCAAGGTCAAGGCGGTCTTCGTCCACCACACCGCCGACACGCAGACGGGCCGCACCTAGCAGCAACGTTTCAGCGGGACCCCCGGGACCTGTTCCCGGGGGCCCCGGACATTTCAGGGGTGGGACATGGGAAAGAACGACAACGACAACGGCGGACCGGAGCTCTCCGACGAGGAGTGGGCCCGGTTCATGGAGCAGGCCCAGGCGGGCGCCGGCCGGGCCCCGCGGGAGCCCTCCGCCCGCGCCCGCATGGTCACCGGGCGGCTGCGCGCCGAGTCAGCCGAGCCGCCGGGCTGGCGCACCGGACCGGCCTGGCAGGAGATGCAGGGGCGCGGCAGGGGCAAGCGGCGGGTCAAGGCCGCGGCGGCGGTGGTCTTCATCGCGGCCCTCGCGCTGATCGCCGTACGACCGGAGCTGGTCATCGACAAGATCACCGGGAAGGCCGGGCGGAACGACGCGGCCCGCGAGCCGCTGCCCGCCGAGACCGCCCGGCCCAGCGCCCCGCCCTCGGCCGTCGACCCGGACCGGCCGACGCTCAAGGAGCCCTTCAAGGGCTCCCCGGCCCTCCAGTGGGCCGACGGGGCGGCCGGGATCGAGGTCCCGGAGGCCCAGGCCGTCGGCGGGATGAGCAAGGAGCAGGTCGCCGACGCGCTGCAGAAGGCCAAGCAGTTCCTGGTCTCGGCCAACCTGGACCCGGCGACCCTGCGCGGGGAGCGGCCCGCGGCGGCGCTGGAGCTGCTCGACCCGAAGCTGGAGGACGAGCTGAGCCGCGTGGAGGGCTCGCTGACGGCTCCGACGAAGGAGAACGACCCGCTGCACCTGTTCACCCGGGTCAAGCCGACCGAGCTGAAGCCCGCGGGCGACGTGGTCAAGGTCCGCGGCCGGATGTGGGTGGAGCCCGGCAAGGAGGGCGGCCAGGCCAACGTGCTGGCCGACTACACGTTCGTCCACCCGTTCGTGAAGGCGAAGGCGGGTGCCGAGGAGGTGGAGCGCACGATCGTGCGGCGCGAGATCACCTTCTCGGTCGCCGACCCGCGCAAGTGGCAGGCCACCGCCGGCAAGATCTGGCTGGAGAAGTACAACGTCGACCTCGCCAACAGCGCCTGCGACGTCTACGACGGATACCTGCACCCCGTCTTCTCCGACGACGCGCGGACCGGTCCCGCGCCTTCCGGCTCGCCCGTGGACCCGTACGACCGGAGCAAGACCATCGACTCCGGTGCGCCGGAGGGCTGCGGGAGCCTTTCGCGTACCTGAGGCCCGTGGGACGGTCCGGGCGGACCCCAAGCGGGGCCCGGGCCGTCCCACTGCGTGGCGCAGTTTGACCACTCACCTGGGAGGGGTATTCTCTTCGGCCCGATTGGCGCAGTACGTGTCTTGTATGGCAGACTACTCAAGTTGCTCGGCTGAGTGCCGATGCTGCGCGCCTCCCGCCGGGAGGACCGGAAGCGAGTCCCACAGTACTCGTCGCCTTTATCTGCCTCTCGGGGCAGCAATGGGGCGGACGTACGGGAATCTTCTGGGAAGCGTCAGCACGGTGTTCGCCAGGCGCTCGGTGGGTGTTTCTCCCCCGAACCGCGGCCCAGGGCCGCACCCCCTTGGACGAGGGAATTTCCGTATGGGAATTTTCTGTAGAGGGAGTGCGACACGCCCGACCGCGTGGGTCGGAGAGAAGCGGTGGAGAGATCCACAGCCGCCCGAGGGCCAGAGCGTTTCCACAACAGACAGGACTACGGAGTAGCCATGGCGGGACAGAAGATCCGCATCCGGCTCAAGGCCTACGACCACGAGGTCATCGACTCCTCGGCGAAGAAGATCGTCGAGACGGTGACCCGCACTGGTGCGTCGGTCGCAGGCCCGGTGCCGCTGCCCACTGAGAAGAACGTGTACTGCGTCATCAAGTCGCCGCACAAGTACAAGGACTCGCGCGAGCACTTCGAGATGCGCACGCACAAGCGCCTGATCGACATCCTCGACCCGACGCCCAAGACCGTTGACTCGCTGATGCGCCTGGACCTTCCGGCCGGCGTTGACATCGAGATCAAGCTCTGAGAGGCGTCGAGAAGATGGCAAAGCAGATCAAGGGCGTCCTGGGCGAGAAGCTCGGCATGACCCAGGTCTGGGACGAGAACAACCGTGTCGTCCCGGTGACCGTCGTCAAGGCCGGGCCCTGCGTCGTTACCCAGGTCCGTACGAACGACATCGACGGCTACGAGTCGGTCCAGATCGCCTTCGGCGAGATCGACCCGCGCAAGGTGAACAAGCCCCTCAAGGGCCACTTCGCCAAGGCCGACGTGACCCCGCGCCGCCACCTGGTGGAGCTCCGCACCTCCGACGCCAGCGAGTACACGCTCGGCCAGGAGATCACCGCCCAGGTGTTCGAGTCCGGCGTCAAGGTTGACGTCACGGGCAACAGCAAGGGCAAGGGCTTCGCCGGTGTCATGAAGCGGCACAACTTCCGGGGCCTCGGCGCCGGTCACGGTGTGCAGCGCAAGCACCGCTCCCCCGGTTCGATCGGTGGCTGCGCCACCCCTGGGCGTGTCTTCAAGGGCATGCGCATGGCTGGTCGTATGGGCAACGAGCGCGTCACCACCCAGAACCTGACCATCCACGCGGTAGACGCGGAGAAGGGTCTGCTCCTCATCAAGGGCGCAGTCCCCGGTCCGAACGGCGGCCTCGTCCTGGTCCGTACCGCGGCCAAGGGGGCTTGAGGTTAATGAGCACCATTGACATCCTTTCGCCGGCAGGCGACAAGGCCGGTACCGTCGAGCTCCCCGCGGAGATCTTCGACGCGAAGACCAGCGTTCCGCTGATCCACCAGGTCGTCGTCGCACAGCTGGCCGCTGCCCGTCAGGGCACGCACAAGACGAAGACCCGTGGCGAAGTCCGTGGTGGTGGCCGCAAGCCGTACCGCCAGAAGGGCACCGGCCGCGCCCGTCAGGGTTCGACCCGCGCTCCGCAGTTCGCCGGCGGTGGCGTCGTCCACGGCCCGCAGCCGCGTGACTACTCGCAGCGGACCCCCAAGAAGATGAAGGTCGCCGCCCTCCGTGGTGCCCTCTCGGACCGTGCGCGTCACTCCCGCATCCACGTCGTCACCGGCGTGGTCGAGGGTGCCGTCTCCACGAAGGCCGCCAAGACGCTGTTCGGCAAGATCTCGGAGCGCAAGAACCTGCTCCTGGTCGTCGAGCGTGCCGACGAGGCCGCGTGGCTGTCCGCCCGCAACCTGCCCCAGGTTCACATCCTGGAGCCGGGCCAGCTGAACACGTACGACGTGATCGTCTCTGACGACGTGGTCTTCACCCAGGCCGCGCTCGAGTCCTTCGTGTCTGGCCCCAAGGCCGATGAGACCGAAGGGAGCGACGCCTGATGTCTGAGGCGACCGTTACCAGCAAGACCTTCACTGACCCGCGCGACCTGCTGATCAAGCCGGTTGTCTCGGAGAAGAGCTACGCGCTGCTGGACGAGAACAAGTACACGTTCATCGTCGCGCCCGGCTCCAACAAGACCCAGATCAAGCAGGCCGTCGAGGCGGTCTTCGGGGTCAAGGTCACCGGGGTCAACACGATCAACCGTCAGGGTAAGCGCAAGCGCACCAAGACCGGTTTCGGCAAGCGCGCTGACACCAAGCGCGCCATCGTGACCCTCGCTGAGGGCGACCGAATCGACATCTTCGGCGGCCAGGCCTCCTAACGGAGGTCTAGTCGTCCGGAATCGGACGAGGACTGAGAAATGGGTATCCGCAAGTACAAGCCGACGACCCCGGGCCGTCGTGGCTCCAGCGTCGCCGACTTTGTCGAGATCACGCGGTCCACGCCGGAGAAGTCGCTGGTTCGCCCGCTGCACAGCAAGGGCGGCCGTAACAACACCGGTCGGATCACCGTTCGCCACCAGGGTGGCGGACACAAGCGCGCCTACCGCGTGATCGACTTCCGTCGTCACGACAAGGACGGCGTGCCGGCCAAGGTCGCGCACATCGAGTACGACCCCAACCGCACGGCGCGCATCGCGCTCCTGCACTACGCGGACGGCGAGAAGCGCTACATCATCGCTCCCCGCGGTCTGTCCCAGGGCGACCGGATTGAGAACGGCCCCACGGCCGACATCAAGCCCGGCAACAACCTGGCCCTCCGCAACATCCCGGTCGGTACCACGATCCACGCGATCGAGCTCCGTCCCGGTGGTGGCGCCAAGTTCGCCCGTTCCGCGGGTGCCTCCGTGCAGCTGCTGGCGAAGGAGGGCACGATGGCCCACCTTCGTATGCCGTCCGGTGAGATCCGCCTGGTCGACGCGCGCTGCCGCGCGACGGTCGGCGAGGTCGGCAACGCCGAGCAGTCGAACATCAACTGGGGCAAGGCCGGCCGCATGCGCTGGAAGGGCGTTCGCCCCTCCGTCCGCGGTGTCGCGATGAACCCGGTTGACCACCCGCACGGTGGTGGTGAGGGCAAGACCAGCGGTGGTCGCCACCCGGTCTCCCCGTGGGGTCAGAAGGAGGGTCGTACTCGCTCGCCGAAGAAGGCTTCGAGCAAGTACATCGTCCGCCGCCGCAAGACGAACAAGAAGCGCTAGGAGCGGGTTTAGATGCCGCGCAGTCTCAAGAAGGGACCCTTCGTCGACGGACACCTCGTTAAGAAGGTGGACGCTCAGAACGAAGCTGGTACCAAGAACGTCATCAAGACCTGGTCCCGTCGCTCGATGATCATCCCGGCCATGCTGGGTCACACCATCGCGGTGCACAACGGCAAGACCCACGTCCCGGTGTTCGTCACCGAGTCGATGGTCGGCCACAAGCTCGGCGAGTTCTCGCCGACTCGCACCTTCCGCGGCCACGTCAAGGACGACCGGAAGTCGAAGCGCCGCTAAAGGCGGGGTGGTAACGACTATGACTTACACCGAAGGGACAACCATGGAAGCCAGGGCCCAGGCGCGGTACATCCGCGTCACGCCCATGAAGGCCCGCCGCGTGGTGGACCTTATCCGTGGCATGGATGCCACGGAGGCTCAGGCGGTCCTGCGTTTCGCCCCGCAGGCCGCGAGCGTGCCGGTCGGCAAGGTGCTGGACAGCGCCATTGCCAACGCCGCACACAACTACAACCACCCGGACGCCTCCACGCTGGTCATCAGCGAGGCGTACGTGGACGAGGGCCCGACCCTGAAGCGGTTCCGTCCGCGTGCCCAGGGCCGTGCCTACCGGATCCGCAAGCGGACCAGCCACATCACCGTGGTCGTCAGCAGCAAGGAAGGTTCCCGGTAATGGGCCAGAAGGTAAACCCGCACGGGTTCCGGCTCGGCATCACCACCGACTTCAAGTCGCGTTGGTACGCCGACAAGCTGTACAAGGACTACGTCAAGGAAGACGTCGCCATCCGTCGGATGATGACGTCCGGCATGGAGCGCGCCGGCATCTCGAAGGTTGAGATCGAGCGCACCCGTGACCGCGTGCGTGTGGACATCCACACCGCTCGTCCGGGCATCGTCATCGGCCGCCGTGGCGCCGAGGCCGACCGCATCCGCGGTGACCTCGAGAAGCTCACGGGCAAGCAGGTCCAGCTGAACATCCTCGAGGTCAAGAACCCCGAGCTCGACGCTCAGCTGGTTGCCCAGGCCGTTGCCGAGCAGCTCTCCTCCCGCGTCTCCTTCCGTCGTGCCATGCGCAAGAGCATGCAGGGCACGATGAAGGCCGGCGCCAAGGGCATCAAGATCCAGTGTGGCGGCCGTCTCGGCGGCGCCGAGATGTCCCGCTCCGAGTTCTACCGCGAGGGTCGTGTGCCGCTGCACACGCTGCGCGCGAACGTGGACTACGGCTTCTTCGAGGCCAAGACCACCTTCGGCCGTATCGGTGTGAAGGTCTGGATCTACAAGGGCGACGTCAAGAACATCGCCGAGGTTCGCGCCGAGAACGCTGCGGCCCGTGCGGGTAACCGCCCGGCCCGTGGCGCCGGCGCTGGCGACCGTCCCGCCGGCCGTGGTGGCCGTGGTGGCGAGCGCGGCGGCCGTGGTGGCCGCAAGCCGCAGCAGGCTGCTGGTGCCGAGGCCCCCAAGGCCGACGCTCCCGCCGCCGCTCCGGCTGAGAGCACCGGAACGGAGGCCTGACCGACATGCTGATCCCTCGTAGGGTCAAGCACCGCAAGCAGCACCACCCGAAGCGCCGCGGTATGGCCAAGGGCGGTACTGAGGTCTCGTTCGGCGAGTACGGCATCCAGGCGCTCACCCCCGCCTACGTGACGAACCGCCAGATCGAGGCGGCTCGTATCGCGATGACCCGCCACATCAAGCGTGGCGGCAAGGTCTGGATCAACATCTACCCGGACCGTCCGCTGACGAAGAAGCCGGCCGAAACCCGCATGGGTTCCGGTAAGGGTTCTCCCGAGTGGTGGATCGCGAACGTGCACCCGGGCCGGGTCATGTTCGAGCTGTCCTACCCGAACGAGAAGATTGCTCGTGAGGCGCTCACCCGCGCTGCTCACAAGCTTCCGATGAAGTGCCGGATTGTTCGGCGCGAGGCAGGTGAGTCGTGATGGCGACGGGAACCAAGGCGTCCGAGCTGCGTGAGCTCGGCAACGAGGAGCTCGTTGGCAAGCTGCGCGAGGCCAAGGAGGAGCTGTTCAAGCTCCGCTTCCAGGCGGCCACGGGTCAGCTGGAGAACAACGGCCGGCTCAAGTCCGTCCGTAAGGACATCGCTCGCATCTACACCCTGATGCACGAGCGTGAGCTCGGTATCGAGACGGTGGAGAGCGCCTGATGAGCGAGAAGAACGTGACTGAGACGAACGAGCGCGGCTTCCGCAAGACCCGTGAGGGTCTCGTCGTCAGCGACAAGATGGACAAGACCGTCGTCGTCGCCGTCGAGGACCGCGTCAAGCACGCGCTGTACGGCAAGGTCATCCGCCGTACGAACAAGCTCAAGGCTCACGACGAGCAGAACGCTGCCGGCGTCGGCGACCGCGTCCTCATCATGGAGACGCGTCCGCTGTCGGCGAGCAAGCGCTGGCGCATCGTCGAGATCCTCGAGAAGGCCAAGTAATCACCTGAGGGGTTTCCCTCAGGTCAGTTCCGCCAGGCTCGGTGGGGGCCTCGCTCCTCGGAGTGAAGCCCCCGCCGGGAACCGGCAGACAAACAGGAGATAGACGTGATCCAGCAGGAGTCGCGACTGCGTGTCGCCGACAACACTGGTGCCAAGGAGATCCTTTGCATCCGTGTTCTCGGTGGCTCCGGTCGCCGCTACGCGGGCATCGGTGACGTCATCGTCGCCACCGTCAAGGACGCGATCCCCGGTGGCAACGTGAAGAAGGGTGACGTCGTCAAGGCGGTCATCGTTCGCACCGTCAAGGAGCGCCGCCGCCAGGACGGCTCGTACATCCGCTTCGACGAGAACGCCGCTGTCATTCTCAAGAACGACGGCGACCCTCGTGGCACCCGTATCTTCGGCCCCGTGGGCCGTGAGCTGCGCGAGAAGAAGTTCATGAAGATCATCTCGCTCGCGCCGGAGGTGCTGTAAGCATGAAGATCAAGAAGGGCGACCTGGTCCAGGTCATCACCGGTAAGGACAAGGGCAAGCAGGGCAAGGTCATCGCGGCCATGCCCAGCGAGAACCGCGTCCTCGTCGAGGGTGTCAACCGGGTCAAGAAGCACACCAAGGCCGGTCAGACCGCTGGTGGTTCGCAGGCCGGTGGCATCGTGATCACCGAGGCGCCGATCCACGTCAGCAACGTTCAGCTGGTTGTGGAGAAGGACGGCCAGAAGGTCGTCACCCGCGTCGGTTTCCGCTTCGACGACGAGGGCAACAAGATCCGCGTTGCCAAGCGGACGGGTGAGGACATCTGATGGCTACCACTCCGCGTCTCAAGACGAAGTACCGCGAGGACATCGCGGGCAAGCTGCGTGAGGAGTTCTCGTACGAGAACGTCATGCAGATCCCCGGCCTCGTGAAGATCGTGGTCAACATGGGTGTGGGCGACGCCGCCCGCGACTCCAAGCTGATCGACGGCGCCATCCGCGACCTGACGACGATCACCGGTCAGAAGCCGGCCGTCACGAAGGCCCGCAAGTCCATCGCGCAGTTCAAGCTGCGTGAGGGTCAGCCGATCGGCTGCCACGTCACCCTCCGTGGTGACCGCATGTGGGAGTTCCTGGACCGTACGCTGTCGCTCGCGCTGCCGCGTATCCGTGACTTCCGTGGTCTGTCGCCGAAGCAGTTCGACGGCCGTGGCAACTACACCTTCGGTCTCACGGAGCAGGTCATGTTCCACGAGATCGACCAGGACAAGATCGACCGTACCCGGGGTATGGACATCACCGTGGTCACCACGGCGACCAACGACGCTGAGGGCCGCGCGCTCCTTCGTCACCTCGGCTTCCCCTTCAAGGAGGCGTAAGCGAGATGGCGAAGAAGGCTCTCATCGCGAAGGCTGCCCGCAAGCCCAAGTTCGGTGTGCGTGCGTACACCCGCTGCCAGCGCTGCGGTCGTCCCCACTCCGTGTACCGCAAGTTCGGCCTGTGCCGCGTGTGCCTTCGTGAGATGGCTCACCGTGGCGAGCTGCCGGGCGTGACCAAGAGCTCCTGGTAAATCACCCTCGTCCGCAAGGACTTGGGGGGTACCAGGCACTCTCGGTAAGCATCTGGACGGTGGGTGCCCGGCCGCGCATGCCTTAGGCTTGTGTGGTTGGGCGTCCGCCGCCCATAACGACTTACTACGCCGTAGGTCCCCGCACCGCACCCGTCCCGCCACTGAGTGGGGAGAGGGATGGTGCATACAGGAAACCCCGGCGAGAGAGGCCGAAGGCCACTTCATGACCATGACTGACCCGATCGCAGACATGCTGACCCGTCTGCGTAACGCTAACTCGGCGTACCACGACACTGTCGTGATGCCGCACAGCAAGATCAAGTCGCACATCGCGGAGATCCTCAAGCAGGAGGGTTTCATCACCGGCTGGAAGGTCGAGGACGCCGAGGTCGGCAAGAACCTCGTCCTCGAGCTGAAGTTCGGGCCGAACCGTGAGCGCTCCATCGCGGGCATCAAGCGGATCTCGAAGCCCGGTCTGCGCGTGTACGCAAAGTCCACCAACCTGCCGAAGGTCCTCGGCGGCCTGGGCGTGGCGATCATCTCCACGTCCCACGGTCTCCTGACCGGCCAGCAGGCAGGCAAGAAGGGCGTAGGTGGGGAAGTCCTCGCCTACGTCTGGTAGTCGGGAACGGAGGAAAAGCAATGTCGCGAATCGGCAAGCTCCCCATCCAGGTTCCCGCCGGTGTGGACGTCACCATCGATGGCCGCACGGTCGCGGTGAAGGGCCCCAAGGGTCTTCTCTCGCACACCGTCGCCGCGCCGATCGAGATCGTCAAGGGTGAGGACGGCGTTCTGAACGTCACCCGCCCGAACGACGAGCGTCAGAACAAGGCCCTGCACGGCCTGTCCCGCACGCTGGTGGCGAACATGATCACCGGTGTGACCACGGGGTACGTCAAGGCTCTCGAGATCAGCGGTGTCGGTTACCGCGTCGCCGCGAAGGGCTCCGCTCTGGAGTTCCAGCTTGGTTACAGCCACCCGATCCTGATCGAGGCGCCCGAGGGCATCTCCTTCAAGGTCGAGTCGCCCACCAAGTTCTCGGTCGAGGGCATCGACAAGCAGAAGGTCGGCGAGGTCGCCGCCAACATCCGCAAGCTGCGGAAGCCCGACCCGTACAAGGCCAAGGGTGTCAAGTACGCCGGCGAAGTCATCCGCCGCAAGGTCGGAAAGGCTGGTAAGTAGCCATGGCATACGGTGTGAAGATCGCCAAGGGCGACGCGTACAAGCGCGCTGCCAAGGCTCGCCGCCACATCCGCATCCGCAAGAACGTCTCGGGTACGGCGGAGCGTCCGCGCCTCGTCGTGACGCGTTCCAACCGCAACATCGTTGCTCAGGTCATCGACGACCTCCAGGGTCACACCCTGGCGTCCGCGTCGACCCTGGACGCTTCGATCCGCGGTGGCGAAGGCGACAAGAGCTCGCAGGCCCAGGCTGTCGGCGCGCTCGTCGCCGAGCGTGCCAAGGCCGCGGGTGTCGAGACCGTCGTGTTCGACCGCGGTGGCAACCGATACGCCGGGCGCATTGCCGCTCTGGCTGACGCCGCCCGCGAAGCCGGGCTGAAGTTCTAAGCCCCGGTTCCGGGACTCACGGACGTAACAGAGAGAGGTAATCCAATGGCTGGACCCCAGCGCCGCGGAAGCGGTGCCGGTGGCGGCGAGCGGCGGGACCGGAAGGGTCGCGACGGTGGCCCTGCCGCCGAGAAGACCGCTTACGTTGAGCGCGTTGTCGCGATCAACCGCGTCGCCAAGGTTGTCAAGGGTGGTCGCCGCTTCAGCTTCACCGCGCTGGTCGTGGTGGGCGACGGTGACGGCACTGTAGGTGTCGGTTACGGCAAGGCCAAGGAAGTTCCCGCGGCCATCGCCAAGGGTGTCGAGGAAGCCAAGAAGAACTTCTTCAAGGTTCCGCGCATCCAGGGCACCATCCCGCACCCGATCCAGGGCGAGAAGGCGGCCGGCGTTGTCCTGCTGAAGCCTGCTTCCCCCGGTACCGGTGTTATCGCCGGTGGCCCGGTGCGCGCCGTTCTGGAGTGCGCCGGCGTTCACGACATCCTGTCGAAGTCCCTGGGCTCCGACAACGCGATCAACATCGTGCACGCGACCGTGGCGGCCCTCAAGGGCCTGCAGCGTCCCGAGGAGATCGCGGCTCGCCGTGGTCTGCCCCTCGAGGACGTCGCCCCCGCGGCTCTCCTTCGTGCGCGTGCTGGGGCGGGTGTCTAATGGCCCGCCTCAAGATCACGCAGACGAAGTCGTACATCGGCAGCAAGCAGAACCACCGCGACACGCTGCGTTCGCTCGGGCTCAAGCGCCTGAACGACGTGGTCGTCAAGGAGGACCGCCCCGAGTTCCGCGGAATGGTTCACACCGTCCGCCACCTCGTGACGGTTGAGGAGGTTGACTAATCATGGCTGAGAACAGCCCGCTGAAGGCCCACAACCTCCGTCCCGCCCCCGGCGCCAAGACCGCGAAGACCCGTGTCGGTCGTGGTGAGGCGTCGAAGGGTAAGACGGCCGGTCGTGGTACGAAGGGCCAGAAGGCCCGTTACCAGATCCCGCAGCGCTTCGAGGGTGGGCAGATGCCCCTCCACATGCGTCTGCCGAAGCTCAAGGGCTTCAAGAACCCGTTCCGCACCGAGTTCCAGGTTGTCAACCTGGACAAGCTCGGCGCTCTCTACCCCGAGGGTGGAGAGGTCACGGTGGCCGACCTGGTCGCCAAGGGCGCGGTGCGCAAGAACAGCCTCGTCAAGGTCCTGGGCCAGGGCGAGATCTCCGTGGCGCTGACGGTTTCGGTTGACGCCGTTTCCGCCTCCGCCAAGGAGAAGATTGCCGCTGCCGGCGGCACCGTCACCGAGCTCGTCTAAGACGACCTTTGTGACAAATAGCGAGTAAAACCCGACCGGGGATGCCTCACATATGGGGCATCCCCGGTTGGTCGTTCCACGGGGGGCGCAGTCGCCGGTAAGGTGGCCTGCACCTTTGCTTGTACGTATTCGTCGATCCCTCAGACCGTCACCTCTGACGCAGTAGCGCGGGGGTCGCAGGAGGCACCGTGCTCACCGCGTTCGCCCGGGCGTTCAAGACGCCCGACCTGCGCAAGAAGCTGCTCTTCACGCTCGGCATCATCGTGCTGTTCCGGCTCGGGTCCCACATCCCGGTACCCGGCGTGAGCTACAAGAACGTTCAGATCTGTGTGGACCAGGCCGGGAGCAGCAACAGCCTCTTCGGTCTCGTCAACATGTTCAGCGGCGGTGCGCTGCTGCAGATCACGATCTTCGCGCTCGGCATCATGCCGTACATCACGGCGAGCATCATCCTGCAGCTGCTGACCGTGGTCATCCCGAAGCTGGAGAACCTCAAAAAAGAGGGTCAGTCCGGCACCGCGAAGATCACTCAGTACACGCGCTATCTGACGGTCGCACTCGCGATCCTGCAGGGCACCGGCCTCGTCGCCACCGCCCGCACTGGTGCCCTGTTCCAGGGCTGCCAGGTCGCCAGCCAGATCGTCCCGAACCGGTCGATCTTCACCACCATCGTCATGGTCATCACGATGACCGCCGGTACCTGCGTCGTCATGTGGCTCGGTGAGCTCGTGACCGACCGCGGCATCGGCAACGGCATGTCGATCCTGATGTTCATCTCGATCGCCGCCGGCTTCATCGGCGCCCTGTGGCAGATCAAGCTCCAGGGCAAGATCGCTGACGGCTGGGTCGAGTTCGGCGTGGTCATCCTCGTCGGCCTGGCCATGGTCGCGCTCGTCGTCTTCGTGGAGCAGGCGCAGCGTCGGATTCCGGTCCAGTACGCCAAGCGCATGATCGGCCGCCGCGCGTACGGGGGCACCTCGACGTACATCCCGCTCAAGGTGAACCAGGCCGGTGTCATCCCGGTCATCTTCGCCTCGTCGCTGCTGTACATCCCGGCGCTGATCGTGCAGTTCAGCGGTTCGACCGCCGGCTGGGCCGTCTGGATCCAGAAGCACTTCGTCAAGGGCGACCACCCGTACTACATCGCGGCCTACTTCCTCCTGATCGTCTTCTTCGCGTTCTTCTACGTGGCGATTTCTTTCAACCCCGAGGAAGTTGCAGACAACATGAAGAAGTATGGTGGGTTCATCCCGGGTATCCGTGCCGGTCGACCCACCGCCGAGTACCTGAGCTACGTGCTCAACCGGATCACCTGGCCGGGGTCGCTGTACCTGGGTCTCATCGCTCTTGTGCCGACGATGGCGTTGGCCGGCTTCGGAGCGAACCAGAACTTCCCGTTCGGCGGGACGAGCATCCTCATCATCGTGGGTGTGGGTCTGGAAACCGTGAAGCAGATCGAGAGCCAGCTCCAGCAGCGCAATTACGAAGGGTTCCTCCGCTGATGCGAATCGTCCTCGTCGGACCGCCCGGTGCGGGCAAGGGAACGCAGGCCGCGTTCCTTGCGAAGAACCTGTCGATCCCGCACATCTCCACGGGCGACCTCTTCCGCGCCAACATCAGCCAGAACACCGAGCTGGGCCAGCGCGCGAAGGCGTTCATGGACGCCGGTGACCTCGTCCCCGACGAGATCACCATCGGCATGGCCAAGGACCGGATGGAACAGCCGGACGCCGTGAACGGCTTCCTGCTGGACGGCTTCCCGCGCAACGTCTCCCAGGCGGAGGCGCTGGACGAGATGCTGCAGGCCGCGAGCATGAAGCTGGACGCCGTCCTCGACCTGGAGGTCGAGGAGGACGAGGTCGTCAAGCGCATCGCCGGCCGCCGGATCTGCCGGAACGACTCCGCGCACGTCTTCCACGTCGTGTACGCGGCCCCGAAGGCCGACGGCGTCTGCGACACCTGCGGCGGCGAGCTGTACCAGCGTGACGACGACTCCGAGGCCACGGTCCGCAACCGGCTCGAGGTCTACCACACGCAGACCGAGCCGATCATCGACTACTACAAGGCCCAGGGCCTGCTGGTGACGATCCCCGCCCTCGGTGAGGTCGCGGACGTCACGCAGCGTGCGATGGACGCGCTCAAGAAGTAGCGATCCTCGTGATGAGCAGTAAGGCCGCGGTGTCCCCAGGACCCCGCGGCCTTACTGTTGAGACGACCGGCACGCCGGAATGAACGCAGATCCGAAGTCCGAAGGTGGAAGGCACTACCCATGGTCCAGATCAAGACCCCCGAGCAGATCGCGAAGATGCGCGAGGCAGGGCTGGTCGTCGCCGCGATCCACGCGGCGACCCGTGAGGCGGCCGTGCCGGGCGCCACGACGCGGGATCTGGACATGGTGGCCCGCAAGGTCATCGCCGACGCCGGGGCCAAGTCGAACTTCCTCGGCTACGGCGGCTTCCCCGCGACGATCTGCACGTCCGTGAACGAGGTCGTCGTCCACGGCATCCCGGACGACAAGACCGTCCTCAAGGACGGGGACATCATCTCGATCGACGCCGGCGCGATCATCGACGGCTGGCACGGCGACGCGGCGTACACGGCGTTCGTCGGCACGGGTCACGCTCCGGAGCTCGTGGAGCTCTCCCGGGTGACCGAGGAGTCGATGTGGGCGGGCATCGCCGCGATGAAGCTCGGCAACCGCCTCGTGGACATCTCCAAGGCGATCGAGGGCTACATCAAGCGCCAGCCGCGGCCCGCGACCGGCGACCACAGCCTCGGCCGGTACGGGATCATCGAGGACTACGGCGGCCACGGCATCGGCTCCGAGATGCACATGGACCCGCACCTGCTGAACTACGTCTCGCGCAAGCGCGGCAAGGGCATCAAGCTGGTCCCGGGCGTCTGCCTGGCGATCGAGCCCATGGTCTCCCTGGGCACCCCGCAGACGGAGGTCCTGGCGGACGACTGGACGGTCATCACGACGGACGGCACCTGGTCCTCGCACTGGGAGCACTCCATCGCCCTGACCGAGGCCGGGCCCATCGTCCTGACGAGCCCGGACTGCGGCAAGGCGAAGCTGGCGGAGTACGGCGTGACCACTGCGCCGGATCCGCTTGGTTAATGATCTACGCTGTAGGGCAAACTTTCCGGATTCGTCTTTCTGGGTGCCCTGACGTAGACTGACTCGTCGGCTCCTTTGCACCCGCATGTCCTCATGCGAAGGCAGGGAGCTGATCAAGGTAGCCGATTCGAAGGGCGAAGCGTGGCCAAGAAGCAAGGTGCCATCGAAATCGAGGGCACCGTGATCGAGTCCCTCCCGAACGCGATGTTCAAGGTGGAACTGCAGAACGGTCACAAGGTCCTCGCGCACATCAGCGGCAAGATGCGTATGCACTACATCCGCATCCTCCCGGATGACCGGGTCGTTGTGGAGCTGTCTCCGTACGACCTGACGCGTGGCCGGATCGTCTACCGATACAAGTAGATCTTGTCTTCACTCCGGCCCGGACATCTCGTCCCGGCGCGGGTGGTGGCACTGACCCGGAGAACCTCACCAACATGAAGGTCAAGCCGAGCGTCAAGAAGATCTGCGACAAGTGCAAGGTGATCCGCCGTCACGGTCGGGTCATGGTCATCTGCGACAACCTGCGCCACAAGCAGCGCCAGGGCTGACGCACGCCGACCGACCTGCCTTCCGCAGTTCTTCGCGCGACGTAAGAAAACGTACATACGCAGAGCCCGCCCAGCCCTGAGAGGGGCCGGCGGCACCTCCGGCGGGGGCCGGGGACCCGGACGTACCACCACCCATCAGGTGTGGTCGGCGGTCGGGAGTGGTTCTGCGGAAGACCCCCGAACACACAGGAGCCATTGAATGGCACGCGTTTCCGGTGTTGACATCCCGCGCGAAAAGCGTGTGGAGATCGCACTCACCTACGTCTTCGGTATCGGGCGCACCCGGTCCAAGGAGATCCTCGCCTCCACCGGCGTGAACCCGAACACCCGCGTTCGTGACCTGGCCGAAGAGGACCTCGTCAAGATCCGCGAGTACGTGGACGCCAACCTCCGTACCGAGGGTGACCTCCGCCGCGAGATCCAGGGCGACATCCGCCGCAAGATCGAGATCCAGTGCTACCAGGGCATCCGCCACCGTCGTGGCCTGCCGGTGCACGGTCAGCGCACCAGCACGAACGCGCGTACCCGCAAGGGCCCGCGTCGCGCGATCGCCGGTAAGAAGAAGCCGGGCAAGAAGTAGTCCTGTTCAGCGGTCTTGCGCTGTAGGACCGACCACCTCCCGTAGGAGATTTAGATGCCCCCCAAGGGTCGTCAGGGCGCTGCCAAGAAGGTGCGCCGCAAGGAAAAGAAGAACGTCGCTCACGGGCACGCCCACATCAAGAGCACGTTCAACAACACGATCGTCTCGATCACGGACCCCTCGGGCAACGTGATCTCCTGGGCCTCCGCCGGCCACGTCGGCTTCAAGGGCTCGCGCAAGTCCACCCCCTTCGCCGCGCAGATGGCCGCCGAGTCGGCCGCCCGCCGCGCGCAGGAGCACGGCATGCGCAAGGTTGACGTCTTCGTCAAGGGTCCGGGCTCCGGCCGCGAGACCGCGATCCGCTCCCTCCAGGCCACCGGCCTCGAGGTCGGCTCGATCCAGGACGTCACCCCCACCCCGCACAACGGCTGCCGCCCGCCGAAGCGCCGCCGCGTCTGACGCAGCGGACGCACCTGTGCGTCTTTGAGTGTCCGGGCGGTACGAACCCCTTCGGGGGGACGTGCCGCCCGTACCCTTGCAGTACCTGGCTTTACCCGTCGGGCGTCAAATAGTGGGCGTCCACGACTGAAGGAACACACATGCTTATCGCTCAGCGTCCTTCGCTGACCGAAGAGGTCGTCGACGAGTACCGCTCGCGGTTCGTGATCGAGCCGCTCGAGCCGGGCTTCGGCTACACCCTCGGCAACTCGCTGCGCCGCACGCTCCTGTCCTCGATCCCGGGTGCCGCTGTCACCAGCATCCGCGTGGACGGCGTCCTGCACGAGTTCACCACCGTGCCCGGTGTCAAGGAAGACGTCACCGACATCATCCTCAACATCAAGCAGCTGGTCGTCTCCTCGGAGCACGACGAGCCGGTCGTGATGTACCTGCGCAAGCAGGGTCCCGGCCTGGTCACCGCTGCCGACATCGCGCCCCCGGCCGGTGTCGAGGTGCACAACCCGGACCTCGTCCTCGCCACGCTCAACGGCAAGGGCAAGCTGGAGATGGAGCTGACCGTCGAGCGCGGTCGCGGCTACGTCTCCGCCGTCCAGAACAAGCAGCTGGGCCAGGAGATCGGCCGCATCCCGGTCGACTCCATCTACAGCCCGGTCCTCAAGGTCACCTACAAGGTCGAGGCGACCCGAGTCGAGCAGCGCACCGACTTCGACAAGCTCATCGTCGACGTCGAGACCAAGCAGGCCATGCGCCCGCGCGACGCCATGGCGTCCGCCGGCAAGACCCTGGTCGAGCTGTTCGGTCTGGCGCGCGAGCTCAACATCGACGCCGAGGGCATCGACATGGGCCCGTCCCCGACGGACGCCGCCCTGGCCGCCGACCTGGCGCTGCCGATCGAGGAGCTCGAGCTCACCGTCCGGTCGTACAACTGCCTCAAGCGCGAGGGCATCCACTCCGTGGGTGAGCTCGTCGCCCGCTCCGAGGCCGACCTGCTCGACATCCGCAACTTCGGTGCGAAGTCGATCGACGAGGTCAAGGCGAAGCTGGCCGGCATGGGCCTGGCCCTCAAGGACAGCCCGCCCGGATTCGACCCGACCGCCGCCGCCGACGCCTTCGGCGCCGACGACGACGCGGACGCCGGTTTCGTGGAGACCGAGCAGTACTGAGCAGCACCCGTTGAACTTTCCCGCGGCAGCCGCCGCGGGGGAACTGACACCGGTACCTGACACGGCCGGTGCAGAAATGAAGGAGTAACACCATGCCGCGTCCCGCAAAGGGTGCCCGTCTGGGCGGCTCCGCCGCGCACGAGAAGCACCTTCTCGCGAACCTCGCGAAGGCGCTCTTCGAGCACGGCCGCATCACCACCACCGAGGCCAAGGCCCGCCGCCTGCGTCCCTACGCCGAGCGTCTGGTCACCAAGGCCAAGAAGGGCGACATCCACAACCGTCGCCTGGTGCTGCAGACGATCACGGACAAGAGCATCGTGCACACGCTGTTCACCGAGATCGCCCCGCGCTACGAGAACCGCCCCGGTGGTTACACGCGCATCACCAAGATCGGCAACCGTCGTGGCGACAACGCCCCGATGGCCGTGATCGAGCTGGTCGAGGCCCTCACGGTCGCCCAGCAGGCCACTGGTGAGGCCGAGGCCGCCACCAAGCGCGCCGCGAAGGACGCCGAGGCCGTGGCCGAGGCTCCCGCCGCCGAGGAGACCAAGGAGGCCTGATCCCGCTCCGGGATCGAGCTTGCTTGATCGGCTCTGAACGGGCCCGCCCCTTCCCGGGGCGGGCCCGTTCTGCGTTTTCCGACGTTCTTGAGCTTCTGAGAGGATCTGTCGCGTGAGTGACGAGGTGGAGCCCGGGCACGTCCGGGTACGGCTGGACCTGTCGTACGACGGGAAGGACTTCTCCGGCTGGGCGAAGCAGCGCGTGCTGCGCACCGTCCAGGGCGAGCTGGAGTCGGCCCTGCAGACCGTGATGCGGCTGCCGGACCCGGTCGAGCTGACCGTGGCCGGGCGGACCGACGCGGGCGTGCACGCGCGCGGGCAGGTCGCGCAGTTCGACGTACGCGACGAGGTGTGGGCCGAGCACCACGACAAGCTGCTGCGCCGCCTCGCGGGCCGGCTGCCGCACGACGTACGGGTGTGGAAGGCCGCCGAGGCACCCGAGGGCTTCAACGCCCGGTTCTCCGCCGTCTGGCGCCGCTACGCCTACCGCGTCGGCGACCACCAGGGCGGCGTGGACCCGCTGCGCCGCGGGCACGTGCTGTGGCACCAGTGGCCGCTCGACGTGGACGCCATGAACGAGGCCGCCGCCGCGCTCCTCGGCGAGCACGACTTCGCCGCGTACTGCAAGAAGCGCGAGGGCGCCACGACCATCCGCACCCTCCAGCAGCTCAGCTGGGAGCGCGCCGAGGACGGGATCGTCACCGCGACGGTCCGCGCCGACGCCTTCTGCCACAACATGGTCCGCTCGCTGGTCGGCGCCCTGCTGCACGTCGGGGACGGGCACCGGCCGACCGACTGGCCGGGGAAGGTCCTGCGGGCCGCCGTACGGGACTCCTCGGTGCACGTGGTGAAGCCGCACGGGCTCACCCTGGAGGAGGTCGGCTACCCCGCGGACGAGCTGCTCGCCGCCCGCAGCAAGGAGGCCCGCAACATGCGCACCCTCCCCGGCGCCGGCTGCTGCTGACCGGCGGGCGACCGCCGCCCGAATCCGTTTGGGCGTATCGGCGCCGGGCCTGGACAATGCCCCGCATGGGACATCTCGAAGCCAGCCACCTGGAGTACTACCTTCCCGACGGGCGGGTCCTGCTCCCCGACGTCTCCTTCCGCGTGGGGGAGGGGTCGGTCGTCGCCCTCGTCGGGGCGAACGGCGCCGGCAAGTCCACCCTGCTGAAGCTGATCTCCGGCGACCTCCAGCCGCACGGCGGCGGGACCACCGTCAGCGGCGGCCTCGGCGTGATGTCTCAGTTCGTGGGCTCCGTACGGGACGAGACGACCGTACGGGACCTGCTGGTCTCGGTGGCCCAGCCCCGGATCCGCGAGGCCGCGAAGGCCGTCGACCACGCCGAGCACCTGATCATGACGGTGGACGACGAGTCCGCCCAGATGGCGTACGCGCAGGCGCTCAGCGACTGGGCCGACGTGCAGGGCTACGAGGCCGAGACCCTGTGGGACGTCTGCACCATGGCCGCGCTGGCCATCCCGTACGACGCCGCGCAGTTCCGCGAGGTGCGCACGCTGTCGGGCGGTGAGCAGAAGCGGCTCGTGCTGGAGGCGCTGCTGCGCGGGCCGGACGAGGTGCTGCTGCTCGACGAGCCGGACAACTACCTGGACGTCCCGGGCAAGCGGTGGCTGGAGGAGCAGCTCAAGGCCACCCGCAAGACCGTGCTGTTCGTATCGCACGACCGGGAGCTGCTGTCCCGGGCCGCCGAGAAGATCATCAGCCTGGAGCCGAGCCCCACGGGCACGGACGTGTGGGTGCACGGCTCGGGCTTCGACACCTACCACGACGCCCGCAAGGAGCGCTTCGCGCGCTTCGAGGAGCTCAAGCGGCGCTGGGACGAGGAACACGCACGCCTGAAGGCGCTCGTGCTGCGGCTGCGCAACCAGGCGGCGAGCAGCCCCGACATGGCCTCGCGCTACCGGGCGATGCAGACGCGCTTCCAGAAGTTCGAGGAGGCCGGTCCGCCGCCGGAGCCGCCGCGCGAGCAGGACATCAAGATGCGTCTGAAGGGCGGGCGGACCGGCGTGCGCGCGCTGACCGTGGAGAACCTCGAACTCACGGGCCTGATGAAGCCGTTCTCGCTGGAGGTCTTCTACGGGGAGCGGGTCGCCGTGCTGGGCTCGAACGGCTCCGGGAAGTCGCACTTCCTGCGGCTGCTGGCCGGCGAGGACGTCAAGCACACGGGCGGGTTCAAGCTGGGCGCCCGGGTGGTCCCCGGTCACTTCGCGCAGACGCACGCGCACCCCGAGCTCTTCGGCCGCTCGCTCGTCGACATCCTGTGGACGGAGGCCGCGAAGCCGCTCGGCCCCGCCATGGCCGTCCTGCGCCGGTACGAGCTGGAGCGCCAGGGGGAGCAGCCCTTCGAGCGGCTGTCGGGCGGCCAGCAGGCGCGTTTCCAGATCCTGCTGCTGGAGCTGGCGGGCACCACGGCGCTGCTCCTGGACGAGCCGACCGACAACCTGGACCTGGAGTCCGCGGAAGCCCTCCAGGACGGTCTGGAGTCGTACGAGGGCACTGTGCTGTGCGTCACGCACGACCGGTGGTTCGCTCGGACATTTGACCGTTTCCTGGTCTTCGGTTCCGACGGTGTTGTGCGAGAGACTCAGGAACCCGTTTGGGACGAACGTAGGGTCGAGCGGAAGCGCTAGGGGGAGACCGGCCCCCCGGCGGGAGTGAGGGGGAGGCGTCGTGGGCCTGCGGCCTGGCATCTGGCTCGTGAAGCGGGAGAACGGCGGCCCCGGCAACCGGCTGCTCGACTGGCTGCTGCGCCCCGCGTCCCGGCCCTGGCAGCTCCTCTCCCTCGCGGTGGTGCTGGGGGTCTGCGTCTCCACGAGCCTGCGGGAGAACTGGGGCTCCGACAACGCGTTCGTGGTCAAGGCGGCGCAGACGCTGCTGGCCGGCGGGTCGCCGTACGAGGACAAGCGCTTCCTGTACCTGCCGAGCGCGGTCCTGATGGCCGTTCCCGAGGCGCTGCTGCCGACGCCGGTGCTGCGCTGGAGCCTGCCGGTGGCGATGTCGGGGCTGCTGGGCACCGGGTGGCTGGCCGCGCTGCGGATCTTCTCGGTGCCGCTGCGCTCGCGCTTCGCGGTCGTCGGGTTCCCGGTGCTGGCCCTGGCCTACAAGCCGTACGTGAACCTCGTGCTGATCGGCAACTGGACGGCGATCTCGGCGGCCGCGCTGCCGGTCGCGCTGCTCCTCGCGCACCGGCGGTCCTGGGCTGCGGCCGGGCTGGTGGTGGGGCTGGCCATCGCCTGCAAGCCCATGCTGGTGCCGATCGGGCTGGTCTTCGTACTGGCGCGGCAGTGGCGCGGGCTCGCGGTGGCCGTGCTGGTGCCGCTCGGGGTGTCGCTGCTCGGGGCGCTGATGATGCCGAGCCCGACGCTGTTCTTCACCAAGACCCTGCCGTTCCTGCTCCAGGGGCAGGACGCGTACGCGCTGCCCTGGGACGCCTCGCCCATAGCGGTGCTGCCCCGGCTGGGGGTGCCGGAGCCGGTGGCGGTGCTGGTGGCCTTCGCGGGGGCCGGGGCGGGGCTGTGGGCCGCCTGGACGCGGTGGCGGCGCACGGGGGACGAGACGGACGCGGGGGAGCTGCGGCTCGTCGAGACGGCCTGCATGGTGATGCTCACCGCATTCCTGGTCTCGCGTCCGTCCTTCGACCACTACCTGCTGGTGGTGCTCCCGCTGCTGCTGGCCTCGGCGGTGAGGCCGGGGTCGATGCCCCGCTCGCCCTGGTTCTGGCTGGCCCTGACGCCCCAGGTGGCACTGGTCCCGTGGCCCTCCGAGCTGGCCCACAAGCGGCGCGCGTTCAAGGACTGCGCCACCCTGTGCGGGCTCGCGATCCTGCTGGTGCGTCGTGCGCTGCGCTCCGGTCGGGTTACTCTTGGGCAAGTAACAACTGCGGGGTCCCCACCCAGGACCGAACCGGAGTGCGCCGCGACGCCAGCAGAATCGGCATCGCGGACCGCGTTTTGACCCGTACGGGTCTGCTTGGGTATCCTGCTGGTTTGTTATGCGTATTGGCTTTCTCATTCTCACGTGAAAGGGCCTTGCGCCGGTCCACCGGACCGATGACCAGCGGTTCACACGGGATGCGTCCCCGGCGTGAACGAGGGCTGTCGTGATCGTCCGTGGTGACCCTGTCAGGACCTTCCCGTGGGGGCTTGCGCCCTTGGGATACCACCACTGAAGAAGCGAAGGCATACGCGTGCGTACGTTCAGCCCCAAGCCCGGCGACATCTCGCGCCAGTGGCTCGTCATCGACGCCCAGGACGTTGTCCTCGGCCGTCTGGCGACCCAGGCCGCTGCCCTCCTGCGGGGCAAGCACAAGCCGACCTATGCGCCTCACATGGACATGGGCGACTTCGTCGTCATCATCAACGCCGACAAGGTTCACCTGTCCGGCAACAAGGCGACCCAGAAGATGGCGTACCGCCACTCCGGTTTCCCGGGCGGTCTGCGTTCCGTGCGCTACGACGACCTCCTGGCGAACAACCCGGAGAAGGCCGTCGAGAAGGCCATCAAGGGCATGCTCCCCAAGAACACCCTGGGCCGTCAGATGCTCTCGAAGCTGAAGGTCTACTCGGGCGACCAGCACCCGCACGCTGCCCAGCAGCCGGTGCCGTTCGAGATCACCCAGGTCGCGCAGTAGTTCCGGCCACCCCCTAAGACGTAGAAAATTCTGAGGAGCATCGTGGCCGAGACCACCGCCGAGACCCCCGTCGAAGAGTTCGAGGGCGTCGAGGAGTACACCACCGAGTCTGAGGTCGTCGTCGAGGGCGACTACACCTCCGAGTCCCTTGCCGGCCGCTTCGGCGACCCCCAGCCGGCCGCCGGCCTGGGCCGTCGCAAGAACGCCATCGCCCGCGTCCGGATCGTTCCGGGCACCGGCAAGTGGAAGATCAACGGTCGCACCCTTGAGGACTACTTCCCCAACAAGGTGCACCAGCAGGAAGTCAACGAGCCGTTCAAGCTCCTCGAGCTGGACAACCGCTACGACATCATCGCCCGCATCTCGGGTGGCGGCGTCTCCGGCCAGGCCGGCGCCCTGCGCCTCGGTGTGGCGCGCGCCCTGAACGAGGCGGACGTCGACAACAACCGCCCGGCGCTGAAGAAGGCCGGCTTCCTTTCCCGCGACGACCGTGCGGTCGAGCGCAAGAAGGCCGGTCTCAAGAAGGCCCGTAAGGCTCCGCAGTACAGCAAGCGTTAATCTGCGCCTGCTGTTCAGCAACAACCGCCCCGGCAGCACTCTCCGTGCTGCCGGGGCGGTTCGTTTACCGCCACAAGCGGCAAATACATGTCACAAGCGGTCACAAACGAAGTGTGAACTCGGGAGGACAACAGTGGGACAACTCTTCGGGACGGACGGTGTACGCGGCGTCGCCAACGCGGATCTGACGGCTGAGCTCGCGCTCGGCCTCTCCGTGGCAGCTGCCCACGTACTCGCCGAGGCGGGCACCTTCGCGGGCCACCGCGCGACCGCGGTCGTCGGCCGCGACCCGCGCGCCTCCGGCGAATTCCTGGAGGCGGCGGTCGTCGCAGGCCTCGCGAGCGCGGGCGTGGACGTCCTGCGCGTCGGTGTGCTGCCCACCCCGGCGGTGGCGTATCTCACCGGTGCGCTGGGTGCCGACCTCGGCGTGATGCTCTCCGCCAGCCACAACGCGATGCCCGACAACGGCATCAAGTTCTTCGCCCGCGGCGGCCACAAGCTCGCCGACGAGCTCGAGGACCGCATCGAGGCCGTCTACGAGGAGCACCGCACGGGCGCCCCCTGGGACCGGCCCACCGGCGCCGGCGTCGGCCGCGTCTCCGACTACGACGAGGGGTTCGACAAGTACGTCGCCCACCTCATCGGGGTCCTCCCGAACCGCCTCGAAGGACTCAAGATCGTCCTGGACGAGGCGCACGGCGCGGCCGCCCGCGTCTCGCCCGAGGCCTTCACCCGGGCGGGAGCCGAGATCGTCACCATCGGCGCCGAGCCGGACGGCCTCAACATCAACGACGGCTGCGGCTCCACCCACCTGGAGCTCCTCAAGCAGGCCGTGGTCGAGCACGCCGCCGACTTCGGCATCGCGCACGACGGCGACGCGGACCGCTGCCTCGCGGTCGACGCCACCGGCGCCGAGATCGACGGCGACCAGATCCTCGCGGTGCTGGCCCTGGCCATGCGCGAGGCCGGCCGGCTGCGCGGCAACACCGTCGTCGGCACCGTGATGTCCAACCTCGGCTTCAAGCTGGCCATGGAGGGCGAGGGCATCGAGGTCGTGCAGACCGGTGTCGGCGACCGCTACGTGCTGGAGTCGATGAAGGAGCACGGCTACGCGCTCGGCGGCGAGCAGTCGGGCCACGTGATCATCCTCGACCACGCCACGACCGGCGACGGCACGCTCACCGGCCTGCTGCTGGCGGCGCGCGTCGCGGCCACGGGCCGCTCGCTCGCCGAGCTCGCGGGCGTCATGCGGCGGCTGCCGCAGGTGCTGATCAACGTTCCCGACGTGGACAAGTCCCGGGTGGCGACCTCCGGCGAGCTGGCCGCGGCCGTCGCCGACGCCGAGCGGGAGCTGGGCACCACCGGGCGCGTACTGCTCCGTCCGTCCGGTACCGAGCCGCTCGTGCGGGTGATGGTCGAGGCCGCCGACATCGAGCAGGCCCGCGCCGTCGCCGGCCGGCTGGCGGACGCCGTGAAGTCGGCGCTCGGCTAGAGCGGCCCCGGTTCCCGTACGTCGGCCCCGTCCCGCGGCTCCCTCCGCAGGACGGGGCCGGCGGCGTTCGGGGCCGGTCCGCTCAGCTCTGCGGCCTGCGGGCCCAGCGGCCGCGCTGGGTCCGCCACAGCGCCTTCTGCCCGTACAGGGTCAGTACGCCGGCCAGCATGATGCCGCACAGGTTGATCAGAAGCTGCTCCGCCGAGCCCCACATCTGGGCGAGGTCCCCGTAGCTGAGGGCCACGGCCGCGTTCGCGCCGGCCGGAACGGTGGTCACGGAGATCGCCACGCCGACCAGCGCGCCGGACTTGGCCGAGGTCAGGGACAGGACGCCCGCCACGCCGGCGAGCAGTGACACCACGAAGGACAGCGGGTCCGGCCGCCAGATGAAGCCGGTGTTCGGGCGGGGCTGCTCCAGCATCTGCGCGTGGAACTGCCCGATCGCGTCCATCCCCAGGCTGAAGACGGTGGTGGCGAAGATCGCCAGGGCGAAGCCGGCCAGCAGGGCGCCGAGGGACCGCAGGGCGAGCCGCGGCCGCCGCTGCACCACGCCGGTGCAGACTCCGGCGAGCGGCCCGAACTCCGGGCCGACCGCCATCGCGCCCACGATCAGGATGGCGTTGTCGAGCACCACGCCGCAGGCCGCGATCATCGTCGCGAGGATCATGAACGCGACGTACGTGATGGTGAGGGTGGACTCCTCGTGGGTGGCCTCGGTCAGCTGCTCCCACAGCACCGCGTCGGCCGCCTCGCCCGGTGCCTCCTCCTCGGCCGCCTCGGCCCTCCGGGACAGCGACAGGTCGATGTTCTCGACGGCGATCGAGCCGTCCTCCTCGATGCCCAGCCCCCGGAGCTCGTTCAGCAGCTCGTCGCCCGCCTCGCGCGCCACGTCGCACAGCACCACGTCGCCCCGGGGCTCGAGGGCGGTGCCCGGCAGCACGACCAGGTGGGTGGTGCCGACCGTCGACTCGATGGCCGAGATCACGGCCTTGGTCCGGTCGGCCGGGGTGATCAACCGCAGGTGCAGCATGGCCGCACCCTAGCCGCCGGGGGATCAGAGCTTGCGGAGGCTGAGTTTCTGGACCTTGTGGTCCGGGCCCTTGCGGACGACGAGCGTGGCACGGCCGCGGGTCGGGGCGACGTTCTCCAGGAGGTTGGGCTTGTTGATCGTGCGCCACATGGTCTGCGCGTACTCCATGGCCTCCTCCTCGGAGACCTGGGTGTACTTGCGGAAGTAGGAGAACGGGTTCTGGAACGCGGTCTCGCGCAGCTTCCGGAACCGGTTGAGGTACCAGCGCTCGATGTCCTCGGGCCGGGCGTCCACGTACACGCTGAAGTCGAAGTAGTCGGCGAGCGCGACGCGCGTACGGCCGTCCGTGCCGGGCAGGGCCGGCTGCAGGACGTTGAGCCCCTCGACGATCAGGATGTCCGGGCGGCGTACGACGAGCTGCTCGCCGGGGACGATGTCGTAGATCAGGTGCGAGTAGACCGGGGCGCTGACCTCGTCCTTGCCCGCCTTGATGTCCGCGACGAAGCGGGTGAGCGCGCGCCGGTCGTACGACTCCGGGAAGCCCTTGCGGGAGGTTAGCCCGCGGCGCTGGAGCTCCTTCATGGGGTAGAGGAAGCCGTCGGTGGTGACCAGCTCGACACGGGGGTGCTCGGGCCAGCGGGCGAGCAGGGCCTGGAGCAGGCGGGCCACGGTGGACTTGCCGACGGCGACGGAGCCGGCGACCCCTATGACGAAGGGCGTGCCCTGCTGGGCGCCGTGGCCGTTGCCGGCGTCGCCGAGGAAGGTGTTGAGGGTGCCGCGGAGGTTGCTCGTGGCGCCGACGTAGAGGTTGAGGAGGCGGGAGAGCGGCAGGTAGACGTCCCGGACCTCGTCGAGGTCGATGACGTCGCCGAGGCCGCGCAGCCGCTCGACCTCCTCGGCCGTGAGGGGGAGCGGGGTCCGCTCGCGCAGAGCGCTCCACTCGTCGCGGGTGAGGTCGACGTACGGGGAGACCTCGGCCCGGCGGTGGGGTCGCTCGGGACGTCCGGGGCGCTCCGTCGCGCTGTCCGGCTGCGTGCTTCGTGGCGGCGAAGTGATCACAGGGCCATTGTCGTGGCTCGGGGGCGGTTGTGGGTGGTGGGGTCGGTCACGTGGCGGACGACCGCGGGCGGTGATCGTTTCCGCGGTGTCCCTGGCGCTGCTGTCCACCGCCTGCGGTTCCGGCAAGGCGGACGACAAGGGGGGCGGCGCCACGCCGCCCCCCTCCGGCGCGGCGGCGAAGGCGAAGACCGACGCCGAGCTGGCCGCGCTCCTGGTGACGCAGGCCGAGCTGCCGACCCACGCGGTCCGCGCGGCCACCCCGGCCGAACTCGCGGCGGCGGCCGGCGCCGACGCGGCCTTCGCCTCCGTCAAGGCCGCGGCCACGGCCTGCGCCGGCGGTTACACGGGCAGCGAGTCCGGCGACTCCCTCAAGATCTCCAAGGTGGTCCCGGGCGCCCCGGTCACCGCGGGCGACGAGGCGCTCGCCTACACCGCGCTGGCCGACGTGGACGGCGAGAGGGCTTCCACGGAGCTCGTGGTCGTGCGCAAGGGCAACATCATCGCCACCTTCTCGGCCGTGAGCCCGAGCGGCTCCGCCGAGCAGCCGAAGGCCGTCGTCGAGATCCAGGCCAAGAAGCTCGGCTGACCGTTCGAAACAGGCGTCAACCCGCTCCGGCGCATTCGCCGGGGCGGGTTTTTCGTCTTGTTCAGGTACGGGGCACGGAGCCGACATCCGCGTACGCTGCGCCGTATGTGCGGAATTGTGGGTTACGTGGGAGCGCAGTCGGCGCTCGATGTGGTCATCGCCGGACTCAAGCGGCTGGAGTACCGCGGCTACGACTCGGCGGGCGTCGCCGTGCTCGCGGACGGGGGGCTGGTCTGCGCCAAGAAGGCCGGAAAGCTGGTCAATCTGGAGAAGGAGCTGGTCGGGCATCCGCTGCCGGCCGGTTCCACGGGACTCGGGCACACCCGCTGGGCCACCCACGGCGGGCCCACCGACGTCAACGCCCACCCGCACCTCGACAACGCGGGCAAGGTGGCCGTCGTACACAACGGCATCATCGAGAACTTCGCCGAGCTGCGCGCCGAACTGGCCGAGCGCGGGCACCGGCTGGAGTCGGAGACGGACACCGAGGTCGTCGCCCACCTGCTGGCCGAGCGCTTCGGGGCCGGCGGGGACCTCGCGGAGGCCATGCGGCAGGTGTGCCGGCGGCTGGAGGGTGCGTTCACCCTGGTCGCGGTGCACGCCGACGCCCCGGACGTGGTGGTCGGGGCCCGCCGGAACTCCCCTCTGGTGGTGGGCGTCGGCGAGGGCGAGAACTTCCTCGCCTCGGACGTGGCCGCGTTCATCGCCCACACCCGGTCCGCGATCGAGCTGGGGCAGGACCAGGTCGTCGAGCTCCGCCGCGACGGGGTCACGGTCACCGACTTCGCGGGTGCGCCCGCGTCGGTGCGGGCGTACCACGTGGACTGGGACGCCTCGGCGGCCGAGAAGGGGGGGTACGACTACTTCATGCTCAAGGAGATCGCCGAGCAGCCGAAGGCCGTCGCCGACACCCTCCTGGGCAGGATCGACGGGAGCGGCACGCTGAGCCTGGACGAGGTGCGCATCCCCGTCTCGGTGCTCAGGGAGGTCGACAAGGTCGTGATCGTGGCCTGCGGTACGGCCTACCACGCGGGCATGATCGCGAAGCTGGCCATCGAGCACTGGACCCGCATCCCGTGCGAGACGGAGCTGGCGAGCGAGTTCCGCTACCGCGATCCGATCCTGGACCAGCGGACGCTGGTGGTCGCGATCTCGCAGAGCGGCGAGACCATGGACACCCTGATGGCGCTGCGCCACGCGCGCGAGCAGGGCGCCAAGGTGCTGGCCATCTGCAACACGAACGGGTCGACGATCCCGCGCGAATCGGACGCGGTGCTGTACACGCACGCCGGTCCGGAGGTGGCCGTCGCCTCGACCAAGGCGTTCCTGACGCAGCTGGTGGCCTGCTATCTGGTCGCGCTGTACCTGGGGCAGGTGCGGGGTACGAAGTGGGGCGACGAGATCGAGGCGGTGATCCGCGAACTGTCCGACATCGCCGGGGCCGTGGACACCGTACTGGAGACGATGGAGCCGGTCCGGGCGCTGGCGCGCTCCCTGGCGGACAAGAACACCGTGCTGTTCCTGGGCCGGCACGTCGGCTACCCGGTGGCGCTGGAGGGCGCGCTCAAGCTCAAGGAGCTGGCGTACATGCACGCCGAGGGCTTCGCCGCGGGCGAGCTCAAGCACGGCCCGATCGCCCTGATCGAGAAGGACCTGCCGGTGGTGGTGGTCGTGCCGTCGCCGCGCGGACGCTCCGTGCTGCACGACAAGATCGTGTCGAACATCCAGGAGATCCGGGCGCGCGGGGCGCGGACCATCGTCATCGCGGAGGAGGGCGACGACGCGGTCGTCCCGTACGCCGACCACCTGATCCGGATCCCGGCGACGCCGACGCTGCTCCAGCCCCTGGTGGCGACGGTGCCGCTGCAGGTCTTCGCCTGCGAGCTGGCGACCGCGCGGGGCAACGAGGTGGACCAGCCGCGTAACCTCGCAAAGTCCGTGACGGTGGAGTGAGAGAAGCGAGTTGGCGCCCGTGATCATCGGAGTGGGGATCGACGTTGCCGAGATCGAGCGGTTCGGTGAGTCGCTGGCCCGGACGCCGCAACTGGCGCAGCGGCTGTTCGTCGACTCCGAGCTGACGCTGCCGAGCGGCGAGCGGCGCGGCATCGCCTCGCTCGCCGCCCGGTTCGCCGCCAAGGAGGCCCTCGCCAAGGCGCTCGGCGCGCCCGGCGGGATGCTCTGGACCGACGCCGAGGTGTACGTCGAGGAGACCGGGCAGCCGCGGGTTCGGGTGTCCGGGACGGTCGAGGCCAGGGCGGTGGCACTGGGCGTGAAGTCCTGGCACATCTCCCTGAGCCACGACGCGGGCATCGCCTCGGCCGTGGTGATCGCCGAGGGCTGAGCCGCCTTTTCGGGCAGGCTGGTCCCATGCGTACTGCTTACAGCGTGGAGACCGTGCGGGCCGCCGAGCGCGAGCTGATGGCCCGGCTGCCCGAAGGCGCCCTGATGCAGCGGGCGGCGGCCGGGCTGGCCGCCGTCTGCGCGGGACTGCTGCGCCGCGTGTACGGCGCGCGCGTCGTGCTGCTCGTCGGCCCCGGGGACAACGGCGGCGACGCGCTGTACGCGGGCGCCCGCCTGGCCCGGCGCGGCGCCGGGGTGACGGCCGTCCCGATGGATCCCGAGCGGGTGCACGCGGGCGGGCTGGCCGCCCTGCTGGCCGCCGGGGGCCGGCTCGCGCGGGCCGTCCCCGGCCGGGCGGACCTCGTACTGGACGGGCTCGTCGGCATCGGCGGCCGCGGCGGGCTCCGGCCGGCCGCGGCGGCGCTGGTGGAGCGGATCCCGGACGGCGCCGTCGTCGTCGCGGTGGACCTCCCGAGCGGGGTCGACGCGGACACCGGCGAGGTGGCCGGAGCCGCCGTCCGCGCCGATGTCACGGTGACCTTCGGGGCGTACAAGCCGGGACTGCTCGTCGACCCGGGGGCCTCGCGCACCGGCGCGCTGCGCCTGGTGGACATCGGGCTGTCGCTGCCGGACCCGGACGCCGAGGCCCTCCAGCACGCCGACGTGGCGGCGCTGCTGCCGGCTCCGACGGCGTCGAGCGACAAGTACCGGCGGGGCGTGGTCGGCATCGTCGCCGGGTCGGTGCAGTACCCGGGCGCGGCGGTGCTCGCCGTCGCGGGGGCGCTGCACGGCGGCGCGGGAGCCGTGCGGTACGTCGGCCCGGCGGCGGACGCGGTGCTGGCGCGCTACCCGGAGACGCTGATCGGGCGGGGCCGGGTGCAGGCGTGGGTGGTCGGTCCGGGGCTGGGCGAGGGCCGGGCGGCGGAGGTCGCCGAGGCCCTGGCAGACCCGGTGCCGGTGCTGGTGGACGCGGACGGGCTGCGCGGGCTGGACCCGGCGGTGCTGCGGGCCCGGCCGGCCGGGACCCTGCTGACCCCGCACGCCGGGGAGGCGGCGGCGCTGCTGGGGACGGACCGGGCGGCGGTGGAGTCGGGCCGGCTGTCCTCCGTACGGTCCCTCGCGGCGCGGTACGGGGCGACGGCCCTGCTGAAGGGGTCGACGACGCTGGTGGCGCACCCGGGGGGCGGCCCGGTCCGGGTCAACCCGACGGGGACCCCGTGGCTGGCCACCGCGGGCAGCGGCGACGTCCTTTCGGGGCTGGCGGGATCCCTGCTCGCCTCGGGCCTGGCGGCCTCGGACGCCGCGTCGGTGGCGGCGTACGTGCACGGCCTGGCGGGGCGCCGGGCCGCCGGCGGAGCCCCGCTCCTCGCCCAGCGGATCGCGGAGTCCCTGCCGGAGGCCTGGCGCGACATCCGCGAGGAGGCCGACCGCCCTTGATACGTCATCAGGGGTGAAAAACATCCAATATGTCGCCGTATGAACGGCGGTCGCGCAGGCCACGGCCTCGCTCTGAGAGACTGGGGGCGATGAACGAGACACCGACGCGCGTGTACGCCGAGATCGATCTTGACGCCGTACGGGCGAACGTACGCGCCCTGCGCGCGCGGGCACCCCGGGCCGAGCTGATGGCCGTCGTCAAGGCGGACGCCTATGGCCACGGCGCCGTCCGCTGCGCCCGCGCGGCCCAGGACGCCGGTGCCACCTGGCTCGGAACCGCCACCCCCAAGGAGGCGCTCGCCCTGCGCGCCGCCGGGATCGCCGGACCGATCCTGTGCTGGCTGTGGACCCCCGGCGGGCCCTGGCAGGCGGCCGTCGAAGCCGATGTGGACATCTCCGTCAGCGCCGTCTGGGCCCTCGACGAAGCGCGCAAGGCGGCCCTCGCCGCCGGCCGCACCGCCAGGGTCCAGCTCAAGGCCGACACCGGCCTCGGCCGCGGCGGCTGCCAGCCCGCGGAATGGGCCGAGCTCGTCGGCGCGGCCGTCGCCGCCCAGGCCGAGGGCACCGTCAAGATCACCGGACTCTGGTCGCACTTCGCCTGCGCCGACGAGCCGGGCCACCCCTCCATCCCGCTCCAGCTGGCGTCCTTCCGCGAGATGCTGGCGTACGCCGAGAAGGAGGGCGTGGAGCCCGAGGTCCGGCACATCGCCAACTCGCCCGCGACCCTGACCCTGCCCGAGAGCCACTTCGACCTCGTGCGCTGCGGCCTCGCCGTCTACGGGGTCTCCCCGGCCCCCGAGCTCGGCACCGCCGCGGAGCTGGGCCTGCGCCCCGCCATGACCCTCAAGGCCTCGGTGGCGCTGGTCAAGACCGTGCCCGCCGGCCACGGCGTGAGCTACGGGCACCACTACGTCACCGAGGCCGAGACGAACCTGGCCCTCATTCCCGCCGGGTACGCCGACGGCATCCCCCGGCACGCCTCCGGCAGGGGCCCCGTCTCCGTCGGCGGCAGGATCCGCCGCGTCGCCGGCCGCGTGGCCATGGACCAGTTCGTCGTCGATCTGGGCGCCGACCTGGTGCGCGCCGGGGACGAGGCCGTCCTCTTCGGCACCGGCGAGCACGGCGAGCCCACCGCCGAGGACTGGGCTCAAGCGGCACACACGATCGCCTATGAGATCGTCACGCGTATCGGGGCACGCGTGCCCCGGGTCTACCTGGGCGGCTGACGGCTGAGTGAGGACGGCGTGAGCGAGAACTGGCGCAAGGCGGGCTGGGCCGGCGCCGCGATCGGCGTGATAGCCGCTGGCGCGGCGGCCGGGGTCGCGGTCGAACGGATCACGGTCGGGCGCGGCATGCGCCGCAAGGCGCGTCTCGCGCTGGACGCCACCGGCGACTTCGGCTCCCTGCGCGGGACGCCGGGAGCCTGCTACGCCGAGGACGGCACCGAGCTCTACTACGAGGTCGACGAGCCGCCCGAGGGCCCCAAGAAGCGGGGCCGGCTGCGCCGCAAGGACCCGGCCGCGCCGACCGTCGTGTTCTGCCACGGCTACTGCCTCGCCCAGGACTCCTGGCACTTCCAGCGCTCCGCCCTGCGCGGACTGGTCCGCACCGTGTACTGGGACCAGCGCAGCCACGGCCGCAGCGCGCGCGGCTTCGCCCAGGCCGACGGCGAGCGCGTGACCATCGACCAGCTCGGCCGGGACCTGAAGACCGTCATCGACGCCGCCGCGCCCGAGGGACCGCTGGTCCTCGTGGGCCACTCGATGGGCGGCATGACGATCATGGCGCTGGCCGAGCAGTTCCCCGAGCTGATCCGCGACCGGGTGATCGGCGTGGCCCTGGTCGGCACCTCCAGCGGCCACCTCGACCAGGTGACGTACGGGCTGCCCTCGGTCGGCATGGGCGCCGTACGCCGCATCCTGCCGCCGGTGCTCAAGGCGCTCGGCTCGCAGGTGGAGCTCGTCGAGAAGGGCCGCCGGGCCACCGCCGACCTCTTCGCGGGCATGATCAAGATGTACTCGTTCGGGGCTCCCCGCGAGGTGGACCCGGGGGTCGCGCGCTTCGCCGAGCGGCTCATCGAGGCCACCCCGATCGACGTGGTCGCCGAGTTCTATCCGGCCTTCCAGATCCACGACAAGAGCGCCGCCCTGCAGCGGTTCGCCGACATCCCCGTCACCGTCATCGCCGGCGACCGCGACATGGTCACCCCGGCCGCGCACAGCCAGGCCATCAAGGACGCGCTGCCGGCCGCGGAGCTCGTGGTCCTGGAGTCCGCCGGGCACCTGATGATGCTCGAATACCCCGACACCGTGACCGGGCTGCTGACGGACCTGCTGGCGCGCACGGGTGCGGTGCCCGCAGCGACTAACGTTGGCGGGCATGGAAGAAGTACCGCTGGAAGCGCCACGAGCGGCGCACCGTCAGGCACCGCAGCAGGGAACTGAGGCGGCCGCCGCCGAGGCGCGCATCACCGTCGGCTCGCCCGAGGCCATGCAGGAGCTGGGCCGTACCCTCGCCGGCCTGCTCCGCCCGGGCGACCTCGTCCTGCTGACCGGGGAGCTCGGCGCGGGCAAGACCACGCTGACCCGGGGCCTGGGCGAGGGGCTGGGCGTACGGGGCGCCGTGACCTCGCCGACCTTCGTGATCGCCCGGGTCCACCCCTCGCTGCGCGGCGGCCCGGCCCTGGTCCACGTGGACGCGTACCGGCTCGGCGGCGGCCTGGACGAGATGGAGGACCTGGACCTCGACGTCTCGCTGCCCGAGTCCGTGGTCGTCGTGGAATGGGGCGACGGCAAGGTCGAGGAGCTCTCCGACGACCGGCTGCACGTGGTGATCGCGCGGGCGGTCGGCCACGAGGAGGTCCTGGACGACGTACGTGAGGTCTCGGTGCGCGGGATCGGGGCGCGCTGGTCGGCGCCCGGCGCGCTGGCGGCGCTGTAGCCCGCCGGATCGGAGCGGCGGGCCCGGAGCCGCGGGCCGGAGTCACGGGCCCGGAGCCGCGGGCCGGAGCTGATGCCCGGACCCGCTGTCCCGGAAAACGTACCGACAACTCGTCGGCAAGATATTGCGCCGATGGAGTCCGGCGTGGTCACATGGTACAGAGGCTGGTTAGGTTTACCTAAGTACGGGCCGGCCCGAGCCAGGAGGAGCCATGTCCGCAGCAGGAGTGCAGCGCGACCCCCGCCCGTCCGTCGTGTCCATGGGGGCGCTGCTCGCCGCGGGCGCGGCCGCCACCGCCGTCTCGACGCCTCCCGTGCGGGAGGTCCCGGAGGCACCCGAGGCCGACCCGTCGGCCGTACGCGAACAGGCCGCCCCGGAGTCCGAGGCGGCCTGAGAGACCTGCGCGCCGATGGGGCCCTGCCCGGCGCGGTAGCCCGTACGGGTGAATCCGCGGTGTCGGTCGGGCCGACCGGCTCGACCGGCTCCACCGGCCCGGTCGGTCAGTCGGTCAGGGGACGACGACGACCTTCGAGTTGATCGTCGCGAAGCCCCACATGGCATCGCCGTCGGTCCGCGCCATCCGGATGCCGCCGGTCTTCTTGCTCTGGTCCGGCTCCGGCATCTGGCCGTCCACCCGGGCGCTGAACCCGACGACGACCCCGTCCGCCGTCGCGAACCGCACGACGTGCTCGATCGGCACCCCGTCCGAGCCGGTGACGGCGCCCGAGCGCGAGTTCACCAGGTACGTGCCCGGCTTCGGGTGCGCCGTGCTGGGCTTGACCGCGAACGACTTCGGCTCCCCGCTCTCGCCGACCAGCCACACCCGCTTCTGGCCCACCGAGTACACGACGCGCGCACCGGTGCCCGATTCGGCCGGCACGGCCACCGGCTTCGCCGGGTCGGCCGCGTGCGCGGAAGCGGCGGGGGAGGGGGCCGCGGGCTGCTGGGCCGAAGCCTTCGGGGGATGCGCGGGCGCGGTCGCCGAGGCCTGGTAACCGAGGAAGCCGACGGCGGCGATCGCCACCACGGTGAGCCCGGCCACGATTCCCGAGCTGCTGCGTGCCACCTTGCTCCACCTCTCCCGTGCTTCCCCTTGGCCGGAGCGCCTGCCGGGCAGCGCCTGCGCGCCCTGGCCCGTAGCTCGGCCGATACCTGGGTCGAAGGTAGCAGCCGGGGTGCCCCGCGACCGGCCGCGAGGGCCCGGGCCCCCGGAGTCGTAGGCTGTTCGCGTGCTCTTGCTCGCTGTAGATACCGCCACGCCCGCCGTCACCGTCGCCCTGCACGACGGCGAGTCCGTCCTCGCCGAGTCGAACCAGGTCGACGCCCGCCGCCACGGGGAGCTCCTGCTGCCCTCCGTCGACAAGGTCCTCGCGGAGGCCGGGCTGAAGCTCGAAGCCCTCACGGGCATCGTCGTCGGCGTCGGCCCCGGCCCCTACACCGGGCTGCGCGTCGGACTCGTCACCGCCTCCACCTTCGCCACCGTGCTCGGCATCCCCGTGCACGGCCTGTGCACCCTCGACGGGCTCGCGTACGCCGCGGGCGCCGCCGGGATCGAGGGCCCCTTCACCGTCGCCACCGACGCGCGGCGCAAGGAGGTCTACTGGGCCCGGTACGAGGACCCGCGCACGCGCGTCGGCGAGCCCGCCGTCGACCGGCCGGCCGACATCGCCGAGCGGGTCGCGGGCGTGCCCGCGGTGGGCCAGGGCGCGCGCCTGTACCCCGAGGTCTTCCCGGACGCCCGCGAGCCCGAGCACCAGTCGGCGGCCGCGCTCGCGGCCCTGGCCGCCGAGCGGCTCGCCGCCGGGGCGGAGTTCCTGCCAGCGACCCCGCTCTACCTGCGCCGGCCCGACGCGCAGGTGCCCAAGAACTACAAGGTGGTCACCCCGCAGTGACGGCACCGACAGCGGTACTGCGCGAGATGCGCTGGTGGGACATCGAGCCGGTGCTGGAGCTGGAACACGAGCTGTTCCCCGAGGACGCCTGGTCCGCGGGCATGTTCTGGTCCGAGCTCGCCCACGCCCGCGGCCCGCACGCCACTCGCCGCTACGTGGTCGCCGAAATCCCGCCCGACGGCGGCTCCGCCGCGGGCGGGCCGGGCCGCCTCGTCGGCTACGCCGGACTGGCCGCCGCCGGCGACCTGGCCGACGTACAGACCATCGCGGCCGCGCGCGACCAGTGGGGGACCGGGCTCGGCGCCCGGCTCCTCACCGACCTGCTGCGCGCCGCCACCGCCTTCGAGTGCGCCGAGGTGCTGCTGGAGGTGCGGGTGGACAACACCCGTGCCCAGAAGCTCTACGAGCGCTTCGGCTTCGAGCCGATCGGCTTCCGGCGGGGCTACTACCAGCCCGGCAACGTGGACGCCCTCGTGATGCGCCTGACCGACCCCGCACAAGCGACGACTGAAAGCACTGAGAGCAATGGCTGACGAACCGCTCGTCCTCGGCATCGAGACCTCCTGCGACGAGACCGGCGTCGGCGTGGTCCGCGGCACCACCCTGCTGGCCGACGCGATCGCCTCCAGCGTCGACGAGCACGCCCGCTTCGGCGGCGTCGTGCCCGAGGTGGCCTCCCGGGCGCACCTGGAGGCGATGGTCCCGACCATCGAGCGCGCCCTGAAGGAGGCCGGGGTCAGCGCCCGCGACCTCGACGGCATCGCCGTCACCGCGGGTCCCGGCCTCGCGGGAGCCCTGCTGGTGGGCGTCTCGGCGGCCAAGGCGTACGCGTACGCGCTCGGCAAGCCGCTGTACGGGGTGAACCACCTGGCCTCGCACATCTGCGTGGACCAGCTGGAGCACGGGCCGCTGCCGGAGCCCACCATGGCGCTGCTGGTGTCCGGCGGCCACTCCTCGCTGCTGCTCGCCCCGGACATCACCTCCGACGTACGGCCGCTGGGCGCGACCATCGACGACGCGGCGGGCGAGGCCTTCGACAAGATCGCGCGCGTGCTGCAGCTGGGCTTCCCCGGCGGACCGGTCATCGACCGGCTCGCCCGCGAGGGCGACCCGAAGGCGATCAACTTCCCGCGCGGGCTGACGGGGCCGCGCGACGCGGCGTACGACTTCTCCTTCTCCGGGCTCAAGACGGCGGTCGCCCGCTGGATCGAGGCGAAGCGGAACGCCGGCGAGGAGGTGCCGGTGCGCGATGTGGCGGCGTCCTTCCAGGAGGCCGTGGTGGACGTGCTGACCCGCAAGGCGATCCGTGCATGCAAGGACGAGGGCGTCGACCACCTGATGATCGGCGGCGGTGTGGCGGCCAACTCCCGGCTGCGCTCGCTGGCGCAGGAGCGCTGCGACGACGCGGGGATCATCCTGCGGGTGCCGCGGCCGAAGCTGTGCACGGACAACGGCGCGATGGTGGCGGCACTGGGCGCGGAGATGGTCAAGCGGAACCGGCCGGCCTCGGACTGGGACCTGTCGGCGGACTCCTCGCTGCCGGTGACGGACCCGCACGTGCCGGGCTCCGCCCCCGCGCACGCACACTCCCACGACCACGACCACGTGCACGAGTTGAGCAAGGACAACCTCTACTGATGAGCACCGTCGCACTGATGTGGGAGGCCCGGGCCGCCACCGGGCGGGGCAACGAGCTGCTGGAGTGGGCCCGTTCGCAGGTGCTGGAGCGCGAGCCGGTCCGCCGCGAGCTGCTGCGCGCCCCGCAGGACCGGGTGCTGGTCGTCACCTGGTGGGAGGCGGCCGAGGGCGTGGCGGCGGAGCTGCCCGAACTCCCGGAGCCCGCAGCAGATCTGATCACCCGTCCGGTGCACCGCTGGCGGTTCGAGTCGGTGGAGACCAGCGGAACCTGACATGCGCGAGGCGTGCTCCAGAGATGCGTGAGCGGGGCTGGGGCCCGCTGCCGTTATCGTCATGAGCATGCCTCGCCGTGACCTGCCGCCTCCACCGCCTCCGGCCCACTTGCGCGACTGGCTGGACGAGAACGCCGTGCGCGCCGACCGGGCCCGCTTCCTGAAGGACCTGGGCCGGCGCAGCCTGGGCCTGGGGCGGCTGCTGCTGCTCTGGGCCGTCGCCGCCGTCTTCGCGCTCGGCTGGTCCTTCGTGGCCATGGCCCTGATGTCCTTCGAGACGCCGGGCGACCCGCTCTCGTACGTCTTCGGCCTCATCTTCGGCCTGCTCGGCGCGGGCGTGCTGATCCCGGCGGGGTTCTGGTTCGCCCGCGGCGCCCGGCGGGACCGGCTGGTCCACCACCTGCTGTGCGCCTGGGCCGAATCGGACCGCGATCCGGCCGCCGACGCCCGGGTCCGCGCCCCGGGGCTGAGCCTGACCTGGCTGCTCGCCTCCTTCGCACTGGGCGCGCTCGGGCTGTACGTGACCTTCGGCACGGCGGCCTCGGCCCGCCCGGGGGCCACCACGTACGGGGAGGTCACGTACTTCATGGGCCTCGGCATGATCCTGTGGATCACCGGCCTGCTGGGCCTCGGCAAGGCCGGCGCGCACTACCGGTGGGCGGTGCGCGCCTTCCGGGGCGGCGCCGGCGGCGCTACGGCGCGCTGACGGGCGAGCCGATCAGCATCGACGGGGCTCCGGCGACCCGGGTCAGGAAGACGGTCGCGGAGTTCGGCCCCTGCGGCTTGACCTTCTTGCGCAGCTCCTCGGGCTCGATGGCCGACCCGCGCTTCTTGACGGTCAGGATGCCGACCCCGCGCTCGCGCAGCAGGGCCTTCAGCTTCTTGAGGCCGAACGGCAGCACGTCGGTGATCTCGTACGCGGTGGCGTACGGCGTCGCGCGCAGCTCGTCGGCGGTGACGTACGCGATGGTCGGGTCGATGAGCCGGCCGCCCAGCTGCTCGGCGACCTCGGCGACGAGGTGGGCGCGGATCACGGCGCCGTCGGGCTCGTAGAGGTAGCGGCCGACCGGCCCGGCCCCGGGATCGGGCAGCGGATCGGCGGTGTGCAGGGTGCGCGGTCCCGGCAGCAGGGTGGCGCGTACGGTGCCGGGCGCGGTCCCGAACCACAGCACGGCCTCCTTCACGTCCCCCTGGTCCGAGATCCACTCGGCCTCGGCCTCGGCCGGCACGGCCTCGTGCGGGATCCCGGGGGCGATCTTGACGGCGGCGTACTTGGCCGTGCGCGCGGCCTCCACGGCCCACGACAGCGGCGGCGAGTAGCCCTCGGGGTCGAAGATCCGGCCGCGGCCCCCTCGCCGGGCCGGGTCGAGGAAGACGGCGTCGTACCCGGAGGTGTCGATGTCGGTCACGTCCGCCTCGCGGACCTCGATCAGCTCCGCCAGCCCCAGCGCCCGGGCGTTGGCGCGGGCGACGGCGACGGTCAGCGGGTCGCGGTCCACGGCCAGGACGCGGATGCCGAGCCGGGCCAGGGCGAGGGCGTCCCCGCCGATCCCGCAGCAGAGGTCCGCGACGCTGCGCACGCCGAGGTCCGCGAGCCGTCCGGCGCGGTACGAGGCCACCGTGGCGCGGGTGGCCATCTCGCCGCCACCGGGCGTGAAGTACATCCGGAAGGCGTCCTCGGCCCCGAACTTCGCCACCGCGCGCTGCCGCAGCCGGGCCTGCCCGAGGGCGGCGGAGACCAGTGCGGCGGGGTGCTCGCGGCGCAGCCGGGTGGCGACGGCGAGCTCCCGGGCCGGGTCGTGGTCGCGGAGCGAGTCGAGGAGGGCGCTGCCCTCGGGGGTGAGGAGCGCGGCGAAGTCTTCGGGGGTCACGCCTCCATTGTCGGTTCCCCGGCCGGCGGGGGTGCGTGTGGGCCGGTCGGAGGAACGTGGCGGCGCGGTGCGCGGTGTCGTCCGGGCGGCGCGCGTGGCGGGTGCCAGGATGCGCTGCTATGCAGCTAGTCGGACAAACGGAACATAAGACGCTTCATGGTCACCGGTCCGCGGCGGGTCCGCGCGGCCGCGTCGGGGTGGCACTGGCCGCACTGCTGGTCGCCGCCCTCGGAACGGGATGCGGCTCCGCCGCCGACTCGGCTCCCGCCCGCAAGGGCGGCAAGGCCGCGGACGCACCCGCGGGCGCCGCGGGCGCGGTCGCGAACCCGGCCGAGCAGCAGAAGGCCGCCCAGCAGGCCCGGATCGCCGCGGCGAAGAAGTGGCGGCTGGCCAAGCCGCCGCTGGCCGCACCGGCCGCCCCGAAGACGAAGCCGGAGATCACCACCCGCGAGGGCTTCGAGGTGGAGGGCCAGGACGAGCTCCCGCCCGTCTTCACCACCGTCCCCACGGAGGACAAGGTCGTCTTCCTGACGATCGACGACGGCGCGGAGAAGGACCCCGAGTTCCTGAAGATGATGCAGGAGCTGAAGATCCCGTACACGGCGTTCCTCAGCGACTACCTCGTCCGCGACAACTACCCGTACTTCAAGCAGATGCAGGCCGCCGGCGTCTCGCTGAACAACCACACGCTCAACCACCGCTACATGCCGGCGCTCTCGTACGACGAGCAGCGCGAGGAGATCTGCGGGCAGCAGGACACGATCCAGAAGCAGTTCGGCAAGCGCCCGACCCTGTTCCGGCCGCCGTACGGCAACTACAACCAGGACACGCTGCGCGCGGCGAAGTCCTGCGGCATCAAGGCGGTCCCGCTGTGGAACGCGGAGGCCTTCGTGAACCGCATGGACTGGCGGGAATGGGACCGCGACCTCCACCCTGGAGACATCATCCTGACTCATTTCCGAGGGCGGGAGGACTGGAAGGGCACGATGCCTGACATGATCCGTCATGTCATGAAGACCGTCACGGACAAGGGGTACGCCGTGGCCCGCCTGGAGGACTACTTGTGAGGTACGCGCGCCGGTTGACAGTCGCAACGCTGGCGGCCGGCGCGCTCGCGCTGTCCCTGACGGGGTGCGGGGGCGGCGCGGACCCGGCCGGGAGGCTGGGCGGCAAGACGCCGGAGGCGACGCCGTCGCCCCCGGCGAGCGGGAAGCAGTCGGCGGCCGCCACCCCGTCGGGGGACGAGGCGTACAAGAAGTGGGGCCTGAAGGCCCCCCTGGAATTCGCCCCGAAGCCGGACCGGAAGCCCTCCCTGCCCCCGGCGGCCCCGGGCAAGGCCCAGGTGGTGAACCGAATACCCGTCGCGCCCGCCGACAAGGTCGTCTTCCTCACCTTCGACGACGGCGCGGAGAAGGACCCCGAGTTCCTCAAGATGGCGGCCGACCTCAAGCTGCCGATCAGCATGTTCCTGACGGACAACATCGCCTCGTCGGACTACGGGCACTTCGAGAAGCTCCGCGACAACGGCTCCGGCAGCACGATCAACAACCACACCCTGTCGCACCCGAACCTCCGGACCCTGCCCTTCGCGGCGCAGAAGAAGGAGATATGCGGCCAGCAGGAACACCTGGAGAAGCGCTTCGGCACCAAGCCGGTCCGCTTCCGCCCGCCGTACGGCAACTACAACGACGACACCCTGAAGGCCGCCTCCGAATGCGGCATCTCGCAGGTGATCCTGTGGCGCGTGTCGATGCAGATCAACAACTTCCAGTACGCCGAGGGCTCCGCCCTCAAGCCGGGCGACATCATCCTGGCCCACTTCCGCGGCCCCTCCGAGCTCAAGGGCTCGACGGAAATCCAGATGACCACCCGCATGCTCCAGCGCATCCAGGAGCAGGGCTACCGCATAGGCCGCCTGGAGGACTACCTCTGACCCGTCACCCGACGCGCCGCAGGGTCCACCGGCGCGAGGGGTGGTGCCGGCGGAGTGTCCGGCCGGCTCCGGGGCTCCTCCACCATCGGAGCGGGGGTCCGCTCCCGCAAGCGGCGGGCGCCGACCCTACCGCTGGTTCCCGCCCGGCAGCGCGTTCTCGGGGTTCTGAGGTACGACCATTGGAGTGATCGTGGTCTCCACCGGACCGCGGGCGTCGGCCTCGCGCTGGCGTTCCGCGCTGTCGCTGATGCGCAGCAGGAGGGCGATCATGATCCAGTTGGCCAGGAGGGACGAGCCGCCCTTCGCCAGGAACGGCAGCGCCTTGCCCGTCAGCGGGATCAGGCCCGTCACGCCGCCCGCCACCACGAAGACCTGGAGCGCCAGCGCCGCCGACAGGCCCACCGCCAGCAGTTTCCCGAACGGGTCCCGTGCGCCCAGCGCCATCCGCAGCCCCCGCTGGACCAGCAGCGCGTACAGGAGCAGCACCGCCATGACCCCGGCCAGCCCGAGCTCCTCGCCCACCGTGGTCAGGATGAAGTCGCTGCGCCCCGCGAAGCCGATCAACTCCGGGTGCCCCATCCCCAGACCCGTCCCGGAGATGCCGCCCGTGCCGAAGCTGAACAGCGCCTGCGCGGACTGGTCCGAGATGACCCCCGGCGGCCGCTCCTTCCAGTAGTACGACAGCGGCTCCAGCCACGCGGCCACGCGCCCCTTGACGTGCGGTTCCGTCGAGCCGACCACGAAGGCCCCGACCCCCGCCATGAGCAGGCCCGTCACGATCCAGCTCGTGCGCTCGGTGGCGACGTACAGCATCACCACGAACACGCCGAAGAAGATCAGCGACGTGCCCAGGTCCCGCTCGAAGACCAGCACGAGCAGCGACACGATCCACACCGTGATGATCGGCCCGAGCTGGCGCATCGGCGGCAGCCGCATCCCCAGGAACTTCCGTCCCGTCAGGGCCAGCGAATCGCGGTGGATGACCAGATAGCCCGCGAAGAAGATCGCGATCATGATCTTCACGAACTCGCCCGGCTGGAGCGAGAACCCGAACAGGATGATCCAGCGCTTCGCCCCGTAGGTGTCCGCGCCGAAGAACGCCGGCGCGATCAGCAGCACCAGCGCGACCGCCATCGTGATGTAGATGAACCGCTGGAGCAGCCGGTGGTCCCGCAGCAGCGCCACCACCGCCAGGCACGCGGCCACGCCGATGACCGTCCACTGCAACTGCCCCGGCGCGTTGGCCTCGCCGCCGTACCGCGCGATGTACGACTGGTCCAGCCGGTGCAGCAGCACCAGCCCCAGCCCCGACAGCAGCATGGCGAGCGGGAAGATCAGCGGATCCGCGTACGCCGCGAACCGGCGCACGCCCAGGTGCCCCACCAGCGCCAGCAGCGTCATGCTGATCGTGAAGCCGGTGAGGTTGGCGGGCAGCTCGCCGTTCATCGCCAGGCCGGCGCTCGCGTGGCCGAAGACGGTGAGGGCGACGACGAAGACGAGGAGCAGCGCCTCGGTCCGGCGGCGTGCGCCGGCCGTCGTGAGGGGCCTCAGTCCACGCACGGGATGCCGCCACCGTCGATGGCGGGGCCGCCGCTCGCGGCCGGGGCCGGGGCGGCGCCGCCCGGTTCCGGAGACGCCCCCGGCGCCTCGCCCGGGCTCGCGCCCGGGCTCGGAGCGGACGCGGAGGCGGAGGCCCCCGGTCCGATCTGCTCGGCAATGAGGCGCTTTATCTTCATATCGTCTACGACGTTTATGTCCTCGCCATGGTTCCTTCCGAACCGCTCCACGGGCAGTGTCGTGAACGCCACTTTCCCGCCGGACAGGTTCTTCGCCTGCTTCACGAACGACAGCAGGTCCCAGCCCTCGTCCGTCACCACGTCCTGCTTCGCGGCGTCGATCAGCTTCATCAGCTTGACCGGATCGGTGAAGGTCCCGGCCGAGTTCAGCTTCTGCGTGGCACCCGCCAGGAAGGCCTGCTGGCGCTTGGTCCGGTCCAGATCGCCCATGTCCAGGCCGTGCCTCTGGCGCACGAAGGCCAGGGACTGCCGACCGTTCAGGGTCTGACGGCCCGCCGGGAAGTCGGCGCCCGAGTACGTGTCGCGCACCGGCTTCTTCAGGCACACCGGCACGCCGCCCAGCGCGTCCGCCAGGTGGTGGAAACCGGCCAGGTTGAGCTCGGCGAAGTGATCGACCGGGACGCCCAGGAAGTTCCGGACCGTCTCGATCTGCGCCGCGCGGCCGGCCTCCCGCCCCTCGCGCTCCAGCTGTCGCCGGTCCTTGACCCCCCGGGCCGAGAGCCGCTCCTCCTCCTTGGCCTTCGCCAGCCCGTACGCCTTCTTGATCTTGTCCTTCCCCAGGCCGCCGGCCAGCTCGACGTAGTCGTCGCGCGGGACCGAGAAGGCCTTCGCCCGGCTGCCGTCGCCGGGAACGTGGAGCAGGATCAGCGTGTTCGCGTTGTAGCCGCCGATGTCGGAGCTGCCGGCGTGCAGTTCGTCGAGGACCTCCTCCGGCAGCTTCTCGCCGTTCTGGTCGCGGCGGCTGTCCAGGCCCATCAGCAGGATGTTGGTGTCCCCGTACCTCGACTTCTCGGCCCCCTGCAGGGCCTTGGAGCTGCCGATGCTGCCGGCGAGGTCCCGGTACGCGTACCAGGCGCCGGCGGCGGCCGTGACCGCCAGCGCGCAGGCGGTCACGAGCAGGGTGCGGGCGATGCGGCGGGGCCGGCGCCCCCGGCGGGGCCGGCGGACGGGGTGGCTGGTCTTCCTCCGGTGCGCGCTCATGCCAGTCGATGGTGCGGGAGGTGCGCTGAAGGAGTCCTGAGGGTCCTGAAAGGGCCTTCAGGACTCCCGGCCCGGGACTGCGGAGTCGCGGGCCACCGGTACGCGCAGGACGAGGCGGACGCCCCCGCCCGCCCCCGACGGCAGCGCACGCGCCTCGCCGCCGTGCGCGCGGGCGATCTCGCGCACGATGGCCAGGCCCAGCCCCGTACCGCCGCCCGCGCGCCCGCGGTCCGGGTCCAGGCGGACGAAGCGCTCGAAGACCCGGTCGCGGTCCGCCGCCGGGATGCCGGGGCCGTCGTCCTCGACCTCCAGCACCGCCCAGTCGCAGCCGCCGGCCGGCGGCGCCGGCTCGGTGGCCGCCCGTACGACCACCCCCGTACGGGCGTGCCGCAGCGCGTTGTCCACCAGGTTGGCCAGCGCCCGCTCCAGCCGCGCCGGATCCCCGGACGCCGGTACGGGCGCCCGCGCGTCCAGCCGCAGCGGAACCCGGGGGGCCGGGCGCCGGGCCAGGTCCTCCGCTGCCAGCAGCGCCAGGTCCACCGGCTCGGTCCGGGGCGCGGGGCAGCCGTCGAGGCGGGCCAGCAGCAGCAGGTCCGCCGCGATGCGCTGGAGCCGCTCGGTGTCGGCCAGCGCGGCCGCGACCGACTCCCGGTCGGGGCGGCCCTGGGCCAGCGCCACCTCCAGCCGGGAGCGGACCGCGGCCAGCGGGTTGCGCAGTTCGTGCGAGGCGTCCGCGGTGAACTGCCGCTGCCGGGCGTCGGACCGCTCCAGCCGGTCGAGCGTGTCGTTGACGGTCCGGGCCAGCTGGGCGATCTCGTCCGCCCCGCCGGGGTCCGGCACACGGCGGTCCAGCTCGCTGGAGGTGACCGCCGCGAGCTCGGTCCGGATCGCGGTGACGGGGCGCAGGGCGTGCCCCGTCACCCACCAGGCGAGGGCCGCCGCGAAGCCGATCAGCGGGGGTGCGCCGGCCAGCAGGCCGAGGGCGATGGCGCGGGTCGCGTCGTCCACGTCGCCGAGCACGGTGACGGCGTACACCTCGTGCCCGCCCGGCGCCTCGACCGCGACCACCGCACGGCGTTCCGCGCCGGGGCGCGCGGGCGGGAGCACGGCGGAGCGGGAGTCCTCGCCGGAGGCGCCGGGCCCACCGGACGCGCCCGGTGCGGGCGGGCGCAGGCCGCCGAGGTCGGGGGCGTCCCCGAGGTCCCCGGTGGAGGCGACGGTCCGCCCCTGCGCGTCCCGTACGAGGACCAGGTCCACCCCGCTCTCCGGCGCGGGCAGCCGCCCGCCGGGGAAGGCGTGGCCGCCGAGCTGGGCGGCGACCTTGCGGGCGGCGAGCTCGGTGCGGCCGGTGGTGTTGTCGAGGAGGTTGGCCCGGAGCAGGGTGTACAGCCAGAGCCCGCCGGCCCCGAGCACGGTGGCCATGGCGAGCGCGGCGGCCAGTGCGGCCCGCCGGCGCAGCGGTCCCCGGCTCGTCCCGGGGGGTGCCTTGCGCGGCGTGCCGGGGCGGCCCGCGGGGCGTCCCCTAACCGCCATCGGGGGCCATGCGGTAGCCGGTGCCGTGGACGGTGAGGATCGAGCGGCGGCCGAAGGGGGCGTCGATCTTCTTGCGCAGCGAGGAGACGTACACCTCGACGATGTTCGGGTCGATGGCGTGCGGGGTGTCCCAGACCTCGTCCAGGATGTCCTGCTTGGAGACGGCCCGGCCGGGCTGCTCCATGAGGCACGCGAGGACGCCGAGCTCGCGGGCGGTGAGCTCGATGTCCTGCGCGCCGCGGCGGCAGCGGCGCCCGGCGGGTTCGAGGACGAGGTCGCCGGCCTGGAGGGTGGGGTGGGGGTCGGCGGTGGCGGCCGCCCGCCGGGCCAGGGCGCGGAGCCGGGCGGCCAGAACCACGAACGAGAACGGCTTGGTGAGGTAGTCGTCGGCGCCGGAGTCGAGGCCTTCGGCCTCGTCGTGCTCGCCGTCCCTGGCGGTCAGCATGAGGACGGGCGTGGGGTCGCCGTCGGCCCGCAGCCGGGCGCAGATCTCGTACCCGCCGAGTCCGGGCAGCATCAGGTCGAGCAGGACGGCGTCGTAGGAGCCGGTGCGGGCGAGCTCCAGCCCGCGGTGGCCGTCGTGGGCGAGGTCGACCCAGTGCCCGTCGGCGCAGAGGCCGCGCCGCAGTGACTCGGCGAGGCCCTCTTCGTCTTCGACCACGAGTATCCGCACGCCCCCAACTGTCACATACCGCCCACCCGGGGCCCCGGACGGCGCCCGGGGAGGGGGTCGCGGAGCTCCGGGGAGCCCCCCGATCCGGACGACCCGGTGGCGTGTGTTGGCACTCCGCTTGACCGAGTGCTAATCGCCGGAATAGTCTCGCACCTGGCACTCGCCACCGGTGAGTGCCAACACAGCGACGGGCAGGTCCGGCACCCGCGACGACGGATCCACCTGGTCGCCACCTCAGACAGTTAGCCCCGTGAGATCTCCGAAGGGGGAGGTCGGATCGTGACGACCACCAGCTCCAAGGTTGCCATCAAGCCGCTCGAGGACCGCATCGTGGTCCAGCCGCTCGACGCCGAGCAGACCACGGCTTCCGGCCTGGTCATCCCGGACACCGCGAAGGAGAAGCCCCAGGAGGGCGTCGTCCTCGCCGTGGGCCCGGGCCGCTTCGAGGACGGCCAGCGTCTTCCGCTGGACGTCAGCGTCGGCGACATCGTGCTGTACAGCAAGTACGGCGGCACCGAAGTGAAGTACAGCGGCGAGGAGTACCTCGTCCTCTCGGCTCGCGACGTGCTCGCGATCATCGAGAAGTAATTCACCGAAGCATTGCTTTGAGCTGCGCCCCTGGTCACCCCGCTGATTGCCGGGCGGCAAGGGGCGCAGTTCGTTAAACCCGAGTTTTCGAGAGGGCTGAACCGCTCCCATGGCGAAGATCCTGAAGTTCGACGAGGACGCCCGTCGCGCCCTCGAGCGCGGCGTCAACAAGCTGGCCGACACGGTGAAGGTGACGATCGGCCCCAAGGGCCGCAACGTCGTCATCGACAAGAAGTTCGGCGCCCCCACCATCACCAACGACGGTGTCACCATCGCCCGCGAGGTCGAGCTGGACGACCCGTACGAGAACCTGGGCGCGCAGCTCGTGAAGGAGGTGGCGACCAAGACCAACGACATCGCGGGTGACGGCACCACCACCGCCACCGTGCTGGCCCAGGCGCTGGTCCGCGAGGGCCTGCGCAACGTCGCCGCCGGCGCCTCCCCGGCCGCCCTGAAGAAGGGCATCGACGCCGCGGTCAAGGCCGTGTCCGAGGAGCTCCTCGCGACCGCCCGTCCGATCGAGGACAAGTCCGACATCGCCGCCGTGGCCGCGCTCTCCGCGCAGGACCAGCAGGTCGGCGAGCTCATCGCCGAGGCGATGGACAAGGTCGGCAAGGACGGTGTCATCACCGTCGAGGAGTCCAACGCCTTCGGCCTGGAGCTGGAGTTCACCGAGGGCATGGCCTTCGACAAGGGCTACCTCTCGCCGTACATGGTCACCGACCAGGAGCGTATGGAGGCCGTCCTCGACGACCCGTACATCCTGATCAACCAGGGCAAGATCTCCTCCATCCAGGACCTCCTGCCGCTGCTCGAGAAGGTCATCCAGGCCGGCGCCTCGAAGCCGCTGCTGATCATCGCCGAGGACGTCGAGGGCGAGGCGCTCTCCACCCTCGTCGTCAACAAGATCCGCGGCACCTTCAACGCGGTCGCCGTCAAGGCCCCCGGCTTCGGCGACCGCCGCAAGGCGATGCTCCAGGACATGGCCACCCTCACCGGTGCCACCGTCATCGCCGAGGAGGTCGGCCTCAAGCTCGACCAGGCCGGTCTGGACGTACTCGGTTCCGCGCGCCGCGTGACCATCTCCAAGGACGACACGACCATCGTCGACGGTGGCGGCAGCCACGACGAGGTCGTCGGCCGCGTCAACCAGATCAAGGCCGAGATCGAGTCCACGGACTCGGACTGGGACCGCGAGAAGCTGCAGGAGCGCCTGGCGAAGCTCGCCGGCGGCGTCTGCGTCATCAAGGTCGGCGCCGCCACCGAGGTGGAGCTCAAGGAGAAGAAGCACCGTCTCGAGGACGCCATCTCGGCGACCCGCGCCGCGGTCGAGGAGGGCATCGTCTCCGGCGGTGGCTCCGCGCTCGTCCACGCCGTGAAGGTGCTCGAGGGCAACCTCGGCCTGTCGGGCGACGAGGCCACCGGTGTCGCGGTCGTGCGCCGCGCCGCCGTCGAGCCGCTGCGCTGGATCGCCGAGAACGCCGGCCTCGAGGGCTACGTCATCACCTCGAAGGTCGCCGAGCTCGACAAGGGCCAGGGCTTCAACGCCGCCACCGGCGAGTACGGCGACCTGGTCAAGGCCGGCGTCATCGACCCGGTCAAGGTCACCCGCTCCGCGCTGGAGAACGCCGCTTCCATCGCCTCCCTGCTGCTCACGACCGAGACCCTGGTCGTCGAGAAGCCGGCCGAGGACGAGGGCGACGCCGGTCACGGCCACGGCGGTCACGGCCACAGCCACTGATCGCGCCCCACATCGAGAAGGCCCCGTTCCGCATCGGCGGAACGGGGCCTTCCCGCGAGCGGGGTGCCGTCACATCGCGCCCAGTTCCCTCATCAGGCGCATGGCGTCGTAGTGCCACCAGCCTTCCTTGATCATTCCGTCCTCGCACCGGAAGACCGTCGTGCCGGTCATCGTGCAGTCCTTGCCGGTCGGTGCGATCCCCATGAACTCGCCCTTGTGCTTGCCCTTGAAGGTCCACATCGTGGTGACGTAGTCCTCCTGGGCCATCTGGGCGTCCCGCGTGAAGGTGATGTCGAAGGCGCCGCGCCACATCTGCACGTCCTCGCGGATGCCGTCGCGGCCGACCTTGTCCTCGGGCCGGCTGATGTCGTGGTCCCGGTAGTCCGCCGCGAAGATCTCGTCGATCACGGACATGTCGCCCTTCATCGCGACCTCTTCGTACATGCGGTTCGCGAGCAGCGCGTTGAGGTGCTCGTCGCGGACGACGTCCAGGTTGGTGAACCGGGGCATCCCGTCGCAGAGGGCCATCATCTCCTGGAACATCCTGTCCGTCTCCGGCAGGTGAGAGTTCTTCATGGCCGCTTCGTACGACGGGAATTCGACGACGTCCACGTAGCGCGTGTCGGATTCCCGGTCCTTGCCCACCACGGTGTGGGCCACGGTGCGCTTGCCCTTCGTCTCCGCCAGGTACCGGTCGATGACCTCGTTGACGGCCTCGGGCCTGCTGGTCTCGTAATCGACTATTTGTACGAATGTCATGGCGTACTCCCGCGCTGGATGGGACGTATCCAGTTTAGGGAGATTTCACCCGTTCGGCCGGTTCGGGGACCGGCCTACCCGCGAGTCACTCGGACTACTGGGGGCCGTACTTGCGGCCCGTGCGCGAGGACACCCCGCCCAGCAGCCCGCGCGGCGTCAGCTTCACCAGGCCCATCAGCGCCTTGTACCGCGGATCCGGGACCGAGACCGTCTTCCCGCGCGCCAGGTCGTCCAGGGCCGCCGCCACCAGCTTGTCCGCGTCCAGCCACATCCAGTTGGGGATGTTGTCCGTGCCCATGCCGGCCCGCTGGTGGAACTCGGTGCGGACGAAGCCCGGGCACAGTGCCATCAGCCGCACGCCCGATCCGGACAGGTCCCGCGCCGCACCCTGCGTGAACTGCACGACCCAGGCCTTGCTCGCCCCGTACGTCCCGCGCGGTACGAACGCCGCCACCGAGGCCACGTTGACGACTCCGCCGCGGCCGCGCGAGCGCATCGATCCGGTGGCCGCCGAGGTCAGCCGCAGGACCGCCTCGACGTGCACCTTCAGCATGGTCAGCTCGTCGGCCATGGAGACTTCGAGGTAGCGGCCCTTGTTGCCGAAGCCCGCGTTGTTGACCAGCAGGTCCACCGGGTGCGTACGGTCGCCCAGGCGCCGCTCGACCGCCGCGATGCCCTCGTCGGCGGACAGGTCGGCGGCCAGCACCTCGGCCTCGATGCCGTGCCGGTCGTGCAGCTCGGTGGCCTGCTCGGCGAGCCGCTTCGTGTCCCGGGCCACCAGCACGAGGTTGTGGCCCTGGGCGGCGAGCCGCCGGGCGAATGCGGCGCCGATGCCCGCCGTGGATCCCGTAATCAACGCAGTCGTCATGAACGCAACCTAGCCGCCCCCGGCGACAGCTCAAGGGGAGCCCGCCGGGCGGTACACCTTCGTGATCGTCGGGCCCGCGAACCGTCGCTTCCCGCTGCGGAACGGCTACTTCCGGCTACGAACGCCCTGCTCCCGGCCGTGTGCGCCCTTACTTCCCTACTACTGCCCGTACTTCTCCAGATGCGCGAGAGCCGTCTCGTGCCACTGCGCAGCCATCGCCGGGCCCGCCGCCCGCGTGCGCGCGAGGAGCGACCGGTCGGTGGTGAAGGCCCGGAACCAGAGCTCCACCGTCACGTCGTGGTCGGGGCGGTGGAGGATCTCGACGGGGTCGCCGGGGGAGACCGGCCCCTCCCGGAGCACGCGCAGGTACGCACCCGGCCGCGCGGCCAGCGTGTACCGCTTGACCCAGCCCTTCTCGCCGAGCGCGCCCTGGAAGGTGCGGCACGGGATGCGCGCCGACGCCACCTCGAGGACGAGCCCGCCCGTACCGACCCGCCAGCGCTCGCCGAGCAGCGCGCCCGTCAGCTCCAGGCCGGAGGTGGTGAGGTTCTCGCCGAAGAGCCCGGCGGGCAGTTCGCGGTCCAGCTCGCCCTCCCACCAGTCGAGGTCCTCGCGCGCGTAGGCGTACACGGCCTGGTCGTCCCCGCCGTGGTGGCGCAGGTCGCAGACGGCGTCGCCCTCGAGGCCGCTCGCGCCGACGCCCTTGGGGCCGGGCGGGAACACGTGGACCGGACCGGGTACGGGCCGCTTGCCGATGCCGGTCATCCCGCCTTCCGCGTCGGTGTGGTCGACGGCCGTCGCGCGGCCGAGGTTCACGGAGGCGACGTGCGGGGGAGCCGCGGGGAACAGAGCCATGGGGAGCACGGTAACCCAGCCGCCTCAAAGGGGCGTGGGAATATTGGCGCCGGGCTCAAAGTCGGGCTTATGCTCGAAGGATGATCGAGGCACGTCATCTCCGGGTGCTGCGCGCCGTCGCCGGCACCGGGTCCTTCTCCGCCGCCGCCCGCGAGCTCGGCTGCACCCAGCCCGCCGTCTCCCAGCAGATGAAGGCGCTGGAGCAGTCGGCCGGCACCCCGCTGCTCGTCCGGGCCGGCCGCGAGATGCGGCTGACGCAGGCCGGTACGGCCCTGGTCCGGCACGCCGCCGGCATCCTCGCCGGGCTGACCGCCGCAGAGGAGGAGGTCGCGGCCATCGCCGGGCTGCGCGCGGGCCGGGTCCGGCTGGTGTCCTTCCCCAGCGGCAGCTCCACGCTGGTGCCGACCGCGCTGGCCGCGATGCGCGCCGAGCACCCCGGCACCCGGATCTCGCTGGTCGAGGCGGAGCCGCCGCGGTCGGTGGAGATGCTGCGCGAGGGTGACTGCGACCTGGCGCTGGCCTTCCGGTACGGCTCGGCCTCCCCCTCGGGCGGCGGCTCGGCCGCCGAGGGCGAGTGGGAGGACCTCGTCGTGCGGCCGCTGCTCACGGACCGGCTCGTCGGGCTGGTCCCCGAGGGGCACCGGCTGGCGGGGGCCGAGCGGGTGGGCATGGCGGAACTGGCCGACGAGCCCTGGATCGCCGGCTGCCCGCGCTGCCGGCGCCATCTGGTGGAGGTGTGCGAGGAGGTGGGCTTCACCCCGCGCATCGACTTCGCGACCGACGACTACCCGGCCGTGGTCGGCCTGGTCGGCGCCGGGCTGGGCGTCGCCGTACTGCCGGAGCTGGCGGTGGAGTCCGTACGGGCCAAGGGCGTGAGCACGGTGGCCGTGGAGCCCGCGGTGGAGCGGGAGGTCGTCGCGCTGACCCTGCCCGACCTGGCGCGCGTACCGGCCGTGGCGGCGACCCTGGCCGAACTGGAGCGGGCCGCCACGCGTTGACCGCACCCTGTACGACGTCGGCTCGACGTACGGCGGTACGGCCAATCGCGTGACGTTCCGGGCCGGGTCCGGTCCGCGTGCAGGCTGGGGAAACGTTCCTTCGAACGTTTCGGCGAACCGTGGATCAGTGCGGCGGAAGGGGTCCGATCGTGCTCGACGCGGGGATCAGGCGGTGGCGCGCGCGTCCCATCAGTTCTTCGCGCTCGTCTTCGGTGAGGCCGCCCCACACCCCGTAGGGCTCGCGGACGGCCAGTGCGTGCGCGGCGCATTCCGAGCGCACCGGGCATCTCATGCAGACCTCTTTAGCCGAGGCCTCGCGCGCACTCCTCGCCGCGCCCCGCTCGCCTTCCGGGTGGAAGAAGAGGGAGCTGTCGACCCCCCGGCAGGCGGCCAGCAGCTGCCAGTCCCAGAGGTCGGCGTTCGGTCCGGGGAGGCGGGAGAAATCTGCCATGGGTAGTCCTCTTGGTGCCGGTACTGAGACGGATACGGTCCAAGTCTCCACACCTACTGTCGTAGTAGATGTAAATATGACTCATTGGGAATCTAGCCTCAGACACGTGCCAAACGGAAGAAAAGCCGCCAAATAGGGCATAGCTCCAGATGGAGGACACGCCGAGAGTGGCACCCGCGTCGTGATCGCTTCCTCACGTAGAGTGCCGAAGGTGTCCGTCCGACCCGTAACTCTTTCGAGTGACCATCGTTGAGAGTGCGAAGGCGGTTGAACCAAGAAGTTCTCGGACAGGTGTCCGGGGGCATCGACCGCACAGGTGACGATACGTACCAGCCTGGAGGCTCAAGGTGACGCGCATCAGCAGCTGCGGAGGGCGGTCATGACTTCCGTCCTCGTCTGCGACGACTCCCCGCTTGCCCGAGAGGCGCTCCGTCGCGCGGTTGCCACCGTGCCCGGCGTCGAGCGTGTGACGACGGCTGCCAACGGCGAGGAAGTCCTCCGCCGCTGGGGTGCCGACCGCTCCGACCTGATTCTGATGGATGTACGGATGCCGGGGCTGGGCGGTGTGGAGACGGTGCGCCGGCTGCTCTCGGCCGATCCGGGCGCCCGCATCATCATGCTGACGGTCGCCGAGGACCTGGACGGGGTGGCCCTCGCGGTCGCCGCCGGCGCCCGGGGCTATCTGCACAAGGACGCCTCGCGCGCCGAACTGCGGGCCACGGTCACCCAGGCACTCGCCGACCCGACCTGGCGACTGGCCCCGCGCCGGCTCCGCTCGGCCGAGATGGGCGCCGCGCCCACGCTCACCGCGCGCGAGATCCAGGTGCTGGAGGGCATGAGTCACGGCCGGTCCAACGCGGAGATCGGGCGCGAGCTCTTCCTCTCCGAGGACACGGTCAAGACGCACGCCCGCCGGCTGTTCAAGAAGCTGGGCGCCTCGGACCGGGCGCACGCCGTGGCGCTCGGATTCCGCTGGGGCCTGGTCCGCTGACCGCGAGGCCGCAGGCCGGACGCTGAGAGCGGTCCCGTCCGCCACCGGCGGGCGGGGCGGCAGGCCGCGCTAGCGGCCGTCCCCGGCCCTCCCGGCGCCCCTGGCCGTCCTCGCGCATGCCCGTCGTGCGCCCGTCGCGGCGTCGTCCGTTCCCGTCCCCCCGTACCCGGTGCGCACCCGGGGATGGGCGGGGCACAATCGGGGGACGTGTCGCTTCGCGCGCGATGCCGCATGCTTGAGGTGTGGCGCATTTTCTGGGATGGGGCCTCGGGGAGTATTCGGTCGAGCGGGAGGGGAGGGCGCAGTGATGAGCTCAGGCGCACCCGCTCATAACGCTTCGACGCACAACACGGGCCGTGGCGGCGCGAATGCTCCGGCGCCAAGGCACCATGGATTGATGCGCGACGACGAGGCCCAGGGGTCACCCACGGCCACAGGCTCCACCGGCGCCGCCAAAAGCGGCAGCGCCGGGGCCGTCAGCGCGCTCGTACGCAGAGCGGTCGAGGGCGACGAGCAGGCGACGCACGATCTGCTCGCCTTCGTGCACCCGCTGGCCATCCGCTACTGCAGGACCCGGCTCTCGCGGCTCCCGGGCGACGCCCGCCACTTCGTGGAGGACCTCGCGCAGGAGGTCTGCGTCGCCGTCCTGATGGCGCTGCCGCGGTACCGGGACACCGGCCGCCCCTTCGAGGCCTTCGTCTTCGCCATCGCCGCACACAAGGTCGCCGACCTGCAGCGGGCCGCCATGCGGCACCCCGGCAGCACGGCCGTGCCCTCCGACGAGATGCCGGAGCGGCCGGACGACTCGCTGGGTCCGGAGGAGCGGGCGCTGCTGAGCAGTGACGCCGCCTGGGCCAAGAAGCTGCTGGCCAACCTTCCGGAGAACCAGCGCGAGCTGCTCGTCCTGCGGGTGGCGGTCGGCCTGACGGCCGAGGAGACCGGGCAGATGCTCGGCATGTCCCCCGGTGCGGTGCGGGTGGCCCAGCACCGCGCGCTCAGCCGGTTGCGGGCGCTCGCCGAGCAGTGAGTTTCGTAGGAACAGACGAAACTTCTCCTTGACCTTGGTCGTGGAATGAGACGCGTCGGGATCCCGTTAGCATGGACATCCGCGCTGAGCAAGACCATTTGGGAAGGTGTCATGACCGCCGACGGAGTGCCCGACAAATTCGCCACGCTCGGACTGACCTACGACGACGTGCTGCTGCTGCCGGGCGCGTCGGACATGTCGCCTGACGCGATCGACACCTCTTCCCTCATCTCGCGCAACGTCCGCGTGAACGTGCCGCTGCTCTCGGCCGCCATGGACAAGGTCACCGAGGCCCGCATGGCCATCGCGATGGCCCGCCAGGGCGGCGTCGGCGTCCTGCACCGCAACCTGTCGATCGCCGACCAGGCCAACCAGGTCGACCTGGTCAAGCGCTCCGAGTCCGGCATGGTCACCGACCCGATCACGGTGCACCCGGACGCGACGCTGGGCGAGGCCGACCAGCTGTGCGCGAAGTTCCGCATCTCCGGCGTCCCCGTCACCGACGCGGCCGGCAAGCTGCTCGGCATCGTGACCAACCGCGACATGGCCTTCGAGTCGGACCGCAGCCGCCAGGTGCGCGAGGTCATGACCCCGATGCCGCTGGTCACGGGCAAGGTGGGGATCTCCGGCGTGGACGCCATGGAGCTGCTGCGCCGCCACAAGATCGAGAAGCTGCCGCTGGTCGACGACGCGGGCATCCTCAAGGGCCTGATCACGGTCAAGGACTTCGTCAAGGCCGAGAAGTACCCGAACGCCGCCAAGGACAAGGACGGCCGCCTCCTGGTCGGCGCCGCGGTCGGCGTCGCCGGTGACGCGTACGACCGCGCCCAGGCGCTGATCGAGGCCGGCGCCGACTTCATCGTCGTCGACACCGCCCACGGCCACTCCCGCCTGGTCGGCGACATGGTCGCCAAGATCAAGTCGAACTCCTCCGTCGACGTCATCGGCGGCAACGTCGCCACCCGCGACGGCGCCCAGGCGCTGATCGACGCCGGCTGCGACGGCATCAAGGTCGGTGTCGGCCCCGGCTCCATCTGCACCACCCGCGTCGTCGCCGGCATCGGCGTCCCGCAGGTCACCGCCATCTACGAGGCCTCCCTCGCCGCGAAGGCGGCCGGCGTCCCGGTCATCGGCGACGGCGGCCTGCAGTACTCCGGCGACATCGCGAAGGCGCTGGTCGCCGGCGCCGACACGGTGATGCTCGGCTCGCTGCTCGCGGGCTGCGAGGAGTCCCCGGGCGAGCTGCTCTTCATCAACGGCAAGCAGTTCAAGTCGTACCGCGGCATGGGCTCGCTCGGCGCGATGCAGTCCCGCGGCGACCAGCGCTCCTTCTCCAAGGACCGCTACTTCCAGGAGGGCGTGGGCGGCGACGACAAGCTCATCCCCGAGGGCATCGAGGGCCAGGTCCCCTACCGCGGCCCGCTCTCCGCGGTCGTGCACCAGCTCGTCGGCGGCCTGCGCCAGTCGATGTTCTACGTCGGCGGCCGCACGGTGCCGGAGCTCCAGGACCGCGGCCGCTTCGTCCGCATCACGTCGGCGGGCCTCAAGGAGAGCCACCCGCACGACATCCAGATGACCGTCGAGGCGCCGAACTACAGCCGCAAGGGCTGAGTCCACAGCGCGTGAAGGGGGCGGGTCCGGCCGGACCCGCCCCCTTGGCGTCGCGTCCGTACGGCGGTCACCGGAACGCGGGGCGCCGGGGTTCGGGGATACTGGACGGGCAGACCCAGAGGAAAGGCCACCACACGTGACTGAGATCGAGATCGGGCGCGGCAAGCGCGGCCGCAGGGCGTACGCGTTCGACGACATCGCCATCGTCCCGAGCCGGCGTACGCGGGACCCGAAGGAGGTCTCGATCGCCTGGCAGATCGACGCCTACCGCTTCGAGCTCCCGTTCCTCGCCGCCCCCATGGACTCGGTCGTCTCCCCGCAGACCGCGATCCGCATCGGCGAGCTCGGCGGCCTCGGCGTGCTGAACCTCGAAGGCCTGTGGACCCGCTACGAGGACCCGCAGCCGCTGCTCGACGAGATCACGGAGCTGGACGAGGAGGCCGCCACCCGCCGCCTCCAGGAGATCTACTCCGCCCCGATCCAGGCGGACCTGATCCGGCAGCGCATCAAGGAGGTCCGCGACTCCGGTGTCGTCACCGCCGCCGCGCTCTCCCCGCAGCGCACCGCCGAGTTCTCCAAGGCCGTCGTGGACGCGGGCGTGGACATCTTCGTGATCCGCGGCACCACCGTGTCGGCGGAGCACGTCTCCGGCGCCGCCGAGCCGCTGAACCTCAAGCAGTTCATCTACGAGCTCGACGTCCCGGTCATCGTCGGCGGCTGCGCCACGTACACCGCGGCCCTGCACCTGATGCGCACCGGCGCGGCGGGCGTCCTGGTCGGCTTCGGCGGCGGCGCCGCGCACACCACGCGCAACGTGCTCGGCATCCAGGTCCCGATGGCGACCGCCGTCGCGGACGTGGCCGCGGCCCGACGCGACTACATGGACGAGTCCGGCGGCCGGTACGTGCACGTCATCGCCGACGGCGGCGTGGGCTGGTCGGGCGACATCCCGAAGGCCGTCGCCTGCGGCGCGGACGCCGTGATGATGGGCTCCCCGCTGGCCCGCGCCACCGACGCGCCCGGCAAGGGCAACCACTGGGGCATGGAGGCCGTCCACGAGGACGTACCGCGCGGCAAGAAGGTCGACCTGGGCACGGTCGGCACCACCGAGGAGATCCTCACCGGCCCGTCGCACACCCCGGACGGCTCGATGAACATCTTCGGCGCCCTGCGCCGTTCGATGGCCACCACGGGCTACAGCGAGCTCAAGGAGTTCCAGCGCGTGGAGGTCACGGTCGCGGACTCCCAGCACCGCCGCTGACCCGCCGCACGTACGCGAGCACGAAGGGCCGGCTCCCCGCATCGGGGAGCCGGCCCTTCGGCGTCGGCTCAGGCCTTGCCCGCGGCGCCGAAGGCCGCGAAGCCGCCGATGGCGAGGAAGACGTAGTCCATCGCGCCCGCGCCCTCCTGCCAGATGCCGCTCAGGCCGCCGACGCCCGCCCCGCCGAAGACCTCGCCGAGGCCGACGTGGCTTTGGTCGGCCAGGGCCAGCGCGATGAAGAACAGCTGGCCGAGGTGGACGGCGCAGAGGGAGAAGGCCGCGCCGACCACCGGGAGCGCCGGGTGCCTGCCGCCGGCCTTGCCGGCGGCGAAGCCGACCAGCAGGCCGACGCCGACCGCCGCGTAGCCGGCCTGGCGGTCGATCGCGTTCATGATCCCGCCGTAGGCGGCGGCCGCGGCCAGGGCGGCGACCACGGCCGCGGCGATGCCCAGGCCGATGTTGCCGGTGCGGGTGGGCCCGGCGGGGTGCGGGACGGCGGGGGCCGCGACGGGTGCGCCGGACCCGGACCCGGGCGCGGGCGGCTGGATGGGCCGGCTCATGTGGTCGGCGGCGTCAGAGCCGGTGCGCCGCACCCGCGGGGCTGGCCCCGCGGGTGTCCAGCAGCAACTGCGCCTTGACCGCGAGGCCTTGGAGGTCGTACGTGCGGTGGTGCTGGAGCAGGATCGTCAGATCGGCGTTGGCGGCGGCCTCGTACAGCGATTCGGCACGGGGCACGGGCCGGTCCCTGACGCGCCATCCGGCGACGTACGGGTCGTGGTAGCTGACCAGTGCGCCGAGGTCGAGCAGTCGGCTGGCGATCTCGCGGGCCGGCGAGCCCTCCTGGTCGGCGAGGTCGGGCTTGTACGTGACGCCGAGCAGCAGGACCCGGGCGCCGCGGGCCGATTTCCCGTGTTCGTTCAGCAGGGTGGCCGAGCGCTGGATGACGTACTGGGGCATCCGGCCGTTGATCTCCTGCGCCAGGCCGACCATGCGCAGGGGGTGGCCCGGGGTGCGGGTGGTGTGGGGGAGGTAGTTGGGGTCGAGGGGGACGCTGCGGCCGCCGACTCCCGGGCCGGGCCGGAAGGCCTGGAATCCGTACGGCTTGGTCTCGGCGCAGCGGATGACGTCCCAGAGGTCGACGCCGAGGTCGTGGCAGAGCACCGCCATCTCGTTCATGAGGGCGATGTTGACGTGCCGGTAGTTGGTCTCCAGCAGCTGCACGGTCTCGGCCTCGCGCAGGCCGCGGGCCCGGACCACCTTCTCGGTGAGGCGGGCGTAGAAGGCGTGCGCGGACTCGGTGCAGGCGGGGGTGAGGCCGCCGATCACCTTGGGGGTGTTGGCGATGCCGTGCGTCCGGTTGCCGGGGTCGAGGCGGCTGGGGGAGTAGGCGAGGTGGAAGTCCCGGCCGGCGCGCAGCCCGGAGCCGGACTCCAGGATGGGGCGCAGGTAGTCCTCGGTGACGCCGGGGTGGGCGGCGGATTCGAGGATGACGGTGGTGTGCGGGCGCAGCCGGGCGGCGAGCGTGCGGCCCGCCTCGCCGACGGCGGAGAGGTCGAGCGCGCGGTCGGCGCCGAGTTGGGTGGGGGCGCAGATGACGGCGGTGCGGACCCGGCCGAGTTCGGCGGGGTTGGTGGTGATCCGGAAGCCGGCGGCCGACATGCGGCGGATCTCGGCGGCGGTGAGGGTGGAGTCCGTGGCGGTGGCCGGGGCCCCGGTGGATCCCGTGGCTGCGGCCGTCGCCGGACCGCTGTCGTAGCCGACCGTCTCGATTCCGGCGGCGACGGCCGCCTGGGCCAGCGGCAGGCCGAGGTGGCCGAGTCCGATGACGGCGAGATCTGCGGGCATGGGGTGCCGTCCCTTCCCTGACATGCATGAGGGGGCTGGGTGCGCAACTCCTGTGGACCGTGCAGGTGGAGTGTGGAGCTGGCGCGATGTCAGACTAGGCGTATATATGACCGATGTGTCGTATTACGGGGTGATGGTCGCCGTTGTGTTGTCCACAGGCGGTGGCTGATGTCGGTGCGGCGGGTCAGAATCGTGAGCGGGGGATGTGAGCGGGGTCACCCGCACCGAGCGGGAACGACCCGCACCGACGGGAGGCAGCCGTGAGGACAGCGACACTGGGGCCGGTCCAGCGTGAAGAGGCGCTCGCCCGGATGGCCGAGCGGGAACTGGACCTGCTGGTGGTGGGCGCGGGCGTGGTGGGCGCCGGTACCGCGCTCGACGCCGCGACCAGAGGCCTCTCCACGGGGCTGGTGGAGGCCAGGGACTGGGCGTCCGGCACCTCCAGCCGGTCCAGCAAGCTGATCCACGGCGGCCTGCGCTATCTGGAGATGCTCGACTTCGCCCTCGTACGGGAGGCCCTGAAGGAGCGCGGACTGCTGCTGGAGCGGCTGGCTCCGCACCTGGTGAAGCCCGTGCCGTTCCTGTACCCGCTCCAGCACAAGGGCTGGGAGCGGTTCTACGCCGGATCGGGCGTCGCGCTGTACGACGCGATGTCGGTCTCCAGCGGGCACGGGCGGGGGCTGCCGGTCCACCGGCACCTGTCGCGGGGGCGCGCGCTGCGGGTCGCGCCGGCGCTGCGCAAGGACGCGCTGGTGGGCGCGCTGCAGTACTACGACGCCCAGATGGACGATGCGCGGTACGTGGCCACGCTGGTGCGGACGGCGGCGGTGTACGGGGCCCAGTGCGCCAACCGGGCGAGGGTGGTCGGCTTCCTGCGGGAGGGCGAGCGGGTCGTCGGGGCGCGCGTGCAGGACGTGGAGGGCGGCGGCGAGTACGAGATCCGCGCGCGGCAGATCGTGAACGCGACCGGGGTGTGGACGGACGACACGCAGGCGCTGATCGGAGAGCGGGGGCAGTTCCACGTCCGGGCGTCGAAGGGCATCCATCTGGTCGTACCGAAGGACCGGATCCACTCCTCGACGGGCCTGATCCTGCGCACCGAGAAGTCCGTGCTCTTCGTCATCCCCTGGGGCCGCAGCTGGATCGTGGGCACCACGGACACGGACTGGGACCTGGACAAGGCGCATCCGGCGGCGTCGAGCGCGGATATCGACTACCTGCTGGAGCACGTCAACTCGGTGCTGGCGGTGCCGCTGACGAGGGACGACGTACAAGGGGTGTACGCGGGCCTGCGGCCGCTGCTGGCCGGCGAGTCGGACGCGACGAGCAAGCTCTCGCGCGAGCACACGGTGGCGCATCCCGTGCCGGGGCTGGTGGTGGTGGCGGGCGGCAAGTACACGACGTACCGGGTGATGGCGAAGGACGCGGTCGACGAGGCGGTGCACGGGCTGGACCAGCGGGTCGCGGAGTGCGTGACGGAGGACGTGCCGCTGGTGGGGGCGGAGGGGTACCGGGCCCTGTGGAACGGGCGGGCCGGGATCGCGGCCCGGACGGGTCTTCACGTGGCGCGGGTGGAACACCTGTTGAACCGGTACGGCTCGATGACGGACGAACTGCTGGACCTGATCGCGGCGGACCCGGGGCTGGGGCAGCCGCTGGGCGGGGCGGACGACTACCTGCGGGCCGAGGTGGTGTACGCGGCCTCGCACGAGGGGGCACGGCACCTGGACGACGTACTGACGCGGCGGACGCGGATCTCGATCGAGACGTTCGACCGGGGGACGCGGTCGGCGCGTGAGTGCGCGGAGCTGATGGCTCCGGTCCTGGGGTGGGACAAGCAGCAGATCGAGAAGGAAGTGGAACACTACGAGAAGCGGGTGCAGGCGGAACGGGAATCGCAGCGTCAGCCGGACGACCAGACGGCGGATGCGGCGCGGTTGGGGGCTCCCGACATCGTTCCGTTGTAACTCCGGGATGCGGAGGGGGGAACCGCGGACCCGGGGCGCCCGTCCGTTGCGGAGTGAGGAACAATGAGGGTTCTGCCGGGGCGGGTTACCGCACGGGTTCTCCCGGAGCGGGCCACCGGGGATACCGGGGGCAGCAGGCGGCACGATCGCAGAGGGGACGCATGTCGAAGCCGGAGCACACCGAGTCGCCCGCCGAGTCGCCTGCGGCGAAGCAGGAGGCTCCGCGTGCGGCGAAGCCTGCCGCCGCGCCCGTGGCGGAGTCGGCTGTTCCGTCGGCGGTGAAGCCGGGCACTGCGAAGCCTGCCGCCCCGCCCGCGGCGGAGCCTGACGGCGCGAAGCCCGAACCGGGCGCGGACGCGGCGGCGATCGAGGACGCCGAGCCTGCGGCGGGTGCCGCCGCCGGTGACGGCGCGTCGCCTTCGGACGCGAAGCCGGCCGACGCGAAGCCGGTGAGCCCGTCCGCGGCGAAGGCCGGCCCGTCCGCGGCGAAGGCCGGTCCGGGCAAGTCCGCAGCGTCGGCCGCCGTGTCGGCGGAGCCGAAGGCCAAGGAGCCGGCCGCGGCCAAGGCCGACACGGCGAAGTCCGACCCGGCCAAGATCGACATGGGCAAGACCGACCCGGCCGAGGCCGGCGGCGTCGCGGAGCCGGCGGCGGGTGCGGGCAGGGCCGCCGCGTCGCAAGAAGCGGAGCCTGCCCGCCCGGCCGCGGCGAAGCCGGACCTCGGCAAGCCCGCCGTGGCGGCGGACGAGAAGAAGGCCCCCGCGGCCAACCCCGTCGTCGAGAAGGCCGACGCCGTCGCCGCTGCCGTCAAGGCAGCCGCCGCCAAGGCCGCCGAAGGCGGGCAGGACGAGGGACGCCTGCTCGCGCGGCGCTACCGGCTGCGCGAGGTGCTCGGCAAGGGCGGCATGGGCACCGTCTGGCGCGCCGAGGACGAGACCCTCGGCCGGACCGTCGCGGTCAAGGAACTCCGCTTCAGCACCGGCGTCGACGAGGACGAGAAGCGCCGCCTCATCACCCGGACGCTGCGCGAGGCCAAGGCCATCGCCCGCATCCGCAGCGGCGGCGCCGTCACCGTCTTCGACGTCGTCGACGAGGACGGCCGCCCGTGGATCGTCATGGAGCTCATCGAGGGCCCCTCGCTGGCCGAGTTCATCCGTGAGAACGGCCCGCTGACCCCCCACCGCGCCGCCGAGGTCGGCCTCGCCGTCCTCGACGTCCTGCGCGCCGCGCACGGCCAGGGCATCCTGCACCGGGACGTCAAGCCGTCCAACGTGCTCATCGCCCGCACCGGTCGCGTCGTCCTCACCGACTTCGGCATCGCCCAGGTCGAGGGCGACCCCTCCGTCACCTCGACCGGCATGCTCGTCGGCGCCCCCTCCTACATCTCCCCCGAGCGCGCCCGCGGTCAGAAGCCCGGCCCGCCCGCCGACATGTGGTCCCTCGGCGGCCTGCTGTACGCCGCCGTCGAAGGCGTTCCCCCGTACGACAAGGGGTCCGCGCTCGCCACCCTCACCGCCGTGATGACCGAGCCGGTGGAGCCGCCCAAGAACGCCGGTCCGCTGACCGAGGTCATCTACGGCCTGCTCGCCAAGGACCCGGCCCACCGCCTCGACGACGACCGTGCGCGGGCGATGCTCACCGCCGTCGTCAACGCGCCGGAGCCGGTGCCCGCCCCGGTCCTCGCCCCGGCCGTCGAGGAGACCCGGCAGATCTCCCTGGCCGACGCCAAGGAGGCCGCGGCGAAGGCCGCCGCCGAGAAGGCGGCCGAACGGGCCGCCGAAAAGGCGGAGAAGAAGGAGCGCGACCGGCTCGAGCGCGAGCAGCGCGAACGGGCCCGCGCCGCGCTGAAGGCGACCCGCAAGGCGGCTGCCGCCGCGGCGGCGACCACGGCGGCCTCGGCGGCCGAGTCCCCGGTCCCCGCGCCGGTTTCGGGCCGGCCCTCGCCGGTCCCGGCGCCGCTGACCGACGTCATGTCCCGCCGTACGATCGCCCTCGCGATAGCGGGCGTGGTCGTCGCGCTCGCCGTGATCGGTTTGCTCATCGCGTACGCGTTCAGCGGTGACGACGCGGCGGACAAGAAGAAGCAGGAGGGCAAGGGCGGCCCGGGTACGACGGTCTCCGGCAGCCCGAACCCCACCCCGTCCCCCAAGAGCGGCGAGACCAACGCCACGTCGGGCAAGGGCGGCACCGGCAGTGCCGGTGGCGAGCCGAGCCAGGGCCAGTCCCCGGGCGGCCAGCAGGGCCAGGGCCAAGGGCAGGGACAGAGCCAGGGACAAGGCCAGAGCCAGGGGCAGGGCTCCACTCCGGGCGGTCCCGGAGCAGCGCTCCCCGACGGCTACGCGAAGGTGACGGACCCGGGCTTCCACTTCTCGATGGCGATGCCGTCGGGCTTCAAGGTGACGGGCATAGCCGGCGAGAACTCCGGCGCGATATACAGCCGCGACGGCGGCTTCCCGCGCATCCAGGTCGACTACACCAACAGCCCCGGCAACGACGCCCGCGCCGCATGGGCCGAGGCGGTCGCCGGAACGGCGGGCTCCAGCACCAACTACCGCACGCTCCGGATCGACACGGTGGAGTACAACGGCTACCCGACCGTCGCGGACTGGGAGTTCGAGCGGGAGCAGAAGGGCATGAAGGTCCGCGTGCTCAACCGCGGCTTCAAGGTGGACGCGAAGCACGGCTACGCCATCATGATCAGCTGTCCGGCCGACCAGTGGGACGGCCCGGAGTGCACCACGATGCGCAACACGGCGTTCGCGACCTTCCAGCCCCTCGGCTGAACCGGCCTCGCCGGGCCGGCGGGTGACGCACCGGCGGGTCCACCGGGACGACGGCCCTCGCACTGACGGGTGACGAGCCTTTCCAGCCCCGGGACGCGGGCGCCCTGCGCGACGTATCGTGGCAGTGGGGCCATGGGGGACGTGCGCCCCGGCACTCGGGGGAGGCGAAGTGGAGGACTACGCGGGCCGGATCCTGGCCGACCGCTACCGTCTGCCGCTGCCGCCGTCGGACGAGTACGAACTGGTCGAGACCCGCGCCTTCGACACGCGCAGCGGACAGGAAGTCCTGGTACGGCAGGTGCCGTTACCCGAGATCGTGGACGCCGAGCTGCTGGACGGGCAGACGCCGAGGCCTCCGGCGGCCGCCCTGGGGGAACTCCCGGCCGTGCGCCGTGCGATCGCCGCCGCACAGGCGGCCGCGTCCGTACCGGACCATCCCCGGCTGGACCAGGTCTTCGACGTGTTCGCCGAGGGCGGGTCGCTCTGGATAGTGAGCGAGTTGGTGCCGGCGCGCCCGCTGGCCGCACTCATCGCCGAGGAACCGCTGAGCCCGTACCGGGCGGCGGAGGTGGCGGCGGACGTCCTGACCGCCCTGCGGGTGCTGCACGCGCACGGCTGGACGCACCGGAACATCACGGTCCGGACCGTGTTGATATGCGATGACGGCCGGGTCGTCCTGACGGGCCTGGCGGCGGGCGCCGCGGAGGACGCCCTGTGCGGCTACGACCCGGTGCCCGCGGAGTCCGCGCGGCCCCGTGCCGAGACCTGGGACCCCCCGCCACCGGCCAAGGGCTGGAGCACGGTCCGGAGTTCCGGTGCCGCGCCGGACCCGACCGCGGACCCGGCCGCGGACCCGACCGCGGACCCGACCGCGGTGCCGGGCGTGGAGCCGCGCCCCGGCGGGGCGGAGGGGCGGGACGCGCCGCCCGCCGCGGGGTTGGCCGTACGGGGTGGCGAGCCGGCGGGCGACGGGGCGGACGGCGTTCCGGGCGGGGGCGGTTACGCGCCGCTCGTGGCGCCCGGGTACGACACGGGCCCGCGGTACTCCGACCACATCACCCCCGGCGCGACGGGGGAGCGGCCCGACCTCAAGGCGGCCGCCCGCGCCGGGGCCATCGCCGCGTACCGGGCGGGGGCGCAGGCCGCCGCGCGGGTCACCGAGCAGCGCAGGGGCGGGTCCGATCCGGCGCCGGAGCCGAGGCCGCAGGGGTCGAACCTCCCGCAGGGGTACTCGTACCCGTACGGGGGGCCGGAGAGCGGTACGGGCACGCCGTGGCACGGGGCGACGCCGCGCCGGCAGGCCGCACTTCCGCCTGCCGGGCCGTCGCAGCCGGAGCGGGAGCCGGACCGGGAGCCGCGGCCCGAGCCGGAGCCGCGGCCCGAGCCGCGGCCCGAGCCGCGGCCCGAGTCCGCGCCGGGCCGTCCCGCGCTGCCCGCGCAACTGGCCCTGCCCGAGGGCTACCGCCAGGCCGAGGCCCCGGACCCGGCCGCCCACCTCCGCACGAGCGAGCACGGCGGACCCGGTGGGCACGGCGGCCCCCGCTCCCCGCGGACCGAAGTCCCGCTCCCGTCCCTCCTCGCCGGCCGGACCCCGCCGCACGGCACCGGTGTGGCGGGCCCGAACATGGCCTCGTACCTGCCGTCCGGCGAGCCCGGCCCGCCCCGGCCGAACGGGTCCGACGCCCCGGACCCGACCGCGCACCCGCTCCCGCGGCGGCCCGGGGCCGAGGAGCCGGGCGCGGCCCCGTACGGGATCCCCGGGCAGCCGGACGACCGGCTCCGGTCAGGGAACGCCGTGCCGGACGGGGGCCCGCGGGCCGGGGCGCCGGCCGCGGGATGGGGCGAGGGCGGGCTTCGGGGACTGGGGGCCGAGCGGGCCCGGTTGACCCGGATGGCCGTCGTCGGGGCCGTCACCGAGCGGTGGGCTCCCGAGCAGGCCGGGTCCGTCACCGGGCCCTGGCAGCTGGCCGCGCCCGTCGGGCCCGCCACCGACCTCTGGGGGCTCGGCGCGCTGCTGTACCGCGCCGTCCAGGGGCACGCGCCGTACCCCGAGGACAGCGTCACCGAGCTCGTCGACATGGTCTGCGCCGAGCCCCCGGCCTTCGCCGAGGAGTGCGGTCCGCTGCGCCCCGTCGTGGAGTCGCTGCTGCGCCAGGACCCCACCGAGCGGCCCGACTTCGAGGAGCTCCGCGGCTGGCTGCGCTCGCTCGTACGGTCGGCTCCCGAGCCGGACGGCGGCGCGACGGCCCTCCCGATGCCGGAGCCGGATCCCGCACGGCTGCCCGTCGTACGCCGGCGCGGCGACCTGCACGGCCGCCACCGCAATCCCGCCGCCGCCCGAAAGCCCCGCTCCCTCGGGCGGAGCCTGCTCCTCGGCGTCCTCGTCCTGCTCTCCGGAGCGGTCGCCTACGCCCTCCTCTTCCTGCCCGAGAAGTCCGGGCAGGAGCCCGCCGCCGTCGCCAAGTCACCCACGCAGGCCCCCTCCCGCGAGCCCTCGGCCCCCGCGTCGCCGAAGCCCTCGCCCAGCCAGAGCCCCGCCGCCCCCGCCTCGGCTCCCCCCGGATACACCACCCAGCAGGATCCCGAGCACTTCGAGATCGCCGTTCCGGGCGGCTGGGAGCGGCGCGGGATGAACGAGGCGGGGCAGGTCCGGTACACCGACGGCCAGTACGTCCTGACCGTCGTCCCCGGTCGCGACAAGGTCGACGGCAATCCCGACCCGGCGACCTACCAGAAGGACAAGGAGCCGGAGCTGGCCCCCTACCGGTCCTCCACCTGGGCCAGCGGCGGCGACGTCAAGACCACCAAGGTCGGCGACCAGCTCCGCGTCACCGGCCGGTACACCTGGATCGACGGCACCGGCCGCAACGTCGTTGCCCGGAATTTCGTCGTGGCGCTCGGCGGCAGCTACCACGTCGTCATGGTGAGCGGTCCGCAGGACGGCGAAGGCAAGGTCACCGAGGTCTTCGAAAAGGCCACGGGGAGTTACAAATCGGGTGGTTGAGGCCGACTGACGGTGACTCAGTACGGCGATTGCGTCACAGTGCTGCCGGAACCGCGCCTTCACGGTTCCAGGAGCCCCAAGCGCTCCGTAATCTGGCCCGAAGTGCACAGAGTGGCGGGGTTTCGTGGAACAGCAGACAGGTGCGGGCGCGGTGCTCGCTGGCCGGTACCGGCTCGTGGAGCCCATCGGCAGCGGCGGCATGGGCAAAGTGTGGCGCGCGCATGACGAGCTGCTGCACAGGACCGTCGCCGTCAAGGAACTGACGGCGGGTCTGTACGTGGCCCAGGCCGACCGGGAGGTGCTGCACGCCCGGACCCAGAAGGAGGCCCGGGCCGCGGCCCGGATCCAGCATCCGGCGGTCGTGGTCGTCCACGACGTACTGGAGCACGACGACCGGCCGTGGATCGTCATGGAGTACATCGACGGGCCCTCCCTCGCGGACGCGGCCAAGGCGGCCGGGCGGATCGAGCCCCCCGAGGCGGCCCGGATCGGCCTCCACGTACTGGGCGCGCTGCGCGCCGCGCACGCGGTCGGCGTCCTGCACCGGGACGTCAAGCCCGGCAACGTGCTGCTCGCCAAGGACGGCCGGGTCCTGCTCACGGACTTCGGGATCGCCGCGATCGAGGGCGACTCCTCCATCACGCGGACCGGCGAGATCGTCGGCTCCATCGACTACCTGGCCCCGGAGCGGGTCACCGGCGGAACGCCCGGCACCGCGTCGGACCTGTGGTCGCTCGGCGCGACCCTGTACACGGCGGTCGAGGCGCGCTCGCCCTTCCGCCGCACCTCGCCCATCTCCAGCCTCCAGGCCGTCGTCAACGACGAGCCGCCGGCGCTGCGCCAGTCGGGCGCGCTGGGCCCGGTCATCACCGCCCTGCTGCGCAAGGACCCCGACGAGCGGCCCTCGGCGCAGGAGACCGAGCGGATGCTGATCGAGGCCATGGAGGGCCGCCAGCCGAGGGCGGCGCAGGCGTACGTACCCACGCGCGCGGTGACCCCCGAGGAGCTCGCCGACGCCGAGGCCGAGGAAGCGGAGCCGGAAGCGGCCCCCGCACCCGCCCCGGCCCCCGCGCCCGATCCGGCGCGCACCGCCGCCCTGCCCGAACAGGCCGGCCCCGCACCCGCGGCCCCGGGCGGCGGGTGGATCAAGCGGGCCGCCGCCATCGCCCTCGTGGCGGCGCTGGTCGGCGGCGGCGCCGTATTCGGCGTCCTGAAGTTCACCGGGGATGACGCGGGGGGCGGCGGCGACAAGAACGCGAGCGCCCCCGACCGGCAGGACGGGGTCGCCGATGCCGCTCCGCCCGCCGGGTACACCAAGGTCGTCGACCCCCTGGCGGGCTTCACGCTGTTCGTCCCCGAGGGCTGGACCCGCCAGGCGAACGGCGACCAGATCGACTACACGCCCGACGACGGGAAGCACTTCATCCGCATCGCCTCCGACTCCACCCCGGACTACCGGGACCCGTACGCGCACCTGCTCGACCTGGAGACGAAGGTCTCGGTGCGGATGAACTACAAGAAGGTGCGGCTGAACCAGAACACCTTCCGGGACAGCACTCGGGCCGCGCTCTGGGAATTCACCTATACGGAGAAGCAGAACCACCCGGGTCCGCGCCGGGCGAAGGAGCAGATGTACATCGCCCCGGACGGCACGGAGTACGCGATCTACATGTCGAGCCCGGCCGCGGACTGGGCCACGACCGAGCAGCAGTTCGACGTCGTGCTGAGCGGCTGGAAGCCGCCCGCCGCGAAGCCCTGATTCCGGCACCCTGCCAGCGATCGCTGGCAGAAATGGCAAAATCCGGTTACCGACGGGTACCCAAAGGCCTCCGGGCGGAATACGCTCACCGCCATGACGGACTCGCAGGCCCCGGCCCCCCTCCGCAGCGCACCGCAGCCCACCAACCCGGTCGCCCCGGCCCCGGCCGGTGCCCGCACCGCCGCCGACGTGGTGACCCCCGACCTGGTCACCCGGCTCACCCGCGGAGTGATCGGCTCCGGCCGGACCGCCAACCACAGCCCCTTCACCGGGGCGAAGCTGGCGGACCTCCCCGAGGCCACCCCCGAGGACGTCGCCGGGGCCTTCGACCGGGCCCGCGCCGCCCAGGGCGCCTGGGCCGCCGTCCCCGTACGCAAGCGGGCCGCCGTACTGCTCCGCTTCCACGACCTGGTCCTGGCCCGCCAGGCCGAGGTGCTCGACCTCATCCAGCTGGAGACCGGCAAGGCCCGTCTGCACGCCCACGAGGAGGTCCAGGCGGTCGCCGTCGCCGCCCGCCACTACGGCCGCAAGGCCCCCTCGTACCTGCGCCCCAAGGGCCACACGGGCGCCATCCCCACCCTCACCAAGGTCACCGAGCTGCGCCAGCCGCGCGGGGTCGTCGGCCAGATCGCCCCCTGGAACTACCCCCTCGAACTCTCCGTCGGCGACGCGCTGCCCGCCTTCGTCTCCGGCAACGCCGTCGTCATGAAGCCCGACACCGAGACCGCGCTCACCGCCCTGTGGGCCCGCGACCTGCTGATCGAGGCCGGACTGCCCGCCGAGGTCTTCCAGATCGTCCTCGGTGACGGACCCGTCGTCGGCCCCGAGGTGGTCCGGCACGCCGACTACGTCTCCTTCACCGGCTCCACCCGCACCGGCCGCGAGGTCGCCCGGGGCGCGGCCGCCCGCCTGGTCGGGGTCACCCTCGAACTCGGCGGCAAGAACGCCATGCTCGTCCTCGCCGACGCCGACGTCGAGAAGGCCGCGGCGGGAGCCGTCCGTGCCTGCTTCTCCTCCGCCGGCCAGCTGTGCATCTCCATCGAGCGGCTGTACGTCCACGCCTCGGTCGCCGACGCGTTCGTCGAGCGGTTCGCCGCCCGTACGAAGGCCATGCGGCTCGGCGCCTCCCTCGCGTACGGCGCCGACATGGGCTCGCTCGTCGGCGAGCGCCAGCTGGAGACCGTGCAGCGGCACGTGGACGAGGCCGTCGCCAAGGGCGCGACCCTGGTCGCGGGCGGCACCGCCCGCCCCGACATCGGCCCGCTCTTCTACGAGCCCACCATCCTGGACGGCGTCGAGGCGCCGATGGCGGTCTGCGGCGAGGAGACGTTCGGCCCGGTCGTCTCGATCTACCGGTTCACCGACGAGGACGCGGCGATCGCGCAGGCCAACTCCACCGCGTACGGGCTCAACTCCAGCGTCTGGACCAAGGACGCCCGCCGCGGCCACGCCGTCGCCGCCCGCCTGCGCACCGGCACCGTCAACATCAACGAGGGCTACGCACCCGCCTACGGCAGCGCCCAGGCGCCCATGGGCGGCATGAAGGACTCCGGCCTCGGCCGCCGGCACGGCTCCGAGGGCATCCTCAAGTACACCGAGGCCCAGACCGTCGCCCACCAGCGGCTGCTCCCGATGGCGCCCTCGCTGGGCATGGACGACGAGAAGTACGCGGCGTTCATGACCCGCAGCCTCAAGGTCATGAAGACGCTCCGATTCCGTTAGGCACCACCGCCCGGGAGGCACCGCAGTGTCGGACAACACCGACGAGTACGACAGCGAGAACGCGTACGACTACGACGTCATCGTCATCGGATCGGGCTTCGGAGGATCGGTCTCGGCGCTGCGGCTGACCGAGAAGGGGTACCGGGTCGGCGTCCTGGAGGCGGGGCGCCGGTTCACCCGCGAGAGCCTGCCCCGCAACAGCTGGGACCTGCGGAACTACCTGTGGGCCCCGGCCCTCGGGCTGTACGGGATCCAGCGGATCCACCTGCTCGGCAACGTGATGGTGCTCGCGGGCGCCGGTGTGGGCGGCGGCTCGCTCAACTACGCCAACACCCTGTACGTGCCGCCCACCGCCTTCTTCGAGGACCGGCAGTGGGCCTCCATCACCGACTGGCGCGAGGAACTCGCCCCGTACTACGACCAGGCCAAGCGGATGCTGGGCGTACGCCTCAACCCGACGATGACCGCCTCCGACGTCCACCTGAAGGCCGCCGCCGAGAAGATGGGCGTCGGGGACTCCTTCCACATGGCCCCGGTCGGCGTCTTCTTCGGCGACGGCGCGGACGCCGAGGCCGGGAGCGGACCCACGGCCCGCCCCGGCGAGGAGGTCCCCGACCCCTACTTCGGAGGCGTCGGCCCCGCCCGCAAGGCCTGCACCGAGTGCGGCGAGTGCATGACCGGCTGCCGGCACGGCGCGAAGAACACGCTGAACGAGAACTACCTCCACCTCGCCGAGCGCGCCGGAGCCGTCATCCACCCGATGACCACCGTCACCGCGCTCGCCGAGCACGCAAAGGGCGGGTACCGCGTCCGCACCGTCCCCACCGACGCCCGCCGCCGGGGCGCCTCCAAGGAGCTGCGCGCCCGGTACGTGGTCGTCGCGGCGGGCACGTACGGCACCCAGACCCTGCTGCACACCATGAAGGACAACGGGCTGCTCCCGCGCCTCTCGGCCCGGCTCGGCGAGCTGACCCGGACCAACTCCGAGGGGCTGGTCGGCGCGCAGACCGACGACCGCCGCTACCGCAGGCGCCACGGCCGCGGCCCCGGTACGCAGCAGCGGGCCGACTTCACCCGGGGCGTCGCGATCACCTCGTCCGTGCACCCCGACGCCGACACCCACATCGAGCCCGTCCGCTACGGCAAGGGCTCCAACGCGATGGGGTTCATGACCGTCCTCCAGGTGCCGTACGCCAGGCACCGGGTGCGGGCCTGGTTCGCCCGGACGGCCAGGCACCCGGTCCAGCTCGCGCGCTCGCTCTCCAACCGGCGCTGGTCGGAGCGGACGATCATCGGGCTCGTCATGCAGTCGCTGGACAACTCGCTGACGACGTACCGCAGGCCCGGCGGGCTCGGCAAGGGGCTGCTCACCGCCCGCCAGGGGCACGGCGCCCCGAACCCGGTGCAGATCAAGGAGGCCACCGAGGCCGCCACCCTGCTGGCCGAGGAGATCAACGGCTTCCCCGGCAGCAACATCGGGGAGCTGATGGGCACCCCGCTGACCGCGCACTTCCTCGGCGGGTGCCCGATCGGCGCCTCCGCGGAGGAGGGCGTGGTGGACCCGTACCACCGGCTGTACGGGCACCCGGGCATCTCGGTGGTGGACGGCTCGGCGGTCTCCGCGAACCTCGGCGTCAATCCGTCGCTGACGATCACGGCGCAGGCTGAGCGGGCGATGTCGTACTGGCCGAACAAGGGCGATCGGGACCCGCGGCCGGAGCAGGGCGCGGCCTACACCCGCCTGGCTGCGGTGGAACCGGCCCGTCCGGCGGTCCCGAAGGAAGCCTTCGGCGCGCTGCGGCTGCCGTTGCTGCTGCCGGTACCGGAGGTTCCGAAGAAGGCCTGACGGCCGCCCCGCGGGCCCGCCCGGCGCGTACATAAGTGACAGGTGATCAGTCCGGATGGTTGCATGTGATGCCCGTCACCCTCCGAAGGGGGCAACCGAGACCCGTACTCGGCGGTCTCGATCTTCATGGACAAGCGCATCTCCCTTTTGGCCGCTACGGGCTTGGCGGCGCTGAGCCTCGGCGCGGCCGCCCCCGCGCTCGCCGCGGAACCGGTCTTCCCCCTGAACGGCCCCTCCGCCCTGGTGCTCCAGCCGTACCCGGATTCGGGCGCGTCGAAGGAGCGCAGCCTCCGCTACGAGCTGGACTACGTGGGCCCCGGGAACAGCTTCCCGGGCGAGTTCACCGTTACCGTCGACCTGACCAAGGCCGCCGGGGCGGCTTCGGTCCGGCTCGACCCGGCCAAGCCCCGGCCGAACTGCACGACGAGCGCCACCGCGATCGTCTGCAAGCAGCAGGGCCTGTCGGTCGGGGGCGCCGCGAACGCCAACGCCTTCGACCTGCTGGTCTCCGCCGCCAAGGGCAGCAAGAACGGCGCGAGCGGCGAGATCGCGGTCAGCGGCCAGGTGGCGGGCGCGAGCGTCACGACGGTCACCACCAGGCTGACCGTCGGCGGCCCCGACCTGCACCTGGGTGAGCTGAGCCTCAAGTCCGAGGTGACGGCCGGCGAGCAGCAGGACCTCCCGCTGGCCTTCGCGAACCGGGGCACGCTCGCCGCCCGGTCGGTCGCGCTGGAGCTGGACGCCTCGGCCGGCGTGGAGCCGGCGGAGGCGTACGACAACTGCCGGCGCGCGGACCACGGCGGCAGGGGCGCCACCACGGTCTGCCGCGTCGAGGGCGAGTTCCTGCCGGGCGAGTCCTACCGGCTCGCCCCCGAGACCCCGCTGCACCTCAAGACCACCGAGCGCGCCCACCAGGACCGGCTGCGGTACGGGGTCGTCCCCGACCCGGCGCCGGCCAAGGACGCGAACGACGGCAAGCCGGCCACCGGCAAGACGCTGAAGCTGGTCAAGGCCTCGGCCGCGGTGCCGGTCACGGACTCCAACATGGCCCCCGGCACCGCCCGGCGCGCCGAGGACACCGACCTCGACCCCGCCGACAACGAGCGCAGCTTCGAGTTCACCGCCAAGGGCGCCCGGGCCGACTTCGAGGCGGTCACCGCCTCGCCCTCGGGCAAGGTGGGCGACACGGTCGCGGCCGAGCTCGGCTTCCGCAACAAGGGCCCGGCCGTGATCAGCAACCTGCGCTCGGGCCAGAGCGTGGCCCGTACCGACATCGTCGTGCCGGCCGGCGTGCAGGTCACCGGCGTGCCCCTGAACTGCCGCGCGGTCAACGCCGACGGCAGTGACCGCACGGACCGGCTGGGCGCGCCGCGCTACTTCTGCGACGGCGGGCTGTTCGCGGACGCCCCCGGTACGTACACCGGCCGGTTCACGATGAAGATCGAGAAGGCCGTGGCGGACGCCAAGGGCTCGGTCACCGTCGGCGAGCCGGTCGCGGGCGGCACCAAGCCGCTCTCCTTCGACCCGGTCGCGGCCAACGCCAAGGCCGTGTTCGCGGTCGAGGTCAAGGGCGGTACGGGCCCGAGCCCGTCCGGCTCGGCCTCCGCGTCGCCGTCCCCGTCGGCCAGCGCCTCCGCCTCGGCTTCGGCGTCGGCCTCGCCGAGCACGTCCGTGTCCGCCGCCGGCGGTACGGGCGGCAACCTGGCCTCGACCGGCAGCTCCGTCGGCCCGATCGCGCTGGGCGCGCTGGGTGCGGTGGCCGTCGGCGGTGCGCTGTACGTGGGGGTGCGCCGCCGCTCCGGCGGGCACGCGTAAGCACGCGGGCACGCGGGCACGCGGCCGTGCGGCCGCGCGCAGCAGCGGAAGATGCAGAACGGCCGGTCCGGGGCGTCCCCCGGGCCGGCCGTTTTTTTGGGGTGACCGGGCTGCTGTCCCCTGCCGTCCGGTCACGCGAAGGAGCGAGGTCCCACGACGTACCTCCCGAAGGGCCGTACGTCTCATCGCTCCCGAAGAGCCACGCGTGGTGCTGCGGTCCCGCGCCTGGCTGACGCGGCCATCCACACCAACGAAGGGCGCCGGGGCCGGTCACGGTCCGGACGAGTGACGAACAGGCGTAAGGCCCGGCGAGGGACCCGGACCGGGCGCGGGCCTCGGACCGGGCGCGGGCCTCAGACCCGGCCGCGGCACAGCTCCAGCAGGGTCATCGCGAGGGTGGTACCCGGCTTGCCGAGGGCGTCGCTCCAGTGCGCGAGCACCTCCATCTCGCGCGAGAGGTGCACCCGGCGGCCGCCCGAGGAGATGCGGGCCTCCTGGATGACGGTCGAGACGGCCATCCGCTCCTGGATCAGTCCGATGATCCGGTCGTCGATGGCGTCGATCCGCTCGCGGGACTCGGCGATCAGCTGCGCGGGGGTGGTGGTCACGGTCATGTTCTTACTCCTGTGGTTCGTACCGGCAGGAGCGGAAACGCCAGAGCGCCCCGGTCCTGTCGGACCGGGGCGCTCTGGGAAGTCAGCGGCTCAAGCGAGCATCACACGGACCCATGGCGACCGGACCGGCCGGTGCCATAGGTAAAGAGGAAGCTCAGCTGCTTGCGCATGAACCGGATTATGGCCCCCCGCCCCGTTCCGGACCAACCCGGCCCGGATCGTGAGACGCCCCGTCCGCCGCCCGCGTGACGTGGGCCTCGGATGGTGCGACAAAGTGGCAGCCGGCGCCACCGGTAGAATCGACAAAACAGCCACCCTCTTCCGCCGGAAGGCCGCCCCGTGCCAGAAGCACCCTCCGCCGCCCACGACAGCGCCCCGGACACGGTTCTCGTCGTCGACTTCGGCGCCCAGTACGCCCAGCTCATCGCCCGCCGCGTCCGCGAGGCACGGGTCTACAGCGAGATCGTCCCCAGCACGATGCCGGTGGCCGAGATGCTCGCCAAGGACCCGAAGGCGATCATCCTCTCCGGCGGCCCGTCCTCCGTGTACGAGGAGGGTGCCCCGCGCCTGGACGACGCGAAGGCGCTCTTCGGTGCCGGGGTCCCCGTCTTCGGCATGTGCTACGGCTTCCAGCTGATGGCGACCACCCTCGGCGGCACCGTCGACAACACCGGCGCCCGCGAGTACGGCCGTACGCCGCTCGCCGTCTCCAAGACCGGCTCCACCCTCTTCGAGGGCACCCCCGAGAACCAGTCGGTGTGGATGTCCCACGGCGACGCCTGCTCCGCCGCCCCCGAGGGCTTCAGCGTCACCGCGTCGACGAACGTCGTCCCGGTCGCGGCCTTCGAGAACGACGAGAAGAAGCTGTACGGCGTGCAGTACCACCCCGAGGTGATGCACTCCACGCACGGCCAGCAGGTCCTGGAGCACTTCCTCTACCGCGGCGCCGGCCTGGAGCCCACCTGGACCACCGGCAACATCGTCGAGGAGCAGGTCGCGGCCATCCGCGAGCAGGTCGGCGACAAGCGCGCCATCTGCGGCCTCTCCGGCGGCGTGGACTCCGCGGTCGCCGCGGCCCTCGTCCAGAAGGCCATCGGCTCCCAGCTGACCTGCGTCTACGTCGACCACGGTCTGATGCGCAAGGGCGAGACCGAGCAGGTCGAGAAGGACTTCGTCGCCGCCACCGGCGTGCAGCTGAAGGTCGTCGACGCGCAGGAGCGCTTCCTGAACGCGCTCGCCGGCGTCTCCGACCCGGAGACCAAGCGGAAGATCATCGGCCGCGAGTTCATCCGCGTCTTCGAGCAGGCCCAGCTGGAGATCCTCCAGGAGGACGGCCCCGCGGTCGCCTTCCTGGTCCAGGGCACCCTGTACCCGGACGTCGTCGAGTCCGGCGGCGGCACCGGCACCGCCAACATCAAGTCCCACCACAACGTGGGCGGCCTGCCCGACGACATCGAGTTCGAGCTCGTCGAGCCGCTGCGCCAGCTGTTCAAGGACGAGGTCCGGATGGTCGGCCAGGAGCTCGGCCTGCCCGACGAGATCGTCCAGCGCCAGCCCTTCCCGGGCCCGGGCCTCGGCATCCGCATCGTCGGCGAGGTCACCAAGGAGCGCCTGGACCTGCTCCGCGAGGCCGACGCCATCGCCCGCCACGAGCTGACCGCGGCCGGCCTGGACCGCGAGATCTGGCAGTGCCCGGTCGTCCTGCTCGCGGACGTCCGCAGCGTCGGCGTCCAGGGCGACGGCCGCACCTACGGCCACCCGATCGTGCTGCGCCCCGTCTCGTCCGAGGACGCGATGACCGCGGACTGGACGCGCATGCCGTACGAGGTGCTCGCGCGGATCTCCACCCGCATCACCAACGAGGTGCCCGACGTGAACCGCGTCGTCCTCGACTGCACGAGCAAGCCCCCGGGCACCATCGAGTGGGAGTAGTCCCCACCCTTTGCGCGCACGTGGCCGAAGCCGCCGTTCCCCCGGGGAGCGGCGGCTTCGCCGCGTGTATGGCCACTTGGCGCGGCCGCCGGTACCTTGCGCGGCGAGCCGAAGGAGGGGGTCATGCCGGATCAGCCCGCGCCCGGACCGGTGCCCGCACCCGGACCGGTGCCCGCGCGCACCCCGGCGCCCGCGCCCGTACCGGTGGACCGGCTGCGCTTCGCGCTGCCGCCCGTCCACACCGACCCGGCCGAGGAGCGCGCGTACCGCAAGGAGCGGCTCGCCGGGGCGCTGCGGCTGTTCGGCCGCCTCGGGTACGAGGACGGGGTCGCCGGGCACATCACGGTGCGGGACCCGGAGTTCGCGGACTGCCACTGGGTGAACCCGTTCGGGCAGGCCCTGTCCGCGCTCGGCGCCGACGACCTGCTGCTCGTCGACGGGGACGGGCGCGTGCGCCGGGGCGCGCGCCGGGTCAACGAGCTGGCCTTCGCCGTGCACGCGGCCGTGCACCGGGCCCGCCCCGACGCGGTCGCGGTGGTGCACGCGCACGCCCCGTACGGCAGGGCGCTGGCCGCGCTCGGCGAGCTGCTCGCCCCGATCAGCGAGGAGGCCTGCGCCTTCTACGAGGACCACGCGCTCCTGGACGGGTTCGCCGGGCCGCAGGACGCCGTGCGGATCGCCCTCGCGCTGGGCCCGTACAAGGCGCTCGTCCTGCGCAACCGGGGGATGCTGACGGTCGGCGACTCGGTGGACGCGGCGGCCTGGTGGTTCGTCGCGGCGGAGCGCGCGGCGCAGGTGCAGCTGATCGCGCGGGCCGCCGGGAAGCCGGCGGCGATCGACCACCGCGCCGCCCTCGCCGCGCGGGAGCGTTTCGGCTCGGATCTCGCCGCCTGGGTCAGCTACCAGCCGCTCTGGCAGACCGTCGCACCCTGAAAACACCGGGCCGGGCGGGTGGCGTCAACATCATGAACGGTTTATCACCTGCTCTGACATCGTGCGCAATCCGGAGCACTGCCGCAGTGGTGCACAATTCGCTGGCATTGCACCGTAGTTCAGAGAGGCGGCACGCACGTGGCTGTCCAAGAGATGTCCCGAAGCACCCACGGCGGCGCCTGCACCTGCGACGACTGCCCGCACGGCGCGCAGGAGGGGCACCGGCGCGCCGTCGTCGCGTTCACCGAGAAGCGCGACGAGTTCGCCGCCGGCCAGGGGCTGCCGGCCGCGGTGGCCCGCTCCGCCGGGGCCTCCCGGCAGTGGGTCTCCGACGAGCTGACCCTGTCGGCCCGTACGGTCGCCGACCGGGGCCGGGAGGCCGGCAACTCCTGGCTGTACCTGTTCTCGCGGCGGGCCGTGCTCGCCGTGTGGATCGCCGCCGGGATGCTGCTGCTGGTGCAGGTCGGCACCGCGCTCGGCACCGGCTGGTCCACGGCGCGCACCGCCGGACTGCTCGCGGCGGTGGTCCTGGCCGGGCTGCTCACGGTCGCCGCCCGCGCCCAGTCCCTGCGCGGCGGGCTGCTCGCCCCGCTGGTCGGCGAGGACAACCGGCTGTCCACTTCGAAGGCGGTGCCGAGCGCCTGGGTGGTGCTGACGGCGTTCGCCGCGCTGCTGCCCGCGCTGCGCCTGGCCGCCTCGCCGCCCGGCCCGGAGCGCCAGGCCCTGTACGCGGGGCTCGCGCTCGGCCGGGCGCTGCCGCTGCTGGCGGTGGTCGCGCTGACCTCGGCCGTGGCGGTGCTGGTGCGCCGGGTGGTCACCGTGAGGATCATGGGACAGCGGATGCAGAAGCTGCCGGCGGACCGGCCGCGCGGGGCGGACCTGCTGACGGACGACGCGGGCCGGGGGAGTTTCCCGGACGCGCAGTACGTGCTGGTCTCCACGGTGGTGCTGGCCTTCGCGGCGGTGTCGATGGCCCGGTTCCCGGACCGGCTGCCGCGGCTGCCGTGGGCGCTGGCCCTGTTGGTGGCCCTGTCGGCGGCGGTGTACCTGGCGGCGAAGTACGCGGAGGTCACCCGTCCGCTGATCCTGTCGGTGGTGCGCAGACGCGAGCCGGGCGACCTCGACGCGGCCATCCGGCCGGGCGACGACATCGAGATCCGCGGGGTGGGCTTCGTGCCGCCCGGGGCACAGACCCCCGAGATGCTCGCCCGGCTGGTCGTACGGGTCGGGGCCGTCCACGTGCACGTGCCGCTGGTGCCGGTCGCGGGCGGGTTCACCAACCCCTCGGACGCGACCCTGACCGTGCCGGTCCCGGCGGAAGTGGAACCCGGGCGCATCGAGGTGCAGGTGGTGACGGCCGCCGGAGTGGAATCCAACCGCTGCACCATCGACGTGGCCGAGTGAACCGGGGTACACATGGGACGTGACCCGAACTGACGTCCCTTCCGCCGGCCCTTCCGGCGCTTCCGGCCCCGCCGGTCCTTCCGGCCCGTCCGGACTGCGGGAGCAGGCCGCCCGGTACGCCCTGCTGCCGCTGCGGATCTTCCTCGGCGTGACCTTCACCTACGCGGGCCTGGACAAGCTGACCGACTCCGCGTTCCTGCACGCCTCCGGCACCGGCTCCATCGGCGAGCAGATGCACGGCGTGCGCGACACCTCCGCCATCCCCGCCCTGGTGGACTGGGCGCTGCTCTCGCCCGTCGGCTTCGGGGCGCTGCTGGCCATCGGGGAGCTCCTGGTGGGACTCGGCGTCCTGGCCGGGCTGCTGACCCGGGTCGCGGCCGCCGGCGGAGCGCTGATCTCGCTCAGCCTGTGGCTCACGGTGTCCTGGGCGGTGAGCCCGTACTACTACGGCAACGACCTGGTGTACCTGATGGCCTGGATCCCGATGGTCATGGCCGGGGCGCCCTATCTCTCGCTGGACTCGCTGATCCGGTCGCGCCGGTCCCGCCGGATCGCATAGGTCACGATCCCCACCAGCGCGGCCAGGCACAGCCCGCCCATGGTCATCGGGATGACCAGGAACCAGGGCAGGTCCGCCTCCCCGGTCGCGTCGAGCAGATACAGCACGCCCGCGGCCACCAGGATCAGGCCGGCCAGCAGCCGCCCGGGCTGGAACTCATGACGCGGCACGGGCCACCTCCACCTGTCCGTAACCTGCACTCAGGTCCAGCTCGATCGTGCCCCCGGCCTCCGTGCCGGCGGACGGTTTCAAGGTCGCCTGCCGGGTTTCCCCGCCGCTCTTGACCCGGACGTCCTGGCTGGTCTCCCCGGGCATGTGGATGTCGCCCAGCTTCACCGAGACATCGGCCTGCGCGGTGACCTCGCGGGGCACGATCACCTTGAGCCGGCCGGCCTCGACGGAGGCCCGGACGGACAGCGTGGTGCCCTTCGGCACGTCCAGCCGGCTCAGGTCCAGCGTGGCCAGCCCGGTGCCCGCCGCGTAGACGGGCCTGACGTCGGCCACCGCGGCCGGCCGCCACTCCACGGACTTCCAGTCGGTGCCGATCTGGCGCGGCAGCGCGGAGGCGCCGGCCAGCAGCCCGGCCGTGATCACCGCCAGCAGGATGGTGCCGAAGCCGGTGCGGCCCCTGACCGAGCTGACCGCGAGGCCGAGCCCGAACACGGCGAGCGCCGATGCCAGGCCCAACTGCAGCGCGTGCGAGAGGGTGCTGCCCTGCCAGACCGCGGCGGTGACACCGCCCCCGGCCAGCAGGGCCAGGACGAACACCCGGCCGCCGATGCCGCCGCGCGGGACCCTCGGGGCGGCGGCCCGCGCGGGGGCGTCCACGCCGCGGCCGCCCCCGATGTTCCGGGCGGCGTTGGCATCGGCCGAATCGTCCGGCCCCCACAGGTAGCCGGTGGATCCCACGGGGCCGGTCGTACCGTCCTTGACCAGCGGGTCCCGCCACCAGGACGGGCTGGCGGGCACGGGCGGAGCCTGGGTCTCCGGCGGGGCGGGGGCCGGCCGGTGCACCGCCTGCGGCTCGGCCTCGGGGGCGGAGCCCTTCCGGCGCCGCTGCGACCAGTACCCCGCGCCGCCGAGGGCCAGGATGACCAGGACGGAGAACACGGCCAGCCCGCCGTTGTCCAGCATCGACAGGAACAGCGCGCAGCCCACCAGGGCCGCGAACACCGCGGCGAGGGTGGCCCCCTCGACCCGGCCGGTCAGCAGCTTCTTGGCCTCGCTGTCCTCCTCGCCCTCCACCGGCAGCAGCAGCCACGCGAAGCCGTAGAAGATCAGGCCGACCCCGCCGGTGACCGCGAGGACGCCGAGCACGATCCGGAAGATCACCGGGTCCAGGTCGAAGTACCGGCCGAGGCCGCCGCACACGCCCGCGAGGACCTTGTCGCGCTTGCCGCGGCGCAGCGGCGGCCGGTCGGCGGCGCGGTCCGCGGGCCGGTCTGCGGGCCGGTCGCCGGGCGGCGGTGCCGTGGTGGCACCGGCCGGCGAAGGCGGGGAGTCGTGCTTGGTCATGGCTCCATGGTGACAACCCGCCGCGCCCCGCGGCACCGGGCCCGACCCTGGCGCAACCCTGATATCCCCCCGACGGAACTGGGGGGCTGCCCTGATGTCCCCTACCCCGCCCGCATGTGACCATCAATGGCATGCCCGTCTCCACCGCCCCCCGTCCCCCGCTCACGGCGGACGCCGACGAACCGCCGCAGCGCAAGCTCTACCGCAGCGCCGACGGACGGATGCTCGGCGGTGTCGCGCGCGGTCTCGCAGGGCACCTCGGGCTGCCGGTCGTCTGGGTCCGGCTCGCCTTCCTCGGCCTCTTCATGTGGGGCGACGGACTGGGCGTACTGCTGTATGCCGCGTTCTGGGTCTTCGTACCGCTGGGCGTCGGCGGCCGCACCGGCCACCGCTCCTTCTTCGAGACCCTCGCCGACGGCAGCCGCCGCCTGCGCAAACCGGACCGGGGGCAGATCACCGCCCTCGTCGCCCTGTGCATCGGTGCCGGCATCTTCATCTCCAAGGTCCAGCTCGGCGGCACCTCCGGCCGGTACGTGTGGCCGACGCTGCTGGTCGGCGCCGGCGTGGTCCTCGTATGGCGCCAGGCCGACAACGCCCGCCGCGCCCACTGGGGCGCCGCCGCCGGGCGCAACGCGCGGCTGCTCCAGATCGCCCGCGGCTTCGCCGGGGTCGCCCTGGTCGGCGTGGGCCTGACCGTCTTCATCGTCGTACGCGGCTCGGCGGCCCAGCTCGGCAACGTGCTGACCGCCGCCCTCGCCGTCCTCGTCGGCATAGCCCTGCTCGCCGGCCCCTGGCTGATCCGGATGACCCAGGACCTCTCCGAGGAGCGCCTGATGCGCATCCGCGCCCAGGAGCGCGCCGAGGTCGCCGCCCACGTGCACGATTCGGTGCTGCACACCCTGACCCTGATCCAGCGCAACGCGGAGGACGTCGGCGAAGTCCGCCGGCTCGCCCGCGCACAGGAGCGGGAGCTGCGGAACTGGCTCTACAAGCCGGAGGGGACCGGCAAGGACGAGGCCGAGGAGCCCGCCACCCTCGCGGAGGCCGTCAAGAAGACGGCCGCCGAGGTCGAGGACCACCACGGGGTCCCGATCGAGGTCGTCGTGGTCGGGGACTGCCCGCTCGACGAGAGGCTGGGCGCACAGGTCCAGGCCGCGCGCGAGGCGATGGTCAACGCCGCCAAGTACGGTGGCGAGGGCGGACCGGTGCAGGTGTACGCCGAGGTGGAGGGGCAGACGGTGTTCGTGTCCGTGAGGGACCGGGGGCCGGGGTTCGACATCGACGCGGTACCGGACGACCGCATGGGCGTACGAGAATCGATCATCGGCCGGATGCAGCGCAACGGCGGGACCGCACGGCTGCGGTCCGCGCCCGACGGCGGCACGGAAGTCGAGCTGGAGATGGAGAGGGCGGCGAACGCAGCATGACCGAGGAGACGACCGGCAGCGCGGCAGTGGGCAGGCACGTCCGGGTGGTGCTCGTCGACGACCACCGGATGTTCCGCACGGGCGTGCAGGCCGAGATCGGCGAGACCGCCCGGACCGGGGTCGAGGTCGTCGGGGAGGCCGCCGATGTGGACCAGGCCGTCACCGTGATCACCGCCACCCGGCCCGAGGTGGTCCTGCTCGACGTGCACCTTCCCGGCGGCGGCGGGGTCGAGGTGCTGCGGCGCTGCGCCCCGCTGATGGCGGCCGCCGAGAACCCGGTGCGGTTCCTGGCCCTGTCGGTGTCGGACGCCGCCGAGGACGTCATCGGGGTCATCCGGGGCGGCGCGCGCGGGTACGTCACCAAGACCATCACCGGGACCGACCTGGTGAACTCGGTCTTCCGGGTGCAGGAGGGGGACGCGGTGTTCTCCCCGCGGCTGGCGGGCTTCGTGCTCGACGCCTTCGCCTCGACGGACGCACCCCCGGTCGACGAGGACCTGGACCGCCTCACCCAGCGCGAGCGCGAGGTGCTGCGGCTGATCGCGCGCGGGTACGCGTACAAGGAGATCGCCAAGCAGCTCTTCATCTCCGTGAAGACCGTGGAGTCCCACGTCTCGGCGGTGCTCAGGAAGCTCCAGCTCTCCAACCGGCACGAGTTGACCCGCTGGGCGACGGCGCGTCGCCTGGTGTGACGTCTCCCATGACGTCTGATCAGGTGTGATGCGCGCGCAGGTGTGACCGACGCCGCAGGGGGCGGGGGCAACCGCGCGGTGCCGCCGCGCCCTCTTGGGTGGCGTGATGAGCTTGACGGGGTTCCCCCTGTTCGCGACGGCGATCGCCCTCACGGCGATCGCCGTTCTCCTGCCGCTGGCCGTGTGGAGCAAGGTGCGCGGCCCCGCCGTCGTACGCGTGTCGACCCGGGCCCTGATGGTGGTGTTCGCCCAGGTCACCGCAGTCGCGCTGGTGTTCGTCTCGGTGAACCGCGAGGAGAATTTCTACGCCTCGTGGGGCGATCTGCTCGGCACCGGCAAGTACGTCACGGCCGCCCCCGACCTCGGTGCGGACGGACTCGGCGGGAAGAAGGCCGCGGAGGTCAAGGCGGAGCCGAAGGTGCTCCAGGACTTCCAGCCGGTCGAGGGCCTCGGCGGCCGGGTCAAGAAGACCGAGCTCGACGGCAAGATCTCCGGGGTCAAGGGCGACGTCATGGTGTGGCTCCCGCCCCAGTACGACGACCCGGCGTTCAAGAACAAGAAGTTCCCGGTGGTCGAGCTGATCCCGGGCATACCGGGGACGGGCAAGTCCTGGTTCCAGGGGCTCAAGGCGGCCGAGGTGCTGGAGCCGCTGATGAAGAGCGGCAAGGTGCAGCCCTTCATCCTGGTCTCGCCGCGCGCCATGCTGCTGGGCAACGGCGACACCGGGTGCGCGAACATTCCGGGCAAGGTCAACGCGGACAGCTGGTTCAGCGTCGACGTCCGCAAGATGGTCACCGACAACTTCCGGGCCTCCGACGAGGCCCGCACCTGGGGCGTGGCCGGCTACTCGGCGGGCGCGTACTGCGCCGCCAAGCTGGCGATCCTGCACCCCGACCGCTACAGCGCGGCCGTCTCCCTCTCCGGCTACAACGACCCGGGCCAGGAGCCCACCTCGCTGGTCGCGCAGGACCCGGAGATGCGGCGCACCCACAACCTGAAGGCGCTGCTCAAGGGCGCGCCCACCCCGCCGGCGGTCTCGCTGTGGATGTCGGGTGCCGAGCAGGACGGCTACCTTTCCGGCACGGACCTCAAGGCCATCGCCCAGACCCCGACCGCGGTGCACGCGGAGAAGGTCACCGGCGGGCACAACCTCGACTCGTGGTCGAAGCAGCTCCCGGCGGTGTTCGCCTGGCTGACCACGCAGGTCAAGGCGCCGTAGGGCGCTCGGGCCGCCGCCTCGCGGCTCGCGGCTCGCGGCTCACGGCTCACGGCTCACGCGGGGCGGGAGGCGCCCGCCCACGGCATCGAGTCGATCGGGGCCACGCGGACCGTCGACCCGGGGCGCGGGGCGTGGATCATCTGGCCGTTGCCGACGTACATCCCGACGTGGGTGACCCCGGAGTAGAAGAACACCAGGTCACCGGGGGCCAGCTGATCGCGCGAGACCCGCTGCCCGGCGTTGATCTGGGTGTACGTGGTGCGGGGGAGGGAGACCCCGGCCGAGCGCCAGGCCGCCTGGGTCAGGCCGGAGCAGTCGAAGGAGCCGGGTCCCGTCGCGCCCCACACGTACGGCTTGCCGATCGCCCCGTACGCGAACGCCACCGCGCGGGCGGCGCGCGTGCCGTCCGACGGCGGCGGCGGGGGGGTCGTGGCGCGCGGACCGGCCGGGGCCGCGCCGCCTGACTGGGCCTCGTACGCGGCCCTTTCCTCGGCGGTGAGCTTGGCCAGCAGCCGCTTGGCGGTGTCGAGCTTGCCCTCGACGGCGGCCTTGTACCCGGCGAGCTCGCTCTCGCGGGCGCGCAGGTCGGCGACCCGGCCGGAGGCCTTGTCCCTGAGCTGCCCGACCTCGTCGAGCCCGCGTCGTACGGAGGCGACCTCGGCGGCGCTGCGGTCGCCGGTCCGGGTGAGGAAAGAGGCCTGGTCCAGGTAGTCCTGGGGGTTCTCGGCCAGGGCCAGCCGCATCGCGGGGCCCAGGCCGCCGGTGCGGTACTGGCCGGCGGCCAGGGAACCGAGCGCCCGGCGCGCGGTGTTGAGCCGGTCGGTCTTGCGGGCGGTCTCGTCGCGCAGTGCGTCGAGCCCGCGCTGGGCCTCGTCGGCCTGCTCCTTCGCCCCGTTGTACCGCTCCGCCGTCTCCTCGGCCTCCTCGTAGAGCCGGTCCACCTCCGCCTTCACCTGGGAGGGCGTCTGCTGGGGGTCGGCCTGCGAGGTGCCTTCGAAGGCGGTGGCGGTGGCAGCGCCCGCGAGGGCGAGCGTCGCTGCGGTCCGCACGGTGCCGCGGGAGAGCGGATGGAGCGGGCGCTGCCTGGGCTTTCGGTGACTGGCCACGAGGGCCTCACGTCCTTCCTCGACCGGGGGCTCGGTGCTTGGAGGAGGACGCTAGACCCGAAGGTAACGGTCGGATGACGAGATGATCGCAAGTGCCCCGACGTGAACTGATGTGGCCGGATGTGGCCGTTGTGGTTCGCTGCCGGGATCAGTGCCAGAGGACGGCGATGAAGATATTGATCACGGTCAGCCCGCCGACCGCGCCGAACAGTGCCTTCTCCACGTGCTCCTCGTCCCGCTTCACGTAGACGAGCGCGAGGATCACGAAGAGGACGGCGAGCTTCACGCCGATCTTGATGTTGTTGACGTGGCCGCCGTCCATCTCGTGGAAGCCGACCAGCAGGACGCCGGTGACGAGCATCGTCAGCGCGCCGTGCAGCATCGCGGGCACGAAGCGGGCGGTGCCGGCGCTCATCGCCTTCATCTGCGTCAGGAAACCGCCCAGGAGGGAGGCGATGCCGATGATGTGCAGGCCCACGAAGACATTGATGAGTACGTCCATGGCGCCGAGCGTACGGGGGCTCCCGGCCGGCCCCGGCGGCGGGTCCGCCCCCGTCGTACGAGAGCTTCGTATGGTCTGGCCTGGTCCGTACGAGATCTGCGTACAGTGAGGACATGCCTGCCGCCGCCGAGCCGACCCACCCCCGCGCCGAGGACCTCGACCTGGCCGAGGTCCTCGCGGCCCTGGGGCACCCCGTCCGTCTCGAGATCGTCCGCAAGCTCGCCTCCGGCGAGCGGACGTTCTGCGGCGAGGTGGTGCCTGACCTGCCCCGATCCAGCGTCACGCACCACCTCAAAACGCTCCGGGAGGGTGGGGTGATCCGCCGGCGCCCGCAAGGACGCAAGCTCTACCTCTCGCTGCGCCGCGACGATCTGGAGCTCCGCTTCCCCGGTCTCCTGGAACTCGTACTGGCGTGTCGGTCCCGACCTCTAGACTCGGAAAGCGATGAGCAGCCTCTTTGACGACAGTTTCCTGGCGGACCTCAACCCCTCCGACGAGGTCCCCCCGCCGCCCGAGGATCACCCCGCGCCGGACGAAGGCGCGGACGATCTGTTCGGGGGGCGGTTCGACGTGCCCATGAGCGGTGACGCGTACTACCGGGACGGCGCCCCCAAGCCCGTCATCGACCCCGCGACGCTCCTGGACGGGCTGAACGAGCAGCAGGCCGCGGCCGTCGTGCACGCCGGCTCCCCGCTGCTCATCGTGGCCGGCGCCGGCTCCGGCAAGACCCGGGTGCTGACCCACCGCATCGGCCACCTGCTGGCCGCCCGGGGCGTCCACCCCGGCCAGATCCTGGCGATCACCTTCACCAACAAGGCCGCCGGCGAGATGAAGGAGCGCGTCGAGGGCCTGGTCGGCCCGCGCGCCAACGCCATGTGGGTCTCGACGTTCCACAGCGCGTGCGTACGGATCCTGCGCCGCGAGTCGAAGCGCCTCGGTTTCACCTCGTCCTTCTCGATCTACGACGCGGCCGACTCGAAGCGCCTGATGGCGCTCGTCTGCCGCGACCTGGACCTGGACCCGAAGAAGTTCCCGCCCAAGGCCTTCAACGCCAAGATCTCGAACCTCAAGAACGAGCTCATCGACGAGGACGCCTTCGCCGGTCAGGCCGCCGACGGATTCGAGAAGACGCTCGCCCAGGCGTACGCGATGTACCAGGGGCGGCTGCGCGAGGCCAACGCGCTCGACTTCGACGACATCATCATGACGACCGTCCACCTGCTCCAGGCGTTCCCGGAGGTCGCCGAGCACTACCGGCGCCGCTTCCGCCACGTCCTGGTGGACGAGTACCAGGACACCAACCACGCCCAGTACACGCTGGTGCGCGAGCTGGTCGGCACCGGCTACCCGGACCTGCCGCCGGCCGAGCTGTGCGTGGTGGGCGACGCCGACCAGTCGATCTACGCCTTCCGCGGCGCGACCATCCGCAACATCCTCCAGTTCGAGGAGGACTACAAGGACGCGACGACGATCCTGCTGGAGCAGAACTACCGCTCCACGCAGACGATCCTCTCCGCCGCCAACGCGGTCATCGAGCGCAACGAGAACCGCCGCGCCAAGAACCTGTGGACCCAGGCCGGCACCGGCGCCGTCATCACCGGATACGTCGCGGACACCGAGCACGACGAGGCGCAGTTCGTCGCCGACGAGATCGACCGGCTGACGGACGCCGGGGACGCCAAGGCGGGCGACGTCGCGATCTTCTACCGGACGAACGCGCAGTCGCGTGTGTTCGAGGAGATCTTCATCCGCGTCGGACTCCCCTACAAGGTGGTCGGCGGCGTCCGCTTCTACGAGCGCAAGGAGGTCCGCGACATCCTCGCGTACCTGCGCGTGCTCGCGAACCCCGAGGACAACGTCCCGCTCCGCCGGATCCTGAACGTGCCCAAGCGCGGCATCGGCGAGCGCGCCGAAGCGATGATCGACGCGCTCGCGATGCGCGAGAAGATCACCTTCCCGCAGGCGCTGCGGCGCGTGGACGAGGCGTTCGGCATGGCCGCCCGCTCGACCAACGCGGTGAAGCGGTTCAACGTGCTGATGGAGGAGCTCCGCACGATCGTCGACTCGGGCGCGGGCCCGGCGGTGGTGCTGGAGGCGGTGCTGGAGCGTACGGGCTACCTCGCCGAGCTCCAGGCCTCGACCGACCCGCAGGACGAGACGCGCATCGAGAACCTCCAGGAACTCGCGGCCGTGGCCCTGGAGTTCGAGCAGGCGCGCGGCGAGGACGCCGGGACGTCAGGGGCTGCCGCCGCGGGCGGCACGCTCGCGGAGTTCCTGGAGCAGGTCGCGCTCGTCGCCGACTCCGACCAGATCCCCGACGAGGACGAGGACGGCTCCGGCGTCATCACCCTGATGACCCTGCACACCGCCAAGGGCCTCGAGTTCCCGGTGGTCTTCCTGACCGGCATGGAGGACGGGGTCTTCCCGCACATGCGCGCGCTGGGCCAGACCAAGGAGCTGGAGGAGGAGCGCCGCCTCGCGTACGTGGGCATCACGCGGGCGCGCGAGCGGCTGTACCTGACCCGCTCCGGCATGCGCAGCGCGTGGGGCACCCCCTCGTACAACCCGCCCTCGCGGTTCCTCGAGGAGATCCCGGCCGAGTACCTGCAGTGGAAGCGGACGGGCGCCGCGCAGAAGCCGGCGGGCCCGATGCGCAGTTCCGGCTCCGGGTACGGATCCTCCGGCTCGGGCGGCGGCAAGGCCACGTTCGGGACCTCGCCCGAGGCGTTCCTGTCCTCGTCGCGTACGAAGTCGGGGCCGTCCGGGTTCGCGACGCGCCGGGCCGCCGACAAGCCGGTCATCGCGCTGGCGGTCGGGGACCGGGTCACGCACGACCAGTTCGGACTGGGCACGGTCATGGAGGTGCGGGGCGCCGGCGCGGACGCGCAGGCCACCGTCGACTTCGGGGACGACAAGCCGAAGCGCCTGCTCCTGCGCTACGCGCCGGTGCAGAAGCTGTAACGGGGGGTGTGTGCCGGGCCCGGGCTCACGCCCGGGCCTTCACCGGGGAGGCTCAGGTCGGGTCCAGACCGTGGCTGCGGAGCCACGGCAGGGGGTCGATCGCCGAGCCGCCGCCGGGCCGGACCTCGAAGTGGAGGTGCGGGCCGGTGGAGTTGCCGGAGTTGCCGGAGTAGGCGATGACGTCGCCCGCCTTGACCTTGCCGGACCGGATCTTGGTGCTGCTGAGGTGGCAGTACCAGGTCTCGGTGCCGTCGGGCGAGGTCACTATGGCCATGTTGCCGTACGCGCTGTTCCACTGGGTGCGCACGGTGCCGTCGGTGGCGGACATGACCGGGGTGCCGTACGAGACCGGGAAGTCGATGCCGGTGTGCACGGACATCCACATGCCGCCGGCCTGGCCGAAGCTGGCGCTCAGGCCGTGCTGTTCGACCGGGATCGCGAACTTGGGGCGGGCCGCTTCCTTGGCCGCCTCCTCCTCCGCCTTCCGCTTCTTCTCGTCCTCCTGGCGCTGGCGCAGGTCGATGCGCTCCTGCGTGCGGCTCGCGCGGTCGGCGAAGTCGCCCGCGTCGGCGCTGAGCGCCGTCAGCTGGGTGTCGAGCTTGCTGTTGGCCGCCACGGGCTTCACCGAGGCCGGGTCGGGCGCGGCCATCGTGGTGGTGCCCTCGGCGGGCTTGTCCGTGCCGGTCAGCCCGCCCACGGAGGCGGCCGCGACACCGGCGACGCCCATCACGCAGGCGGAGGGAACGGCCACGGTCAGCAGGGCGGAACGCTTCGCCGGGGTGCGGCGCCGGGATGCGGCGGCAGCGGCGGGGGCCGACTTCGTCTTGGCGCCGGCGCGGCGCGAGGCGCGGGGCGCGGGCGCGGCGTCCAGGGTGACCGGCATGGCCTGGGTGGGCAGGTCGTGCACGGGCTCGGGCGCGAGGTCGAAGCCGGACTCGGACCCGGCGTCCTCGATGCCTTGGGCGCCTTCGATGCCTTCGATGCCTTCGGTGTCGAGGACTTCGAAGACGGCGGTCTCGCTGTACCCCTCGGCGGCCGGCGCCTCGTAGGCGTAAGCCGTCGCCTGCTGCTGCTCCTGGTGCTGCTGCTCCTGGTACTCGTACTGGTGGTGGTCGTACGAGAAGGTCTGGGTCTGCTGCTCGTGCTGCGGGACGGTGTTCCAGGCGGTGGCGTCGTACGCACCGGTCTCGGTGCCCGTCGTGCCGTAACCCGGCATCGCCCACTGGCCGGTCTGCTCGTAGCCGAGCGCGGTGGCCTGGTAGTCGGCGGCGCCGCCCTGCTGGTTCCAGGCGCTCGTGTCCCACTGTCCGGTGCCGGTGTCCTCGGGGACGCCGCCCTGGGCGGGGATCGTCGAGAGGTAGCCGGCGTCCTGCGCGTAACCGTCCTGCGCGGACCAGGCGGTGGAGTCGTAGGCGCCGGTCTCGTACGAGGCGTAGGAGGAGGCGTAGTCGTACCCCTGACCCTGCGTTTCATAGGAAACGTAGGCCGAGTCACCATCGAAAGTGGTGTTGGAAAGGCCGTCGTACCCGGAATCGGAGTACAGGCCCGACGAGGGGCGGTCGTTCACCAACTTCTCTTTCGCCTCGGCAGTGGGGGGCCTGGGTGGCCAGGGAACGGGAGGTTCCTTGGGGAGAGCAGTGGCGTGACTGTACCCGGCGGTTACTGGCAACGACAATCTTCCAGGGGTTTCCGGCTTTCCGGAACCGGGCATTCGGCCGTCTTTCGGTCGCGGCGAGGCCGAGCCTTGGCCTTGAGTTCGAAATCCGTTCGAGTTTCGACGGGTTGGCGTTCACGCGACGGAAGCGGTGTCCCCCAGGCTCGCCACGGCAACCGGAACGGGGCCGTCGAGGGCGCGCCGGACCGCCGCCGTGACGGCCGGGTGCGCGGGCAGGGCGAGATGTCCGATGCCGGTGACCTGCACGTTCTCCGCCCGGAGGTCCGGGTGTTCGATGCGCGCCGTCTCGGTCGGGTCCATCAGTTCGTCGAACTCGCTCCAGAACGCCACGCATCGGGTCCGGCAGCCGGGCGCGGGCGCCCGCAGCTCGGTCATCACCTCGGAGTCCGGCCGCATCTGCCGGACCAGCGGGTGGGCGTCCATGAAGGGGGCGACCCGCGTACCGGAATGCGGAGTGCCGAGCGTGACGAGCGTGCGGACGCGGGCCTCGCCGCCGAGGCGCTGGACGTAGTACCGCCCGACCAGCCCGCCCAGACTGTGCCCGACCAGGTCCACCCGCTCCTGCCCGGTGCGCTCGCACAGCTCCTCGACGCGACGGGCGAGGTGGCGGGCGGTCACCCGCAGGTCGAGCGTGAAGGGGGAGTAGTTGTACGCCTCCACGTGCCGCCGCCCGCCGGCGGCGAGGGTGCGGCGCAGCAGGACGAAGACGGACCGGTTGTCGGTGAACCCGTGCAGCAGAAGTACGGGCGGCCGGCCGAGGTCCTTTCCGCCTGTCGAGGCGGGCTTCTCGGGCCGTATCCCCGTCGGGTAGAGCAGCAGGTGGCCGCCGAGGACCACCGCCTCCAGCACGCCCGCCCGCAGCGCGGCCCCGGAAACGGGTACGGGTATCGACACCCCCATGGACGGCCCCCCTCAGCCTTCGGGGACGGAGCCTTCGGGCATGGCCCGCGGGCCGCGGCCGGCCGCGCCACCGTGCCGTGCGGCTGTCGGTACGGTGGCGCGGCGCCCCCGATGCGGCTCCCCTGGCGGTGAATCAACGCCGTCCCACGTGTGATTTCCCCCTCCTGGTTGACCGTGAAACGGGGGTGTGCGCGATGCTGTACTTAACGTTCGTTCACTCGGGAGGCAGTGCGATGGGTGTGACCGGTCCGATCCGTGTGGTGGTGGCCAAGCCGGGTCTCGACGGCCACGACCGTGGGGCCAAGGTGATCGCGCGTGCGCTGCGGGACGCGGGCATGGAGGTCATCTACACGGGCCTCCACCAGACGCCCGAGCAGATCGTGGACACCGCCATTCAGGAAGACGCCGACGCGATCGGCCTCTCGATCCTCTCGGGCGCCCACAACACGCTGTTCGCGCGTGTTCTGGAACTCCTCAAGGAGCGCGAGGCGGAGGACATCAAGGTCTTCGGCGGCGGCATCATCCCGGAGGACGACATCGCCCCCCTGAAGGCCAAGGGCGTGGCCGAGATCTTCACCCCGGGCGCCACCACCACCGCCATCGTCGACTGGGTCCGCACCCACGTCCGCCAGTAGCCCCGCAGGCGGCCGGGGCCGCCGCTGCCGATGCGCCGGCGCCCCGGGGCCGTTGCCGAAACGCCCGGGACCCGGGCCGCTGCCGATGCGCCGGCGCCCCGGGCCACCCGAGGCGCCCGGGGTGTCGGCGGCCGCGTCCCGGCGGGCGCGGCCGTGCGCGCGCCACGGTCAGACGGGGGTCAGTTCCGACAGCATCACGGCGCGCAGGCGCAGGGTGGCGACCAGGCGCTGGAAGGCCTCGGCCCAGTACGCGGCGGCGCCGGACGCGGCCTCCGCCGGGTCGCCGCAACCGGCGCCCCGCGCCAGCGCCGCCTCCAGGTGCTCCGCCTCTTCGGGATCCAGGCAGCGCTCGGCCAGTCCCATCACCCCGCTGAAGCTCCACGGGTAGCTGCCCGCCTCCCGCGCGGCGTCCAGTGCGTCGACCACCGCCCGCCCCAGCGTCCCCGCCCACGGCACCACGCACACCCCGAGCAGCTGGAAGGCCTCCGAAAGGCCGTGGGCCCGTATGAACTCCGCGACCCACCGCGCCCGTTCCCCGTCCGGCAGGACCGACAGCAGCTTCGCCCGTTCCGCGAGCGACGCGGTGCCCGGGGCCGTCGCGGGCGGCGCCGACGCCGAGCCGAGCAGCGCCTTCGACCACTCGGGATCGCGCTGGCGCACCGCCGCCCGGCACCACGCCGCGTGCAGTTCCTCCCGCCAGCTCTCACCCCCGGCCACCGGCAGCGCCACCATCTCCTCCGGGCCGAGCCCCCCGAACCGCTCGCGCCAGCAGGACAGCGGCGCCGCCTCCACGAGCTGGCCCAGCCACCAGGCCCGTTCCCCGCGTCCGGCGGGCGGCCGTTCGACCACCCCGTCGCGGAGCATCCCCGCATCGCATGCGGCCGGCGGAACCACCCCGTCCGGCCCCACGCAGGCCAGCGCCCGCTCCGCCATCCGTCCGGCCAGGGCCGACTCCGGCAGTGCGGACAGCAACTCGGCCGCCGTCGCCCGGACGTTGCGGCTCCGGTCGCCCAGGGCCGCCTCCAGGAAGGGCTCGTCCCCTCCTGACAGCCCCACCCTCAGCGAGTCGAGGAACATCAGCCGGTCCTCGGCGCGCTCCGTGGCCCAGGTCGTCGACAGCAGCCGCGTCGCAGCCGCCGCCTCGTGCGCCCGTACGGCGCCCAGGAGGGCCGCGCGCTCGGCGAACAGGCCCTCCTGCCACAGTCTTTCCACCCCCACCCGGTCCTCGGGGCCGGGCAGTTCCCCGGCGCCGCCCGCCCCGCCGCGCAGGGCGAACCGCCAGTCCGGATTCAGCCGGGCCAGCCACAGCCCCCGCGCCCCGGCCAGGGCCAGCGCGGGGGCGCGCAGGTCCGTACGGGCCCGCGCCGCGTCCAGCAGCGCGGGCACCAGAGCGTGCGGCGCCCGGTACCCGTGCCGGCCGGCAGCGGCCAGCCACTGCGGGAGCAGCTCCGTCAGGTCCGGGGCGGCCCCGCGCCGCCCGCCCCCGCTGCCCACGCCCGTCCGGCCGGACAGCAGCTGCGCGAGCCGCCGCCGGGCCGCGGCGGGCGGAGCCGGGCGCGGATCCCGCGGCGCGGGACCGGGCCGCGGCCCCGCCTCGGCGGGCCGCAGTCCGGCCCGCCGCCGTACCGTCTGCACGGCCGCCGCATCGAGCAGTGCCCCCGGACTCTCCTGCCGCCGCCCGGTCCCCAACACCGCGAGCCGGACCAGCTCCTCCCACTCCCCGTAGCGGCCCCCCGCCGCCACGACCTCGTCCGTGGCCGTCTCCTCGGGCGCGGACGTGCCCCTGGCGGCCGGGCACGTACCCGCGGCCGTGCCCGTCGTCGTCTCCGTCGTGGTCACCGTGCCCCTCCCTCTCGTCGTGCAGTGCTCCGGTCCCGCCCCCTCCGCGGGACCGGAGCCGCTTCGTGCCCCGTCTGTCGACCCTTCAGCTTGCGTGGTTGTCGTTCACAAAAGCCCCCCGGCTTCGTCGTTCGTGCACGTCGGCGCCCCCGCGCCGACGCTCCCTCCCTCAGGGGTTTCCGGTGAGGCCCCCCGGCCCCGTCACCCCAGGACGACCGGTTCCGGGCAGCCCGGATGCCATGCCGTCAACGGAGTGAATCCGCGGTGTCCGCATTCGCCGAAGACCGTGACCGGGCCGCCGCCCGAAAGCGCCGCCAGCTGCCACAGCCCCGACCGCGGGCCGCCACCGACCGGTGTGACCGGCAGTGCGGAGGTGCCCTCCGCGTCCGCCAGCTGCCAGCCCAGCTCTCCCGGTATCGGGATCACCGGGCCCAGCACCACCGGCCACGCGTCGAGCCACGGGTCCTCCCGCAGCGCCGCCCCGTACGCCTCCAGTGCCGCCCCCGTCCCGACCCCGGCCGGGGCCCGGTCCGGTGCGGCCGCAGCGGATCTCTCCCCGAGATCTGCGCGCAGCCCCGCCGTGCCGGGCCGGAAGCGGGCTTCCGCCTCCACCACCAGCCCCACGGGCAGTGCCAGAGCCGGAGGCCGCCCCGGCGGTCCGAAGTCCAGTACCAGGGCCGGGCGCTCGCTCCCCAGCCCCCGCAGCCACGTCCGGCGGGTGGTGAGCCTGCCGTCCGGTGACACCGAGTCGTACTGCGCCAGCACGAGCCAGCGGTCCCGTACGACCTCCCCCTCCGCGGCGGTACCCGGTAGCCCCACCCGACTCCGGACCGTCGCGGCGAGCGGCTGCGGCAGGCCCGCCAAACCGAGCCAACCCCGGTTCAGCAGGTGCAGCAGCGCGCCCTCCTCCAGCATCCGGGCGGGCCATCCGGGACCGCAACTGGGTATCGTCCCCAACTCCCGCACCCGCGCCGCCAGTCCCGGCGCCTGGGCGTCGACCATCCGGGCGGCCGTCTCCTCCCAGGGCGCGTACCCCGCCTGCTGCCGGCCCGCCAGGCCGCCGCGCACCGCGTCCTCCAGCCGCTGCTCCAGCTCGACCACCCCCGCGCCGATCCGGGCCGCCCTCCGTTCGGCCCGGCGCTTCGCCGCCTCCCCGTCCGCCGGGCCGCCCGCCGCGGCCGCCGGGCGCGCGGCCCTCGCCGCCTGCCCCGCCGACCACGCGGCCGCCCAGTCCGGCGCCTCGGCCGGCTCGCCGAACCCCTCCGCCGACCAGAGCAGCAGCAGCCCGAGGGCGTGCTTGCACGGGAACTTCCGGCTCGGGCAGGAGCACGTGTACGCCGGGCCGTTCACCTCCACGGCCGTCCGGTACGGCGTGCTGCCGCTGCCCTCGCACAGACCCCACACCAGACCGGAAGCGGAACCTCCGGTCTGCGACCACGGACCCGCCCTGCCCAGCTTGGCCCCCGCCGTGCGCGACGCATCGTCAGGAGCCAGGGCCAGTACCTGTTCCGCTGTTCGGCGGACCCCCTGCTCAGTCATGTGTTCCACCGTAGAGACCCCCACTGACAATCGCTCTGACCTGCAACAACGGTGCGAGGGAGGGGTGTTGTCAGTGGCGTGGTGCACGGTTGTTCCAGCAGTCGGGAACGGCTGCCGAGCATTGGAGGGGGACCATGACCATGCCCGGGAACGACAAGGGCGCGGACGCGCTGCGGCCGCACGCCGAAGACGCCTTCGCGGAAGAACTGAAAGCCCTCGCGGCCGCCGACGACAAGCCCCGCCCGACGCGTTGGAGGCTCTCCCCGTGGGCCGTCGCGACCTACCTCCTGGGCGGCACCCTCGCCGACGGCACCGTCATCACGCCCAAGTACGTCGGCCCGCGCCGCATCGTCGAGGTCGCCGTCACCACCCTCGCCACCGACCGCGCCCTGCTCCTGCTCGGCGTCCCCGGCACCGCCAAGACCTGGGTGTCCGAACACCTGGCCGCCGCCGTCAGCGGCGACTCCACGCTCCTCGTCCAGGGCACCGCCGGCACCCCCGAGGAGGCGATGCGGTACGGCTGGAACTACGCCCGCCTCCTCGCCCACGGGCCCGGCCGCGAAGCCCTCGTCCCGAGCCCCGTCATGCGCGCCATGGCCGAGGGCTCCACCGTCCGGGTCGAGGAGCTCACCCGCATCCCGGCCGACGTCCAGGACAGCCTCATCACCGTCCTGTCCGAGAAGACGCTCCCGATACCGGAGCTCGGCCAGGAGGTGCAGGCCGTGCGCGGCTTCAACCTCATCGCCACCGCCAACGACCGCGACCGCGGGGTCAACGAGCTCTCCAGCGCACTGCGCCGCCGCTTCAACACCGTCGTCCTGCCACTGCCCGCCACCGCCGACGCCGAGGTCGACATCGTCGCCCGCCGCGTCGACCAGATGGGCCGCGCCCTCGACCTGCCGGCCGTGCCCGAGGGGCTGGAGGAGATCCGCCGCGTCGTCACCGTCTTCCGCGAGCTGCGCGACGGGGTCACCGCCGACGGCCGTACGAAGGTGAAGTCGCCGAGCGGCACGCTCTCCACCGCCGAGGCCATATCGGTCGTCACCGGAGGCCTCGCGCTGGCCGCCCACTTCGGGGACGGCGTCCTGCGCCCCTCCGACGTGGCCGCCGGGATCCTCGGCGCCGTGGTCCGGGATCCGGCCGCCGACCAGGTCGTCTGGCAGGAGTACCTGGAGGCCGTGGTGCGCGAGCGGGACGGCTGGAAGGACTTCTACCGCGCCTGCCGGGAGGTGACGGCATGAGCGGGCCGGCCGCCCGGCGGCCGGGGCCGCTGCTGCTGGGCGTACGGCACCACGGGCCTGGCTCGGCCCGCGCGGTGCGGGCCGCCCTGGACGCGGTCCGGCCGGCGGCCGTACTGATCGAGGGCCCGCCGGAGGGGGACGCGCTGCTCGCGCTGGCCGCCGACCCCGGAATGCGGCCCCCCGTCGCCCTGCTCGCGCACGCCGCCGACGATCCGGGCAGAGCGGCGTTCTGGCCGCTGGCCGCGTTCTCGCCGGAGTGGGTCGCCATCCGCTGGGCGCAGGAGCAGGACGTACCGGTTCCGGTCCGCTTCATCGACCTGCCGGCCGCGCACACGCTGGCCGCGGAGACCGGCCCCGATCCGGACGAGGCCGGTTCCGTACGGCTGGACCCCCTCGCGGCGCTGGCCGGGACCGCCGGGTACGACGACCCCGAGCGCTGGTGGGAGGACGTGGTCGAACACCGCGGTCCGGGGGCGGCGGACCCGCTCGGCGCGTTCGAGGCGCTCGGGGAGGCCATGGGGGCCCTGCGCGAGGCGTACGGGGACGGCGGCCACGCCCGGGACCGGGTGCGCGAGGCGTACATGCGGCAGCGGATGCGGGCGGCCCGCCGGGAGTTCGGCGACGCGTACGCCGTGGTGTGCGGGGCCTGGCACGTGCCGGCGCTGGCCGCGCGGACCACGGCGGCCGCGGACAAGGCGCTGCTGACCGGGCTGCCGAAGGTCAAGGTGGAGACCGCGTGGGTCCCCTGGACCCACCGGCGGCTCGCCCGGGCCGGCGGGTACGGCGCCGGCATCACCTCGCCCGGCTGGTACGCGCACCTGTTCGCGGCCCGGGACCGGCCGGTCGAGCGGTGGCTGGCCAAGGTCGCCGGGCTGCTCCGGGCGGAGGACCGGCAGGTCTCCCCGGCGCACGTCATCGAGGCCGTCCGGCTGGCCGGGACGCTCGCCGCGCTGCGGGGGAGACCGCTGCCCGGGCTGACGGAGACCCTGGAGGCGGTCCGGGCGGTGATGTGCGACGGCTCCGACGTACCGCTCGCGCTGATCGAGGACCGCCTGGTCGTCGGGGACGTGCTCGGCGAAGTCCCCGACGCGGCCCCCGCGGTCCCGCTGCAGCGGGACCTGACCCGCCGGCAGCGCTCGCTGCGGCTCAAGGCCGAGGCGCAGGAGCGCGAGCTGGAGCTGGACCTGCGCAAGGACACCGACGCGGCGAAGTCCGTGCTGCTGCACCGGCTGCGGCTGCTCGGGATCGACTGGGGCACGCCGACCGCCTCGCGGGGGAGTACGGGGACCTTCCGCGAGACCTGGCGGCTGAGATGGGAGCCGGAGCTGTCGGTGCGGGTCGCCGAGGCCGGGATCTGGGGCACCACGGTGGCGGCGGCCGCCACCGCCAAGGCCGAGTCGGACGCGGCCGGGGCGACGGAGCTCGGCGAGGTGACGGCGCTGGCCGAACGGTGCCTGCAGGCCGGGCTCTCCGATGCCCTGCCCGCCGTCCTGCGGGCCCTCGCGGACCGGGCCGCCCTGGACACCGACGTGGCACGGCTGGCCAGGGCCCTGCCGGCGCTGGCCCGTGCGCTGCGGTACGGGGACGTGCGGGGTACGGACGCGTCGGCGCTGGCCACGGTCGCCGGAGGGCTCGCGGAGCGGATATGCGTGGCGCTGCCGCCCGCCTGCGCGGGTCTGGACGCGGAGGCGGCGGCGGAGCTGCGGGGCCATGTGGACGCCGTGCACGGCGCGATCGGGCTGCTGGAGGGAGAGGGCCTGCGGGAGCGCTGGGCGGCGGTGCTCCGGGTGCTGGCCGGCCGGGACAGGGTGCCGGGGCTGATCCGCGGCCGTGCGGCGCGGCTGCTCCTGGACGAAGGGCGCCTGCCGGCCGACGAGACGGCGCGCCTGATGGGCCTGGCCCTGTCCCAGGCGGCGCCGCCGTCCGACGCGGCGGGCTGGATCGAGGGCTTCGCGGCGGACGGCACGCTCCTCGTCCACGACGAGCGGCTGCTGACGCTGATCGACACCTGGCTGGTCGGGGTTGCGGAGCAGGCCTTCACGGACGTACTGCCGCTGCTGCGGCGGACGTTCGGGGCGTACGAGCCGGGCGTCAAACGGAGCCTGGGCGAGCTCGTCCGCCGCGGCGGTTCGCCGAAGCCGGTCCCGGGCGGCGCCCCCGAGGGCTTCGCCCCCGCCCTGGACCCGGCCCGCGCCGACGCGGTCCTCCCGGTCCTCGGCCTCCTCCTCTGCGGCCCGCCGCCATGACCGCCGCGGGGGCCGGGGCGGTCGGCGGCGGACAGGACGAGCAGCGGAAGGGGACGGGGAGATGACAGGTACGGAGAACCCGGCGGCGGGGAACGCCCGCGCACAGGCGCGGCTGCGGAGGTGGCGGATGGTGCTCGGAGGGGAGGAGGACGGGACCGGCTGCGCGCTCGGCGCGCGGGACGCCGGGATGGACGCCGCGCTCTCGGCGCTCTACGGGAAGAGCGGGCGGCGCGGCGCCGGGCTCGGGGGCTCCGCCCCGCACGTGGCCCGCTGGCTCGGGGACATCCGTACGTACTTCCCCGGCTCCGTCGTCCAGATCATGCAGCGGGACGCCATCGAGCGGCTCGGCCTCTCCTCCCTCCTCCTGGAGCCCGAGATGCTGGAGGCCGTCGAGCCCGACGTGCACCTCGTCGGCACGCTGCTCTCCCTCCGCGAGGCCATGCCCGAGACCACCCGCGAAACGGCCCGTGCCGTCGTCCGCAAGGTGGTCGCGCAGCTGGAGGAGCGGCTCGCGTCCCGCACCCGCGCCACCCTCGCCGGAGCCCTCGACCGCTCCGCCCGCACCAGCCGCCCCCGGCACGCGGACATCGACTGGAACCGGACCATCCGGGCGAATCTGAAGAACTACCTGCCCGAGCACCGCACCGTCGTTCCCGAGCGGCTCATCGGCCACGGGCGCGCCGCCCGGGCGGTGGAGAAGGAGGTGATCCTCTGCATCGACCAGTCCGGCTCGATGGCGGCGTCCGTCGTGCACGCCTCCGTCTTCGGAGCGGTGCTCGCCTCGATGCGCACGATCGCGACCCGGCTCGTCGTGTTCGACACCGCCGTCGTGGACTTGACGGATCAGCTGGCGGATCCGGTCGACGTTCTCTTCGGCACGCAGCTCGGCGGCGGCACCGACATCAACCGCGCCCTGGCCCACTGCCAGTCCAGGATCACCCGTCCCGCCGACACCGTCGTCGTCCTCATCAGTGATCTCTACGAGGGCGGCATACGCAACGAGATGCTGGGCCGTGTCGCGGCGATGAAGGCGTCCGGCGTCGAGTTCGTGACCCTGCTCGCGCTGTCCGACGAGGGGGCTCCCGCCTACGACCGCGAGCACGCCGCAGCCCTTGCGGCACTTGGGGTTCCGGCCTTCGCCTGCACCCCCGACCTGTTCCCGGAGGTGATGGCCGCGGCCCTGGAGAAGCGCCCCCTGCCCGTCCCCTGACCACCCCGCGGACACCCCGTCGGCCCCCTCCCGGCGCGCCCCGCCTCCCCCTCCGCCGGGCGGTCGGGAACCCTCCCGAGACGGGGTCGCGATCCACCCCCGCCGCGCCCCGCCACGCCTGGCGGATCACACGAACATCCAGCTCAACCGTGAGGGGATCTGTGACAGGTATCACCGCTCAGGTGTGATCTGCGATTTAGGGACCCACGTCCCACGGGGATAACCTGCGGGACGGACATGCCGCGTCCACGGTCACCGTGTGCGCCTCCCTAGTGACAGCGCCGTCACGTTGCCCTCCGCGGCACGCCCACGCAGACAACCGCGAATCACTGCGAATCTTTGAAGACAAGGGACGGACGCGCGTGGACCTGTTCGAGTACCAGGCGAGGGACCTCTTCGCCAAGCACGGTGTACCGGTGCTGGCCGGTGAAGTCATCGACACGCCTGAGGCGGCTCGCGAGGCCACCGAGCGGCTGGGCGGCAAGTCGGTCGTCAAGGCGCAGGTGAAGGTCGGTGGCCGCGGCAAGGCCGGCGGCGTCAAGCTCGCCGCCACCCCGGACGAGGCCGTCGCCCGCGCGACGGACATCCTGGGCATGGACATCAAGGGCCACACGGTCCACAAGGTGATGATCGCCGAGACCGCTCCCGAGATCCTCGAGGAGTACTACGTCTCGTACCTGCTGGACCGTACCAACCGCACCTTCCTGGCCATGGCCTCGGTCGCGGGCGGCATGGACATCGAGCAGGTCGCCGAGGAGACCCCGGAGAAGCTCGCCAAGGTCCCGGTGAACGCCAACGAGGGCGTGACCATCGAGAAGGCCCGCGAGATCGTCGCGCTGGCGCAGTTCCCGGCCGAGGTCGCCGAGAAGGTCGCCGAGGTCCTCGTGACCCTGTGGGCGACCTTCATCGCCGAGGACGCGCTCCTCGTCGAGGTCAACCCGCTCGCGAAGGTCGCCTCCGGCGACGTCATCGCCCTCGACGGCAAGGTCTCGCTCGACGAGAACGCCGAGTTCCGCCAGCCGGGCCACGAGGAGTTCGTGGACCACGCGGCCGCGAACCCGCTCGAGGCCGCCGCCAAGGCGAAGAACCTCAACTACGTGAAGCTCGACGGCGAGGTCGGCATCATCGGCAACGGCGCGGGTCTCGTCATGAGCACCCTCGACGTCGTCGCGTACGCCGGTGAGAACCACGGCGGCGTCAAGCCCGCCAACTTCCTGGACATCGGCGGCGGCGCCTCCGCCGCCGTCATGGCCAACGGTCTCGAGATCATCCTCGGCGACCCGGACGTCAAGTCCGTCTTCGTCAACGTCTTCGGTGGCATCACCGCCTGCGACGAGGTCGCCAACGGCATCGTCCAGGCGCTGCAGCTGCTGAAGGACAAGGGCGAAGAGGTCACCAAGCCCCTCGTCGTCCGCCTCGACGGCAACAACGCCGAGCTGGGTCGCAAGATCCTCTCGGACGCCAACCACCCGCTGGTCCAGCGCGTGGACACCATGGACGGCGCGGCCGACAAGGCCGCCGAGCTCGCGGCTGCGAAGTAAGGGCAGAGGTCACAGACTCACATGGCTATCTTCCTCAACAAGGACAGCAAGGTCATCGTCCAGGGCATGACCGGTGCCACGGGCATGAAGCACACCAAGCTGATGCTGGCTGACGGCACCAACATCGTCGGTGGCGTGAACCCGCGCAAGGCCGGCACCACCGTCGACTTCGACGGCACCGAGGTCCCGGTCTTCGGCTCCGTCGCCGAGGCGATGAAGGAGACGGGCGCCAACGTCTCCGTCCTCTTCGTCCCGCCGGCCTTCGCCAAGGCCGCCGTCGTCGAGGCGATCGACGCCGAGATCCCGCTCGCCGTCGTCATCACCGAGGGCATCGCGGTGCACGACTCCGCCGCCTTCTGGGCGTACGCGACCGCCAAGGGCAACAAGACCCGGATCATCGGCCCGAACTGCCCGGGTCTGATCACCCCCGGCCAGTCCAACGCCGGCATCATCCCGGGCGACATCACCAAGCCCGGCAAGATCGGTCTCGTGTCCAAGTCCGGCACGCTGACCTACCAGATGATGTACGAGCTCCGTGACATCGGCTTCACCTCCGCCGTCGGCATCGGTGGCGACCCGGTCATCGGCACCACGCACATCGACGCCCTGGAGGCCTTCGAGGCCGACCCGGACACCGAGCTGATCGTCATGATCGGCGAGATCGGCGGCGACGCCGAGGAGCGTGCGGCGGACTTCATCGCGAAGAACGTCACCAAGCCGGTCGTCGGCTACGTCGCGGGCTTCACCGCCCCCGAGGGCAAGACCATGGGCCACGCCGGCGCCATCGTCTCCGGCTCCTCCGGCACCGCGCAGGCCAAGAAGGAGGCCCTCGAGGCCGCCGGCGTCAAGGTCGGCAAGACGCCGACCGAGACCGCCAAGCTGGCGCGCGAGATCCTGAACGCCGCGAAGTAAAGCTTGCCGCCGCCGTACGTACGCGTACGGCTGTACGGGCGTGGCCCGCATCCCCGAGTGGGGTGCGGGCCACGCCCGTTCGCGTTGTCACTCCAGGCTGGGGGCGATCCGCTCGGGCCGGTGGGCCGGGTGCGAGCGGAGTTTCTCGCGCAGCTGCCGGGTCTCGTCGGTGAGCCGCTGGGGGCCGGCGAGCGGGGGGACCCCGGAGACGCTCGCGCCGGGCGCGATGGGGGGCTCGTACTGACGGGGCGCGGTGGCGGTGGTGTAGGCGGTCGCCACGGCGATCACGGCGGTCAGGCCGAGGAACGCGCGGGTCCAGCGCGTGGCCCGGTACTCGGCGGCCATGCGCACGGTGGCGGCCGGGCGGGGTTCCAGCGGCACGGCCGGAGTGACCGCGCCGAGCCGCTCGCGCAGCACCGCGGACTGCTTCTCGGGGGGCGCGGCGGCCAGCTCCGGGATGCGGTCGGCGAGGGCGTCGTGCGCGTGCAGGAGGCGGTTGCCGGCGGTGGGCGTGCTGGCCTCGGTCTCGGCGGCGGTGTCCGGGAGGTCGAGGCCGACGCCGTCGTAGAGCAGGACCGTACGGCGGTGGGCCGGCGGGAGCGCCAGCATGGCGTCCATCAGGATCCGGTCGGCGGGGGCGGCGGGAGCCTTGTCGGGGTGCTTGTGGGCGCGGCGGAACCCGTGCCAGGGGGAGAGGGCGTACTCGTACACGGCCGCGCGCACCCAGCCGACGGGGTCGGGATCCGCGGCCACCTCGGGCCACCGCACCCAGGCCTGCTGGAAGGCCCGCTCGACGGCCTCCTCGGCGAGCCGGCGGCGGCCGGTGAGCAGGTACGCCTGCCGCGCGAGGGCGGGCGCGGAGTACCGGTACAGCGCGTCGAACACGGCCCCGGGCCCGGGCGGCGCGGGCGCCGGCCCGGCGGTCGTGTCCCCGGTCGGGGCCGGCCCGGCGGCTTCGGCAACCGCCGGCCCGACCGAGTCGGCTCCGTCGGCCGCGGCTCCCGCAGGGACCGTCCCGGCCGCTGTTCCGGCAAGGCCCGTCCCGGCCGCGGCTTCCTCGGTGACCGGCCCGGCCGCGGCTTCCTGCGTGACCGGCCCGGCCGCCTCGCCGGGCGCGGGCCCGGCCGGGTGCGCCGGGTGCCCGCCGGCCCCGGTCGTGGTCGCTCCGGTGGGCGCCCGTCCGCCCCCGGGGCCGGACGTGTGCCCCTGGCCCTCCGGGCCGGACGGGGGCTGCTCGCACCCTCCGGGGGAGACCGCCGGGCCTTCGGCGGGCGGGTGGTCGGGCGCCGGTGGCTCCGCTTCGGCGGCGGCGCTGCGCCCGAACGTCGCGCGGCCGGGCGTGCCGATGGCCCGGGCGGTGGCCTTCACGGTGTACCTCGCCTCGTGGCGCGGCACGGCCTTGGGCGGCTTCGCGGCCCGTTTGGCCGCGACCGGCGGCCGGGTCCGCAGCCCGGCCCCGCTCATGCCGAAGGGCCGCAGCCCCAGGGGCAGCCCCACCGGGGCCCCGCCCCGGGCCCCGCCTCCGGCGCCCCGGTCGACCTCGTGGCCCGGACGACCCGCGGGCGTACCGCCGGGGGCCGCTCCGGCGGAGGCGTCCCGCGTTCCGGCGCAGGCCGCGGCTGAGGGCGCCGCGTCCTCGCCCTCGTCCTCGTCCGGGGGCGTCGGGGCAAGAGAGCTCAGGAGGGCGGCGTAGGCATCGAGCTTGCGGCCCCGGGGGTGGGTGCGGTCCGATTCCCAGGAGCGGACCGTGCTGGCCCGGACGCCCACCGCCGTCGCGACGGCCTCGTACGTCAGGCCCGCCGCCTCGCGCAGCCTGCGGCGCTCCTTGGGCGAGGGGAGCTTCGGCTCCTCGACGCTCTCTGTCATGCCTCGCTCCCGGTGACCTGCCGACGGACCTGGGCGAAAAAGTACATAAAACGTATATTGAGCGACACCACGGACATTCGCCTGTTACCCGCCCATAGCGCGTGTCGTTGGCACCATGGCGGGGTGACCCAAGTGACCGAACGCGGGACCCCGTTGCCGGCGGCCCCCCGGGCCGCCGCCGGGCGGCGCCGTTCGCCGGCCGCCGCCGCCTGCGTGCTGGGCGGGGCCGTCGCCGCCGGGCTCGGGCTCGGCTTCCTCGCCGTGCTCGTCATCGTGCTCTGGATCAGCTCCCCCTACCCCGACAGCGGCCCCGGCGGCGCCCTGCACCTGGCCGCCGGGCTCTGGCTGCTCGCCCACGGGACCGAGCTCGTCCGGTACGACACCCTCTCCGGGGTGCCGGCTCCCGTGGGCGTGATCCCGCTGCTGCTCGTCGCGCTGCCCGCACTGCTCATGCGCCGGGCGGCGCGGCTCGGCAGCGCCTCGGGGGACGGCGGGGACGGGGATGAAGTGCTGCCCGCCTCCGCCGTCTTCTCCGCCGTGACCTGCGGATATCTCACCGTCGGCTCCCTGGCGACCGTCTACGCGGCCGCCGGGCCGATGCCCGCCGACCCGCTCAGTGCCGCTTGGCACGTACCGCTCGTCGCCGTGCTCGCCGCCGCCGGCGGGGTCTGGGCGGCCAAGGGGCGCCCCGTCGGGCCGCTGCCGCACTGGGTCCCCGGTGCCGTACGCCGGGCCGCCGCCCGCCCCCGGTACCCCCTCGCGCTGCGCGCCGGAGCCGCGGGAGCCCTCGTGCTGCTGGGCGGCGGCGCGCTGCTCGTCGGGGCCTCGCTCGCCTGGCACGCCGCCGAGGTGCAGGCGTCCTTCCTGGCGCTGACCGGGGTCTGGTCGGGCCGCTTCGCGGTCCTGCTCCTGTCCCTCGCGCTGCTCCCGAACGCCATGGTGTGGGGCGCCGCCTACTCCCTCGGCCCCGGCTTCGCCCTCGGCGCCGGTGCGACCGCGACCCCGCTCGGCTTCGCCGGCTCGCCCGCGCTCCCGAGGTTCCCGCTGCTGGCGGCGCTGCCCCCGGAGGGCCCCGGAACCCTGCTGACCTGCGCGACCACCGGCGTGCCGCTGCTGGCCGGGCTGGCGGTCGGGTGGTTCGCCGTACGCCGGGCGCGTGAAGTCTCGTACAAGGAAACCGCCCTGACGGCGGCTCTGGGCGCCCTGGTGTGCGCGCTGCTGCTGGCCGGGCTCGCGGCGGCCTCCTCGGGGCCGCTCGGCTCCCGGGGGCTGGCGAGCTTCGGCCCGGTGTGGTGGGCGGTCGGCGGGGCGGCCTTCGCCTGGACCCTGCTTCCGGCGGTCCCGGTCGCGGTGGCGGTGCACTCCTGGCGGACCCGGCCCGCCCGGCAGGCGGGCGCCCTCGCGCCGGACGCGGACGACGAGTGGCACGACAGCGGCGTACGGGAACTGCGCTGGGAGGCCCTGCGCCGGGCGGCGGGCGCCCTCGTACCGGACCTGCCCCAGGACCCGCCCCGGGCCCAGGCTCCGGCCGAAGCGGTCCCGGCCGAACCGTTCCGGGCTCCGGCCGAACCGGTCCCCGCGCCGGCCGAACCGGTTCCGGCCGCCGCGTCCAAACCGCCCCGACGGCTCACCGTCGTGACGGGGATTCACCTGGACCTGACGCCCGTTCCGGTTCCGCTCCCGACGGCCCCCACGGCTCCGGCGGAGGCGGCGCCGCGGCCCCTCGTCGCGCCCGTGGCCGGCGCCCGCGTACTGCCCCGCCGCAAGCCGCAGGACTGAACCGGCGCCGCCGGTCCTACTGCTGCACCTTCAGGATCTTGCCCAGCACGTTGTCCGGCAGCAGGTTGTTGCACTGCAGTTCCGCCGACTTCGTGAGGGCGTCCTCACGGCAGACGTAGAAGTCCTTGTAGGCCAGCTGGAGGCCGTACGAGCTCAGCGCCAGCAGGATCGCCAGCGAGGCCGTGACCAGCCCGCCGATCGCCGCCGTCCGCTGCGGGCGCGCCGCCGGCCCGAGGGCGGCCAGGCCCCCCTGGGGAGCGGGGGCGGGAGCGGGGGCACGGCCCGTCAGGGCGTCCACCGCGGACGCGGGGTCCGGCGCCGCGGGCTTCGCGCGAAGCCCGCTGATCCCCCAGTACATGGCGAGCGCACCGAGCAGCAGCCCCACCGACGGGATCCCGAAGATCCCGAAGAAGAAGCCCCACATGCCGGCCAGCAGCGCGTACCGGGCCCGCCGCTGGATCGGGTCCGTCGGGTCCCAGCGCGCCGGCCCGCCGGGGCCGGATCCGGGGTCCTGGCCCGGGCGGCCGTCACCGCCGCCGCCGTCGCCGTTGCCGCGCGGCTGCCACGGCTGGTCGGGCCGGCCTTCCGGGGGAGCCGCGAAGGGGTTGTCGTCGGTGGAGGAGTCGGGCTGGCGGCGATCCGGCATCGAGTGCGTTACTTCCCCTGTGTCGTGGACGTCCTCGGGACGTCGCGGGCCTCGTGAGCGGCGTGCGTCGAAGGGCTGTTGACGTGTGGCACGGTGCGGCGCACCGTGCCGTATGCGGCTTGTACGCCAGACGCTACCTCTCGCCCGTCCCCCCGTCCCTCGGGGGCGGTCCGGTGTGCCGGTATCGTTGCAGGCGGTCGGCGGCTTCGTAGGGTCACCCGTATTCAGGGGCACCTCGCTTTCGTCCGATCACACAAGATGTACGCCCGGTGCGTGACACCACGTGACGTGCGTATGGACGCATTCCCGCAGAAAGGGCCTCCCATGGCCGCCTCCCGCCTGGTCGTGCTGGTCTCCGGTTCCGGCACCAACCTCCAGGCCCTGCTCGACGCCATCGACGCCCACCCCGGCGGATCCGAGGGCTTCGGTGCCGAAGTCGTCGCCGTGGGGGCCGACCGCGAGGGCATCGCCGGCCTGGAGCGGGCCGAGAAGGCCGGGATCCCCACCTTCGTGTGCCCGGTCAAGGCGTACGCGACCCGCGAGGAGTGGGACGCCGCCCTCACCGAGGCGACCGCCGCCCACGCGCCGGACCTCGTCGTGTCCGCCGGGTTCATGAAGATCGTGGGCGCCTCGTTCATCGGCCGCTTCGGCGGCCGCTTCGTCAACACCCACCCCGCCCTCCTCCCGGCCTTCCCGGGAGCGCACGGCGTACGGGACGCCCTCGCCTACGGCGCGAAGGTCACCGGCTGCACGGTCCACTTCGTGGACGCCGGCGTGGACACCGGTCCGATCATCGCCCAGGGTGTGGTCGAGGTCCGGGACGGGGACGACGAAGCCGCTCTGCACGAGCGCATCAAGGAAGTCGAGCGCCAGCTGCTCGTCGATGTCGTGGGGCGCCTGGCCCGGCACGGCTACCGCATTGAGGGACGAAAGGTAACAATCCAGTGACCGCCGTAGAGAGCAGCACCACCTCGTCGAGCTCGTCGAAGCGACCGATCCGGCGCGCGCTCGTCAGTGTCTACGACAAGACGGGACTGGAGGAGCTGGCACGCGGCCTGCACGAGGCGGGCGTCGCGCTCGTCTCCACCGGCTCCACCGCCTCCAGGATCGCCGCGGCCGGCGTGCCCGTCACCAAGGTCGAGGAGCTCACCGGCTTCCCCGAGTGCCTGGACGGCCGGGTCAAGACCCTGCACCCGCGCGTGCACGCCGGCATCCTCGCCGACCTGCGCCTGGAGGACCACCGCAACCAGCTCACCGAGCTCGGCATCGAGCCCTTCGACCTGGTGATCGTCAACCTCTACCCCTTCCGGGAGACCGTCGCCTCCGGCGCCACCCCCGACGAGTGCGTCGAGCAGATCGACATCGGCGGCCCGTCGATGGTCCGCGCCGCCGCCAAGAACCACCCCTCGGTCGCCGTCGTCACCAGCCCCGCCCGGTATGCCGACGTCCTCGCCGCGGCCCAGGGCGGCGGCTTCGACCTCACCGCGCGCAAGCGGCTGGCCGCCGAGGCCTTCCAGCACACCGCCGCGTACGACGTCGCCGTGGCCTCCTGGTTCACGAATGCGTACGCCCCGGAGCCGGAGGCCGTGCTCCCCGAGTTCCTGGCCGGCGCCTGGGACCGCAAGTCCACCCTGCGCTACGGCGAGAACCCGCACCAGGCCGCGGCCCTCTACACCGACGGCCAGCCGGGCGGGCTCGCCAACGCCGAGCAGCTGCACGGCAAGGAGATGTCCTTCAACAACTACGTGGACACCGAGGCCGCCCGCCGCGCCGCGTACGACCACGAAGAGCCCTGCGTCGCGATCATCAAGCACGCCAACCCGTGCGGCATCGCCGTCGGCGCGGACGTCGCCGCCGCGCACCGCAAGGCGCACGCCTGCGACCCGCTGTCGGCCTTCGGCGGCGTCATCGCCGTCAACCGCCCGGTGACCGTCGAGCTCGCCGAGCAGGTCGCGGAGATCTTCACCGAGGTCATCGCGGCCCCCGCGTACGAGGACGGCGCGGTCGAGATCCTGGCCAAGAAGAAGAACATCCGCGTCCTGAAGGTCGACGGCACCCCGCACCAGCCGGGCGACCTGAAGCCGATCTCCGGCGGCGCGCTGCTCCAGCAGTCCGACCTCTTCCAGGCCGAGGGCGACGACCCGGCGAACTGGACCCTCGCCACCGGCGACGCCCTCTCCGCGGAGGAACTCGCCGAGCTCGCCTTCGCGTGGAAGGCCTGCCGGGCCGTCAAGTCCAACGCGATCCTGCTCGCCAAGGACGGCGCCTCGGTCGGCGTCGGCATGGGCCAGGTCAACCGCGTGGACTCGGCGAAGCTGGCCGTCGAGCGGGCGGGCGCCGAGCGCGCGCAGGGCTCGTACGCCGCCTCCGACGCCTTCTTCCCGTTCCCGGACGGGCTGGAGATCCTGACCGCCGCCGGCATCAAGGCCGTGGTCCAGCCGGGCGGTTCGGTCCGTGACGAGCAGGTCGTCGAGGCCGCGAAGGCGGCCGGCGTGACCATGTACTTCACCGGGACCCGGCACTTCTTCCACTGAGTCCGGCTCCCCGCACACGGCGAAGGCCGCCACCCCTCACGGGTGGCGGCCTTCGCCGCATCTCCTGTGGCCCTGCGCGGATCAGTAGCGCGGGCGGTTGAACCAGGCCACCGAGTCCTTGTTGACCGCGGCGATCAGGATGACCACGCCGATGGCGAGGCCGATCACGCCGCCCGCAGCCGCGCCCGCGGTGCCGTTGCTGCTGACGTTCGCGAAGTTGGCGAGGCTGCTGAGCAGGAAGAGGACGGCGTACACGATCGTCGTGATCCGGGTGGCGTTGCCGCCCTTGCCGAACTTCACGCCGAGGACGATCGCCCACACGGCGAAGCCGATGGCGATCAGGGCGATGACGGCGATCAGGCCGGCGGCCATCTGGCCCGAGTCGCTGCTGCCCAGGCCGCTGGCGGAGTCCGCGCTGGAGAGGAACGCCGCCCCCAGCAGGGCGAACGCGCCGACGATCAGCTGAATGGCCGCGATGATGAAGAGGAGCACGCGCGCGGTCTTCAGCACACCCGGCATCTGCATGGGCATGCCCGGGTAGCCGCCGGGGCCGGCCGGGTAGGCCTGGTTCGGGTATCCGTAGCCTGGCTGGCCCTGCGGGGCCTGCTGCGGGTAGGCGTAGCCGCCCTGCGGCGGAATGCCCTGCGGGGCCTGGTTCGGGTATCCGTAGCCGGGCTGGCCCTGCGGGGCCGGCGGCTGCTGCTGCCCGTACGGGTTGTTCGGGTCGCCGAAGCTCATCTTGGGGTGTTCCTCCGTGGAAGTGCGGGGACGCACGGCACGCACGGAGGAATCACTGCTGTGTGCGGTACGCCCCCCGGCACTGCCCGCGGCACTCTTTACGCCATCGTGGTCCGCCCGGACCGGAGTTGTCCAGCGACGGCGCGCCGGGCCGGTGACTTGTTGTGCAAGTGCAATGAACGGGTCAAGCCCGTTGCGGAGCGCCCGCCCGGGCCCGGGACCGGGCGCCCGGCCGGGCCCGCGACTGGAAGCGAAGCCGGTCCATCCGGGAGGATGGGGCCATGACCGCCCAGATTCTCGATGGCAAGGCCACCGCCGCCGCGATCAAGTCCGAACTGACCGCCCGCGTGGCGGCGCTCAAGGCCCGGGGCATCACCCCCGGCCTCGGCACCCTGCTGGTCGGCGACGACCCGGGCAGCCGCTGGTACGTCAACGGCAAGCACAAGGACTGCGCCGAGGTCGGCATCGCGTCCATCCAGCGCGAACTGCCCGCGACGGCCTCCCAGGAGGACATCGAGGCGGTCGTACGGGAACTCAACGCGAACCCGGAGTGCACCGGCTACATCGTCCAACTCCCGCTCCCCAAGGGCATCGACACCAACCGGGTCCTGGAGCTGATGGACCCGGCCAAGGACGCCGACGGCCTGCACCCGATGTCCCTCGGGCGGCTGGTGCTGAACGAGCCGGGCCCGCTGCCCTGCACCCCGTACGGGATCGTGCAGCTGCTGCGCCACCACGGCATCGAGATCAACGGAGCGCACGTGGTGCTCCTCGGCCGCGGCATCACCGTCGGGCGCTCCATGGGCCTGCTGCTGACCCGCAAGTCGGAGAACGCCACCGTCACCCTGTGCCACACCGGCACCCGCGACCTGGCGGCCCAGCTGCGCCAGGCGGACATCATCGTGGCGGCCGCGGGCGTCCCGCACCTGGTCAAGCCGGAGGACGTGAAGCCCGGCGCGGCCGTCGTGGACGTGGGCGTCAGCCGCGACGAGAACGGCAAGATCGTCGGCGACGTGCACCCGGGCGTCGCCGAGGTGGCCGGCTGGATCTCCCCGAACCCGGGCGGTGTCGGCCCGATGACGCGGGCGCAGCTGCTCGTGAACGTCGTCGAGGCGGCGGAACGGACGTCGACCAGTGCGGGCTGAGCACGAGGCGGAGGCGACCGGCGCGGAGTCCGGCCCCGGCGCCGGGCCCGCCGGCGCCGAAGCCGGGCCCGCGGATGCCGCGGTCGGCGCCGGCTCCGGGCCCGCGGGCCCCGGAGCCGGGCCCGATGCCGCCAAGTCGCGCCGCTTCCCCTCCATCACCAAGGACACCGCCCGCCCCGAGGGGCACGGCCGTGCCGCGCCCGGTGACGCCCTCGCGGCCCGCCAGTGGCCGATGCTCAGCGTGCTCGCGGCCACCGCGGTCGGACTGCTCCTGACCGCGCTGAACCACCCCCGCTTCGGCGTCCTGGTGATCGGCGTGGCCCTGATCGCGGCCTCCGTGCTGCGGCGCGTACTGCCGCAGGTGGGGATGCTCGCGGTGCGCTCCCGGTTCACCGACATGGTCACGTACGGGCTGCTGGGCGTGGCCATCACGCTGCTCGCGCTGGTGATGGAACCCAAACCGTGGCTGGACATCCCGTTCCTGGAGGACGCGGTCCGCTTCACGGTGCGCTGACCCGGCCGCCGCCGGGGCGCCCGGCGGGGTGCCCGGCGGGGCCGCGGCACCTGACGTACTCGCACCCGCTCGTACACCCGTCCGGCGGTGTCCGGCGGTCGAAAAGAGCGGGGAAATCCCCCTCCGCGCCTTCGAACTCCCGGTCCGTGTGCCCTGCACCACACGGACCGGGGGATTGGGCCGCCGGAAGGTCGGATAGCCTGACGCCGGATGTCTCTTCACGTCAAGATTCGCAGGGGAGCGGCGTCCGCCAGCACATGGGGCAGCGACGCCCCACCGCCAGCTGTCTAACGGAGAAGGCCATGACCCGCACTCCCGTGAATGTCACCGTCACCGGCGCCGCCGGCCAGATCGGCTACGCGCTGCTCTTCCGCATCGCGTCCGGTCACCTGCTCGGCGCGGACGTGCCGGTCAAGCTCCGCCTCCTGGAGATCCCCCAGGGGATGAAGGCCGCCGAGGGCACCGCCATGGAGCTCGACGACTGCGCCTTCCCGCTGCTCAAGGGCATCGACATCTTCGACGACCCGAACGCGGGCTTCGAGGGTGCGAACGTCGCCCTGCTCGTGGGCGCCCGCCCGCGCACCAAGGGCATGGAGCGCGGCGACCTGCTCTCCGCCAACGGCGGCATCTTCAAGCCGCAGGGCAAGGCCATCAACGACCACGCCGCGGACGACATCAAGGTCCTCGTCGTCGGCAACCCGGCCAACACCAACGCGCTCATCGCGCAGGCCGCGGCCCCGGACGTACCGGCCGAGCGCTTCACCGCGATGACCCGCCTCGACCACAACCGCGCGATCTCGCAGCTGGCCGCCAAGACCGGCGCCGCCGTCTCCGACATCAAGCGCCTCACCATCTGGGGCAACCACTCGGCGACCCAGTACCCGGACATCTTCCACGCGGAGATCGCCGGCAAGAACGCCGCCGAGGTCGTCAGCGACGAGCTGTGGCTCGCCGACACCTTCATCCCGACCGTCGCCAAGCGCGGCGCCGCGATCATCGAGGCCCGCGGCGCGTCCTCGGCCGCCTCGGCCGCGAACGCCGCCATCGACCACGTCCACACGTGGGTCAACGGCACCGCCGCGGGCGACTGGACCTCCATGGGCATCCCGTCGGACGGCTCCTACGGCGTCCCGGAGGGCATCATCTCCTCCTTCCCCGTCACCACCAAGGACGGCAAGTACGAGATCGTCCAGGGCCTGGACATCAACGAGTTCTCCCGCACGCGCATCGACGCGTCCGTGGCGGAGCTCGTCGAGGAGCGCGACGCGGTCCGCGAGCTCGGCCTGATCTGACCGGTCGGACGGGACCCGGCCGGCCCTGCGAAGGGCCGGCCGGCCCGGCCGAACGCGATCCTGCGACATCTGAAAGGCCCCGGCGTGCGCGCCGGGGCTTTTTGGCGTGAAGCACCCTGTTTACGCGCGCCCCGCGCGCCGTACGGTTGCCCTCCTCCCGAGCGAGGAGAACGCGTGAGTGGCACACCCGACGGCAGGGCCCCCGTGGACCCGGCGGCGACGGAGGCGGGACGCCTCCTGTGCGCAGGCACCTACCTCGACCCCGCCTACCGCGACCGGGTGATCGAGGAGCTCTACGTCCACGAGGAGCGGTTCCCCGCACCCTCCTACGGGTTCGACGCCTCCCGCGTCCTCGCCCACGCCCTGCGCGCCCTGCGCACCGAGGTGGCCTGGTCGGCGGGGATCGTCGCGGCGTGGGCGCTCGGCCTCCTCCTCACCCGCTCGTTCTTCTTCTTCCTGCTCGTCCCGGCGCTGCTCCTGAGCGGGGCCGGCCGGATCAAGAAGCGCCGCGAGCGGACCGGCCGCGGCGGCCGGATCTTCGAGTGGATCCTGCGCGGCTGCGCAGCCTTCCTCCTCGGCAGGATCCTGTGGGGCGTGCTCCGCGGCTTGTTCACGGACGACATCAGCGGCTTCCCGGTCGAGATGGGCGGCAGGGGGAACCCCGACCTGAGCTTCCTCGGCGACTACGTGGGATACCTCTTCGAGCACGACCCGCTCGGCATCCTCATGCTGCTGCCCAGGATCGGCCAGTACTACGGGGAGGTCTACTCGTGGTCGCTCGTGCTGGTCGGCGTGCTGGTCACGGTGCTCGTCTACTTCCAGCGCGGGCACTTCGCGCAGACCATCGGCACCAAGCTCGGCCGCGCGCACTACGCGGACCAGGAGGCCGATCCGGTCGGAGGCCCGCGCTTCCACCGGGCCCAGGACCGGATCGCGCGCATGCAGCACGCGCAGGTGGTCCTGTACGACGTCGACAACCCGTTCTGCGGGGCCGGCCAGGCCCGTCTGCCGTGGCAGCTGACGGTGGAGCTGCGCGCGCGGGCCGGAGAGGAGGCCCGCCGCCTCGACAACGCGGGCATCATCGAGCGGATCCGGCCCAGGCTGGAGGCCCTGCGCGTGCCCTCGCCGGGCGGCTCCGAGGGTGCGGAGGCGAGCGTCCTGGACCGGCTGCGCGAGCTGGTCATCGACGAGTGCGTGTACCTTCCGGCCGCCGGACTGCCCGACGTGGACGCGGTCGACGTCTCGCAGGAGGCGTTCGCCGGGCACCGCGCCGCCGCGGTCGAGGAAGGCGGCGAGCGGCGCCGGCACTTCCTGCGCGTCCGGATCGGCGGCTGGGACGAGAACCTCGTCATCACCGTGTTCATCCGCGTCCACACGCAGGGCGGCATGCTCATGCTGGAGGTCGCGCCGCACGTGCTGCTGCCGGTGCGGCCCGATTTCCAGCGGGCCGACGACATCGCCCGGCGCCGCCGCCGCAACACCCCCCTCGCCAAGGTGCTGCTGGCCCTCAGCAACGCCCCCGGCTCGCTCGGCGTGGCCCTCGCCACCCTGGGCGGGGCCTGCCGGGTCCCGTGGCGGCTGGCGACCGCCGGGCACGGGGTCGCGTACGCGGCGGGACCGGCCGCGTCCGTACGCGAACTCGCCTCGCAGAGCGACCTGTCGCTGTTCCAGCTGATGGACATGGACCGGTACGTGAAGACGATCCAGGAGCGCATCGTGGGCGGTGTGACGCAGGCGCTGCACGACGCGGGCTGGCTCACCGAGGAGTTCGCGGAGCGCGCGGTCAACGTCGCGGAGGGCGGGGTGTTCATCCAGTCGGTGAGCAACAGCGCCTTCGGCATCAACGGAGTGAGCCACAACAGCACGGTGAACCAGGGCAAGGACGGCACGGACCGGAAGGACGGGCGCGTGCGTGCGGGCAAGGGGAGCAGAAGTGGCCAATAGCGAAGGCGCCGGGCCGCCCTCGGTGCGGATCGGCGACGTACGCGGGAGCGCCTTCAGCATCGGCGGCACGGACGTCAGCAACAGCACGGTCAACCAAGGCGGTTCGGGGGCTGACGCCGCCGTCGCCGGGCCGACCGCCGAGGAGCTGCTGGAGGCGGTACGGGACCTCCGCGCGGCCCTCGTACGTCTGCCCCGCAGCGACGGGAGGGCTGCCCTCGACGCCGAACTGGACGCGGCGGCAGAGGAGTTGGAGTCGGCTGGCGAGGAGGTCCGGCCGGGGCTGCCCGCCCGGCTGCGCGGGGCGCTGGAGCGGTGGGCGCCACTGGTGGACTCGGTGAGCGCGGCCACCGCGCTGGCCGCCCTGCTGACCTCGTTCGGGGGGTGATCCGTGGCCCCGGGGAGCGGCCCCGTCCGGTGGAACCCGCGGACGCAGCAGTGGGAGGGCCCGGGAGGGCCGGAAGGCCCGGAGCGGCGCCGGCGAGGGCGTCCGGAGCCCGGAACCGGGTCCGGACGTGAGGAGCCGGGGCCCGGGGGGCCGCAGCTCCCGCCGATGCCGGCCCATCCGCCGGGCACTCATCCGCCGGGCACTCATCCCCCGGACGCACACCCGCGGGGCACCGGGCCGCGGAACCCGTGGGCCGCTCCGGCGGACGGGGAGCCCCGGGACACCCCGCCCGCGCGGCGCACCGCACGCCGGTGGCGGCTGCGGCTGGGCATCGCCGCCGGCGTGGCGGTGGCCCTGGGCGGGGCCGCGCTGGCGGCCTCGTACCTGAGGGCGGATCCGGCGGAGCTGCCCGACGGGTACAAGGTGCTGCGCAGCGCCGGGGCGGGCTTCCAGGTCGCCGTCCCGGACGACTGGCAGCTCAGCACGTCCGTGGCCTCGACCGCGGCCGGCACGGTGTTCCGGCCCGAGCAGGGCCGGGACAGCCTGCTCCAGGTCCTCCCGGTCACCGGTGGCCCCGCCAACCCGTGCGAGGTCCTGGTCGAGACCACCAAGGAACTGAGCACCCGGGAGGGCTACCGGCGGATCTCCCTCGAATCGAAGGACACCACCGGCTGCGAGATCGTGTACGAGATCCCCGACGGGGACGGCGGGACCGTGTACGCCGTCGGGCGGCTGACCGTCGCGTCCGGCGGCAGCCGCTGGGTGCTGATGGGCTTCGGCCCGGCCGCCGACAAGAAGGCCGTCCGCGCGCGGATGGCGGCGGCCCTGGGCTCGTTCCGGACGGGCTGAGGCGGGACCGGGGCCGGGCGGGGGCCGGACCGGGGTCGATCCCCGGTCCGGCTGCCCGTTACTTGAACATGCCCGGGGTGTAGTGGCCCGGGACCATGCGGGTGGTGACCGCGAAACGGTTCCAGACGTTGATCGTCGAGATCACGGCGATCAGGTGGGCGAGCTCCTTCTCCTCGAAGTGCTTCGCGGCCTTCTCGTACACCTCGTCGGGAACGAATCCCTCGGTCAGGACGGTCACGGCCTCGGTCAGTTCGAGCGCGGCCACTTCCTTCTCGGTGTAGAAGTGGCGCGACTCCTCCAGGGCGGTCAGCTGCACGATCCGCTCGACGCTCTCGCCGCCGGCGATGGCGTCCTTGGTGTGCATGTCCAGGCAGAAGGCGCAGTGGTTGAGCTGCGAGGCGCGGATCTTGACCAGTTCGATCAGGGCCGGGTCCAGGCCCTTCCTCGCGGCCATCTCCAGGCTCACGATCGCCTTGTAGACCTCGGGTGCGTGCTTGGCCCAGCCCATGCGGGGGGTGTGCTCGGGTGCGTGTGCGGTGGTGTCTTCGTACGTGGTGGTCATGCGTCCACTTTAAGAAGCAGGCGGCCCGCCCGTATGGTCCATATCCATGAAGGAATCTTGGGCCACTTCCGATGCCGGGGCGGGTGGCGGGGGCGGTGCTCCCGGTGCCGATTTCGGCGCCGACCTGCACTTGGACCTCTCCGCCGGGCGCGGCCTGCGCGCCGGGCTCGTCGAAGCGCTGCGCGAGGCCGCGCGCAGCGGGCGGCTGGCGCCGGGGACCCGGCTGCCGTCCTCGCGCTCCTTCGCCGCGGACCTCGGGATCGCGCGGAACACGGTCGCGGAGGCGTACGCCGAGCTCGTCGCCGAGGGCTGGCTGACGGCCCGCCAGGGCTCGGGCACCCGGGTCGCGGAACGTGCCCGGCCGCTCCGGCCCGCGGGGTCCGCCCGCGTCCGGCACCCCTCGCCGAAGCGGCACTCGTACAGCCTGGTGCCCGGCACCCCGGACCTGGGGGCCTTCCCGCGCGCCGCCTGGCTGACGGCGGCCCGGCGGGCGCTGACGGACGCGCCGAGCGACGCCTTCGGGTACCAGGTCGACGCGCGCGGCCGGGTGGAGCTGCGGGAGGCGCTCGCCGGGTACCTGGCACGGGCGCGCGGGGTGTACGCGGACCCGGAGCGGATCGTGCTGTGCGCGGGGTTCGCGCACGCGCTGATGCTGCTGGCCGGGGTGTTGCGGGCGCGCCGGGTCCGGGACGTGGCGGTGGAGGGGTACGGCCTTTACATGCACCGGGAGACGCTGACGCGGGCGGGGCTGCGGACGCGGCCGCTCGCGGTGGACGACGCGGGCGCGCGGACGCCGGACCTGTCCGGACCGGCGGGCGCGGGCGCCGGAGCGGTGCTGCTGACCCCCGCGCACCAGTTCCCCACCGGGGCGGCGCTGACCCCGGCCCGCCGGGCGGCGGCGGTCGACTGGGCCCGGAGCACGGGCGGGATCATCGTGGAGGACGACTACGACGGGGAGTTCCGCTACGACGGCCAGTCGGTGGGCGCGCTGCAGGGACTCGACCCGGACCGGGTGGTCTACCTCGGTACGGCGAGCAAGTCGCTCGCCCCGGGGCTGCGGATGGGGTGGATGGTGGTGCCGCCGGGGCTGCTGGACGAGGTCGTCGCGGCGAAGGGGCGGACCGACTGGACGTCGAGCGCGGTGGACCAGCTGACGCTGGCGGAGTTCATCCGGTCCGGGGCGTACGACCGGCACGTGCGCGGCATGCGGCTGCGGTACCGGCGCCGCCGGGACGAGCTGGTCGAGGCCGTCTCCGGCCGGGTGGCGGTGTCGGGCATCGCGGCGGGCCTGCACGCGGTGCTGGACCTCCCGGAGGGCACCGAGGCCGCGGCCCTGCGGTCCGCGGCCTGGCAGGACCTGGCGGTGGTGCCGCTGTCCTTCTTCGCCCACCCGGACGCGGAACTCCCGCGGCGGGAGGCCCTGGTGGTCGGCTACGGAACCCCGCCGACGAGCGCCTGGTCGGCGACGCTGACGGCCCTGCTGGCCGCCCTGCCCTGAGCCGTGCCGGTCCCGCCCGGGCGGCGTCAGGCTCCGGCGGGGTCCGGGGTGCCGGGTCGCGGGGTCGCCGGCGGTTCGCCGAAGCGGGCCAGGGCCAGGGCTCCGGCCACCGCCACCGCGAAGCCGAGCACGGCCAGCCAGGTCAGGCCCGCACGGGTGGTGTCGCCGAGCCAGGCCACGCCCACCGCCGCCGGGCCGATCGTCTCGCCGAGCACCATGCCCGCCGTGGCCGTCGTCACCGAGCCGCGCTGGAGCGCCGAGGTGAGCAGCAGGAACCCGGCGGCCCCGCCCAGCAGCAGTGCGTACAGAGCCGGGTTCGCGAGCGTCGCGGGCGAGACGTCGTCGATCAGCCGGACCGACACCTCGACCACCCCGAAGCCCGTCCCCGACGCGAGGCCGAGGACCAGTGCGCGCGAGCGGTCCGGGAGCCCGCCCGCCACCACCCCCACCAGCAGCACCAGCACCGCCACCCCCAGCAGCCCCAGTTTCAGCGCGAACGACCCCGTCCCCGAGCCCTCCTCGCCCGACGACAGCGCCAGCATCGCCAGCCCCGCGCACACCGTCCCCACCGCGCCCCACTCGGCCCCGCTCAGCGGTACGTGCAGCAGCCGCGCCGAGACCACGGCCGTCACCGCGAGGCTCGCCGCCAGCGCCGCCCCCACCGTGTAGATCGGGATGTTGCGCAGCGCCACGATCTGGAGGACGAAACCGGCCGCGTCCAGCCCCAGGCCCACCACGTACCGCCACTGCCGGGCCGCCCGCAGCAGCAGCGCCGCGTCCACGCCGGACCCGGTCCCCGGCTCCGCCGCCCGCGCGGCCATCGCCTGCAGTACCGACGCCGTACCGAAACAGACCGCCGCACCGAGTGCGCAAACCATCCCAAGGAGCACGAAAAGACTCTAGGTCATGGAGGTCATGAGGGGGTTTCGACGGCCGGATTCCATCGGTTCGCCGCCCCGTTCTAGTCTGTCCGCCATGGACGACAGCAGTACGGGCAGCAGAACAGGCGACAACACCACCACGCGACGACGCATGCGCTCCGGCGGCGTCGCCCTCGGCGGCATGGGCCTGCTCGCCGCCGCCCTCGTGGCGTGCGGCAGCAGCAACGAGCCCGACAAGCGCTGCGCGGACCGCGTCACCCTGGAGAAGCTGAACACCAAGGAGTGCAAGAGCGGCGGCCGCGGCTCGTACTACTACGGCGGATCCGTGGCGAGCAACAACAGCATCAGCGGCGGCAGCTTCGACAAGTCCGCCGTCACCCGCGGCGGCATCGGCGGCAGCCACAAGAGCTCCTCGGGCGGCTGATCCAGCGTGCAGCGCCACACGATCGAGCCGCGCCCCGACTGGCAGAAGAAGGTCGAGGAGCAGGGGTTGATCTACCCCCTCACCCGCTACCCCGACGACTCCCTGCGGCCCTACTGGGACGAGAGCGCGTACTACTCCTTCACCCTCCCCGAGGTGGAGGCGCTGGAGAACGTCGTCGAGGAGCTGCACGCCATGTGCCTGGCCGCGGCCGCGCACATCGTCGAGCACGACCGCTTCGCCGACCTGGGCATCACCGACCCGAAGCTGGCCGCCCTCATCGCCGAGTCCTGGCGCCGGCGGGCCGAACAGCCCTCCCTCTACGGCCGGTTCGACCTGCGCTACGACGGAGCCGGCGGTCCGGCCAAGATGCTGGAGTACAACGCCGACACCCCCACGTCCCTCGTGGAGGCGGCCAGTCCGCAGTGGTTCTGGATGGAGGAGCGCTTCCCCGGCGCCGACCAGTGGAACTCCCTCCACGAGCGGCTCGTCGAAGCCTGGCGCCGGCAGGCGGAACTGCTGCCGCCCGGCCCGGTCCACTTCGCGCACTCCGAGACGGACGAGCTCGGCGAGGACCTGATGACGGTCGCCTACCTCCAGGAGACCGCCGAGCAGGCGGGCCTGGCGACCGTGGAGCTGTCCGTCGAGCAGATCGGCTGGGACAGCCTGTCGGGCCGGTTCGTCGACCGGGGGCTCGGCTTCATCCGCAGCTGCTTCAAGCTCTACCCGTGGGAATGGCTGGTCACCGACCCCTTCGCCCCGCAGGTCCTCGGCACGTACGACCACGGCGGCGGCTCGGGGACCACCACGTGGATCGAGCCGCTGTGGAAGATGCTGCTCTCCAACAAGGCGCTGCTGGCGATCTTGTGGGAGCTCTTCCCGGAGCACCCGAACCTGCTGCCCGCCTACCTCGACGGCCCGCGCGAGCTCGCGCGGACCACCGGGTACGCGGCGAAGCCGCTGCTGGGCCGCGAGGGCGCCGGGGTCACCCTGCACCCGGCCGGCGGCGACGAGCCGTTCACGCCGGACGAGGGGGAGACGTACGTCTTCCAGGGCCTGGCCCCGCTCCCCGACTTCGACGGCAACCGCGTGGTGCTCGGCGCCTGGGTCGTCGAGGAGGAGGCCGCGGGCCTGGGCATCCGCGAATCGGCGGGCCCGGTCACGGACGAGTACGCCCGCTTCCTGCCCCACGTCATCCTGTAGCGCCGTCCCGCCGTGGGGGGGGGGCCCCCCCCCCGGCCCCCCCCCCCCGCCGCGGGCCCCCCCCGCCGGGGGGGGGGGGGGGCGGCCCGCCCGCCCCCCCCCACGGCCGAGGCGTCAGCCCGCGGCCAGCACCTCGCGCAGCTGGTCCAGGCCCCAGTCCAGGTCCTCCTTGCCGATCACCAGCGGCGGCGCGATCCGGATCGTCGACCCGTGCGTGTCCTTGACCAGCACGCCCCGCTCCATCAGCGCCTCGGAGATCTCCCGGCCCGTGCCGTGCGCCGGGTCGATGTCGACGCCCGCCCACAGCCCCCGCCCGCGTACGGCGGTCACGGCGCCCCCGCCGACCAGCAGGTTCAGCTCCCGGTGCAGGTGGTCGCCGAGCTCGGCGGCGTGCTGCTGGTGCTCGCCGGAGCGCAGCATCGCGATCACCTCCAGGGCGACCGCGCAGGCCAGCGGGTTGCCGCCGAAGGTGGAGCCGTGCTCGCCGGGCCGGAACACCCCGAGCACGTCCCGGTCGGCGACGACGGCCGAGACCGGGACCACGCCGCCGCCCAGCGCCTTGCCGAGGATGTACACGTCCGGTACGACGTCCTCGTGCTCGCACGCGAAGGTCTTCCCGGTCCGGCCCAGCCCCGACTGGATCTCGTCCGCCATGAACAGGACGTTCCGCTCGCGCGTGAGCTCCCGTACGCCCTGCAGGTAGCCGGGCGGCGGCACGAGGACCCCGGCCTCGCCCTGGATCGGCTCCAGCAGCACGGCCACGGTGTTCGCCGTGACGGCAGCCGCCAGCGCGGTGAGGTCCCCGTACGGAACGATCTCGAACCCGGGGGTGTAGGGCCCGTAGTGGTCGCGCGCCTCGTGGTCCGTCGAGAAGCTCACGATGGTCGTCGTACGGCCGTGGAAGTTGTTGGCCGCGACCACGATCTTGGCCTGGCCGTCGGGCACGCCCTTGACCTCGTAACCCCACTTGCGGGCGGTCTTCACCGCCGTCTCCACGGCCTCCGCGCCGGTGTTCATCGGCAGCACCATCTCCTTGCCGCACAGCGCGGCGAGTTCACGGCAGAAGTCGGCGAACCGGTCGTGGTGGAAGGCCCGCGAGGTGAGGGTGACCCGCTCCAGCTGCGCCTTGGCCGCATCGAGCAGACGGCGGTTGCCGTGGCCGAAGTTGAGCGCCGAGTAGCCCGCGAGCATGTCCAGGAACCGGCGGCCCTCGACGTCGGTCATCCACGCGCCTTCCGCGGACGCCACGACGACGGGCAGCGGGTGGTAGTTGTGCGCGCTGTGCGCCTCGGCGGAACGCAGCGCTTCAGCAGTTGTCGACACGGGGTCTCCGATCGTCGGTGCGGGCGTGATGGACGTGACGAGGGCGATGGAGGTGACGGGGGTGGCGTCACCTGCGTCACGTCACCTTGTATACGGCTATACGTCGCTCGTATACCGGACGGGGAAACCTTTCTTGTGGACCGCCCGCTAAGGTGAGCGGTACGCACGGCGACTGGCGTACGGAGAACCAACTCCGGGGGAGTCGTGCGCGCACGACCGCATACAGGGCCGCTCGCCTGGGCCTCGCGGGGACGAGAACTGACATCGACCCCGGAGGAGCCGCCATGAGCGCGAGCCGCCACCCCGCCCTGACCGCAGTCGACCCCGAGCTGGCGTCCTTCGTCGCCGACGAGGAGACCCTGCAGGCGCAGACCCTGCGCCTGATCCCGAGCGAGAACTACGTGTCCGCCGCCGTGCTCGAGGCCTCCGGCACGGTGCTGCAGAACAAGTACAGCGAGGGCTACCCGGGCCGCCGCTACTACGAGGGCCAGCAGAACATCGACCGCGTCGAGGCGCTGGCCGTCGAGCGGGCGAAGGGCCTGTTCGGGGTGGATCACGCCAACGTCCAGCCGTACTCCGGCTCCCCGGCGAACCTCGCCGTGTACCTGGCCTTCGCGAAGCCGGGCGACACGGTGATGGGCATGGCCCTGCCGATGGGCGGGCACCTGACGCACGGCTGGGGGGTCTCGGCGACGGGGTCCTGGTTCCGCGGCGTGCAGTACGGGGTGTCCGCCGGGACCGGCCTGATCGACTACGACGCCGTGCGCGAGCTCGCACTGGCGGAGCGCCCGAAGATCATCTTCTGCGGCGGTACGGCGCTCCCGCGCACGATCGACTTCGAGGCGTTCTCCTCGATCGCCCGGGAGGCCGGCTCGGTCCTCGTCGCGGACGTCGCGCACATCGCCGGCCTGATCGCGGGCGGGGCGCACCCCTCGCCGGTCGGGCACGTGGACGTGGTCTCCACGACCACGCACAAGACGCTGCGCGGGCCGCGCGGCGCGATGCTGATGTGCCGGGAGGAGCACGCGAAGGCCATCGACAAGGCGGTCTTCCCGGGCCTCCAGGGCGGCCCGCACAACCAGACGACGGCGGGCATCGCGGTGGCCCTGCACGAGGCGGCGCAGCCGTCCTTCGTGACGTACGCGCACGCCGTGGTCGCCAATGCCAAGGCCCTGGCGGCGGCGCTGCTGGACCGGGGCTTCGACCTCGTGTCGGGCGGTACGGACAACCACCTGATCCTGATGGACCTGACCTCGCGGGGGGTCCCGGGGAAGGTGGCGGCCAAGGCGCTGGACCGCGCCGGGATCGTCGTGAACTACAACACGGTCCCGTTCGACCCGCGCAAGCCCTTCGACCCGTCGGGCATCCGCATCGGCACCCCGTCCCTGACCTCGCGGGGCCTGGGGACGGACCACATGCCGCTGGTGGCGGAGTGGATCTCCCGCGCCGTGGACGCCGCCGCCAAGTCGGACGAGCAGGCCCTCGCGGCGGTCCGCGCCGAGGTCGCGGACCTGATGGCGGCCTTCCCCGCCCCGGGCCTCCCGCTCTCCTGACCGGTCCCCTCCCCGGGGCCCCGGCCCCGGGGGATTTCCGGACGGGTGCGGACCGCCGCGGCCGCCGTACCTGAGAGAATGAAGCCATGGCTTCTGATCGTCCTCGCGCGCTCTCCGGCATCCAGCCCACCTCCGGCTCGTTCCACCTCGGGAACTACCTCGGAGCCATCCGCCAGTACGTCGCCCTGCAGGAGACGCACGACGCGTTCTACATGGTCGTCGACCTGCACGCGATCACCATGCCGCAGGATCCGAAGGACCTGCGCGCCAACACCCGCCTCTCCGCGGCCCAGCTCCTCGCCGCCGGCCTCGACCCGGACCGCTGCACGCTCTTCATCCAGAGCCACGTCCCCGAGCACGCACAGCTCGGCTGGGTCATGAACTGCATCACCGGCTTCGGCGAGGCCAGCCGGATGACCCAGTTCAAGGACAAGTCCGCCAAGGGCGGTGTCAACAGCGCCAGCGTCGGGCTCTTCACGTACCCGATCCTCCAGGTCGCCGACATCCTGCTCTACCAGGCGAACGCCGTTCCGGTCGGAGAGGACCAGCGCCAGCACATCGAGCTGACCCGCGACCTGGCGGAGCGCTTCAACCAGCGCTACGGCCAGACCTTCACGGTTCCCGCCGCGCACATCGTCAAGGAGGTCGCGAAGATCTACGACCTCCAGGACCCGTCGATCAAGATGTCGAAGTCCGCGTCCTCGCCCAAGGGCCTGATCAACCTCCTCGACGAGCCCAAGGCCACCGAGAAGAAGATCAAGAGCGCGGTCACCGACACCGAGGCCGAGGTCCGCTTCGACACCGAGAACAAGCCCGGCGTCAGCAACCTGCTCACGATCTACTCCACCCTGACGGGCGAGTCGATCCCGGCCCTGGAGGCCTCGTACGAGGGCAAGGGCTACGGCGCGCTGAAGACCGACCTGGCGGCCGTGATGGTCGATTTCGTCACACCGTTCAAGCAGCGCACCCAGGAGTACCTGGACGACCCTGAGACCCTGGATTCCATCCTGGCCAAGGGCGCGGAGAAGGCCCGCGCGGTCGCCGCCGAGACCCTGGCACAGGCCTACGACCGCCTCGGTCTGGTGCCCGCGAAGCACTGACCGCCGGAGGCCCTGGCAATCCGGGGGGTGCTGGCCCCACACTGGGTCGGCAGGACCCGTACGCAACCCGTACACACCAGACGACGGAGGAGACATACGTGGGGACCGTAACGCTCGGCGTTTCGATCGCGGTCCCGGAGCCGTACGGCAGCCGGCTGCAGCAGCTGCGCGCCGGCTTCGGGGACGCTGCCGCGCACGGCATCCCCACGCACGTCACCCTCGTCCCGCCCACCGAGGTGGAGGCGGACCGGCTGCCGGAGATCAGGGCCCACCTGGCCGAGGTCGCGGCCGCCTTCGGCCCCTTCGGGATGCGGCTGGAGGGGACGGGAACCTTCCGCCCGGTCTCGCCGGTCGTCTTCGTCCAGGTCGTCGAGGGCGGTACGGGCTGCACCCGGCTCCAGGGCCTGGTCCGCGACCCGGACGGGCCGCTCAGCCGCGAGCTGGCGTTCCCGTACCACCCGCACGTCACGGTCGCCCACGGGATCTCCGAGGAGGCGATGGACCTGGCGTTCGACGCCCTCGCCGACTACGCGGCGCAGTGGACCTGCACCGGCTTCGCGCTCTACGAGCAGGGCTCGGACGGGGTCTGGCGCAAGCTGCGTGAATACCCTTTCGGCGCGGGCCCGATCGCCGGGGTCCCGGCGCAGCCGGGCTCACGGGCCGATGAGGCGGCGCCCGCCGCGGGGGCTTCCGGCGACGGCGCCGCGGCGCGCTCCTGACGCAGTGGCCTGAGGGTCTTGCGGGCGTGGAAGCGGAGCGTACGTAGGACCAGAGTGGGGAATGAACAGCCCGTCGGAAGCACTTCGCGAAAAGTCACAATCGACGACCGTAGCGCCCGAACCGGGCAATCCCGGCTATTTCCGCCCCCTCATTTACCGTGACCCCATGGACTGGCTGAAGAAACTCCCGGTGATCGGCCCGCTCGTGGTCCGCCTGATGCGGACCCACGCCTGGCGTGCCTACGAACGCCTCGACCGGGTCCACTGGAGCCGCCTCGCCTCCGCGATCACCTTCATCAGCTTCCTCGCGCTCTTCCCGCTGATCACCGTGGCCGCCGCCATCGGCGCGGCGCTGCTCAGCCAGGAGCAGCTGGACCGGCTCCAGAAGAACCTCGCCGAGCAGGTCCCCGGCATCTCGGACCAGCTCGACATCAACGGCCTCGTCGCCAACGCGGGCACGATCGGTCTCGTCGCTGGCGCCCTGCTGCTCGTCACCGGCATCGGGTGGGTCGGCTCGATGCGGGACTGCCTGCGCGCGGTGTGGGAGAAGGACGACGAGGACCTGGGCAACCCCGTCCTGCGCAAGGGCAAGGACGCGCTCGTCCTCGTCGGACTCGGCGGCGTGGGCCTGGCCTCGGCGGCCGCCTCGATCCTCGGCTCCAGCGCGGTCGGCAAGTTCGGCGGCTGGCTGGGCGTGCCGCAGCACGGCGCGGGCGGCGCGCTCCTGCGCACCGGAGCCTTCCTCGTCGGCGTCCTCGCCGCCTTCCTGATCCTGCTGTACGTGCTGACCCTGCTGCCCGGCGTCGAACCGCCGCGCCGCAGCCTCGTCCAGGCCGCCCTCCTCGGCGCGGCCGGCTTCGAGCTGCTGAAACTGCTGCTCAGCGGCTATATGCGCGGGGTCGCCGCGAAGAGCATGTACGGGGCCTTCGGCGTGCCGGTCGCCCTGCTGATCTGGATCAACCTCATGGCGAAGCTGCTGCTGTACTGCTCCGCCTGGACGGCCACCCGCGCCGACGCCGGCGGCCGTCCGCAGGAGCCCGCGGGGCCCGCGGAGCCCGAAGAGCCCGGGAACCGGGCGGCGGCCCGGACTCCCTAGGCGGTGCCCCGGGGCATCCCGGGGCACCGCCTAGGACACCTGGTCGCCGCCGCCGGTGCGGCGGCCGCGCGGGCCGCGCGGCCAGCGCCGGTTGACGGCGTACGCCCCGCCCGCGATCACGGCCAGCGCTCCGCCCGCGACCCCGAGCGCGGTGCCGACACCGCCGCCCGCGCCCTCACCGGACGCCGAGGAGTTGTGCTCGTGCGACTGGGCGGGGGAGCCCAGCGAGGAGGTGTCCGCGCTCTTCGGCGGGACCAGCTCGCCCACCGGCTTGACCTTGCCGATCGCGGCGAACCCCCAGTCGAAGAGGTCGGCGGTCTCCTCGTAGACCGAGTTCAGCCCGCCCGAGGCCGGATTCATCACCGTGACCAGCAGCTTCTTGTTGCCCTGCTGCGCCGCGCCGGTGAAGGTCGACCCGGCCATGGTCGTGTTGCCGTTCTTCACACCCGCGATGCCCTTGTACGGGGAGAGCCCGCTGGAGCCCGTCATCAGCCGGTTGGTGTTCTGGATCTCGAAGTACTCGCGCGGCTTCCCGGCCTCCTGACGCCCCGGGAACTTCGCCTCCGCCGTCCCGCAGTACTCCCGGAAGTCCTGCTTCTGCAGTCCGGAGCGGGCGATGAGGGTGAGGTCGTACGCGCTCGACACCTGCTCCGGGGCGTCGTACCCGTCCGGGGACACCACGTGCGTGTCGAGGGCCTGGAGCTCCTCGGCGTGCGCCTGCATGTCCTTGACGGTCTTGTCGATGCCGCCGTTCATGGCGGCCAGCACGTGCACGGCGTCGTTCCCGGACCGCAGGAACACCCCGAGCCACAGGTCGTGCACCGAGTACTCGTGGTCCTCCTTGACCCCGACCAGGCTGGAGCCCGCGCCGACGCCCGCCATCTCCTGCTCGGTGACCTTGTGGACCTGGTCCTTCGGCAGGCTCGGCAGCACCGTGTCCGCGAAGAGCATCTTCAGGGTGGAGGCCGGGGGCAGCCGCCAGTGCGCGTTGTTGGCGGCCAGCACCTCGCCGGTCTCGGCGTCGGCGACGATCCACGAACGCCCCGTCAGACTCGTCGGCAGCGCGGGGGCCCCGGCGAGCAGGTTGACCTGCACCCCCGGCTTGCCGAGCAGGGCTCCTCCGACGGTGGACATCGACGCCGGCGGCGCGGCCGCGGCCGGCGCCTTGGGCGGCTGCCCCTTCGCGTCCGTCGGCGGCGTGGGCGCGGCGTGCGCGGGCACCACGAGCATGGCGGGGACGAGCAGCCCGGCGGAAAGGACCGTCAGCGCGGTCTTCTTTGCAGACACGCAGGTGAAAGTACATCCCGATCGGCGTTCGACCGCCAGGGACCGGCCAACGCGGCCGAACCACCGCCGGTACAGCCCACCCCGACGCGTCCGTCCTGGGGACCAAACCGATACTGGGGGCATGAAACTCAGCCGCGCCGTCTCCTGGTTCCTGCTCGCCTTCGGAGTGTGGAGCTGGTTCATCTGGGCAACTTTCGTCCGGAACCTGTGGAAGGACGCCAGTGGTCTGGCATTCGACGCGGCGGGCGAGCCGACGGCCTACTTCTGGGTACACCTTCTCCTGGCCATCGCCTCCTTTCTCCTGGGGACGGCCGTTGGTGTGATCGGGTTGCGCGGAGTCCTCGCGCTGCGGCGTGAATCACGCCGGGGCCCGGACGCATGAGAATCGTGCTCTTCGCGGGGATCGGGCTGACGGTCCTGGCCCTGCTGGTCCTGGTCCACCGCTGGCTGTGGATCCGGCTGGTCCGCGATACGACGCGCCCGCGCGGCACGGCGCGCCGCATCGGCACCGCCCTCGCCTTCGCACTCCCGCTCCTCTCGCTGGCCGCCCTCACGGCGGGCCGCGCCGGTGCCCCCTTCCGGCTCCAACAGTCGGTGGCCTGGCCGGGTTACATGTGGCTGGCGATCCTGCTGTACCTGAGCCTGGCGATGCTGGTCGCGGAGCCGGTACGGGCGTTCCTGCTCCGCCGGGAGCCGCGTACGGCGCATGCCGCCACCGGCACCGCCGCCCCCGCCGGCGACCGCGCCACCCCCGTCGCCGCCGCCTCCGCCGCCCGGCCGGCCCCTCGGGCCCCGGCGGCGCAGGCCCCCGCGGAAGCGGCCGGGCCGACCGGAGCCCCCGGCGGAGCCACCCGCCGCCAGTTCGTCGCGCGTGCGGTCGGCGGTGCGGCCGCCCTCGCGGCGACCGCCACGGTCGCCCAGGGCACGTACGGGGTGCTGCGCGGCCCCCGCGTCAAGCGCGTCCAGGTCCCCCTGGCCAAACTCCCCCGGGCCGCCCACGGCTTCCGCATCGCCGTCGTCAGCGACATCCACCTCGGCCCCGTCCTCGGCCGCGCCCACACCACCCGCATCGTCGAGACGATCAACCGGACGCAGCCCGACCTCATCGCCGTCGTCGGCGACCTCGTCGACGGCAGCGTCCACGACCTCGGCCCCGCCGCCGAGCCCCTGCGCCGGCTCTCCGCCCGCCACGGCGCGTTCTTCGTCACCGGCAACCACGAGTACTTCTCCGGCGCCGCGCAGTGGATCGACCACGTCCGCGAGCTCGGCCTCACCCCGCTGGAGAACGCCCGCCGGCCCCTGCCGTACTTCGACCTCGCCGGTGTCAACGACGTGGCGGGCGAGACGGAGGGCCACGGTCCGGACTTCACGGCCGCCCTCGGCGACCGCGACCCGTCCCGCGCGGCCGTGCTCATGGCCCACCAGCCGGTCGTCATCCACGACGCCGTCCGCCACGGCGTCGACCTCCAGCTCTCCGGCCACACCCACGGCGGCCAGCTCTGGCCCGGCAACTACCTCGCCGAGCTCGCCAACCCGACCGTCGCCGGGCTGGAGCGCTACGGCGACACCCAGCTCTACGTCTCGCGCGGCGCGGGCGCCTGGGGGCCACCGGTCCGGGTCGGGGCCCCGTCCGACATCACGGTCGTCGAACTCGCCTCATACCAGGCGTGACCGGGCGCAACCGGTAACGACCCGCCGTGAATCGGCCTTCCCGAGGCTGAAATTCCGTGATGGGATGACCGTTAATCGGACATGGGGATCCGGTGAGCGAGTCAAACCATGGCATTTTCATGGGTGGGGTGGGGTCAAGGGTGAAGTCTGTCCGCTCGAAGGTCATCGCGGCGGGGCTGGTGATCGGCGTGGCCGGTGTCGGCGCCTGGCAGCTGCTTCCGGAGGAGGGCCGCGGCAGCGGCACCGCCCTGCGGGTCGGGACGAGCGACGTGGTCTCGTCCCTCGACCCCGCCGGGGCGTACGACGCGGGCTCCTGGGCCCTCTTCAGCAACGTCTACCAGTCGCTCCTGACCATCAAGACCGGCTCCGACACCCCGGTCCCGGACGCGGCCTCCGCCTGCAAGTTCACCGGCGCGCAGCTCACCACGTACCAGTGCGAGCTCCGCCCCGACCTGAAGTTCTCGAACGGGCGGGCCATCACCGCGGAGGACGTCAAGCACTCCTTCGACCGGATCAAGGCGATCAACTCGGACCAGGGTCCGGCGCCCCTGTTCAACACCCTGCAGTCGGTCAAGGCCGACGGCCGCACCGTCACCTTCACGCTGTCCGCGCCGGACGCCACCTTCCCCTTCAAGATCGCGACGGGCGCCGCCTCGATCGTCGACAAGGAGAAGTACCCGGCGAAGTCCCTCCGTGCGGACGGCAAGGTCGACGGCTCCGGCCCCTTCACGCTCGGCGCGTACGAGGCCGGCGCCAGTGCCGAGCTGAAGCCGAACCAGGCCTACCGCGGCCAGTCCAAGCAGCCCGCCAAGACGGCCGTCACCGTCCGGTACTACAAGGACTCGGCCCAGCTCAACCAGGCCTGGACCGACCACGAGGTCGAGGTCGCCCACCGCGACATGCCGCCCGAGGTGCTCGCGGGCCTCAACCCGGGCCTGAAGGACACGAAGTACCAGGCCTCCGGCGGCTCCGAGACCCGCAGCGTGGTCTTCAACGTCCGCCCCGGCTCCACGACCGCGCCGCTCGCCGTGCGCCAGGCCATCGCCGCGGTCATCGACCGGTCCAAGGTGGCCGCCGAGATCCACCACGGCACGGTGACCCCGCTCTACTCCCTCGTCCCGGCCGGCATCTCCTCGCACAGCACGCCGTTCTTCGACACCAACCCGACGCCGAACGGCGCGGCCGCGAAGAAGCTGCTCAAGGACGCCGGGATCACCGCCCCGGTCTCCCTCACCCTCGGGGTGAACACGCGCGGCCCGAACGTGGCGGAGGCCGACGAGATCGCGAAGCAGCTCACGGCCACCGGGCTCTTCCAGATCAAGATCAAGGCCGTCGACGAGTGGGCCGACTTCCAGAAGGCGTACGCGGCCGGCGAGTTCGACGCCTACACGATCGGCTGGATCGCCGACTTCCCGGACGCGGACAACTTCCTCGCCCCGCTCGTCGGCGCCGACTCCAGCATGAACAACGGCTTCTCCGACAAGGCCGTCGACGGCCTCATCGCCCGGACCCAGTCCTTCTCGGACCGCGGCCAGGCCGCCGCCGACTTCCGCGAGCTCCAGAAGCTGGTCTCCCAGCAGGTCCCGATGCTGCCCATCTGGCAGAAGAAGGACTACGTGATGTCCCGCGACTCCGTCTCCGGAGCCCAGTACCTCTCCGACGGGACCGGCGTCTGGCGCCTGTGGGAGCTCAACTGGCTGTAGCCGCTCCGTCGGCGCCGGCCGTGGGGTCGAAGTCGGCATCCGGGTCGGACGCCCTCTTCTTCTTGGACACCGCCGCCTGTGCCATGCCCGGCAGGAAGTCCGCGAACAGCTCGTGGACCTCGCGCACCAGCGGCCGCAGCACCCGGAACCGGGCCAGGACGATGCCCCGCGTCGTCAGCTGCGCGCCGCGCTCCGCGAGCCGCCGCGTCTTCTCGCTGTTCGGGGACCGGTCGAAGACCCAGTACAGGACGAGCCCCATCTGCGAGAGCCACATCAGCTCCGGCAGTACGTCGGCCAGTTCGGCCGGGACCTTCGTCTTCGCGCCGCCCAGCACCTCGCGGTGCATCTCGATCGCCGCCTTGCGGGCGGGTTCCGATTCGGGGGAGAAGGGGCTGAGCGGGCTCTCCGGGTCCGCGGCGTTCTTGAAGAACTGCGAGGCGAACTCGTGGTACGGCGCCGCGATGTCGAGCCAGCTCGTCAGTACGCCCGCCAGCCGCTTCTGCAGATCGGTCTCGCTGTCCAGGATGGGCCGGACCGCCGCCTGGTGAGCGGCGCCGATCCGGTCGTAGAAACCCTGGACCAGGTGTTCCTTCGACTCGAAGTAGTAGTAGGCGTTGCCGACCGAGACCCCTGCCTCCTTGGCGATGGCCCGCATGGTCGTCTTGTCGAAGCCGCGCTCCTGGAAGAGACGGAGCGCGGTCTCGAGGATGAGCGTGCGGGTCTGCTCGCTCTTGGGAGCCTTCTGATCAGTCACGGTGCACGAGCCTAGCCGGGTGCGGAGCACTGGTCGCCACAGGCCGGGGCCTCCGGCTCCACTTCGCCGTCCGCGCCGGGTCCGGTCCGCACCGCCTGGCGCCATGCGGAGGCCGTGTACATGGCGGCCCGGGCGAAGGGCCGGCCCGCCGGGGTGGCGAGCCAGTTCGCCTTCGGCCGGTGCTCCGCCAGCGCCCACAGGCACACGATGAACGCGTCCGTCCCGGTCCACACCTGCCCCGAGTCCCCGATGACGGTGATCTCGCGGAGCGTCGACGCGTGGTCCAGCTGCGGGAACTTCCCCTGCGCCGCGAAGGACCCGGCCGGGATCAGCCGGAGCGGCACCAGCCAGCGCTGCCCGAGGAGCCAGTGCCGGATGTGGACGCAGAGCGGACAGTCGGCGTCGTACAGCACGGTCAGGTGCCGGGTCGCGTGCGCCGTCGTCGCCGTCGTCGCAGTCGCCGTAGTCGCCGTGGTCATCGCTCAGGCCCCGGCCGGAGCGGTCCAGGCCGTCGGGGCGACCGGCGGGGTCTGCTGGCGCTCCATGATCCCGCGACGGCGCATCTTGTTCAGCACCCAGACGTTGCCGAGGTGCATGACGCCGAGGACGAGCAGGGCGACACCGAGCTTGACCGACAGGGCCTCGAAGAGCTGGCGGGCCGAGCCGATGCCGGCGTCCGAGCGCAGGTAGAGGGTCACGAAGCCGATGTTGACGAGGTAGAACCCCACCACCAGGAGGTGGTTCACGGCGTCCGCGAGCTTCTCGTTCCCGTGCAGGACGTCGGCGATGAAGACGCGGCCGTTGCGGCTGAGCGTGCGGGCGACCCAGACGGTCAGTCCGATGCTGATGAGCAGGTAGATGACGTATGCGACGACGGTGAGGTCCATTGCCTCTGCCCCCTTGAACGTGTTCAACTCGTTGGCAGGACTGACTGTAGACCTCTTTTTGAACAGGTTCAAGCGTTCTTGGTTCCACTGGTTCCACTGGTTCCGACGCGGGCGGAGCCGCTGCGCTCAGCAGGGCGGACGGAGGCCGTTGCGGTCGGTGTGGTCCGGGTCGGCCGAGAGGACCGCGGCCTCGGGGCGGGGCAGCGGGGTGCCGTCGGGGTAGAGGAGGGGGCCGCGGTCCAAGACGATGCCGGCGTCGGCGCCGCGGCGCGTGGTGTTGGCGGCGGTGACGCGGTTCAGGGGGGCCGGGGTGAGGGTCTGGGCCTCGCGGACGTACGCGACGAAGCTCTCGAAGTCGCGCTGGTGGCGGTACGGTGCCTCGAAGCCGCTCAGCGCTCCGTAGCCGTCGTTCGCCAGGAAGGTGTACGAGGGGGCGGCGAGGCGGTAGGTGCCGGTGAGGCTGAGCGCGACGCCGTCGATGAACACGTCGGCCGGGTCCACGCGGTCGCCGACGCCGCCCAGGGTGTCGAAGGTGTAGCGGACGTTCCCGGACACGGCCAGCGGCGCGAAGAGGAGTTCACCGCTGGCCGCGGTCGTCCACTGCTGCTCCAGCGCGTCGTGGATCTGATGCCCGGTGACCGTGGCGCTGACGATCGGGTCGCCGAAGCCGACGGCCCTCCAGCAGCGGCCGAAGGTGACGGCGCCGCCGGAGGCCGCGTCCCGTACGAGATCCCCCGCGATCACGCTCACGCCGACGCGCGGAGCCACGGCCACCAGGGCGAGCTGGGCGGCGACGTTGGGATGGACGTTGGCGTCGTTCTCCGGGTCGGTCGGGCGGCTGCCCGCCCACAGGGCCCAGTCGGCGACGAGGTCGCCCATCGTGCTCTCGCCCGCGGTGTTGCGCGTACGGACGAACGAGCCGGTCTGCTTGCCGATCCTGCTGGTGTCGCGGGCCGCTGCCTGGCCGGCCCAGTGGTCGACGACCGCCTTGAGGGCGGGGTCGGGGGTGACGTCGCGGGTGTTGGGGTGGTTCGTGGACACCGTCAGCTCGCGGACCACCCTGCCGGTGGCGGGGTCGAGGCGGAGGCTGATCTCGTTGATCAGCTGGCCGTGACAGCCCGCCTCGACGAACGGCCGCGGGACGCCGTTCGGGTCCGGGAGCATCATGTTGAACCGGGTGTGCCAGTGGCCGGTGACGATGGCGTCGATGTCGGGGGAGACGCGCAGCGCCAGGTCGAGGGCGGGGCCGGAGGGGTCGGCGCCGCTGTTGAAATCGGCTCCGGCGACGGCTCCGTCGTGCATGCTCAGGACGATCGCGTTGACGCCCTGGGCCTTGAGCTCGGCCGCGTACCGGTCGGCGGTGGCGACCTCGGCGAGGGTGGCGAGGCCGGGCTGGTAGGAGCCGGGGAAGAGTTCGGTGCCGAGGGCGGTGAGGTGGATGAACCCGATCCGCAGCTCCTGGCCGGCGGCCGTCCGTACCGTCTCGATGTTGTACGGGGGAAGGACGGTGCCGCCCTGTTCGCCCGTCCGGACCACGTTGGCGCTGTGGAAGCGGAAGTCGGCGCCGTGGAAGGGGGCGCCGGAGGAGTCGGTGAAGGTGGCGTCGCGCCCCTCGACGGGGAAGGCGACTCCCTGCTCCATGTGGCGTTGGAGGAAGGCCGGGGACTTGTCGAACTCGTGGTTGCCGGCGGTCGCGAAGTCGAGGCCCAGGCGGTTGAGGGCCTCGATGGTGGGCTCGTCGGCGAAGGCTGCGGCGTCGAACTCCCAGCCCGAGAAGGCGTCGCCGGGGGTGAAGAAGAACGAGTTGGCGCGGCCGGCGCGCAACCGGGCCAGATGGGTGGCCATGTAGGCCACGCCCCCGACGGTGTAGGTGCTCCCCCCGTTCCCGCTGATGGTTGCGGTGGTGCCGGGGGCGGCCTGGAGGTAGCCGTGCAGGTCGGTGATGTTGAGGAGCTGGACGTCGACGTATTCGACGGCGGAGGCGGCGTCGCGCGCGTGCCCGGTGGCGTGGGCGGGGACCCCGGTGGCGAAGGTGGCCGCGACGGTCCCCAGGGCGGTGAGGAAACTCCGCCGCCCGAGCCGAGGTGAAATCCGGTCCGGACAGGTGGTCGTGGAGTGCGGATGCCTCGTCACGCGTGCATGTTCCCGCTCCCGGCCCCCCCTGTCGACACACCCCGCCGGGCCCGCGATGGCCGGGCGGGGCCGCGCGTGCGCGCGTTCTCAGCCGTGCGGGTGGTGGAGGAAGTCCAGGAGGAGGGGCGTGGTCTCCTCGGGGCGTTCCAGGGTGGGGAGGTGGCCGGCCCAGGGGAGTTCCGTGTGGCGGGCGCCCGGGATCCGGTGGGGGAGGGCGGCGGCGATGGTGCGGAAGTCCTCCACGTCGTGGGCGCCGCCCACCACGAGGGTCGGGGCCGTTATGGACCCCAGGTCGGCCTCGTGCTCCGGGAGTTCGTGGTCGGCGGCCGGGTGCCGGGCCTCCTCGAAGATCCGGCGCTGCATCGTGCGGACCAGTGCGCGGGCCCCCTCGTCCGCCGAGGGGCCGAGCCAGGTGTCCACCATCAGCTCCACCGCCCCCGCGATGTCCCCGGCCTCCAGCAGCGCGTCCTCCGCGTCGACGACCGCCTGCAGGGCCGGTCCGCGCCGCTGGGCCGGGACGGCCGGGCAGAGCAGGGCCAGCGCCGCCACCCGCTGCGGATGCCGGGACGCGATCAGCAGCGCGACCCGGCCGCCGTAGGAGGACCCGGCGAAGGCGGCCCGTTCGATGCCGAGGGAGTCCAGCAGGTCCAGTACGTCCTCCTCGTCGCGGTAGGGCGCGACGGCCGCCGGCGAGTCCCCGCAGGTGCGGAAGTCGGCCCGGACGACCCGGAATCCGGCGTCGGCCAGCGGTCGCCACTGCGGCTCCCACATGCGGCGGTCGCAGACCGAGGAGTGGAGCAGGACCAGGGCCGGGCCGTCCGCCGGGCCGGCCACGTCGTGCGCGAGGAGGGGGTTCACAGGGTTCATGGGGAGAGCTTCCACGACGTGGGCGCCGCGGCGCCTCCGGTTATCCGGGGGCCGGGCGCTGTCAGAGGGGGCTCGTACGCTTTCGGACATGGCAATGGTGACGTTTGTCGACGAGACGACCTCCGGCGGCCGCGCCGACGGCTGGGGGGTCGAGGTGGCCGAGGAGCGCCTCGCACTGCGCGAGTTGATCCGCCGCCGGGTGTTCCTGGAAGTGGCCGAGCGGCGCGCCGCCGGCCTGGTCCGGTCGGCCGCCCGGCCCGACCCCGAAGCGCAGACCGAGACGGCGCTCGCCGCCTTCCGGCGCAACGGGTTCCTCGTGCTCGTCGGGGACCGCCAGGTCACCGATCTCGACGAGGTGGTCGATCTGCCGCCCGGCACCGAGGTCACCTTCCTGAAGCTCGTCGCCCTGGTGGGTGGCTGACATGGCGAACCGCAGCCACGCCGAAGCCGCGTACCGCGCACTGGAGGAGGAGAACGCCCAGGAGCTCGGGACCGCGCTGCTGAAGGCGGCCCTCCAGTACAGCGGCCACTGGCGGAACAACAAGGACGCGGCGGCCCTCCTCGCCGCCGTGAACGCCCGGCCCGCCGCATTCAGGCAGCGGCTCGCGGACTCGTTCGACGCGCTCCTGCCCTCCCTGGCGGACGACTCCCCGGCCCGGGCGAACGCGCTGGCCGTCACCGCCGCCGTCGGGCGGGACCTGGCCTGGGGCGAACCGCTCACCGCCGCCCGGCGCGAGAAGCTCGCCGAGATCGGCCGCAAGGGCGAGGTCCATTACCTCGGGTGGGTGCCGGAGCTGGTCCGCGCCGAGCTCGACGCGGGCCGTCCGGTCGCGCCGGCCGTCGTCGCCACCCTGCGCCGCAGCGCCATGAGCACGTACCCCTACGCGCCGCTCACGGAGCTCGTCCCCAGGCTGACGGAGCCCGTGCTCAACGTCGGCGAGGCCTGGGCGGACCGGGCCCTGGCGGACGGGGAGCGCTGGCACGCCCTCCTCGCGCACGCCGTGACCGCGACGGCCGCGAAGCCGACGGCCAAGTGGGAGAAGAGGGGCCGGGCACTGGTCGGGGAGGCCGGGGAGGAGGCGGTGCGCGAGCGGCTGCTCGGCTGGCTCCGGCTCGTCGGCGCGCCCCGCACCCTCGCCCTCGACGGGGAGCGGTACGGGCCGAACCCGAACGACACGTACGACGCCCACAACGCCAACGCCCTGCGCGGCCTGGCCTGGCTGCTCTCCCTCCTGCCCCCGCACCCGGACACCGCGCGGGCGCTCGGCGCCCTCGTCGAGACCTCGCTGCGCAAGGTCGCGGGGCTCGGCCCGCGCGGTCCCAAGGTGGCCAACGCGGGCGTCACCGCCCTCTCCCGCATCGACGGCGAGGCCGCCCTGGCCGAGCTGGCCCGGCTGGCCACCCGCGTGACCTTCAAGGGCACCCTCAAGATGCTGGACTCCGCCCTGGAGGCGCGGGCCGCAGCGCTCGGGCTCGGCCGCGAGGAGATCGAGGAGCTCGCCGTACCGGCGTACGGACTGACCGGCGTCGGCCGCGCCGAGCACCTGCTGGGCGAGACCACCGCCCTGGTGGAGGTCCGCGGCTCCAGGGCGGTGCTCTCCTGGCGCAGCGCCGCCGGCAAGGCGGTCAAGAGCGTCCCCGCCGCCGTGCGCCGGGACCACGCCGAAGAGCTCAAGGAGCTCAAGGCCGCCGTCAAGGACATCGACAAGATGCTCGGGGCGCAGGCCGAGCGACTGGACCGGCAGTTCCTCGCCCGCCGCACCTGGTCGTACGGGAAGTGGCGCGAACGGTACGTCGACCACCCCCTGGTCGGGACCCTGGCCCGGCGCCTGCTGTGGGTCGTGGACGGCACCCCGGTCGGCTTCGCCGACGGCGAGCTGCGCACCCTCGCCGACACCCCGGTCACCGAGGGCGCCGAGGTGACCCTCTGGCACCCCGTCGACCGCGAGCCGGCCGAGGCCGCCGCCTGGCGGGACTGGATCGAACGGCACGGCATCACCCAGCCGTTCAAGCAGGCCCACCGCGAGGTGTACCCGCTGACCGACGCCGAGCTGCGCACCGGCACGTACTCGAACCGGTTCGCCGCGCACTACCTGCGCCAGCACCAGTTCCACTCGCTGGCCGCCGTCCGCGGCTGGCACAACAAGCTGCGCCTCGCCGTGGACGATTCCGTGCCGCCCGCCGTGCGCGAGCTGCCGCAGTGGGGGCTGCGCGCCGAGTACTGGATCGAGGGGGACACCGGGGACGGCGAGTACGAGGACATCACCCACTCGGGCAGCTTCCTGCGGCTGCGCACCGACCAGGTGCGCTTCTACCCGATCGGCGCCCCGCAGAACCGGGCGCACGCCTGCGGCGGCGAGTACACCATGTACCTGCGGGGCGGCGAGGACCCGGTGGACCCGGTGCCGCTGGCCGAGGTGCCGGCGCTCGTGCTCAGCGAAGTCCTGCGCGACGTGGACCTGTTCGTCGGCGTGGCCAGCGTCGGCAACGACCCGACGTGGCAGGACGGCGGACCCGAGGGCCGCTACCGCGAGTACTGGGCCTCGTACGGCTTCGGCGAGCTGGGCCAGGGCGCCGAGACCCGCCGGCTCCTGCTGGAGCGGCTGGTCCCCAGGCTGGCCATCGCCGACCGGTGCCGGATCGAGGGCCGGTTCCTGCACGTGCGCGGCGAGCTGCACGGGTACCGGATCCACCTCGGGTCGGGGAACATCCTCATGGACCCGGGCGACCAGTACCTGTGCATCGTCCCGGCGGGGCGCACGGCCCCCGGGACGGAGACCGGGTACCTGCCCTTCGAGGGGGACCGGACGCTCGCGCTGATCCTCAGCAAGGCGATGATGCTGGCTGCCGACACCGGCATCACCGACCCGACGATCACCCGTCAGATACTGAGGGAACGGGCGTAGTTGATCTGGTTCATGACCCAGTGGTAGGTGCTCGCGTCGACGGCCGGGATCATCGTGGAGTGGTGCCGGCCGCCGCTGGTGACCGTGACCTGGATGTAGCCGGTGGTGGTCTTCTCCTTCATGAGGAGGAAGAGCAGACCGAGCAGGCAGAACAGGAAGAAGATGACGGCGAGCACGATGGCGTGCGCCGGGATCTTCGTCTCGGTGCGGGACAGGTCCGAGGCGTTCCACATGGCGCCCCTGAGGGGCATCGGTCCCGAGGGGGTCATGATCTGGTCCCCGGCGATGGTGATGTCGCCGAGGGCGAATCCGGACCCGCCGCCGTACGTCTGGGGCTGCCCGGGGGCCGGCATGCCGGCGCCGCCCATGGTCGGCTGGTATCCGGGCGCGGCCGGAGTGTCCTGCGGGTATCCGTAGCCCGGCGCGGGCGGCGTGGCCGGGTACCCGTACCCGGGGGTCCCCGGCGTCGCCGGATACCCCTGCGGATAGCCATAACCGGGGCCGCCCGGAGCCCCGTTGTCGCCTGAGTACGGATTCGGCTTCTGCTCGCTCATGCGCTCGATCTTTCCACAGCGACCCCCGGCCGAGTACCCCGGTCGGAGTAGCCGCCTATTCGCTCTCGGGCTTGCGCCGCGCCGCGGCGAGGACGGCTTCGACGTCCAGGGTCACCTTGGCGCCGATGGACTCGGGGAGGGTGACGAGCTCACCGGGGGCGTGGACGCGGTGGGTGGCGTACTCGTCCTGGACCGGATCGGTGAGGACGTGCAGGCGGCTGTGCCGGCGATCCACGATCACGTAGATGGGGACCTTGGCGTTGGCGTAGGCGGTGACCTTGGTGCGGAGGTCGGTCTGGTAATTGCTGGAGGTGACTTCCAGCACCAGGCGGAAGGCGACGGGGTCGTAGCAGTTGTTCTCGACGAGGTGGTCTTCGAAATCGGCGTCTACCACGGAGAGGTCCGGGATGGCGTAGTCCTCGCGTCCGTCCGGGAGCCAGATGCCGACTCCCTGGAGGAGTTCCGTTGGCTCGTCGGCGAGCCCGGCCGTGATGAACGGGCGCATGAGCGTGGTCAGGCCCCGTGCGTGGGCGCCGTCTGCCGGTGGGGACACGAGGATCTGCCCTCCGATGATCTCGACTCGGTACCCCGGGCGCTGATCCACGATCTGGTTGGCCAGATCGATCAGTGGCCATTCACTGTGGGGACGCTCAGCGGGTGCTGCGGACATCACGTGCCTCCCGTGGGCTGCTGTCGAGAGCATCATCGTAGGACGGGACCGGGGCGTGCGGACGGAAGCCGCGCGTTCACCTGAAAGGGCGAGGCCCCGCCCCCCGGTCGGACCGGGGAGCGGGGCCTCGTACGGCGGCTGACTGCCGGGCGGTCAGAAGCGGCGCGTGATCAGGGCGCGCTTGACTTCCTGGATCGCCTTCGTGACCTCGATGCCGCGGGGGCACGCGTCGGTGCAGTTGAAGGTCGTGCGGCAGCGCCACACGCCGTCCTTGTCGTTCAGGATCTCCAGCCGCTGCTCGCCGGCCTCGTCACGCGAGTCGAAGATGAAGCGGTGGGCGTTGACGATCGCCGCCGGGCCGAAGTACTGCCCGTCGTTCCAGAACACCGGGCACGACGAGGTGCACGCCGCGCACAGGATGCACTTCGTGGTGTCGTCGAACCGCTCGCGGTCCTCCGCCGACTGCAGGCGCTCACGCGTCGGCTCGTTCCCCTTGGTGACGAGGAACGGCATGACGTCGCGGTACGCCTGGAAGAAGGGCTCCATGTCGACGACAAGGTCCTTCATCACCGTGAGGCCCTTGATGGCCTCGACGGTGATCGGCTTCTCCGGGTTGATGTCCTTGATCAGCGTCTTGCAGGCGAGCCTGTTCTTGCCGTTGATCCGCATCGCGTCGGAGCCGCAGATGCCGTGCGCGCACGACCGGCGGAAGGTCAGCGTGCCGTCGAGGTCCCACTTGATCTTGTGGAGACCGTCGAGCACGCGCTCCTTCGGGTCGATCTCGATCTGGAAGTCCTGCCACTGCGCCTCGTCCGAGATCTCGGGGTTGAAGCGGCGGATCCGGAAAGTGACCGTGATGTACGGGGAGGCCGCAGCCGCCTCTTCCATCTTTTCCAGGGTGGGGGTAGCCATCAGTACTTACGCTCCATCGGCTGGTAGCGGGTCGTCACGACCGGCTTGTAGTCGAGCCGGACCGAGTCCGAGCCATCGGCTCCGACCTCGCGGTACGCCATGGTGTGGCGCATGAAGTTGACGTCGTCGCGGTTCGGGTAGTCCTCGCGGTAGTGACCGCCGCGGGACTCCTTGCGCGCGAGCGCGGACACGGCCATGACCTCGGCCAGGTCGAGCAGGTTGCCCAGCTCGATGGCCTCCAGCAGGTCCGTGTTGAAGCGCTTGCCCTTGTCCTGGACGGACACGTTCTTGTAGCGCTCGCGCAGCTCCGCGATCTTCTCGACCGCGGTCTTGATGGTCTGCTCCGTACGGAACACCATCACGCAGGCGTCCATCGTCTCCTGGAGCTCCAGGCGCAGGTCGGCGACCCGCTCCTTGCCCGTGGAGTTGCGCAGGTGCTCGACCAGGTCGACGACCTGCTGCGCCGGGTTCTCGGGGAGCTCGACGTAGTCGTTCTCCTGCGAGTACTTCGCCGCGGCGATGCCGGAGCGCTTGCCGAACACGTTGATGTCCAGCAGCGAGTTGGTGCCGAGGCGGTTGGCGCCGTGCACGGAGACGCAGGCGACCTCGCCGGCCGCGTACAGGCCCGGGACGACGGTGGTGTTGTCCGCCAGGACCTCACCCTCGACGTTCGTCGGGATGCCGCCCATGGCGTAGTGCGCGGTGGGCTGGATCGGGATCGGGTCCGTGTACGGCTCGATGCCCAGGTACGTGCGCGCGAACTCGGTGATGTCCGGGAGCTTCGCGTCGAGCTGCTCCGGCGGCAGGTGCGTCAGGTCCAGGTACACGTGGTCGCCGGCCGGACCGCAGCCGCGGCCCTCGCGGATCTCGGTGTAGATGGAGCGCGAGACGACGTCACGGGACGCGAGGTCCTTCATGACCGGCGCGTACTTCTCCATGAAGCGCTCGCCGTCCTTGTTGCGGAGGATGCCGCCCTCACCGCGGGCGCCCTCCGTCAGCAGGATGCCCATGCGCCAGATGCCCGTCGGGTGGAACTGGAAGAACTCCATGTCCTCGAGCGGCAGGCCGCGGCGGTAGCAGGCCGCCTGGCCGTCACCCGTGAGGGTGTGCGCGTTGGAGGTCACCTTGAAGAACTTGCCGGTGCCGCCGGAGGCGTAGATGACGGCCTTCGCCTGGAACACGTGGATCTCGCCGGTGGCGAGCTCGTACGCGACCACGCCGGCCGACTTCTTGACACCGTCCTCCTCGACCAGCAGCTGGTCCAGGACGTAGAACTCGTTGAAGAACTCCACGCCCTCCTTGACGCAGTTCTGGTACAGCGTCTGGAGGATCATGTGGCCGGTGCGGTCCGCGGCGTAGCAGGACCGGCGGACCGGCGCCTCGCCGTGGTTGCGCGAGTGGCCGCCGAAGCGGCGCTGGTCGATGGTGCCGTCCGGGGTGCGGTTGAACGGCAGGCCCATCTTCTCCAGGTCGAGGACGGCGTCGATGGCCTCCTTCGCCAGGATCTCGGCGGCGTCCTGGTCGACCAGGTAGTCACCGCCCTTGACCGTGTCGAAGGTGTGCCACTCCCAGTTGTCCTCCTCCACGTTCGCCAGCGCGGCGGCCATGCCGCCCTGCGCCGCGCCCGTGTGGGAGCGGGTGGGGTAGAGCTTCGTCAGCACGGCGGTGCGGCTGCGCTTCGTCGACTCGATGGCGGCGCGCATGCCCGCGCCACCCGCGCCGACGATGACGGTGTCGTACTTGTGGATCTTCATTGGTTTCGCCTCAGCCCCGTTGCCTAGCGGATGTTCGGGTCGAAGGTGAAGATCACCAGCGTGCCCAGAATGATGGTGAACACCGTGGCGGTGTAGAGCAGGCCCTTCAGCCACAGCCGCGTGTTGGCGCGCTCCGCGTAGTCGTTGATCACGGTACGCAGACCGTTGGTGCCGTGCAGCATGGCGAGCCACAGCATCAGCAGGTCCCAGACCTGCCAGAACGGGGACGCCCAGCGGCCGGCCACGAAGGCGAAGCCGATCTTGGACACGCCGCCGTCCAGCACCAGCTGGATGAGGAGGTGGCCGATGACGAGGACGACGAGGACGATGCCCGAGAGGCGCATGAACAGCCAGGCGGCCATCTCGAAGTTGCCGCGGGTCGAGCGGGGCGTCTTGCCCGTGCGCTTGCGCGGGGCCTCGATGTACGGCGCCGGGTTGTCGACGTCGTAGAGGCTTACGCCCTCCACGTCGCCGATGGCCTGGGCGGAAGAAGTGTCAGAAGACATGGGTGTCACTTCCCGAACAGTTCGGCAGCTGCGTGGCCCAGGACGGGGTACAGGGCACCGATCATCAGGATGATCCAGATGATCATGACGCCCCAGAGCATCTGCTTCTGGAGACGGGGGCCCTTGGACCAGAAGTCCACGGCGATCACACGGAGACCGTTGAGCGCGTGGAACAGGATGGCGGCCACGAGGCCGTACTCCAGCAGCGCGACGATCGGAGTCTTGTAGGTAGCCACGACATCGTCGTACGCCTCGGGAGAGACGCGGACGAGAGCGGTGTCGAGGACGTGTACGAACAGGAAGAAGAAGATGAGGACGCCGGTGACTCGATGAGCCACCCAGGACCACATTCCTTCCCGGCCGCGGTACAACGTTCCAGCCGGCACGGAAAACCCTCCGGAAGCGGGGCGGGGGCCAGCCGGCTTCTTTGTCGGTCGGGCCCGGCCGGGTACGGTCCTCCGGCCCCGGACATCGTAGCGACGCTTTGTCGGTTCCCTCGCGCCGGGTCCATCGGTGTGATCAAACAGGCACGGACGGGCTATCCCACAGGGGCGAATAGCCCTGAATCCTCGGCGTTTACCCCGTCCTGGGAGGTCAGCCAGTGTGTCAGGTCGGCGAGCCGCACCTGGGCGAGGCGGCGCAGCTCGTCCGCGGAGATCGACCGCTCCTCGTCCGCCTCCAGTCCCATCCGCCGCCGGATCGCGGCGAGCAGCTGGTCCGCCTGCTCCTCAGGGGGGTGCCCGTCCAGGCAGATCACGAAGACGTGGCCGAAGTTGCGCTCGTACTCGGCGTGCGCGGCGTCGAGCGCCAGCAGCGCGGCGTACGGGGCCCCGTGGCCCAGCTCGACCGGGACCTCCGAGGCCAGCGCCTCGCTCAGGTCCGCCTGGGAGAGGTCGTACGAGGCCTCGTCGGCGGCGGCCAGCATCGCGTCCGGGTCCGGGTACGGGCGGTGCGCGGCCACCCGCTGCGCCCAGCGCCGGCTCCCGCAGCAGTGCAGCAGCACGGCCTCGGCGGCTTCGGGGGAGAGGGCGTTGAACCGCGCCAGTCCGGAGCCGGGGAGGGGATCGGAGCTGCCGCGGGCCTGTGCCGGAAGGTGGCTGGACAGCGGGGGGCTCCTCGGGGCGTGGCGTGGGTGCACCGCCACGCTAGCGACGCCTGGCCGGGTGTGTCGTACCGATCCGAGGTTTTCACCCGGAAGTGAGCCGAAAGGATGACGGGCGTGGCGGGGGAACGGCCTGGTGGAGGAGGGAGGAAGACGACCGAGGCCGCCACCCCCCACAGGAGAGGCCCCGGTCGCCGTCCGTACGGGCTCGTGCGACAAGCCCGTACCCCTGTCAGCGCCGCGAGTGCGTTTTGTGTCACACCCCGCTTCGCGCACGATTGGTTGCTCCCCGTACAACTCGTGGACGAAGGTACTTGAAAGCCGTAACGTGCTGATTTGCGCCACAGGTACAGGACAGTGAAACGGTTGGGGACTTTGCTGGGGGACGACGCGGAGCTGACCGCCGCGGTGCTCGCGGCACAGGGCGGCGACGAGAGCGCGTTCCGGTCTGTGTACCGCGCCGTGCACCCGCGCCTGCTCGGTTACGTACGCACGCTCGTCGGAGACGGCGACGCGGAGGACGTGACCTCGGAGGCGTGGCTGCAGATCGCCCGCGACCTCGACTCCTTCACAGGCGACGCCGACCGCTTCCGCGGCTGGGCCGCCCGCATCGGCCGCAATCGCGCGCTCGACCACATCCGCATGCGCGGACGCCGTCCCGCCATCGGCGGCGACGAGACCGAGCTGACGGGGCGCGCCGCCGACAGCGACACCGCCGGCGAGGCGATGGAGGCCCTGTCCACCGGCCGGACCATGGCACTGATCGCCCAGCTTCCGCAGGACCAGGCCGAGGCCGTGGTGCTGCGGGTCGTCGTCGGGCTCGACGCGAAGACCGCGGCCGAGACCCTGGGCAAGCGGCCCGGGGCCGTGCGCACCGCGGCCCATCGGGGCCTGAAGAAACTGGCCGAGCTGCTCGGCGCGGAGGGCGGCTTCGCGCCGGAGTCGGATCCGGGCTCGGATCCGGCGGACCCGGTCGGTCATAATGCCGGTGGCCAGGCGCGGGACGGCGGGGGCGGGAGGGATCTCGACGCGGTGCCCGCACAACGCGGCCGGGGCGGCGGTCTCGTACGGCAAACCGGTGTGACGCATTCACGTTGGCGGACGCAGAAGGACATGTGATGGCCGACGAGCGCAACAGGTGGCTGGACCGGGCCGCGGCGGAACGACTGCTCAGCGGCGGCCAGGCCGTACCCGGCGGCGACCGGAGCGCCCGCGAAGCGGAGGCCCGGCTCAGGGCCGCCCTCGACATGCTGGCCGCGCAGCCGTGCGCCGGTGCGGAACTGCCCGGCGAGGCCGCCGCGGTGGCCGCCTTCCGGGCGGCGCGCGGCGGGGCCGGAGTCCCCGAGGCCTCCGGTGCGCCGGCGACGTCGTTCGGCGGCGACACCTCCCCCCTCGTGGAACTCGGCAGGATCCTTCCTCTCGCCGCCCCCGTGTCCCCGGCCCGGCGCGGCCGCCCGGTGCGTTTCGGGCTCGTCGCCGCACTGGCGGGCGTCGCCGTCGGAGGCCTCGCGGTCGCCGCGGGGGCCGGGCTGCTGGACCGGAGCACGCACGACTCGGCGGGTCCCGTACCGGCGGTCTCCCTCAGTGCCGACGAGAACCCCTCGCCGCCCGGCGACACCGGTGGCCCGACCCCGGGCCCGCAGCTGCGCCCCACCCCGTTCCGCGGCGCCGACGGAGTGCAGCCCAGCCCGGGCGGCGGGCAGACGCCCGGCGGCCTGGACTCGGGCGCGCTGCAGGGGTTCGGAACCGGAACGGTGACGGGCCCCGACGCGGCGTCCGGCGGCGGCGCCGACCCGGACGGCCCGGACGGCAAGAGCACGAGGGACGGCAAGGACGCGCTCGCCGGCGGGACCACCTCGCTGAAGGACGGGGACCGGCAGACCCGCCTCAAGGCGGTGGACCTGTGCGAGGCCTACCGCTCGGGGGAGATGAACTCGGACCGCCGGGACAAGCTCTCGAAGCTGGCGAAGGGCCTCGCGCGCATCCCGCACTTCTGCGAGGAACTGCTCGACGGGCCGGTCCGGAGCACCACTCCGACCGTGCCGCGCGGTTCGGACATCGGGGGCGACGTGCTCAAGGCCCCGACGCTGGCTCCGGCCAGCCCGGGGATCTCTGCACCCGCCCGCCTGCCGTCGCGCTGAGGCTCCGGACGACCGGACGGCTGTTTTCGGCCACCTTTCGGGTGGTCCGTACGAGCGCACCGGGAAGGTTTCGGACGACGTCACGAGCGGGCTGTAACACTTTTCGAACCTGCGGCGCAGTACATATCGAGCCGACTGGTCATCGGCCGCGCATGAGCCGGGGTTCCCCCCGTACCCCTGGGCTCTGCGCACCCGGCGCGGGCGGGGTTCGTTCCCCCGGCCCTGCCCGCGCCCTTTACTTCACAGACCGGATCACCGGGGACACCGGGATCACCGGCGCAGCCCGGACACCGGGGATCACCAGTAGACGACGACCTTGTCGCCGACCTGCACCTGCTCGAACAGCGATGCGAGCTTGCCCTTGTCCCGGACGTTCACGCAGCCGTGCGAGGCGCCGGCGTAGCCGCGGGCCGCGAAATCGGCGGAGTAGTGCACCGCCTGGCCCTGGCTGAAGAACATCGAGTACGGCATCGGCGTGTGGTAGATCGTCGACGTCCAGTCCTTGGCCTTCCACTCCACCTTGAACTGGCCCTCACGGGTCGGGGTGTTCTCGGAGCCGAAGCGGACGTCCATCGTGGAGACGATCTTGCCGTCGATCATCCAGGCGAGCGTGCGGCTCTCCTTGCTGATGCACATGACGCGGCCCGTCATGCAGCGCGGGTCCGGGGCGTCGACCTCGTTGACGGTCGGCGGGCGCAGCTCGTCGGCGGTGGGCTTCTTGCTGACGCTCTGGATCTTCTTCCAGGTGGCGTCGTCGACCGCGCCCGAGGCCGTCAGGCCGCTCTTGGACTGGAAGGACTTGACCGCGGCGGTCGTCTTCGAGCCGTAGAAGCCGGTGGGCGCGACCGTCATGTACTTGAGCTGCTTCAGGCGGGCCTGGAGCTCGCGCACCTGCTCGCTCTCGTCCCCGTTCGCCATGACGGCCTTGACCGTCGGCGAGGGGGACGCGGACGGCGAAGCCGACTGCGAGGCGGACGCCGAGGGCGAGGGCGAGGCGTCGGCGGGCTTGTTGTCCGTGGACGGGGAGGTCTCGGGGGTGGAACCCGCCGCGGACGCGGACGGAACCTTCGAAGCGGAGCCGGCCGGCTCCGTCTTCTGGGGCCCGCAGGCGGTCGCGGCGAGCGCGACGGCGGTGGCCACCCCGAGCGTGCGGATTATGACTCTCTGGCGAAGCATTGCAGTCCCCCGATTTCTACGTCGTGTATGTAGGTGATGCCTGGCGGGCGTGGACAGTTGCAGACGGTCCAGGGATGTTGCGCCATTGTGACCAGCGGCCGTCGGACGACGGCCGGAGCCGCCGCGGGGAGTTGTATCAGCCCCGAGCCCGTTTGCTCCATGGAGGGTTTGGTCACATGGCGAGTACCGAGAGCGGGATTCCGATCGAACCCGTGTACGGGCCGGGCGATCTGACGGGGTGGGATCCAGAGGTCAAACTGGGTGAACCAGGGGCGTATCCGTACACGCGAGGTGTCTACCCGACCATGTACACGGGCAAGCCGTGGACCATGCGGCAGTACGCCGGTTTCGGGACGGCGGCCGAATCCAACGCGCGGTACCGGCAGCTCATCGAGGGCGGCGGCACCGGACTCTCGGTCGCCTTCGACCTCCCGACGCAGATGGGACACGACTCCGACGCACCCCTCGCCCACGGGGAGGTCGGCAAGGTCGGCGTCGCCGTCGACTCCGTCGACGACATGCGGGTGCTCTTCGACGGGATCCCGCTCGACCGGGTCTCCACGTCCATGACGATCAACGCGCCGGCGGCGCTGCTGCTCCTCATGTACCAGCTCGTCGCCGAGGAGCAGGGGATCACGGGTGCCCGGCTGACCGGCACCGTGCAGAACGACGTGCTCAAGGAGTACATCGCGCGGGGCACCTACATCTTCCCGCCCGGGCCTTCGCTGCGGCTTACCGCGGACACCTTCCGGTACTGCAAGGCCGAGATCCCCCGCTGGAACACCATCTCCATCTCCGGCTACCACATGGCCGAGGCCGGGGCCTCGCCCGCGCAGGAGATCGCCTTCACGCTGGCGGACGGGATCGCCTACGTCCGGACCGCCCTGGCCGCCGGGATGGAGATCGACGAGTTCGCCCCGCGCCTGTCCTTCTTCTTCGTCGCCCGCACCGCGCTGCTGGAGGAGGTCGCGAAGTTCCGGGCCGCGCGGCGGATCTGGGCCCGCATCATGCGCGAGGAGTTCGGGGCCCGGAACCCGAAGTCGCTGATGCTGCGCTTCCACACCCAGACGGCCGGGGTCCAGCTGACGGCGCAGCAGCCCGAGCTGAACCTCGTACGGGTGGCCGTACAGGCACTGGCGGCGGTGCTGGGCGGCACCCAGTCGCTGCACACCAACTCCTTCGACGAGGCGATCGCCCTGCCGACGGAGAAATCGGCGCGCCTCGCGCTGCGCACCCAGCAGGTGCTCGCGTACGAGACGGACGTGCCGCACACCGTCGACCCCTTCGCCGGCTCGTACGCGGTGGAGCGGATGACGGACGAGGTGGAGGAGGCGGCGCTCGCTCTGATGCGGCGGGTCGAGGACCTGGGCGGGGCGGTGGCCGCGATCGAGGCCGGCTTCCAGAAGGGGGAGATCGAGCGGAACGCCTACCGCATCGCGCGCGAGACGGACGGCGGCGAGCGCGTCGTGGTCGGCGTCAACCGCTTCGCGCTGGAGCAGGAGGAGCGGTACGAGCCGCTGCGCGTCGACCCGGAGATCGAGAACCGGCAGCGGCAGGCCCTGGCGGTGCTGCGCTCGGAGCGCGACGGCGAGGCGGTGGCGGCGGCGCTGGACGCCCTGCGCGAGGCGGCGGCGGGCACGGCGAACGTGCTGTACCCGATGAAGGAGGCCCTGCGCGCCCGGGCCACGGTGGGCGAGGTCTGCAACGCGCTGCGGGAGGTGTGGGGGACGTACGAGCCGACGGATTCCACATGGTGACGCATTTAATGGAAAACGTCGGACACGACAGGAGCAACCCTATGGGACACTCCTGCTCATGCTGGGAGTCACCGATCTGCCGACCTATCTCGTCGGGCTCATATTGATCATTCTGCTGCCGGGGCCGAACTCGCTGTACGTGCTCTCCGTCGCGGCCCGCCGCGGGGTGCGGACCGGGTACAAGGCCGCCGCCGGGGTGTTCACCGGCGACGCCGTGCTCATGGTGCTCTCCGCCGCGGGCGCCGGGGCGCTGCTGAAGACCAGTCCGGTGGCCTTCGGCATCGTCAAGCTGCTCGGCGCCGGGTACCTGACCTGGCTCGCCGTCGGCATGATGCGCGGGGCGTGGGCGCTGTGGCGCTCGCGGGCCGAGCGGGAGGAAGAGGCGGCGGCCCCGCCCGCGGGAGAGGCCGCCGAGGGGGAACGGCCGTACCGCCGGGCGCTGCTGATCAGCCTCTTCAACCCCAAGGCGATCCTGTTCCTCGTCTCCTTCTTCGTGCAGTTCGTGGATCCCTCGTACGCCTACCCGGCGCTCTCGTTCCTGCTGCTGGGCGCGCTGCTCCAGCTCGGCAGCTTCCTGTACCTGACCCTGCTGATCTTCAGCGGGACCCGGCTGTCCGCCGCCTTCCGCCGCCGCAAGCGGCTCTCGGCCGGGGCCACCTCGGCGGCGGGCGTGCTGTTCCTCGGCTTCGCCGCCAAGCTCGCCGTCAGCTAGCCCGCCCGGGCGGGCGGCCGCCGGTCACCGGGTGCCGGCCGCGCGCAGCCGCTTCAGCCGGCGCACCACGCGGCGGACGGCAGGGCTGTGCGGCAGGAAGGACAGCTGGGCCGGGATGCCGCCGGGCAGCCCGAGGGTGGTCAGCCGGCGGCGCTTGAAGTAGCGCCGGGTCCGGTCGTCCAGATGCGCGGCCAGGTGGCGTTCGGCCTCGGTTCGCCGCGCCGCCAGGATCTGCGGCTGCATGGTGAACCCGACGGCGGTCAGCAGCCCGGCCAGCCGGTCCCGGTTCTCCTCGGGGCCGGGCGCGGTCCAGCCGGCCACGGCCCCGGCGTCCGCGAGCGGGGGGAGCAGCGCGTCCACGATCGTCAGCGGGATCCGGTTGCTGTTCTGGTAGGGCGTGAGGCGGGCCAGTATGGCCTCGGTCCCGGTACGCGCGACGGGCAGTCCGTACAGGGCGGCGGCGGTCAGCAGCCCCGTCGAGAAGCAGCCGACGACCAGCGCCGGGCGCAGCCGTTGGTAGAGGGTCTCGGCCAGGACCGGGGTGGCCATGACCGTGAGCCGGGCGCCGAGCCGCTCGGCCTCCTCCTCGGCGCGGCGCGAGTACGCGGCCGGGGCGCTGGGGTGCGGTTTGAAGACGAGCTCGCGGTGGCCGAGGGCGTGCGCGCCCCGGACCATCTCCACGTGGAGCTCCTCCTCTTCCTGAGGGGAGAGGAGTTCGAGCGCGGAGAGGTACTGGCCGAGCAGCAGCGCCGGGGCCTCGCCGACCCCGTCGAGCTCGGGCCCGTACGAGGGCAGCTCGGCGAGCACCTTCAGGAACTCGGGGGTCGGGACCAGCTCCGGCCGTACGCCGAACTCGGTGAGCAGCAGCGGTTCCAGACCCGGCACCAGGTCCAGGTGCAGTACGCGGCGCACGCGCATGCCGAGCTGCGGGTCGAGGCGGAAGCGGGTGGGCCCGTAGCTCATCAGCCCGTCGGCGTAGACGTCGACGGCGGCGCCGGGGAACAGCGTGCACAGGGTCCGGGCGGGCGGGACCTGGATGGACTCCACGATGATCTCGACGCGGTCCCCGCCCAGTCCCCAGACCGCCCGCAGCTGCCGCTCCCACAGCGGGACGTCCTCGGGGCGCGGGGCCCAGGCGCTCGGGTGCTGCGGGGCGATGGCGGCGTTCCAGTCGAGCACCTCGTCGAAGCGGGTGCGCAGCGCGGCGAATCCCGGCGTGTCGGCGAGGCCGGGGGAGACCTCGGCGGTGAGGGCGTGGTTGCTGGTGAGCAGGATGCGGCGGCCGGCCGGCGGGAAGGCGCCCGCGTCGATGCCGGCGGCGAGCGTGGCCATCCCGTAGAGGGTGGAGGCGAGGAAGATCTGCGTGCAGGGGATGTCCCGGGCCGCCATCAGAGCGCGGCTCCCGCTCGTGCGGGCCGGCGGCGCAAGCGGCGCAGCACTCCGGCCCGTTCGGCGTCCATCGCGTTCAGGGCCTGATCGAGTACGTCCTGCGGCATGCGTCCGAGCGCGGCCGTGCTCATCGAACGGAGTTTCTTGGCCACGGCCGGTTCATACCTTTCAATGGTCCCGATATGGTGCGCGATAATTGCACAATATGTTCGGACTGCTTTCGGAAGCAGAAGATCACTTTCCCGGTCTTCGGCCGTATCGGCCAGGACCTGGTCGAAAGCCTTGATGAAATCGAGCTGGCGCTCGTCCTTGATCTGCGTGAGCGAGGTCGCGACCCCCCGCCGGTAGAAGATGCCCGGCAGGCCGACCGCCGCGAAGGATCCGGCCCCCCGGTGCAGGCGCCAGATCCACGGCCGGTCCTCCGCCGTCCGCAGACCGTCGGTGAAGTGCAGCAGTCCGCGGTCCAGCAGCCGCCGGTGGTACATGCCGGCCCAGGCGTACGGGTAGTCGACCGAGGTGGCCCGGGAGGCGGGCAGGATCCCGGCGCGCGGATCGCCGACGACCAGCTGCGGGCCGTACGGGACGCGCTGCACGCTGCGGGTGCGGCCGGTCACCTGGACATGGTCGTTGCGGACGAAATCACAGTTCAGAGCCTCTATGGCGGCCAGCGTGCGGGCCAGGTGGCCGGGTGCCAGCCAGTCGTCGCCGTCCAGGAACGCGACGTATTCGCCGCGCGCCGCGTCCAGGCCGGTGTTCCGGGCGGTGGCCAGGCCGCCGTTCCGTTCGTGTCTGAGGAGCACCGCCCCCGGCAGCTCGCGCGCCGCCCGCTCCAGGAGTTCGGGCGTGCCGTCCGTCGAGCAGTCGTCGACGAGCAGGAACTCGAAATCGTCCCGGGCGTTCAGTTCGAGGCTTTTCAGGGCATCCGGTGCGTATGTCTGCACGTTGTAGAACGGCACGACAACAGAGAGCTTGGGCACCCGCGAGACATTAAGGCGTTGGCCGGCATTCACCATGGCCCGTACGCGGATTCCATGTGAACGAAGCGGGGCGGGCGCGTTAACCGGTGCGGTTTCGCATGACGTAGACGGGTTGTTAACCCGCTGTTGTGCATTCGTTGGGCCGATCACCGAAATTGCGGAATAGCTTCTGCCGGGTGCCAGCCAGTAATCGCGCAGCATCTCGCAGTCATCCCCGGACCGCCCTTCGCGTCGCCGTACTCGCCGATTCCGATACGCGGTGGAAATGGGGCGCACTCACCGCCCGCCGCCTCGCGGCGCAGCCGCACCTTACCGGGTTCCTGCTCCGCGGCCGGGCCACCCCGACCGCACGCCAGCTCGGTGAAGTGGGCGTCCGGGCGGACCGGCTCTCCGAGGTGACCTGCGCGCAGTTCCTCGCGGAGATCGAGCGCGAGGAGTACGACGTCGTCGTCCTCGCCCTCGTCGGCGGGGCCGTCCAGGCCGTCCTGCACGGGGTCCGCGCGCTGTGGCCCGAGCCGGCCGGCCGTCCCGTGCTCGTCACCGGGTACGTCGGCGTCGTATACGAGAAGCTCGCCGACGGGCTGCTGCTGCGCCACGGGGCCGACCTCGTCCTCGCCAACTCCCGGTACGACGCCGGACGCTTCCGGGCGGTCTACGAGGGCGTCGGCGCGGACGCCGCAGCCGTCACGCAGACGGCACTGCCCTTCCTGGACGGAGCGGCGTACGAGAAGGCCGGCAGCCGCGCGCACACCGTGGTCTTCGCCGTCCAGCCCTCCGTCCCCGAAAGCCGCGCCGACCGCGCCCACCTGCTGGAACGGGCCGCCCGGCACGCCCGGCTGCACCCGGAGCGCGAGGTGCTGATCAAGCTGCGCAGCCGGCCCGGGGAGCACACCACACACCTGGAGGAGCAGCCGTACCAGCGGCTCGCCGAGCGGATCCCGGGCGGACTGCCCGCCAACTGCCGCCTGGTGTACGGGAACATGGGCGAGGTCTTGGACGGCACCGACCTGCTGGTCACCGTCTCCTCCACGGCCGCCCTGGAGTCCCTGCACCGCGGCATCCCGACCGCGGTCCTCACCGACCTCGGCATCCGCGAGGTGCTCGGCAACCACCACTTCCTCGGCTCGGGCTGCCTGGCCTCCTGGGACCAGCTCGACGCGGGCCTGCTGCCGCAGGGCGACCCGCAGTGGCTGGCCGACCAGGGCGTGACGGGGGCGCCCGGCGCATCCGGCGCCCAGGACCCCTTCGCCGCCGCCCGCGCCCGGCTCGGCGAACTGCTGGACCTCCCGGTGCTCCCCGCCGTAGCCCCCTACTACACGCAGGTCACCGCGCCCGGGTACCTGCCCGGGATCCTGGCCCGCCACCACCTCGCCCCCGACGGCACCCCGCTGCCCGGCGCCGTCCGCGAGAGCCGCGGGGAATCCCGGCTGCGCCGCCGGCTCCGCGCGCACCTGCGCGACGCCGCCCGCGGGGCGTACCGGCACGGCGTCCAGCGGGTGGCCCCGGTGATCCGCCGGATGGGGGAGCTGTGAGCCCCCGCACGGACGCCGCCGCCCGCCCCCGCGTACTGGCCGTGATCCCGGCCCGGGGCGGCTCCAAGGGGGTTCCGGGCAAGAACCTCGCCGAAGTGGCCGGAGTCCCGCTCGTCGTACGGGCCGTCCGGGCCTGCCGGGGTGCGGCCACCGTCACCGACGTCGTGGTCTCCACCGACGCCGACCCCATCGCCGACGCCGCCCGCACCGCCGGCGCCTACGCGATCCGCCGCCCCGCGGCGATCTCCGGGGACACCGCGAGCAGCGAGGCCGCCGTGCTGCACGCGCTCGACGCCTTCGAGGAACTGCACTCCCTCACCGTCGACGTCGTCCTCCTCGTCCAGTGCACCAGCCCCTTCCTGACCTCCTCCGACGTCGAGTCGGTCGCCGCCGCCGTCGCCACCGGCGCGGCCGACTCGGCCCTGACCGTCGCGCCGTTCCACGGATTCCTCTGGCGCGAGGCGGCCGACCCCGACGGGGGGACCGGCATCGGCGTCAACCACGACAAGGCCGTCCGCCCCCGCCGTCAGGACCGGCCCCGGGACCTGCTGGAGACCGGCGCCGCCTACGCCATGGACGCCGCCGGCTTCCGCGGCGCGCGGCACCGCTTCTTCGGGCGGACCCTCCCCGTCGCCACCGACCCCGCACGGGTCCTGGAGATCGACGACCCGCACGACCTGGCGCGCGCCCGCCTCCTCGCCCCGCTGTTCACCTCCCCCGGCCACCCCCACGCACCGAACGAAGGACCTCAGCTGCCATGACCGTCGCCACTCCCCACTCCCGCCTGCGCACCTTCGGCTCCCGCACCGCCGGGCCCGGCCGCCCCGTGTACGTCGTCGGTGAGATCGGCATCAACCACAACGGCGACCTCGGCAACGCGTTCGCCCTCATCGACGCCGCCGCCGAAGCGGGCTGCGATGCCGTGAAGTTCCAGAAGCGCACCCCGGAGATCTGCACCCCGCGCGACCAGTGGGACATCGAGCGCGACACCCCCTGGGGCCGGATGACGTACATCGAGTACCGCCACCGCGTGGAGTTCGGCGAGGCCGAGTACCGCTCCATCGACGAGCACTGCGCCAAGCGCGGCATCGACTGGTTCGCCTCTCCGTGGGACACCGAGGCCGTCGCCTTCCTGGAGAAGTTCGACGTCCCCGCCCACAAGGTGGCCTCCGCCTCCCTCACCGACGACGAGCTGCTGCGCGCCCTGCGCGCGACCGGCCGCACCGTCGTCCTGTCCACCGGCATGTCCACCCCGAGGCAGATCCGCCACGCGGTGGAGGTGCTCGGCAGCGACAACATCCTGCTCTGCCACGCCACGTCCACGTACCCGGCCAAGGCGGAGGAGCTCAACCTGCGGGTGATCAACACCCTGCAGGAGGAGTACCCCAACGTCCCGATCGGCTACTCCGGCCACGAGACGGGCCTGCAGACCACCCTCGCGGCCGTGGCCCTCGGCGCCACCTTCGTCGAACGCCACATCACCCTCGACCGCGCCATGTGGGGCTCCGACCAGGCCGCCTCCGTGGAGCCCGGCGGCCTGGCCCGCCTGGTCCGCGACATCCGCACCATCGAGACCGCCCTCGGCGACGGAGTCAAGCGCGTCTACGACTCCGAGCTCGGCCCCATGAAGAAGCTCCGCCGGTTCCAGGGCGAACTCGCCTCGGTCTGAACCGGTACGACGCCCCGCCCCCGCACCTGACGAGGAGTACGTGGTGACCCCCTCTGCCTCCAGCCTGGCTTTCGTCGAGAGTCCGGTCCAACTCCTGAACGTGCTGGAGTGGGCGCACGCCGAAGCCGCGACCGCCCCGGGCGGCGCCCCGCTGCTCGGCGCCGTCCCGCGCCAGCCCGGCCGGGGGGCGGCCCGCGGTCCGGCCGGGACCGCCGCGAGCGCCGCGGTCCCGGCGGTCCCGGCGGGGGCCGGGTCCTGGCTGCGGATCGTCGTACTGCCTCCCACCGACCCCATGTCCCGCGGCCAGCTGCGCCGGATGGCCGGCCTCGCCCGGGACGAGGGGTACGAGGTCGTCTGGCAGGAGGCCCGCGGCGGACGGCTCGCCCCGCTCAAGGCGCTCGCCAGGCTCGCCGGGGACGTGCGCGCGGCCCGCCGCGTCGTCGTCGGCGACCCCTTCTCCCGCTACGTGCAGCTCCTGCTCACCCTCGTACGGGCCGAAGAGGTCGTGGTGGTCGACGACGGCACCGCCACCATGGAGTTCGTCGCCCAGACCGCCCGCGGCGAGCGCCTCGTGCGCTGGCACCGGGTCGGCGGCGGCGGGCTGCCCGGCCGCGTCCGCGAGCTGGCGTACGCGCCCGTCTCGGCCACCGCCCGGCGCCGCTTCACCCCGGCGGCGGGCACCGGCCGCCGCGTCGAGGTGTTCACCTCGATGCCGGTGACCGTCCACAGCGGGATGACCCTGCGGGTCAACGAGTTCGCCTGGACCCGCGCCCGGTTCGGCCCGCCGCGCCTGACCAAGGGCACCGACCTCGTCGGCACCTCCCTCGTGGAGACCGGAGTCGTCGACCCGGACCGCTACCTGGACGCCGTACGGGCCCTGACGCTGGAACACGGGGCGACCCGCTACTTCGCGCACCGCCGCGAGTCCGCGGAGAAGCTGCGCACGCTCAGCGAGGCGACCGGACTGGAGATCGTCCGCCCGGACCTGCCGCTGGAGCTGATCGCCCGGCGCGGACCGGTCGGCCGTACGATCGTCAGCTTTCCGTCCACCGTCGTCCACACCCTGCCGTACGCGCTGACCGGAACCGGTGTGACCGTCGCCGTATGCGATGTCGACCCGGCCTGGCTCACCGGCTCCGCCTCGCCGCGGGCCCGCAGCTTCCTCGCGGGGGTCACCGAGACCGCCCGTGATGTGCACAGACTGCCTGCCCAGACCGCCTCCGCGGCCGGATGAGCGCGCGAGTTTACCCCCGGGTGCATCCGGTCATGCGTCCAGAGGTCTGGTTTTTTTCCCCTAACGGCATGAACTTTTGGTGATCTACAGCCAGTTGGGCCATTCGTGCGCCTACCCTTCAACGGGTGAACCAGTTGATGTCCCGCGAGTCCCAGACCGCCCTGCCCGGCACGCCTGACCGGCCCGAGCTGCCCGGCAAGATTCCGGACCACCTGCGTGCCGAACTGATCGAGTTCCGCCGGGACTTGCACATGCACCCCGAGCTAGGACACCAGGAGTTCCGCACCACGGCGGCGATCAAGGCCCGGCTGGAGAAAGCCGGACTGCGGCCCCGCGTGCTGAAGTCCGGAACCGGCCTGATCTGTGACGTGGGCACGTGGGACGGGGGCCGGCCGATGCTGGCCCTGCGCGCGGACATCGACGGCCTGCCCATTCCGGACACCAAGACCCACGTCGCGTACCGCTCGACCTTCCCCGACCGCGCCCACGCCTGCGGCCACGACGTGCACACCGCCGTCGTCCTCGGCGCCGGCCTGGTCCTCGCCGACCTCGACCGGCAGGGCCTGCTGCCCCGCCCGGTGCGGCTGCTGTTCCAGCCCGCCGAGGAGGTGCTCCCCGGCGGAGCCACCGACGCGATCGCCTCCGGCGTGCTGGACGGCGTGGGCCGGATCATCGCGGTGCACTGCGACCCGCGGGTCGACGCCGGGAAGATCGGACTGCGCACCGGCCCCATCACATCCGCCTGTGACCGGCTGGAAGTCAGCCTGTCCGGCCCCGGCGGGCACACCGCCCGGCCGCACCTGACCACCGACCTGGTGACCGCCGCCGCCCGGGTCGCCGTCGACCTGCCGGCCGTCCTGTCGCGCCGGATGGACGCCCGCTCGGGCATGTCGGTCACCTGGGGCCGGATCGAGGCCGGGCACGCCTGCAACGTGATCCCGATGCACGCCGAGCTCTCCGGCACGATCCGCTGCCTGGACATCAACGCCTGGCACGAGGCGCCCGACCAGATCCACGCGGCGATCGACGAGATCGCCGGGATGCACCGCGCCAAGTCGGAGATCACCTACGTGCGCGGGGTGCCGCCCGTCGTCAACGACCCGGTGGTCACCGAGCTGCTGCGCGAGGCGATGGCGGCCCGGCTCGGCAAGGAGTCGATCGAGGACACCGAGCAGAGCCTCGGCGGCGAGGACTTCTCCTGGTACCTGGAGCACGTGCCCGGAGCCATGGCCCGGCTCGGCGTGCACACCCCGGGCGCGAGCGCCAAGAGGGACCTGCACCGGGGCGACTTCGACGTGGACGAGTCCGCGATCGGGGTCGGCGTGGAGTTCTTCACGGCCGCCGCGCTGCTCGACGGGCGGCGTTCCAGGCCGGTCGGGTAGCGATCGGGCAAAAATTTGTACAACATCTGAGCGCTTCCCTTCACACCTGTCCAGCCCTTGGTACACAAGGGCTGGACGGTCGGGGAGTTACCGATCGGTCACTGTCCGATTCGCGACGATCCGATAACGACTCATGAACGGCCCTTTAACTGACATCTACGCGCGTTACGATCGCCGCGAAACCAGCGCCGGTCGTGGCGCTTCGGTCAGGTTTTGAAGGAGCCTCCCCTTGCGCCGGATCACCAGGATCGCCACCGTGGGCATCGCGTCCGCGGCGCTGGCCCTCTCGGCCACCGCCTGTGGCGGAAAGAAGTCTTCCGACTCCACCGCTTCCTCTTCGGAGTCGGCCGGTTCGTCGGCGAAGTCCGCAGCCATCGCCTATGACATCGGCGGCCGCGGCGACCAGTCGTTCAACGACGCCGCCTTCGCCGGCCTGGAGAAGGCCGAGAAGGACCTGAAGGTCAAGGGCGCCGAGGCGGAGCCCACCGAGGGCGAGAGCGAGGCGGACAAGGTCCAGCGCCTCACCGAGCTCGCGCGCAAGGGCAACAACCCGGTCATCGGCGTCGGCTTCGCCTACGCGCCGGCGATCAAGAAGGTCGCCGAGAAGTTCCCGAAGACCACCTTCGGCCTCATCGACGACACCTCGGTGACCGGTCCGAACATCGCGAACCTGGTCTTCAACGAGGAGCAGGGCTCCTACCTGGCCGGCGTCGCCGCCGCCAAGGCGTCGAAGACCGGCACGGTCGGCTTCATCGGCGGTGTCGAGGTCCCGCTGATCAAGAAGTTCGAGGCGGGCTTCACGCAGGGCGTCAAGGACACCAACCCGAACGCCAAGGTGCTGTCGGCCTACCTGACGCAGCCGCCGGACTTCTCGGGCTTCGCCAAGCCCGACCTCGGCAAGGCCACCGCCAAGGGCCAGCTCGACGGCGGCGCCGACGTGATCTACTCCGCGGCCGGCCTCGCCGGTTCGGGTGCGATCGAGGCCACCGCCAACGCGGGCAAGTGGGCCATCGGCGTCGACTCCGACCAGTACAACCAGGCCGGTCTGTCGAAGTACAAGGACAAGATCCTGACCTCGGTCACCAAGGACGTCCCGGACGCGGTCTACAACCTGATCAAGTCGGTCGAGGACGGCAAGCCGCAGACCGGTGAGATCCGCTACGGCCTCGACAAGAACGGTGTCGGCCTGGCCGACTCCAACCCTGCGTACAAGCAGATGGCCGACATCACGGCCGCGGTCGAGAAGGCCAAGGCCGACATCATCGCGAAGAAGATCACCGTCAAGACCGCCCCGTAAGGCCGTCTCTGACATGCAGTAGTGGTCTCCGGGGTCCGGGAAGCGGTCTCTATCGCTCCCGGACCCCGAGCCGTGTTCTGTGATCTTGTGGCCACTTGGCCGCAAGTTTTCACTTTCGACAGTGCTACGCGCGTAGAGGCATCGTGGACGCGATACCTTCTCTCCCCCGCCCTGTCCCCCCTGCCGACTTGGCATTTCCAGCTCCTTCCGCGCCAAGGAGAGTGCGTCATCAACGCGTCCAGCCCCCCTCTCGCCGTAGAACTGAACGGCATTACCAAGCGTTTCCCCGGCGTCGTCGCCAACAAGGACATCGCGATCAGCGTCCGCAAGGGCACGGTCCACGCCCTCATCGGTGAGAACGGTGCCGGCAAGTCGACCCTGATGAAGATCCTCTACGGCATGCAGAAGCCGGACGAGGGCACCATCGCCGTCGACGGGGAGCAGGTCACCTTCTCCAGCCCCGGCGATGCCATCGCCCGCGGCATCGGCATGGTGCACCAGCACTTCATGCTCGCCGACAACCTCACCGTCCTGGAGAACGTGGTTCTCGGCGGCGAGAAGCTCTACGGCATCGGCTCCAAGGCCCGCAAGAAGATCCTGGAGATCTCGGACGCGTACGGCCTGGGCGTGCGTCCGGACGCCCTGGTCGAGGACCTCGGCGTCGCCGACCGCCAGCGCGTGGAGATCCTCAAGGTCCTCTACCGCGGCGCCCGCACCCTCATCCTCGACGAGCCCACCGCGGTGCTCGTGCCGCAGGAGGTGGACGCACTCTTCGACAACCTGCGCGAGCTCAAGGCCGAGGGCCTGACCGTCATCTTCATCTCGCACAAGCTGGGCGAGGTGCTGAAGGTCGCCGACGACATCACCGTCATCCGCCGCGGCACCACCGTCGGCACCGCCGACCCGAAGACCGCGACGACCAAGCAGCTCGCCGAGCTGATGGTCGGCAGCGAGCTCCCCACGCCGGAGACCCGCGAGTCGACGGTCACGGACGTCGCGATGCTCAAGGTCGAGGACCTGCGGCTGGCCGCCACCGACCCCGACGGCGTCGTCCGCGAGGTGCTCGCCGGCATCGGCTTCACCATCCACAAGGGCGAGGTCCTCGGCATCGCGGGTGTCGAGGGCAACGGCCAGACGGAGCTCATCGAGGCCCTCATGGGCATGAGCATCCCGGACGGCGGCGTCATCACCCTGGACGGCAAGGACATCTCCAGCACGCCGACGCGGGCGCGCCGCGAGGGCGGCATCGGCTACATCCCCGAGGACCGCCACCGCCACGCGCTGCTGCTGGATTCCCCGCTCTGGGAGAACCGCATCCTCGGCCACGTCACCGAGGCGCCCAACTCCAAGCGCGGCATCCTCGCCCCGAAGGCCGCCCGCAAGGACACCGAGCGGATCGTGCGCGAGTACGACGTCCGCACCCCCGGCATCGAGGTCACCGCGGCCTCCCTCTCCGGCGGCAACCAGCAGAAGCTGATCGTCGGCCGCGAGATGAGCCACAGCCCGAAGTTCCTCATCGCCGCCCACCCCACCCGCGGCGTGGACGTCGGCGCGCAGGCGCAGATCTGGGACGCGATCCGCGAGGCCCGCCGCGAGGGCCTGGCCGTGCTCCTGATCTCCGCCGACCTGGACGAGCTGATCGGCCTGTCCGACACCCTGCGCGTCATCTACCGCGGCCGCCTGGTCGCGGACGCCGACCCGGCGACCATCACGCCCGAGGAACTCGGCACCGCCATGACGGGTGCCGCCCGCGGACACCTGGACGCCACCGACAACCCTTCCGCCGCTGCCGACGGTGACACGACGGAGGACGAGGCCCGATGAAGAAATTCGACAAGGACCGGCTGCTGCTCGCGGCGGCCGGACCCGCGCTCGCACTGGTCAGCGCCTTCGTGCTGACCATGATCGTGCTGGCCGCCTCGGGCGTGGACCCGATCGACCCGCTGCGCATCATGATCGACCAGGCCGGTTACGAGGACGTCCAGGTCCTGATCGTCAACCAGGCCGGCATCTACTACCTGGCAGCCCTGGCCGTGGCCATCGGCTTCCGGATGAACCTCTTCAACATCGGCGTCGACGGCCAGTACCGCCTCGCGGCGATGATCTCGGCCGTGGTCGGTGCGAAGGTCGCCCTGCCCGGGCCGCTGCACATCCTGCTGATCGTGCTCGTGGCCATGGCGACCGGTGCCTTCTGGGCCGGCATCGCGGGCATCCTGAAGGCCCGCCGCGGTGTGAGCGAGGTCGTCTCCACGATCATGCTCAACGCCATCGCGACCTCCGTGATCGCATGGCTGCTGCTGCCGAAGAACCTCGGCGTCCAGCCGGCCGGCTCGAACGACCTGACCACCGGTGACATTCCCGACTCGGGCTGGTTCCCGGCCCTGTCGCTGCCCGGCGGCGACATCTACGGCTTCACCTTCGTGGCCTTCGCGCTCGGCATCGTCTACTGGTTCGTGCTGAACCGCACCCGCTTCGGCTTCGACCTGCGCGCCTCCGGTGCCAGCGAGTCCGCCGCGCAGGCCTCCGGTGTGGAGCCCAAGAAGATGATCATGACCGCGATGCTCATCTCGGGCGCGGTCGCCGGTCTGACGGGCATGCCGCTGCTGCTCGGCGAATCCCACACGTACAACCTGTCCTTCCCGCTGGGCATCGGCTTCACCGGCATCACCGTCGCGCTGCTCGGCCGCAACAACCCGGTCGGCATCCTCTTCTCGGCCTTCCTGATCGCCTTCATCGACAAGTCCTCGGCCGGCCTCGACCAGAACGGCTACGCCAAGGAAATCGGCACGATCATGCAGGGCCTGATCGTCATCGCCGTCGTCGTCAGCTACGAGCTCGTCCGCCGCTACGGCATCCGCCGCCAGCAGCAGAAGGTCGGCGAAGAGCTGGCCGCCGGCCACGCCCTCAAGACCGACAACAAGGAGGTCGCGGCGTGAGCACCAGCACCGTTTCCGCGACGAGCGCCGCACCCAAGAAGGGCGGAGGCCGCCGCAAGGTCACCCTCCCCTGGATCCTGCTGATGATCGCGGGCGGCCTCGCCCTGATCTCCCTGGCCCGGGTCATCTCCGGTGCCGACGACCTGACCTCCGTCGGCCAGGTCTCCGGCGCCCTCCAGCTCGCCGTGCCGATCGCCCTCGCGGGCCTCGGCGGCCTGTGGGCCGAGCGTGCGGGCGTGGTCAACATCGGCCTCGAAGGCATGATGATCCTCGGCACCTGGTTCGGTGCCTGGGCCGGCTACCAGTGGGGTCCGTGGACCGGTGTCCTGATGGGCATCGTCGGCGGCGCCCTCGGCGGCCTGCTGCACGCGATCATCACGGTCACGTTCAACGTGAACCACATCGTCTCCGGTGTGGCGGTCAACATCCTGGCCGTCGGCTTCACCCAGTACCTGTCGAACTTCACCTTCGACAAGGCCCCGGGCGGCTCCTCCAAGCAGTCCCCGCGCATCGACCCGATCACCGAGATCACGATCCCAGGGGTCTCGGACTGGCTGGCCACGCTCCAGGGCAAGCACTGGTTCCTGATCTCGGACCTCGCCGGCGTGCTCGGCGGCCTCGTCACCAACCTGTCGCTGCTGACGATCGTGGCGGTGCTGCTGGTCCCCGCCACCTGGTGGGTGCTGTGGCGGACCTCCTTCGGTCTGCGCCTGCGCTCCTGCGGTGAGAACCCCGTCGCCGCCGAGTCCCTCGGCGTCAACGTCTACAAGTACAAGTACATCGCCGTGGTCGTCTCCGGTGCCATGGCCGGCCTCGGCGGCGCGTTCCTCGCGATCGTCTCCACCGGCATCTACCAGGAGGGCCAGACCGGCGGCCGCGGCTACATCGGTCTCGCCGCGATGATCTTCGGCAACTGGATGCCGGGCGGCATGGCCCTCGGCTCGGGCCTCTTCGGCTTCACCTACAGCCTCCGGCTGCGCGGCGGCTCCGAGAACGTCCACGCGATGCTGCTGCTCCTCGCGATCCTGCTCGTGATCGTCCTCGTATGGCAGCTGTACAAGAAGAAGTACGTCCAGGGCGCCATCGCCGCGGCCTGCGCGGCCGGCCTCTTCCTCTGGTACGCGCTGACCGACTCCGTCCCGAGCCAGTTCGTCGACGCCGCCCCCTACGTCACCACGCTGCTGGTGCTCGCGCTGTCCGCGCAGCGGCTGCGGATGCCCAAGGCGGACGGCCTGCCGTACCGCAAGGGCCAGGGCAAGTGACGACGGCGATCCAGCCCGACTGGGAAGCCCTGCGGGAGGCCGCCCGGGACGCCATGTCCCGGGCGTACGCCCCCTACTCGCACTTCCCGGTCGGGGTGGCGGCCCTCGTGGACGACGGCCGGATCGTCGTCGGCTGCAACGTGGAGAACGCCAGCTACGGGCTCAGCCTGTGCGCCGAGTGCGGCCTGGTCTCCTCCCTGCAGGCCACCGGTGGCGGCCGCCTGACCCACTTCACCTGCGTGGACGGCAAGGGCGACATCCTCGTCCCGTGCGGCCGCTGCCGCCAGCTGCTCTTCGAGTTCGGCGGACCGGAACTGCTCGTGGAGACCCCCAAGGGGGTCCTTCCGCTGGCCGAGATGCTGCCGCAGGCCTTCGGGCCGGACCACTTGGGATAGCCGTGCCGACGGCCCTTCGCCCCGCCGGGCGAGGGGCCGTCGCGGTTCCCTCTTCTTCTCTTCTCTCTCCACCCCCTCTATGCGCGTAGAAGGAAGCACCACATGGACGTCATCTCCGTCATCCGAACGAAGCGGGACCGCGGTGAGCTGAGCCCCGAGCAGATCGACTGGGTCATCGACGCGTACACGCGCGGTGTCGTCGCCGACGAGCAGATGTCGGCGCTGGCGATGGCCATCCTGCTGAACGGCATGAACCGCGCCGAGATCAAGCGCTGGACCGCCGCGATGATCGCCTCGGGCGAGCGGATGAACTTCGACTCCCTGTCCCGCCCGACCGCCGACAAGCACTCCACCGGCGGCGTCGGCGACAAGATCACCCTGCCGCTGGCCCCGCTCGTCGCCGCCTGCGGCGCGGCCGTACCGCAGCTCTCGGGCCGCGGCCTCGGCCACACCGGCGGCACCCTGGACAAGCTGGAGTCCATCCCCGGCTGGCGCGCCCTGCTCTCCAACGAGGAGATGCTGCACGTCCTCGACACCACGGGCGCGGTCATCTGCGCGGCGGGCGACGGCCTCGCCCCCGCCGACAAGAAGCTGTACGCGCTGCGCGACGTGACCGGCACCGTCGAGGCCATCCCGCTGATCGCCTCCTCGATCATGTCGAAGAAGATCGCCGAGGGCACGGGCTCGCTCGTCCTCGACGTGAAGGTCGGAACCGGCGCCTTCATGAAGAACATCGAGGACGCGCGCGAGCTCGCCTCGACGATGGTCGCCCTCGGCACGGACAGCGGCGTCAAGACGATCGCCCTGCTCACCGACATGTCCACCCCGCTCGGCCTGACGGCCGGCAACGCGCTGGAGATCCGCGAGTCGGTCGAGGTCCTGGCCGGCGGCGGCCCCTCCGACGTCGTCGAGCTGACCCTGGCCCTGGCCCGCGAAATGCTGGACGCGGCGGGCATCAAGGACGCCGACCCGGCCAAGGCCCTGGCCGACGGCTCCGCGATGGACGTGTGGCGCCGGATGATCGCGGCCCAGGGCGGCGACCCGGACGCGGCCCTCCCGGTCGCCCGCGAGCAGCACGTGGTCACCGCCCCGTCCTCGGGCGTCCTGACCCGCCTGGACGCGTACGGCGTCGGCGTGGGCGCCTGGCGCCTGGGCGCCGGCCGCGCGCGCAAGGAGGACCCGGTGCAGGCGGGCGCGGGCATCGAGCTCCACGCCAAGCCGGGCGACACCGTGGTGGCCGGCCAGCCGCTGATGACCCTGCACACGGACACCCCGGAGAAGTTCGAGTACGCCCTGGCCTCCCTGGAGGGCACCTACGACATCGCCCCGGCCGGTACGGCGTTCTCCGCCACGCCGATCGTCCTGGACCGCATCGCCTGACCCGCGGCCCCCTGCGCGCCGGCGCGGCTCCCCGTCCGGAGCCGCGCCGGCGTTTTTCCTTCAGAGCCGGGGCATGGCCTCCCCGGGCGCCGGCTCCCGCCGCAGCTCCAGCCAGAACAGGTAGCCGCGCAGGTAGGCCTCCAGCCCGTCGTCGATGTACGCGACGAAGTCCCGGTGGCCGTCTGCGGCGTCGTGGTAGTGCGGGACGTACTGCGGGTTCTCCGCGTAGGAGGACCACTCCGCGGCCGCGGCCACCGCCCACTCCCGCACCCGCCCGCGCTCCCGCCACCACGTGCGGACGCCCTCGGGGGTCCAGTGGTCGTCGCCGTCCCAGGCGTAGTTGTTGTACAGCTCCCAGCCGGCGGCGGTCACGAGGGCCTCGGTCTCCCGTTCGTTCACCGGCTGGCGGAAGACGAACTCGTGGAAGTCGTCGAAGGCGACGTGGTCGGGTGCATGGTGGCGTCCGAACTGCATGCAGTCGGTGTCGGCCCCGTAGAACGGGCCCGGGACGTTGCGCCAGTTCCGGTCGGCCCACCCGCCCTGGAAGACGGGCGTGCCGAAGACGGCGTAGGGCGAGCCGTCGAGCGAGAGGAGACGGCGGGCCGTGGGCACCGGGTCCCAGTAAGGCGTGATCACCGGGCCCATTCTGTGCGGCGACCGATGAGTCGGTCGAGGCCCGCAGGTCAACATCTCGTGGAGACCACCCGACTCGTGCTGCCCGGATCCGGACCGACCGCGCGCGACACCGCCGCGCTGTGCGCACGCCTGGCCCGGCTCTACGAGGACGGGGCCGCGGCCGTGGAGTGCGACGCCTCCGCCGTCACCGCCCCGGACCTCGCCGTCGTCGAGGCGCTGGCGCGGCTGCGGCTCGCCGCGCGCGGGCGGCCGCTGCGGGTGACCGGGGCCGGGCCCGCGCTGCGGGCCCTACTGGCCCTCGCCGGACTCCTCCAGCTGCTCGGGGAGGCCGAAGAGCGGGAACCAGCGGTCGGTGTCCAGGAACGCGTTGAGCCCGGCGATCCGCCCCTGTGAGATCTCCAGGACCTGCAGCGCCCACGGAGTCCAGCCCGGGGCCCCGTCCTCCCGCGGCCGGTACTGCCCGAAGGCCGGCAGGCCGTTCGCCGTGGTCGGGACCAGGCGGGAGCCCTTGCAGCCGATGCCCTGGTTGAGGTGCCAGGCGGCGATGTCCTCGTGGCCCCGGAGCCACAGGTCGAACGGCGGCATCGACAGCACCGCGTCCTCGTGCAGCAGGGTGGTCAGCCGCGAGATGTCGTACGCCTCGAAGGCGGAGAGGTACTGCTCCAGCAGCTTCGCCTGCTCCGCGTCCAGCGGGTCCGCCGTCTCGCTCTCGCGCATCCGGGTCGCCGACATCGTCGCCCGGGCCCGCTGGAGTGCGCTGTTCACCGAGGCCACCGTCGTGTCCAGCAGGGTCGCGACCTCGTCCGCCTTCCACGCCAGCACCTCTCGCAGGATCAGCACCGCGCGCTGCTTCGCCGGCAGGTGCTGCAGCGCCGCCACGAACGCCAGCCGCACGGACTCCTTCGCCAGCGCCATCTCCGCCGGATCGGCGGTCTGCGGCAGCACCCGCCCGTCCGGCACCGGCTCCAGCCACGTCACCTCCGGCCGCTCGTTGAGCACGGCGGACGCCTGGTGCTGCGGGGCGCCGAGGTCCATCGGGCGGGCCCGCTTCTTCCCCGCGCTCAGCAGGTCCAGGCAGACGTTGGTGGCGATCCGGTACAGCCACGAGCGCAGCGAGGATCTGCCCTCGAACTTCCCGAAGCTGCGCCAGGCGCGGACGTACGTGTCCTGCACCGCGTCCTCGGCGTCGAAGGAGGATCCGAGCATGCGGTAGCAGTAGCCGGTGAGCTCGACCCGGTAGCGGTCCATCGCCGCGTCCAGGTCGGATTCGATGTCCGTGGCGACGTCAGTCATGGCTGTCTTCCCCCAGTCGGTCCGATATCTCGAAGCTACCCGAGGGGTCTGACAACGGCAGCCGCACGGAGCCCGCTACGTACCCGGCTTGCGGCCGTAGACGTACACGTCGTCGCCCTTGGCCAGCAGGTTCCAGTACGCCTTGGCGTCCGCGGACCGCATGTTCACGCAGCCGCCCGACCCCGGCGGGTTCCACATGCTCTTCTCCACCGAGTGGAAGGCGATCCCGCCGTCGAAGAACTGCGCGTACGGCATCGACACGTCGTAGATCGTCGACCAGTGGTCGATGCTGCGGTAGTAGATCCGCTTCAGCCCGGTCCTGGTCTCGGTGCCGTCCTTCCCGGTGCGCACCGGGACCGGCCCGTACCTGAGGGTGGCCCCGTCCTGGACCCAGCTGAGCTGGCGGGTCAGGTCGACGCAGGCGATCCGGCCCAGGTTCACCGGGCACTGCCCGTCCTTGTTCGGGGTCGTGCCCGCCGCCCGCTGCGCCAGCATGGTGCTCATGGTCTGCCAGGTCAGCGGCCCGGCGTACCCCGCGGTCGGGGTGATCCCGTGCTGCGCCTGGAAGGCCTTGACCGCCTGGCAGTCGGCCGCGGACTGCCACCCGTCGACCGGCCGCCCCAGGAACTGCTCGACCTGCCGCTGGTACGGCCCCGTGGTCGCGTTGCAGGAGCCGGCGGCCCGCGCCGTCCCGCCCCCGCCGGCCGCCAGCGGGACCGCGAGCACCAGCGCCCCGCAGAACACCGCCGCCGCACGCCTCCCGGCACGCCGTGGTCCCGGACGAACCCGTCCCGTACGCATCCACCCCGTACGCATCCGCATCAATGTCACGTCGTACTCCCTCCCACCCCCACTCCTTCCCGGCGGGGAGGGGCAACGCGCCGGAGCCCGGGGCGGCTTGCGCCTCCGGGCTCCGTAATTCCGCTCGTACCGATGCCGTACGCACCGGTCCCCGGGCGGTCGTATCAGCGTGCGGCGGCCAGCGAACCGTGGCGCCGCTCGGCGCGCGCCGCGTGCGAGCCGTACAGGGTGATCGACACGACGCCGAGCACGGCCAGCAGCGCGATGCCCACCGTCGCCGCCCAGCCCGCCGAGTGGTAGGCGAGCGCCCCGAGCGTGCCGCCCGCGCTGGAGCCCAGGTAGTACGCCGACTGGTACAGCGCCGAGGCCTGGGCGCGCCCCGACGTCGCCGTCCGGCTCACCGCGGCGGACGCCACCGCGTGGCCCGCGAAGAACCCCGCGGTGATCAGCACCAGCCCGACCAGGATCGCGGCCAGCGAGTCCGCCAGCGACAGCAGCAGGCCCAGCGCGGTCGTGGTCACCGCCAGGTACAGCGCCCCGCGCCGCCCCGCCCGCGCCACCAGCTGCCCGGCCGCCGCCGAGGAGACCGTACCGACCAGGTAGATCAGGAAGATCGACCCGATCACGCCCTGCCCGAGGGAGAACGGCTCGTCGACCAGCCGGTAGCCGATGACGGTGTACACGGCCCCGAAGACGGTCATGAACAGCGCGCCGATCCCGTACAGGCGCAGCAGCAGCGGATCCCGCAGGTGCCCGGCGACCGTACGGCCCACCGCGCGCGGGTTCAGCGACGCCGGGCGGAAGAACCGGGCCCGGGGGAGCAGGACGAGGAAGGCCGCCGCGCAAGCCAGCGCCATGACGCCGACGGCCAGCAGACCGCCCCGCCAGCCCCACGCCTGGGCCGCCCAGCCGGTGACGAGCCGGCCGCTCATGCCGCCGATGGAGTTGCCCGCCACGAACAGGCCGATCGCGCCCACCAGCGCCTTCGGCTTGACCTCCTCCGCCAGGTACGCCATCGCGGAGGCCGGGATGCCCGCGATCGCCGCGCCCTGGACGGCGCGCAGCACCACCAGCCACTCCAGGTTCGGCGCGAAGGGCACGAGCAGGCCGACGCCGACGGCGACCAGCATGGAGACCGTCATCATCCGGGTCCGGCCGAAGCGCTCGGAGAGCGCGCTGAGCGGCAGGACGAACAGGGCGAGGGCGCCGGTGGCCGCGGACACGGTCCAGCTGGCCTGACCCGCGGTCACCCCGAACCCGTCGGAGATCGCGGGCAGCAGCGCCTGGGTGGAGTAGAGGAGGGCGAACGTCGCGAGTCCGGCGGCGAAGAGCGCGAGGCTCATCCGGCGGTAGCCGGGGCGGCCGGGGGCGTGGGCTTCCGGTGCGGCAGGAGACGACGGGGTGGAGGCACCCGTGGTGACAGGTGCCCCGGTATGAACGGGAGGCATGCAAAGACCGTAGACCCGCCCCGTTTCATGCGTCCAATGCACAGAATCGCGATAATCGATCCACTGGTGCATGACCGCAGCTCAGAAGGGTGCCTGTCAATGAACCGTTACGAAGAAGACATGGCAGTGACAGGTTTGCTGGCTCCGCGCCTGGCGTATTTCGCCGCCGTCGCCCGCCACGAGCACGTCACCCGGGCCGCGCACGAGCTGGGCGTCCCGCAGTCCACCCTCTCCCGCGCCATGGTCCGGCTCGAACAGGACCTCGGCGTCACGCTGTTCGCCCGCAAGGGCCGCACCGTCGCCCTCACCACCGCCGGCCGGACCTTCCTCTCCTCGGCCGAGCGGGCCCTCGCCGAGATCGCCCGCGCCGCCGAGTCGGTGCAGCTGGACGCCGATCCGGCCCTCGGCAAGGTGGCGTTCGGCTTCCTGCACACCCTCGGCTCCGAGACCGTGCCCGGGCTGATCCGCGCCTTCCGCGTCGACCACCCGCGCGTGCGCTTCTCCCTGGTGCAGAACTACGGCGAGGCCATGCTGGAGAAGCTGCGGGCCGGCGAGCTCGACCTCTGCCTGACCTCACCGGTCCCGGACGCCCCCGACCTGGTCGCCCGCCGCCTCGACGAGCAGCGGCTGCGCCTCGTCGTCCCCGACGACCACCGGCTGGCCGGCCGCAAGCGCATCCGCCTCGCCGAGGCCGCCGACGAAACCTTCGTCACCCTGGAGGCCGGGTACGGCCTGCGGCGCATCACCGACGACCTGTGCGCGGAGGCCGGGTTCACCCCGCGGGTGGCCTTCGAGGGCGAGGAGGCCGAGACCCTGCGCGGCCTGGTCGCGGCGGGGCTGGGCGTGGCCCTGCTGCCGCCCCCGGCCGTGGCCCGCCCCGGCGTGGTCGAGCTGACGGTGACGGCTCCCCGTGCGGTCCGCGAGATCGGCGTGGCCTGGCTGGACGGCCACCCCGACACCCGCCCGGTGGCCGAGTTCAAACGCTTCCTCCTCTCCCGCCGCGGCCGGCTCATCCCGGAGCTGTAGGCCGGGCCCGCACCCCGAAATCCGTTGGACCGTCCGCCACTCGGGCCGCGACAATGCGCGGACACCGGTGGCGAGGGAGAGCTTGTTTGGACGTGTTCGTGTGCGCCGGGTGCGGTGCGGAGCTGACGGCGCCGGTCTCCCGGGTCGCCCTTCCCGTCCACACCCGTTACGGGGCACGGGAGAAGCTGCATCCCCCGCTCATGGAAGCGGCGACGTACGCCGTGGACCCCGAACCCTCCGGAGCGCCCTGGCGGTTGCCGGACGGGGCGGAGGCCGCCGCCGGCGGGCCGGCGCACCCGGTCCCCTTCGCGGCGCGCGACCGGATCGTCATCGCACCGGGCGACTCCCGGGGCATGGCCCTGATCCCCGAGAAGTACGCGGGCTACTGCTGCGGCGTGGACGGCCGCGAAGGCCCCAACCTGGCCTGCGAGGGCTGCGGGCGCGCCGTGGCCACCCGGATCGACGACTGCGGGTCCTGGCAGGCGGTGTGGCTGGAGCCCGACGCGGTGCACCGCCTGACCTCAGGCCCGCCCGCCGCCGCGCCGCCCGACTGGGACGACCTGGCGCGCGACCTGCGGCGCGTCCCGCCCCTCGAAGAGGACGGGTGGTGGAGCCCCCGCTGGGAGGCGGCGGTCGGGGTGGCGCTGGCCCATCTGGTGGTGGCCTGCGAGCGCCGGCCCGTGGTCCTCCCCGCCGGTCCCGTCGCGGAGTTGCTGGCCGGAGCCGTCGCCTCGGTCCTCCCGGCCGAGGTCCCCGCCGGAGCCGGAGCCGGAGCCGGCGCCGCCGCCGGACTCCCGCCCCTGACCCTGGGCCTCGCCGGGCCGGGGATCCCCGCACCCCGGCCCGCCCCCGACGTCCTCCTCGTCCCGCGCCACCCGCTGAGCGGGGAACCGTGGCGGCCCCCGTCCGGCGCGCCGGCCGTCGTACCGCTGGACACCGGGGTCTGGGCGTACCTCGCCCAGCCCGGAGAGACCTCGCCGACACCGGTGACCGGCACCCTGCCGGCGGGAGTCCTGCGCGACGACTACCCCGTGCGGCCCCGGCCGAAGTGGCGCCTGGAGGTCCACCGCCGCGCCTTCGCGGACACCCTCGCCCGGCTGACCGCCGCACGGCCCCACCCGGCCGCGGCCGCTCAGTCCGCTCAGCCCGCCCCGCCCGGATCGCCGGCACCGGCCGCACCGGCCGCACCGGCCGGATCGGGAGCGGGAGCCGCCGTCGGGGCGAGCAAGTAGCCTGCCTGGAAGCGGGACTTGGCGCCCGCCGCCCGCATGATCTCCGCGATGTGGCGCTGGCAGGTGCGCTCCGACATGCCGAGCCGACGGGCGATCACCTTGTCCTCCAAGCCCTCCGCGAGCAGCCGCACGATCATCTGCCGCAGCTCGTCCGAGAGCGAGCGCGCCGCCTCCGGACCGACCGTCGTCGGGAACGGCTCCGCCGCCACCCACGACCGCTCGAACGCCGCCGCCATGAAGTGCACCACCGCCGGCTCCCGCACGACCAGCGCCGCCCCGGCGCGGTCCGGCACCGACATCAGTCCCGTCCGCCCGTCGAAGACCAGCATCCGCATCAGCCCGTCGCCCAGCGTCCGCACCTGCGCGCCCAGCGCCGTCACCCGCTCCACGTACGCCGCCGTGGGCCGCGAGTAGCGCGCCGTGTGCTGGTAGATCGTGCGCATCCGCACCCCGCGCGCCAGCAGCGACTCGTCCCGCCCGATCGCCTCCTCCAGCGTCTCCACCGCCCGGCCCCCGCCCGGCTGCGAGGTCAGCAGCTCCCGCCGGCACCCCGCGACCAGCTCCGCGATCAGCCCGCGCACCGCCCCCAGGTCGGTGACCAGCTCCAGCCCGTCCGGCCCCGAGCCGTTCCGTTCGAGGTGCGCCGCCCCCGCCTCGTACGCCGGGACCAGCGCCTCCAGCCGCCCGCGCAGCCGGTCCATCTCGTCGTGGGTCTCCCGTACGAGCAGGGCCAGCGGGGCCAGCGCCCGGGCCGCCGCCGCCCGCGGCGCGACCGCGCTCCACCGGTCCGCGCCGCCGCCGGGGGCCCGCTGCAGCAGATGCGCGGCCGCCAGCTCGGTGATCGCCGCGGCCGCCCGCGCCCCGAGGTCCCCGGTCGCCTCCGCCTCGGCGAACGAGTGCCGCTCCACGGCGTACGCGTACAGCCGCCGGGCGGCGCGGCTCAGGTCGCCTCCGGACGGCGGGTCGGCTTCGTCGGCTGGCATATGCATATTCGTCCCGGCTTGTGGATGTTTATAAACCCCTCGTGTTCCCGCAAGGCGGCAAGACGACGCCCGATCGGGCGACGAGGGCATATGCCGAACCGGCACAGTGGTGACACCGGGTGAAGGGGGAACGCGGTGACGGGGGAGCGGGAGCGGGCAAGGCGGACCGGGCGGGGGCCCATGGCGGTCCTGCTGAGCCCGCGCCCCGCCGTGGTGGCCGCCGCCCGACGGGCGGGCGTGCGCACCGTGGTGGTCGCGCCGGGTCCGCCGGCGCCCTCCGACCGTGAGGGGGCGGAGCGGCGGGTGCCGGCGGACTGGCGCGACCACGGCCGGCTGGTCGGCGCCGTCGGCCGGCTGGACGACGTCCGCCGCGGGCGGGCCCGCGTCTTCGGCTTCGACCCCGCCGCGGCGCTGGCCGCCGCCCGTGCCAACGAGGAACTCGGCCTGCCCGGCACCCCGGCCACCGCCGTCGCCGCCCTCATGGACAAGGCCGTCCTGCGGGCCCGATCCAACGCGTTACACGCAGCCAGGCCCGTCTCCTTCGTCCGCTGCGGCCGCGCCTCGCTGATCCCCTTCCTCGCCGCCCTCATCGGCTTCCCCTGCGTGGTCAAGCCCCGGTCGGGCTTCCTCGGCGAGGGGGTGCGGCTGGTGGCCGGACCGGCCGAGGCGCAGGCCGCCGTCCACGACTACCCCGAGGTCACCGACCTCCTCGTCGAGGAGTACCTGGAGGGCCCCGAGCTCGCCGTCGAGGCCCTCTCCCGCGGGGGCCGCCACCGCGTCCTCGGCTGGACGCGCCGGATCCCCGGGCCGGGGCCGGCCGCCACCACCGCCACCGGGCACGAGCTGCCCGTCGCGCTCCCCGCCGACACGGCCGCGTCCGTACGGGCCCTCGTGCGCGGGGTCCTCGACCTCGCCGGACACCGCGACGGCCCCTCCCACACCGAGCTCGTCCTCACTCCGCACGGCCCCCGCCTCATCGAGGCCCACGCCCACCCCGGCGCCGAGGAGCTCGTCCAGCTGCTCAGGCTCGCCCACGGCACCGACGTGCTCTCCCTCGGCCTCGCCGCCGGGCTCGGGCTGCCCGAGCCGGTGCGCCACCCGCGCGCCGCGCACGCCGGGCTGCGGTACGTCGACTTCCCGCCCGGCACCCGCGCCGAGCGGGCCGGCTCCGGGGCGGCCGCCGCCCGCGCCGTGCCGGGCGTGTTCCGGGTGGGGCTGGAGGTGCCTCAGGGGGCCACGGTGCGCGGGGCGCCGACCGGCTCGCTCCACCACGCCCACATCCTCGCCACCGCCGCGACGGCGGGCTCCCTGGCCCGCGTACTGGACCGGGCCGCGGCCCTGCTCGGCGGCCGACCGGGGCCCCTCACCCCCGATTCACGCGGGATTCACGTACCGCCGCCACCCTGGAGGCATGGCCCTCACGAGGCGTGAAGCTCTGGCGACCGGGGTGTCCGGCGCCGCCGCGGTCACCACCCCGCACCTGTCCGCGCCCTCGGCGGACACCCGGATCCTGACCGGCACGATTCCCCCCGGCGCCCCGGACTTCGTGGAGGTACCCCTCGACGTACCGCGCGGCGTGCGCGAGTTGAGAGTGGCGTACACCTACGGCAAGCCGCCGGTACCGCCCGGCACCCCCGGGAACGCCCTCGACATCGGGATCTTCGACGAGCGCGGCACGGCCCTCGGCGGCCGCGGCTTCCGCGGCTGGTCCGGCGGCGCCCGCGGCGAGTTCTTCCTCCGCGCCGACGACGCCACCCCCGGCTACCTGCCCGGCCCGATCGGCGCCGGCCGCTGGCACGTCCTGCTCGGCCCCTACACCGTCGCCCCGCAGGGGCTCCCGTACGAGATCACCGCGCGCTTCGCCTTCGGCGAGCCGGGCCGCACGCCCCGCCCGGTCTACCCGCCCGGGCGGGCCCGGGGCCGCGGCCGGGCCTGGTACCGCGGTGACTGCCACATCCACTCGGTGCACTCCGACGGGCGGCGCACCCCGGCCGAGATCGCGGCCCTGGCCCGCGCGGCCGGCCTGGACTTCATCAACTCCTCTGAGCACAACACCCACAGCGCGCACGCCGCCTGGGCCGACGCGCTCGCACCGGACCTGCTGATCATGACCGGCGAGGAGATCACCACCCGCACCGGCCACGTCCTGGCCGTCGGCACCGACCCCGGCACCTTCGTCGACTGGCGCTACCGGGCCCGCGACAACCGCTTCGGCCGGTTCGCCCGTACGATCCGGGGCGCCGGCGGCCTGGTCGTACCGGCCCACCCGCACGCCACCTGCATCGGCTGCGCCTGGAAGTTCGGCTTCGCGGACGCCGACGCCGTGGAGGTGTGGAACGGCCCCTGGACCCCGGACGACGAGGTCTCCCTGGCCTCCTGGGACGCCACCCTGCGCGGAGCCGACGGCGAGCGGTGGCTGCCGGCCGTGGCCAACAGCGACCACCACCGCGATCCGGACCGCGTCGGCGGCCCGCAGACCGTGGTCCTCGCCGAGGACCTGACCCGGGAGGCGGTCCTCGCGGGGATGAGGGCCGGGCGTGCCTACGGGGCCGAGTCCGCGCAGGTCTCGGTCGCCTTCGAGGCGGTGGGCCCGCGCGGGGAGCACGCCGGGATCGGGGAGTGCCTGCGGGCGGCCCCGGACGCGGACGTGACCGTACGGCTCGCGGTCACGGGCGCCCCGGGCTGCGAACTGCGGCTGGTCACCGACCAGGGCCTGGCCGTGGCCTCGTCGGACGCCGCGCTGGAATGGCGCACCACACCGGCCCGCTCGGCCTACGTACGGGCCGAGGTCCGCCACCCCGCAGCCCTCCCGCCGCTGCCGGGCGCCCTGGCGGCGTTCACGAACCCGGTGTGGCTGCCCGCGGGGTGAGGCGGGCGCGGTGGGAGCGGCGGGTTGGGAACGGCGGGGGTCAGGAGGCCGGCTTCGCGTACTGGGCGAAGCCGGTCCAGTCGACCGCCACGCACGGCTCGTCGCCGACGACCCAGGCGTCGTGCCCGGGGTCGATCTGCATGAAGTCGCCGGGCCCGTACTCCTCGCCGGTCCCGTCGTCCATGACGACCTTCATCCGGCCGCTCACCATGTAGCCCGTGTGCGCGGCCTGGCAGCTGTCCGTGCCCGCCAGCGGCTTGACGTGCTCCGACCAGCGCCAGCCCGGCTCGAAGACCGCGCGGCCCACGGCGCCGCCGTCGGTCCGGATGAGGTCGAGCCTGCCCATGCCGTCCGCGAAGGGGCGGGTCTCGTCGGCCCGGTCGAAGCTCTTGCGCACGATCGCGGCCATACCGCATCGCCTCCCGCAGACATGTGCCCCGAGTCCACTCCTCACTCTACGCCCGGCCGGCCCGCCGGCCCGTCCTGCGCTCCCGCCCGCTCAGCCCCGCAGCGAACACCCGAAGCCCGTCGCGAGCGGCATCCGCAGCCCCAGCGGCGGCGGCGCCGCCAGGGCGTCCGTCACCGGGCGTGAGAACCGCCCGGAGAACATCGCCCCCAGGACGAAGTCCACGGACAGCGCCACGACTTCGGCCCGGTGCTCGCGCAGCCGGTGGCCGTCCGAGTGCACCTCGAACCGGCAGGTGGAACGGTTCGCCTTCTTCGCCTGCGCCGCCAACCGAAACGATGCTTCGGGGTCGCTGTGCGCGTCGTTCGTCCCGTGCACGATCAGCACCTGGCGGCCCGACAGCTGTTTCACCGGTTCCGGGGAGTCCGGCGAGACCACCTCACCCAAAGAAGGGGCGAGCGCCAGCACCGCGTTGACGGCTTCGTGGCCCGCCGCCCGCAGCGCCGCCCGGCCGCCCGCGTCGTACCCGGCGAGGCAGACCGGCACGTCCCCGTACCTGCGCACCGCCTCGTCCGCCGCCCACCGGGCGTCGTCCTCCCGGCAGGCCCCCCTGCCGTGCAGCACGGTGTGCGTGACCAGCCCGTCCGGCCCGCCCGCCCGGACCAGCGCCCGCGCGAGCGGACGCACCGGACCGGTGGAGAATCTGGAGGTGCCGGGGAGTAAGAGGACGACTCCGTTGACCGTGTTGCCTTCTGAGACCGACCCGTTCGCGCCGGCCGCCCGCCCCAGGCGGGCCCCGCGCGCCGGCGGCGCATGCTGTGCCATGGCGGAACAGTCTCAGACTGACAGGTGTACGCGACCCGTCCGTACGGTCTCTGTTACGTATCGACCCCTGTCGCCGACGCGTTGCTCTACGCGCGTAGGAGTAGAGTGCCCGGATGACGAGCGAGACCCTCAACCTGCCGACCCCGGATCAGATCCGCCGCTCCCCGAAGGTGCTGCTCCACGACCACCTCGACGGTGGCCTGCGCCCCGGGACCATCATCGAGCTGGCCCAGGAGGCCGGCTACGAGAACCTTCCCGAGACCGATGCCGACAAGCTCGGCATCTGGTTCCGCGAAGCCGCCGACTCCGGCTCCCTGCCGCGCTACCTGGAGACGTTCGCGCACACGTGCGCCGTCATGCAGACGAAGGCGGCCCTGTTCCGCGTCGCCGCCGAGTGCGCCGAGGACCTGGCCGAGGACGGCGTCGTGTACGCCGAGATCCGCTACGCGCCCGAGCAGCACCTGGAAGCCGGCCTGACCCTCGAAGAGGTCGTCGAAGCCGTCAACGACGGTTTCCGCGAGGGCGAGCGCCGCGCGAAGGCCAACGGCCACCGCATCCGCGTCGGCGCCCTGCTCACCGCGATGCGCCACGCCGCCCGCGCGCTGGAGATCGCCGAGCTGGCCAACCGCTACCGCGACAACGGCGTGGTCGGCTTCGACATCGCCGGCGCCGAGGCCGGGTTCCCTCCCACCCGCCACCTGGACGCGTTCGAGTACCTCAAGCGCGAGAACAACCACTTCACCATCCACGCGGGCGAGGCCTTCGGCCTGCCGTCGATCTGGCAGGCCCTGCAGTGGTGCGGCGCCGACCGCCTCGGTCACGGCGTGAAGATCATCGACGACATCGAGGTCGCCGCCGACGGCTCGGTGAAGCTGGGCCGGCTGGCCTCGTACGTCCGGGACAAGCGCATCCCCCTGGAGATGTGCCCCACCTCGAACCTGCAGACCGCCGCGGCCGCCTCGTACGCCGAGCACCCGATCGGCCTGCTGCGAAAGCTGCACTTCAGGCTGACGGTCAACACCGACAACCGCCTGATGAGCGGCACCAGCATGAGCCGCGAGTTCGAGCACCTGGTCGACACCTTCGGCTACACGCTCGACGACATGCAGTGGTTCACCGTCAATGCGATGAAGTCCGCGTTCATTCCTTTCGATGAACGACTGGCCATGATCAATGAGGTCATCAAGCCCGGTTATGCGGAGCTGAAGTCGGAATGGCTGTTCCAGCAGACCGCTTCGACCAGCGGTTCTGTCCTGGCCTAGGCCATGGCGTAACAGACGGAAAGCGCCCGGGAGGATCAATTCCCGGGCGCTTTCTCGTATTTACGTATGTTTGCGGGCGGGGGTTTGAAGTGACTAGTTTGCGGAGCCGCTCAATTCCCCGTCGCAAGGACTAAATCTTCATGAAGAAGTCAGCTGCCAAGACCCTCGGTGCCGCCGCCCTCGGCGCCGCCTTCGTCGCCGCCGCCGCGGGCTCCGCCTCGGCCGCCGTACCGGCCATCGGGCTCTCCGACGCGCTGGGCACCGTGACCGGCGCCGCTCAGGGACTCACGAGCCAGCAGCAGGTGAGCCCCGAGGGTGGTCAGCAGCAGAGCGACCCCGCCGCCCCCCTCAACCAGCTCACCGACGCGGTCGGCCCGACCCTCGGCGGCCTGCCCATCGGCGCCCTCGGCGGAAGCTGATCCCCGCCTGATCGGTCCGCGGATCCGTCCGCGGATTTTCGTACGCGCACGCACGTGGCGCACGCCGGTTCGATCGGGTGTGTGCCACGTCGTGGCGTGTGCCACGATCACCACCAACTGCCCGCCGACGCACTGGGTATGAGGTCATCGGTCATGCGCTTGAAGGCACGAGTCACGGTCGGAGCGGCCACCGCCGCCCTGCTCCCCGCCCTCCTCCTGGGGGCCGTGGGATGCAGCAGCAACAAGGAAGCCGCCCCCGCGGCGGGCAAGACGCCCGACCCCAAGGGCTCCGCCCCCGCGGGCTCCGCCTCCGCGTCCCCGGGCTCCGCCCCGAGTGGCGCCGCCGCGCCCAAGGCCGGGGCGAGCAAGCTGGAGCGCTCCGCGCTCGAACAGGGCGATCTGCCCGGCTACCAGGTCTCCGCACAGGGCAAGAACCCGAACGCCCCCGACGGTCAGCCGCAGGCCGACCGCAAGGCCTGCCAGCCCCTGGCCGACATCATGGGCGACAAGCCGGACCCGGCTGCCCGCGAGACCGTCAACCGCGGCATCGGCTCCCAGAAGCAGGTCGGACTCGCCGTCTCCGCCTCCGTCAGCTCCTACGCCGAGAGCGACGCCAAGGCGCTCATCGCCCGTCTCAAGAGCGCCGTCGGCGCCTGCGGCACGGGCTTCTCCGCCACCGTCGACAAGCAGAGCGGCAGCTACCGCGACGTGCGGGCGAGCGAGTACAAGACGGCCGGCGACGAGACCGTCAGCTGGACCACCACCGCGGCCGCCCAGGGCGTCTCGGCCCAGGTGCACGTGGTCGTCGTCCGCCAGGGCGCCACCGTCGTCCGGCTGATGGCACTCAACGTCGCAGGGGCCCAGCAGAAGGCGCTGGTCCCGCAAGAGGTGGCCGACAAGCAGCTGGAGAAGGTCCGCGGCGCGAGCTGACGGCGCCGGCTTCACGGCCCGGCCCGGCGGCCCGTCCCGACCCGGCGGCCCGTCCCGTCCCGGCCCGACTCCGACCGTCCCGGCCCGACCCTGACCACCCCGGGTGTCCGCCTCTGCCGCTTCACCAGGCGTTCGAGGCGGACTTCTCGTTGGGCAGGAGCAGCCACAGCGCCAGATAGATCAGGAACTGCGGTCCCGGCAACAGGCACGAGACGACGAATATGACGCGCATCGTGTTCGCGGATATTCCGAAGCGGCGCGCCAGTCCGGCGCAGACGCCGCCGATCCAGCGGCCTTCACGGGGGCGGACAATGGCGCTCATGGGGTCTCCTCTGTGGCATCCGGCGGGAGGTTTCCCGCGATGCCTCAATACTCCCGCGGCACCGCCGACAGAACGTCGGTCCAAGGTCCGAGCCCGACCCTGGGAATTCTCGGGGTGGACCCCTGAGAGGACTGCTCGGAGCGGCGCGAGCGCCGCAGCCGCGCCCGCAGCGCCGGTACGACGGCCACGTGCGCGAGGACGACGCCCAGCCCGTTCAGCAGCACCGAGTCCACGTCGACCACCTGCCCGGGCACGGAGCTCTGGAGCATCTCGATGAGGAGCGAGACCAGCACGCCCGCGGCGGCGGTCCGGCCCAGCGAGGACCACGCGGCCAGCGGCGAGGGCGCCAGGTTCCCGTTGGCGAGCGGCAGCAGCACCCCGAGCGGGGCCAGCAGCGCCAGCGCCTCCCCGATCCGCCGGGCCGCCTCGAGCGGTCCGTACGAGAGGTCCGCCCGGATCCCCTCCAGCGGGGTCAGATTTGCCGCGGCCGCCCAGGGCACGTCCAGGGGGCGCAGAGTGAGCCAGCCGACGAGCAGGAGGTGGGCGATCAGCAGCCCCCCGCCCAGGAGCCGGAGCCGGAGGTGAATGGCGGTGGCGGCACTGCGGCCGACCTCGTTGCGCTGCACATGTGCGAGGACGCAGGCCCCGGTGGCCGCGGTTCCGGTCGGATCCTGTGAGCGGGCTCGCATCCCCCCGTACGGGGGCCGGTCCGGGCCCGCGGAGCCCCTCGGCGCCGGTCGCAGGCCGCCGGCGCCCGCCCGCCGCCGGCGTCAGCCGATGACGAGCAGCACGATCAGGAACACCGCGCCGAGGGCGGCGGGGGCGAGGACCTCGTACGACCACCGCACGCGCACGCCGCCCTGGGCACCGGCCCGCGAGGCGCCGCGCTCGGCCAGCTCCCGCAGCTCGTTCACGACCTGGTCGGCCTGGGCCCGCTGCGGTTCGGCGGAGGCGGCCGGACCGGACGCGCCGGGCGAGCCCTTGCCGGTGGCCCCGCCGCGGCGGGAGAGCTCCTGCTTGGTCTGCTGCCGGCTCGCCTTCTTCCGCTCGCGCAGCGAGACGGGGACGGACCACAGCTGGTACTTCGACCCCCCGGCCAGCACCTCCGCCGAGTACCCGGCGCGCACCGCGTCCACGGCGCCCCAGGGCAGCTCGATGACCCGGAAGGGGTTGCGCACGCGCAACCGGTCGTCATTGGCGAAGACGGCCGGGCGGATGGTGAACGCCACGATCAGCGGTACGGCCAGCAGGGCGATCGCCGCGGCGAACCACGGGGCGCTCCCCGATCCGCGCACGATGGCGTCCCCGCACAGCCACGCGATGAGCGCGAGCAGCAGGACCCCGGTGACCACGGCCATGGGGGAGCGGTAGACCCGGTCTTCGTACGCCGGCTCTTCAGGGGGCTGCTGGCTGCTCATGAGGCCGATTCTGCCTCACGTCATCTCAGCCGACGAGATCGGCGTACACGATGATGTTGTCCGGCCGGTGGCCGTCGGTGATCTCGCCGCCGCAGGTGATCAGCCGCAGCTCCGGGCGCGCGGTGTTCCCGTACACCTTGTCGGTCGGGAAACGCTTCTTGTCGACCTGTTCCAGCGCGCGCACCCGGAAGACGGCGGCGCCGCCGTCGGCCCGGGAGACGGTGATCTCGTCGCCGGGGTGGATCTTCGCCACGTCGCGCAGGACGGCCGGGCCGCGCACGGTGTCGAAGTGCCCGATGAGGACGGCCGGGCCCGTCTCGCCCGGGGTCACGCCCTTGGAGTACCAGCCGATCCGGTCCCCGTCCGCGACGGAGGGCACCTCGACGCTGCCGTCGGCGGCCAGGCCCAGCTTCAGCAGCGGGCCCGTGTCCACCCCGGCCGCGGGGATCCGTACCCGTACGGGCTCGGAGGCGGGCATCGGGGCCGCGGGCGCGGCCGGAGCCGTCGGGGCGGGCGGGGCCGGCGCCCCGGTCGCGGCGATGCGGGGGGCCGGCGGGAGCGCCGGGGCGCCCGCCGCGCCCGCGCAGCCGGTCAGGGCGGCGAGGGCGAGCGGAGCGAGCAGCACGGCGGCGAGGGGGGTGCGCAGGCGGCGGGACATGGGGATGCTCCGGGGAAACGTGCCCGGCGGGCCACCGTGGAGGCGGCCCGCCGGAAGGGGTGTGGTGGGTGCGGTGGTGCGTGGCCCGAGGAGGGGCGTGATGTCCTGCGGTGCTGCACGTGCTGCCTGCGCTGCACGCACGGCACGTGCTGTCCGCGCAGCCGGTGATGCGGGGGAGGCGCAGGGGGCGTGCCTCCCGGCCGTCACCGGAGTGGGTCAGGCGCGGTGGTGGGCGCGGCGGTTGCGGGCGGCCCATGCAGCGCCGAGCCCGGCGAGGATCGCGACCAGACCGGCGCCGGCCGCCAGGGTGGTGGTGTCGTCGGTGTCCTCGGCGGCGATCTCGGCCCCGGCGGCCACGCCGCCCTGCGGCACGACCAGGGTCTGGGCCCCGCCCTGGGGCTTTGCGTCGACGACGGGCTTGGCGGCGGCCGTCACCGTCGGCGTCGGCTTCGGCGCGGGCTTGTCGGTTCCCTTGTCCTCGACGACCTCGTAGTTCGGCTTGCAGCCCTTGGGCAGCGCCGGGAAGGAGGTCCGGCCGAGCGGGGTGCCGCCGCCCTGGGTCTTCCACTCGAAGCCGGGCGCGGCGCCGCTCGGGTTCACGATGCGGGCGATGATGCCGGCCGACTCGGGCAGCGACGGGTGGCTCCGGTCCAGGATCCGCCAGGCGGTGTCCTCGCCGGCGCCCCACAGCTCGGCCCGCGGGCCGTCGGGGGACATGAACAGCTTGGCGCTCATGCCGGCGCCGATGTTCTGCGACTTCTCGGCCGAGCAGACCTGGCCGGCCTTGCCCTCGGGCAGCGGGTAGGACTTGGCCACGCCCTTCGTGGTGACCACGAGCACCGGGGCGGCCGTCTCCGCCTTGGTGAGCTCGAAGGAGGCCCCGTACGCCTCGGCGGTGGTCTGCCCGCGGGTCAGCAGGCCCACCACGTGCAGCATGTAGTTGTCGCCCGGCTTCCACTGGTCGCCGACGTAGCGGATCCAGGCCTCCGGGCCCTCGGCCTCGTTGCGCAGCACCGCGACCATCCCGTTGCCCACGTAGACCGCCCGGCCCTCGTAGCGCCCGTTGTCCTCGGAGGACGCGACGGCCTGGGGTGACGCCGCCGGCTGCGGTGCGGTCGCGGCGATGGCGGTCGCGGCCGGCGCGAGGAGGGCCCCGGCGAGGGCGGCGGTGACGATCGAGGTGCGGAGGGCGGAACGCATAACGACTCCTTGAAGCATGTGTCGCGGGCAGGTGGGAGAGTCGCATGCCGCGTTTTCTCTTTCGGGGCGTTCATCCGGTGAGGTCTGGCGGGCTGCTGAAGAGAAATTTACGTTTCCTGTTCGACTGGACCATGAGGTTCCTGTCTTCGCCACGTAACAGGAAAAGCGGAGGTCAGCGGTCCGGAGATGGGGCCGATCGGTGATCCCGGCCGCGCCCGGATGTGCCGGAGTCCGCACATATGTGCGCCGGCGGGGGGTGACAGGCAGCTACGCGCGTAGATATGCTCATCTGGTGACCATGCCCACCACCCTCACCGCATTCGCTGACGTGACGACGTCCGACAGCGCGCTGCGCCGCTTCCTGCACGGGCTGCCCGGCGTAGACGCCGTCGGCCTGGAGGCCCGCGCGGCCGCGCTCGGTACCCGTTCGATCAAGACCACGGCCAAGGCGTACGCCATTGACCTGGCCATTTCGATGATCGACCTGACCACGCTTGAGGGTGCGGACACCCCGGGCAAGGTCCGAGCGCTCTCCGCCAAGGCCGTCAACCCCGACCCGACCGACCGCACGACTCCCATGACCGCCGCGGTCTGCGTCTACCCCGACATGGTGGCCACCGCCAAGGCCGCCCTGAACGGCGCCGACGTCAAGGTGGCCTCCGTCGCGACCGCCTTCCCGGCCGGCCGCGCCGCGCTGCCCGTCAAGCTCGCGGACACCCACGACGCCGTCGCCGCGGGCGCCGACGAGATCGACATGGTCATCGACCGTGGCGCCTTCCTCGCCGGCCGCTACCTGGAGACGTACGAGCTGATCAAGGCCGTCAAGGAGGCGTGCGTACGCCCCGACGGCACCGCCGCCCGCCTCAAGGTCATCTTCGAGACCGGCGAGCTGTCGACCTACGACAACATCCGCCGGGCCTCCTGGATCGGCATGCTCGCGGGCGCCGACTTCATCAAGACCTCCACCGGCAAGGTCGGCGTCAACGCCACCCCCGCCAACACGCTGCTGATGCTCGAAGCCGTCCGCGACTTCAAGGAGCAGACTGGAATCCAGATCGGCGTGAAGCCGGCCGGCGGCATCCGGACCACCAAGGACGCCATCAAGTTCCTGGTCCTGGTCAACGAGACCGTGGGCGAGGACTGGCTGTCCAACCACTGGTTCCGCTTCGGCGCCTCCAGCCTGCTCAACGACCTGTTGATGCAGCGCCAGAAGCTGAGCACCGGCCGTTACTCCGGTCCCGACTACGTGACGGTGGACTGATCACCATGGCATCCCTTTTCGAGTACGCACCGGCCCCCGAGTCGCGTTCCGTCGTCGACATCGCCCCCTCGTACGGGCTCTTCATCGACGGCGAGTTCACCGACGCCGCCGACGGCAAGGTCTTCAAGACCGTCTCCCCGTCGTCCGAGGAGGTCCTCTCCGAGGTCGCCCAGGCCGGCGCCGCCGATGTGGACCGCGCCGTCAAGGCCGCCCGCAAGGCCTTCGCGACCTGGTCCGCGCTGCCCGGCTCCGAGCGCGCCAAGTACCTCTTCCGCATCGCCCGGATCATCCAGGAGCGCAGCCGCGAGCTGGCCGTCCTGGAGACCCTGGACAACGGCAAGCCGATCAAGGAGACTCGCGACGCGGACCTCCCGCTCGTCGCCGCGCACTTCTTCTACTACGCGGGCTGGGCCGACAAGCTCGACCACGCCGGCTACGGCGCCAACCCGCGCCCGCTCGGCGTGGCCGGCCAGGTCATCCCGTGGAACTTCCCGCTGCTGATGCTGGCGTGGAAGATCGCCCCGGCGCTCGCCACCGGCAACACCGTCGTCCTCAAGCCCGCCGAGACGACCCCGCTCACGGCCCTGTTCTTCGCGGACATCTGCCGCCAGGCGGGCCTGCCCAAGGGTGTCGTCAACATCCTCACGGGTTACGGGGACGCGGGCGCGGCCCTCGTCGAGCACCCGGACGTCAACAAGGTCGCCTTCACCGGCTCGACCGCGGTCGGCAAGGCCATCGCCCGCCAGATCGCCGGTACGGACAAGAAGGTCACCCTGGAGCTGGGCGGCAAGGGCGCCAACATCGTCTTCGACGACGCCCCCATCGACCAGGCCGTCGAGGGCATCGTCAACGGGATCTTCTTCAACCAGGGCCAGGTCTGCTGCGCCGGCTCGCGCCTGCTGGTCCAGGAGTCGATCCACGACGAGCTGCTGGACTCCCTCAAGCGCCGCCTGAGCACCCTGCGCCTGGGCGACCCGCTCGACAAGAACACCGACATCGGCGCGATCAACTCCGCCGAGCAGCTGGCCCGGATCACCGCGCTCGCGGAGACCGGCGAGGCCGAGGGCGCCGAGCGCTGGTCCCCGGCGTGCGAGCTGCCGTCCTCCGGCTACTGGTTCGCCCCGACGCTCTTCACGAACGTCACCCAGGCGCACACCGTCGCCCGCGACGAGATCTTCGGCCCGGTGCTGTCCGTGCTGACGTTCCGCACGCCCGACGAGGCCGTCGCCAAGGCCAACAACAGCCAGTACGGCCTGTCCGCCGGCATCTGGACGGAGAAGGGCTCGCGCATCCTCGCGGTCGCGAACAAGCTCCGCGCCGGCGTCGTCTGGGCCAACACGTTCAACAAGTTCGACCCGACCTCGCCCTTCGGCGGCTACAAGGAGTCGGGCTTCGGCCGCGAGGGCGGCCGCCACGGCCTGGAGGGCTACCTCGATGTCTGATCAGTCAGCGGCGTCCCGCCTGCATGTCTTCAAGACCTACAAGCTGTACGTCGGGGGCAAGTTCCCCCGCTCCGAGAGCGGCCGGGTGTACGAGGTGACGGACTCCAAGGGCAAGTGGCTGGCCAACGCCCCCCTGTCCTCCCGCAAGGACGCGCGTGACGCGGTCGTCGCGGCCCGCAAGGCCTTCGGCGGCTGGGCGGGCGCGACCGCGTACAACCGCGGGCAGATCCTCTACCGCATCGCCGAGATGCTGGAGGGCCGCCGCGAGCAGTTCGTCCGCGAGGTCGGCGAGGCCGAAGGCCTGTCGAAGTCGAAGGCGGCCGCGGTCGTCGACGCGGCCATCGACCGCTGGGTCTGGTACGCGGGCTGGACCGACAAGATCGGCCAGATCGTGGGCGGGGCCAACCCGGTCGCGGGCCCGTTCTTCAACCTCTCCACCCCGGAGCCGACGGGCGTCGTCACGGTCGTCGCCCCGCAGGACTCCTCGTTCCTGGGCCTGATCTCGGTGATCGCCCCCGTCATCGCGACGGGCAACACGGCGGTCGTGATCACCTCGGAGAAGTCCCCGCTCCCCGCCCTCTCCCTGGGCGAGGTGCTGGCCACCTCCGACCTGCCGGGCGGCGTCGTCAACATCCTGTCCGGCAAGGCCGCCGAGATGGGCCCGCACCTGGCGTCGCACCAGGACGTCAACGCGATCGACCTGGCGGGCGCCGACGCGGCGCTGGCCAAGGAGCTGGAGGTCGCGGCCGCCGACAACCTCAAGCGCGTCCTGCGCCCACAGCCTGTGGACGACTGGAGCGCCGACCCGGGCACGTCGCGCATGACGGCGTTCCTGGAGACGAAGACGGTCTGGCACCCGACGGGTTCGCTGGGCTCGGGCGGATCCTCGTACTAGGAGATCCCCCTCCGGAACCGGCCCCGGCAGCGTCCTCGCTGCCGGGGCCCTTTCGCGCCCCGGCAGCGCCGCGGCTACGGCTGCTTCTTCGGCGTCAGCGGGCCGAGCAGCGAGGAGGCGGCCGCACCCGGCAGCTCGCCGACGGACGGACCCTGCGTCAGGATCCCCGTGACCATGGTCGTGCCGACCGCGGGGAAGTCGGCGACCCGGGTGGCCACGCCGTTGTCGAGCGGGTCCACGCCGGTGTGGGCCAGCGGGTTCACCTTGAGGTTCGCGATGGGGTCGGTGACCCCCGCGAGGGCCGCCGGAACCGAGAGCTCGCCGGCCTGGGCGCCGCCGGCGGCCATGGCCAGGGCCGCGCCCGCCATGGAGAGCGTGAGGCCTGCGGGGCGCAGCGTGGAGCTGCCGGGGGCTGCGTGACGTGCCATGGGGATCCCACCTGAGGTCGTAGTCGCGTGCGCACGCAGCGTAGTTGAGGTGTGATCCTCGATACCAACCGGGCACCGGAGGCATCCCCTGCGCGGGGGAATGGTTCACACTGGTGTCCCGTGAGCTCCTCCTCTCCTTTGCCTACGCGTGTCGTCCTGTTGACCGGACCCTCGGGCTCCGGCAAGTCCCGGCTGGCCGCCCGTTCGGGGCTGCCCGTGCTGCGCCTGGACGACTTCTACAAGGAGGGCGACGACCCGACCCTCCCGCTGGTCGAGGGCAGTTCCGACATCGACTGGGACTCCCCGCTCTCATGGGACGCGGACGCGGCGGTCTCGGCGGTGGCCGACCTGTGCCGGTCCGGGCGCACCGAGGTCCCGGTGTACGACATCGCCACCTCCTCCCGCCGGGGTACGGAGACGCTGGACATCTCCCGCACCCCGCTGTTCATCGCCGAGGGGATCTTCGCGGCCGACGTGGCGGCGCGCTGCCAGGAGATGGGCCTGCTCGCCGACGCGATCTGTCTGCGGGGACGTCCTTCCACGACGTTCCGCCGCCGCCTCGCCCGCGACCTGAAGGAGGGCCGCAAGTCGGTGCTCTTCCTGCTGCGCCGCGGTCTGCGCCTGATGAGGGCGGAACGGGGCATCGTGGCCCGCCACATCGCCCTGGGCGCGCACGCCTGCGGCCGCGACGAGGCGCTGGGCCGGCTGGCGGCCTGCGCGGCGGGCCGCCACCGCACGGCTGCCCCGGCCCAGGCGGCGTAACCGGCCCCGCCGGCACCCCGGACATGCGAGAAGGCGGGACCACGCGGACCCCCGGCCGCCCGATCCCGCCTTCTCCCCCCGCAGGCCCCCGCCCCACCCCCGTAGGACGGGCCCCCTGGCCCATGGTCTGTGGTGTGCCGCGTTACGCGACGAGCTCCTCGAAGGACTCCGCCTCGTCGCGGCCGAAGCTCAGCACCTCGTCGTCCCGCAGCCGCCGCAGCGAGCGCCAGATGCTCGACTTCACCGTGCCGACGCTGATGCCGAGGATCTCCGCGATCTCCGGGTCCGTACGGCCCTCGTAGTACCGCAGCACCAGCATCGTGCGCTGCGGCTCCGGGATGCGGGCCAGCGCCTGCCACAGCACCGCGCGCAGCTCCGTGCCCCGCATCGCGTCCGTGTCGGAGGCCGTCTCCGGCAGCTCCTCCGTCGGGTACTCGTTCAGCTTCCGGCGGCGCCAGGCGCTGATGTGCAGGTTCGTCATCGTGCGCCGCAGGTACCCGCCGACCGCGGCCTTGTCGCTGATCCGGTCCCAGGCGCGGTACGTGGAGAACAGCGCGCTCTGGAGCAGGTCCTCGGCCTCGTAACGGTCACCGGTCAGGTGGAAGGCCGTCGCGTAGAGGGCGGCCCGCCGCTCCTGGACGTACGCCGTGAACTCGGCCTCCGAGGTGGCGGAGAGTTCGGGCGTGCGCTGCACCGGGACGGCGGATGCCGACTGGTACGTGTTCGCGTCGATGGCCACCGTGTGCGCCGGCCGCGGACGGGCGACCGTCACCGTACGGACACCTGCCCGGCGGTTCACATCGTGCAGCCGCGTGACAATCGCGCTGGTGGTGGTGCTGTGCAGCGTGTTCATCTCGCGCCCCCCGTCGTGGAGTCTGCTTCGGATCCTGCTCGGTTTCGTTGGTAAAAGACTGCCCGGCCGACTTAACCGGGGTGTCCGCCGACTGTCACAGGCCTGTCACAGCGACTCCGGCGGGTCCCCCCGTGCGAGCCCCCGCAGGATCCCCCGCCCCCGACGGTCGAACTCCGAACGGTCGATGGGACAGAATGAGCCCGTGCCTTTCCTGTTGCTGATCGAGGACGACGACGCCATCCGCACGGCCCTCGAACTCTCCCTGTCTCGCCAGGGCCACCGTGTGGCCACTGCGGCGACGGGCGAGGACGGCCTGAAGCTGCTGCGCGAGCAGCGGCCGGACCTGATCGTGCTCGACGTCATGCTGCCCGGGATCGACGGCTTCGAGGTGTGCCGGCGGATCCGCCGCACCGACCAGCTGCCGATCATCCTGCTGACCGCCCGAAGCGACGACATCGATGTCGTCGTGGGCCTGGAGTCGGGGGCCGACGACTACGTCGTCAAGCCCGTCCAGGGCCGGGTGCTCGACGCCCGGATCCGGGCCGTCCTGCGCCGCGGGGAACGGGAGGCCAGCGACTCCGCGATGTTCGGCTCCCTGGTCATCGACCGGGCCGCGATGACGGTCACCAAGAACGGCGAGGACCTCCAGCTCACGCCCACCGAGCTGCGGCTGCTCCTGGAGCTCAGCCGCCGGCCCGGCCAGGCGCTCTCCCGCCAGCAGCTGCTGCGCCTCGTCTGGGAGCACGACTACCTCGGCGACTCCCGGCTCGTGGACGCCTGTGTGCAGCGGCTGCGCGCCAAGGTCGAGGAAGTGCCGTCCTCGCCCACCCTCATCCGTACCGTCCGTGGTGTCGGCTACCGGCTGGACTCGCCGCAGTGATCAAAGCCCTGTTCGCGGGCCGGCGGTGGACCAGCCTGCGGCTGCGGCTCCTGATGGTCTTCTCCCTGGTCGCGCTGGTGGCCGCGGTCTCCGCGTCCGGGATCGCGTACTGGCTCAACCGCGAGGCCGTGCTCACCCGTACCCAGGACGCGGCCCTCGGCGACTTCCGCCAGGAGATGCAGAACCGGGCCGCGGCGCTGCCCGCCGACCCGACGCCCGAGGAGATGCAGCGCACCGCCGAGCTGATGGCGGGCAGCAGCCCCGGCTACAGCGTGCTCCTGGTCGACGAGCGCAAGGACGGCCGCAAGGTGTTCGGCGCGGCCGGCCCCGACTCGTTCGGGCTGGACGACGTACCGGGCTCGCTGCAGCGCGCGGTGAACGACCGGCAGAAGGCCACGGCCGCCAACGACGCCGAGTACCACGTGTACTGGCAGCGGACGAAGCCGCGCGGCAATCCGTACCTGGTCGGCGGTACGCGGATCGTGGGCGGCGGGCCGACCGGCTACATGTACAAGTCCCTGGCGCAGGAGCGGGACGACCTGAACGCGCTCGGCTGGTCGCTGACCATCGCGACGGGCCTCGCGCTGCTCGGGTCCGCGCTGCTGGCCCAGGCGGCCGCCCGGACCGTGCTCAAGCCCGTACAGCGGCTGGGGGACGCGGCGCGGCGGCTCGGCGAGGGCGAGCTGGACCACCGGCTCGACGTGTCGGGGACGGACGAACTCGCCGATCTCTCGCACACGTTCAACAAGACGGCCGAGGCGCTGGAGAAGAAGGTCGCCGACATGAGCGCGCGGGAGGAGGCCAGCCGGCGCTTCGTCGCGGACATGTCGCACGAACTGCGCACCCCGCTGACGGCGCTGACGGCGGTCGCCGAGGTGCTGGAGGAGGAGGTCGAAGACCTCGATCCGATGATCGCACCGGCGGTGGCGCTGGTGGTCAGCGAGACCCGGCGGCTGAACATCCTGGTGGAGAACCTGATGGAGGTCACCCGCTTCGACGCGGGGACGGCCAAGCTGGTCCTGGACGACGTGGACGTCGCCGACCAGGTCACGGCCTGCATCGACGCGCGGGCCTGGCTCGACGCGGTCGAACTGGACGCGGAGCGGGGCATCGTGGCGCGGCTCGACCCGCGCCGGCTCGACGTCATCCTCGCCAACCTGATCGGCAACGCGCTCAAGCACGGCGGCTCGCCGGTGCGGGTGTCGGTGGTCGTCGAGGGCGAGTGGCTGGCGATCGCCGTCCAGGACAACGGGCCGGGCATCCCCGAGGAGGTGCTGCCGCACGTCTTCGACCGGTTCTACAAGGCGAGCGCCTCGCGGCCGAAGTCGGACGGCAGCGGGCTGGGCCTGTCGATCGCAGTGGAGAACGCGCACATCCACGGCGGTGACATCACCGCGGCCAACGGGCCGCAGGGCGGTGCGCTGTTCACGCTGCGGCTGCCGGTGGACGTGGGGAAGGTGATCGCCGGTGACGCGGACGCGTAGGGCGGCAGTGCTGTTGGCCGTGGCGGGACTCGTGTCCGGGTGCGGGATCAGGGCGACGACGGTGCCGGTGGACGTCGGCGCGGCGCCCTCGCGGGTGTCGTGCGACACCCCGCAGCCGCAGACCGGGGTGCAGGGTTTCCGGGCCACGGTGGAGCTGGTCTGCGGATCGCAGCTGGTGGGCGTGGAGCGGGTGGTGCCCGTACCGGAGAAGAAGCCGGTACGGGACCCCGTGGTGCTGGTCGCCGAGGCGCTGCTGGAGGCGCTGGAGCGGGACCCGTCGGCGGAGGAGCGGGACGCGGGGTTCACGACCGGGGTCCCGGGCGGGCTGACGGTCGCGCCGGCGCGCACGGGCGACCCGGCCGGGACGATACGCATCAGCCGCAAGCCGGAGGACCTGCCGCCGGTGGCGCTGTCGCAGGTGGTGTGCACGCTGGCGGGCAGCGAGGCCGTCTCGGCGGGCCCGGGCCCGGTGGTCCTGGGCGGCCCGGACGCGGACCCGCCGCGGGCCTGGGAGTGCACGGAGGCCGTCCGCTCCCGCCCCGAGTCCGTCCCGACCCTGGGCGAACTGGTCCGCCCCACCCCGACCCCTTCCTGAGGCCTCGCCCGCAGGGCTCGGTCCCCGGAAAAGCCGGCGGCCCCCCGAGACGGGCTCGGGGGGCCGGGCGGGGGCCGGAGCCCCGGGGACTGCACCCGATGGACGGAATCCGGTGCAGGGGCGCGAGCGGCGCCTGACGGATCAGATGCCTGCGGCCGCCGAGAGGTCCTTCTTGATCGCGTCCAGGATCTCCTGGCCGCGGCTGCGGGCCGGCGCGAGGTCCGGGGCGTCCGCCACCGGCACCACGACCTCCAGGTAGCACTTCAGCTTCGGCTCCGTGCCGGACGGGCGCACGATCACCCGGGCCTTGTAGTCGCCCTCCAGGTGGTAGCGCAGGCCGTCCGTCGGCGGCAGCGACGCCGTGCCCAGGGTCAGGTCCTCCGCGGAGGAGACCCGCAGGCCCGCCAGCGACACCGGCGGCTCCGCCCGCAGCGCGGCCATCGCGTCGGCGATGATCGACAGGTCCTCCACGCGGACCGAGAGCTGGTCGGTGTGGTGCAGGCCGTGCTCGATCGCCAGGTCGTCCAGCAGGTCGGTCAGCGTACGGCCCTGCTCCTTGAGCTCCGAGGCCAGCTCCGCCACCAGCAGGGCGGCCGTGATGCCGTCCTTGTCGCGGACGCCCTCGGGGTCCACGCAGTAGCCGAGCGCCTCCTCGTAGCCGTACCGCAGGCCCTCGACGCGGGCGATCCACTTGAAGCCCGTCAGGGTCTCCTCGTAGCCGACGCCCGCCGCCTGCGCGATCCGCCCCAGGAGGGACGAGGAGACGATGGACTCCGCGAAGACGCCTTGGGCGCCCTTGTGGACCAGGTGGGCCGCGAGCAGCGCGCCGACCTCGTCGCCGCGGAGCATCCGCCAGCCGTCCGCGGTGGGGACGGCCACCGCACAGCGGTCGGCGTCCGGGTCGTTCGCGATGACGATGTCCGGGTTCACCCGGGCGGCCGTCGCGAAGGCCAGGTCCATCGCCCCCGGCTCCTCCGGGTTCGGGAAGGCCACCGTCGGGAAGGCCGGGTCCGGCTCCGCCTGCTCGGCGACCAGCACCGGCTCGGGGAAGCCGGCCCGGGCGAAGGCCGCCAGGACGACGTCCTTGCCGACGCCGTGCATGGCCGTGTAGACGGTCCGCACGCCCCGGGGGGAGCCGGGGGTCAGGACGGCGTCCGTACGGGCCAGGTAGGCCTCCAGGACCTCGTCGCCGAGCTCCTCCCAGCCGGACTCCGGACGGGGGACCGAGGCGAGGGTGTCCACGCGGCCGATCTCGGCCGCGATCTCGACGTCCGCGGGGGACACGATCTGCGAGCCGTCGCCGAGGTAGACCTTGTAGCCGTTGTCCCGGGGAGGGTTGTGGCTCGCGGTCACCTCGACGCCGGCGACGGCACCCAGGTGCCGTATGGCGTACGCGAGGACGGGCGTCGGCAGCGGGCGGGGCAGGACGGCCGCGCGCAGGCCCGCGCCGGTCATCACGGCGGCGGTGTCGCGGGCGAAGTCCGCGGACTTGTACCGCGCGTCGTAGCCGACGACGACCAGGCCCCCGGCGTGGCCCTGGGCCTTGAGGTAGGCCGCGAGGCCCGCCGCGGCCCGGATGACCACGGAGCGGTTCATCCGCATCGGGCCCGCGCCGATCTCGCCCCGCAGGCCGGCCGTGCCGAACTGCAGGGTGCCGGCGAACCGGTCCGCGAGCCCGGTGACGTCCCCGGCCTCGATGATCTTGGCGAGCTCCGCCGCCGTCTCCGGGTCCGGGTCCTCCGCCAGCCAGGCCTGCGCCCGGGCGATCAGCTCGTCCTGTTCCTGTACTGCCACTGCTTCCGCCTTGTCTCTCGTACGGCTTCTTCTCGTACGGTGCCGGTTCCGGTGCCCGTGCCTCAGATGCGGGCGAGGACCTGGGTCAGCAGCTTGCCCATGCGCGAGGCCGAGTCGCGGCCGGCCTGGAGCACCTCTTCGTGGTTGAGCGGCTCGCCGGAGATGCCCGCCGCCAGGTTGGTGACCAGCGAGATGCCGAGCACCTCGGCGCCGGCCTCACGGGCGGCGATGGCCTCCAGCACGGTGGACATGCCGACCAGGTCGGCGCCCATGACGCGGATCATGTTGATCTCGGCCGGGGTCTCGTAGTGCGGGCCGGGGAACTGGACGTAGACGCCCTCTTCGAGGGTCTCGTCGATCTCCTTGCACATCGCGCGCAGGCGCGGCGAGTACAGGTCGGTCAGGTCCACGAAGTTCGCGCCGACGATCGGCGAGGTGGCCGTCAGGTTGAGGTGGTCGCTGATCAGGACGGGCTGGCCGGGCTTCATGCCCTCGCGCAGGCCGCCGCAGCCGTTGGTCAGCACGACGGTCTTGCAGCCGGCGGCGACGGCGGTGCGCACGCCGTGGGCGACGGCGGCGACGCCGCGGCCCTCGTAGTAGTGGGTCCGGCCGAGGAAGACCAGGGCGCGCTTGTCGCCGATCTTGTACGAGCGGATCTTGCCGCCGTGGCCCTCGACGGCGGCGGGCGGGAAGCCCGGCAGCTCGGTGACGGGGAACTCGGCCTCGGGGGCGCCCAGCGCCTCTGCGGCGGGGGCCCAGCCGGAGCCCATGACGAGGGCGACATCGTGGGATTCGGCGCCGGTCAGCTCACGCAGGCGGGCGGCTGCGGCGGTGGCGTCGGCGAAGGGGTCGGTAACAGATGCGTTCACGCTGACGAGCGTAGCCGAGCATTGCCTACGCGCGTAGATGGCGCAGCTCACGGTGTTCGGATCGTTGCCTTGTCGTTTCCGCCGAAATGCCCCCCGCGGTTCACGCCCGGCGGTTCGCCCCCGGCGGCTCGCCCCGGTGGTTCGCCCCCGGCGGGGCCGCCCGCTAGCAGGGGCGCTTGCGCAGTTCCATCACGTAGTCGTGCGGGGCCCCCGCCGATTCGGCCGCGTCGGCGATCTCGCCCAGGTAGCGCGCCGAGGGCAGGCCGCCCTCGTACCCGTTCAGCACGTAGCACCACGCCGGCTCCTCGCCGTCCAGCGTGTGGACGCGGATCCGCATCCGGCGGTAGATGTCGAGCCCGACGCCCTCCCACCGGTCCATGGAGTCCTCGTCCAGCGGCGCGATGTCGTACAGGGCGACGAACACCTGGTGGCGCGGGGCCTCGACGATCGTGGCCAGGGCGCCCTCCCACCCCATCTGCTCACCGCCGAAGGTCAGCCGCCAGTCGTTGATCCAGCCCGTGCCGCGCAGCGGCGAATGGGGAGCGCGGCGCGTCATCAGCCGCGGGTCGAGGTTGCCGGCGTACGCGGCGTAGAGCGACATGAGGTCGAGGGTACGGGAGGGGCGGGGCGGGCCGCGTGCCCGGCCGTCCTCACGGATGGCCGGACCGGGGGAGAAGCACCTTGAAGCGTGCGGGACAATGGGGCACGGAATGCATCCCCCGGGGAGACCCGGAAGCCCCGGCCGGGGCGGCAGCCGGCCGGGTAGACGTGAGGCGGAGTTTTCGTGACCCGGATCGTGATCATCGGCGGCGGACCCGGCGGGTATGAGGCGGCCCTCGTGGGGGCCCAGCTCGGCGCGGAGGTGACCGTCGTCGACTGCGACGGCCTCGGTGGCGCGTCCGTCCTCACCGACTGCGTGCCCTCCAAGACCCTCATCGCGACCGCCGAGGTCATGACGACCTTCGACTCGTCGTACGAGGAGCTCGGCATCGTCGTCGCCGACGACACCCCGCCCCTCGAGCAGGCCGCGCGCGTCGTCGGCGTCGACCTCGGCAAGGTGAACCGGCGCGTCAAGCGCCTCGCGCTCGCCCAGTCGCACGACATCACCGCCTCCGTCACCCGGGCCGGCGCCCGCGTCGTACGGGGCCGCGGCAAGCTCGGCGGCCCGCAGGGGATCGACGGCACGCGCGACGTCATCGTCACGGCCGCCGACGGCACCGAGACGATCCTTACGGCCGACGCCGTGCTGATCGCGACCGGCGGCCACCCCCGCGAGATCCCGGACGCCATGCCCGACGGCGAGCGGATCCTGAACTGGACCCAGGTCTACGACCTCGACGAGCTCCCCGAGGAGCTCATCGTGGTCGGCTCCGGCGTCACCGGCGCCGAGTTCGCCGGCGCGTACCAGGCCCTCGGCTCCCGGGTGACGCTGATCTCCTCGCGCGACCGCGTGCTGCCCGGCGAGGACCCGGACGCGGCGGCCGTGCTGGAGGACGTCTTCCGGCGCCGCGGCATGAACGTCGTCGGCCGCTCGCGCGCCGAGTCCGCCAAGCGGGTCGGCGACCGCGTCGAGGTCACGCTGTCGGACGGCCGCGTCATCACCGGCACGCACTGCCTGATGGCGGTCGGCGCGATCCCGAACACCAAGGACATGAACCTGGAGGAGTCCGGGGTCCGGCTCAAGGAGTCCGGACACATCTGGACGGACAAGGTCTCCCGTACCTCCGCGCCCGGCGTGTACGCGGCCGGCGACGTGACCGGGATCTTCGCGCTGGCCTCCGTCGCCGCCATGCAGGGCCGCATCGCGATGTACCACTTCCTCGGCGACGCGGTGGCCCCGCTGAACCTCAAGACGGTCTCGTCCAACGTGTTCACCGACCCGGAGATCGCCACTGTCGGTTACACCCAGGCCGATGTGGACTCCGGCAAGATCGACGCCCGTGTCGTGAAGTTGCCCCTGCTGCGCAACGCGCGCGCCAAGATGCAGGGCATCCGGGACGGGTTCGTGAAGCTGTTCTGCCGTCCGGGCACCGGAATCGTGGTCGGCGGCGTGGTGGTCTCCCCGCGGGCGAGCGAGCTGATCCACCCCATCTCGATCGCGGTCGACAACAACCTGACCGTCGAGCAGATCGCAAACGCGTTCACGGTGTACCCCTCGCTGTCGGGTTCGATCGCCGAGGTGGCGCGCCAGCTGCACACGCGCAAGGCCGCCGGCGAGGCCTGAGGCAGGCAACCGCCCCACGTCAGAGGCGACTTGGGGCGGGCTCCCGGAAGGTGGAGTGACGTTCACTCAACCGACCCGCCGCGTATACCACTAGTCGCCCTGTTTTATGGACAACTTCGGTATTCCGGCGCAAGGAGCTGAAACAAGACGGTCGTTGGGGTTACTGTCAGTTTCGTGTTCGCTGCAGAACGTCGCCAATTGATTCTCGAAATGGTGCGGGCCAACGGAGCGGTATCGCTCCGGGAGCTCGCCCGCGTCGTCCAGACCTCCGAAGTGACCGTACGGCGGGACGTGCGGGCGCTGGAGGCCGAAGGACTCCTCGACCGCCGGCACGGCGGTGCGGTGCTGCCGGGCGGGTTCACCCGCGAATCCGGCTTCCCGCAAAAGTCCCATCTCGCGACGGCGGAGAAGACCGCCATCGCCGATGTCGCGGCCTCCCTCGTCGAAGAGGGCGAGGCCGTCGTCGTCGGCGCGGGCACCACGACCCAGGAGCTGGCCCGCCGGCTCGCCCGGGTGCCCGGCCTCACCGTCGTGACCAACTCGCTGCTGGTCGCCCAGGCGCTGGCCCACGCCAACCGGGTGGAGGTGGTCATGACGGGCGGCACCCTCCGCGGCTCCAACTACGCGCTGGTCGGCAGCGGGGCGGAGCAGTCCCTCCAGGGGCTGCGGGTCTCCCGGGCCTTCCTGTCCGGGAGCGGCCTGACCGCGGAACGCGGCCTGTCCACGTCCAACATGCTGTCGGCGAGCGTGGACCGGGCCCTGGTCCAGGCCGCGGCGGAGGTGGTGGTCCTCGCGGACCACACCAAGCTGGGCACCGACACCATGTTCCAGACGGTGCCGACCGATGTGATGACCCGTCTGGTCACGGACGAGCCGCCGCCGCACGACGACCGTGCGGCCACGGAGCTCCAGGCCCTGGCCGACCAGGGCGTCCAGATCACGATCGCCGGGGCCGTGGCCTCCGGCGGGAGCGGTGAGGGCATGGCGGGCCGCCGCCCGCGCCGGGAGTCCCCGCTGCCGGTGCAGCGGCGGGGAGGGCCGTCCGCGCAGCTGCGCAGCGCCCCCGCGTCGATGCTGGAGCAGCAGTCCGCGGGGGACCGGCCCCGCGTCGCGGACATGCGCCGCCGCTAGGGGGTGTCCGCAAAGCCCCGCCTTCGGGGCGCGGAACGCGTGAGGCCCGGAAACCCCGCAGGGGTTCCGGGCCTCAGCGGTCCGGGGACCTCGGTCCTCGGACGCGGACGTCAGTCCTTGATCTCGCAGATGGTGGCGCCCGAGGTGAGGCTGGCGCCGACTTCGGCGGTGAGGCCGACGACGGTGCCGGAGCGGTGCGCGTTCAGCGGCTGCTCCATCTTCATGGCCTCGAGTACGACGATCAGGTCGCCCTCGTTGACCTGCTGGCCCTCCTCGACCGCGACCTTGACGATCGTGCCCTGCATCGGGGACGCGAGCGTGTCGCCCGAGGCGGCCGGACCGGACTTCTTCGCCGCGCGGCGCTTCGGCTTCGCGCCGCCCGCCGCTGCCGTGCGGGCCAGCGTCATGCCCAGCGAGGACGGGAGGGAGACCTCCAGGCGCTTGCCGCCGACCTCGACGACGACGGTCTCGCGGCCCGGCTCGTCCTCGGCGTCCTCGGCCGCCGGGGCGACGAAGGCGGGGATCTCGTTGACGAACTCGGTCTCGATCCACCGGGTGTAGACCGTGAACGGGCTGCCGTCGGCGGGGGCGAACGCGGGGTCGACGACGACGGCGCGGTGGAACGGGATGGCCGTGGCCATGCCCTCGACCTCGAACTCGGCCAGGGCGCGCGCCGCACGCTGGAGGGCCTGCTCGCGGGTGGCGCCGGTGACGATCAGCTTGGCCAGCAGGGAGTCCCAGGCCGGGCCGATGACGGAGCCGGACTCGACACCGGTGTCGAGGCGGACGCCCGGGCCGGTGGGCGCGGCGAACTTGGTGACGGTGCCGGGGGCGGGCAGGAAGCCGCGGCCCGGGTCCTCGCCGTTGATGCGGAACTCGATGGAGTGGCCGCGCAGGACCGGGTCGCCGTAGCCGAGCTCCTCGCCGTCGGCGATGCGGAACATCTCGCGGACCAGGTCGATGCCGGAGACCTCTTCGGTGACCGGGTGCTCGACCTGGAGGCGGGTGTTGACCTCCAGGAAGGAGATCAGGCCGTCGGCGGAGACCAGGAACTCCACCGTGCCCGCGCCGACGTAGCCGGCCTCCTTCAGGATGGCCTTGGACGCCGCGTACAGCTCGGCGTTCTGAGCCTCCGACAGGAACGGCGCGGGGGCTTCCTCGACCAGCTTCTGGTGGCGGCGCTGGAGCGAGCAGTCACGCGTGGAGACCACGACCACGTTGCCGTGCGAGTCGGCCAGGCACTGGGTCTCGACGTGGCGCGGCTTGTCGAGGTAGCGCTCGACGAAGCACTCGCCGCGGCCGAAGGCGGCGACGGCCTCGCGGACGGCCGAGTCGTAGAGCTCGGGGACCTCTTCGAGCGTACGGGCGACCTTCAGGCCGCGGCCGCCGCCGCCGAAGGCGGCCTTGATCGCGATCGGCAGGCCGTGCTCCTTGGCGAACGCGACGACCTCGTCGGCACCGGAGACCGGGTCCGGGGTGCCCGCGACGAGCGGGGCGCCGGCGCGCTGGGCGATGTGGCGGGCGGCCACCTTGTCGCCGAGGTCGCGGATGGCCTGCGGGGGCGGGCCGATCCAGGTCAGGCCCGCGTCGATGACGGCCTGCGCGAACTCGGCGTTCTCGGAGAGGAAGCCGTATCCGGGATGGATGGCGTCCGCGCCGGAATCGGCTGCGGCCTGCAGGACCTTGGAGATGTCCAGGTAGCTCGCGGCCGGGGTGTCACCGCCCAACGCGAAAGCTTCGTCGGCCGCGCGGACATGCAGAGCGTCCCGGTCCGGATCGGCGTAGACGGCTACGCTTGCGATTCCGGCATCCCGGCAGGCCCGAGCAACGCGGACAGCGATTTCGCCACGGTTGGCGATGAGCACCTTGCGCACGATGGCTCCCTCCTTGAAACAAGCTGAGTTTAGGGACAGCCCACACGGCGTTTCGACCCTTCCCTAGAGGTGACCTTGCCCACACGGAGTGTGATTCGAGTCCGCCTCGAGTGAGGAAAGCCCTTGTGGCGCCCCAGGTCAGGGGGATCCCCAACTGCACAGTAACCCTGTCACCCGTCCGAGGTCTCTGTTCGCCCGGTCAGCGGCCCCCGGTGATTCTTTGTCGAGTCCCTACGAACGGTCCACGCATTCTTTGCGTGATCGCCGGTACGGGCACCGCGCGTAACGAAGCTGCCCGGACCCCTTGTCCGTACGTTTACCCGTTAGTAGCCTCCAGGGCGTCGAACAGGCTTGTGGGCGTGGTGGGCTGTCGCGGGGCCGTTGCCGGGTCGCCGTGCGGCCGGGGACTTGTGGGGAGGGGTGGGTCGCCGTGGGCGTCGCACTGCGCAGATTCGTGGCCGGACTGGCCTCGATCGTGCTCGCCGTCGAGGCGGCGGTGCTGGTTCTCGTCCACATCGTGCTGGGCAGGACCACCCACAACCAGTCGATGTCCATCGCGGGCATGGATCCGGATGTCATGTCCACGGCAACGTACGCGATGGGTGCGGGCATCGGCGCGTTCCTGCTCCTGTGCGCCGTGTTCCTCGCCGTCGCGGCCGTGCGCGACCGCGCGCCCGGCACCTTCGCCCGCGTCGTCCTCGTCACCGCCGCCGTCACCCACGGGGTGCTCGGCGCCCTCGCCGTCGGCCTGGTCGGCTGGGGCGCCTTCGCGGTCCTGATGGCGATCCTGTGCCTGCTGATCCTCACCCTGACGCTCTACGCCGCCCAGGGGGCGCCCAGGGGCGCCGACGGGGCCTCCCCCGGGGGCACCCCGGGGGGCCAGGACGTCCGGGACGCCCCGCCGCCGCCCTACGGGGAGCTCAAGCCCACAAATCCGTGATCGACACGCCCAGTTCGGCCAGCAGCGAGCGCAGCAGCGGCATCGACAGCCCGATGACGTTCCCGTGGTCCCCGTCGATGCCCTCGATGAACGGTGCCGACAGCCCGTCCAGGGTGAACGCCCCGGCCACGTGCAGCGGCTCGCCGCTCGCCACGTACGCGGCCACCTCGGCGTCCGTCGGCTCGCCGAACCGGACCGTCGTGGAGGCCGTGGCCGACACCTGACGCCCGGTCGCCGTGTCGATCACGCAGTGCCCGGTGCGCAGCACGCCGGCCCGCCCGCGCATCGACTTCCAGCGGGCGGTGGCCTCTTCGGCGTCCGCCGGCTTGCCGAGCGCCTCGCCGTCCAGCTCGAGCACCGAGTCGCAACCGATCACCAGGGCGCCCGCGGCCTCGTCCAGGGCCGCCACGACGCCCGCCTTGGCCTCGGCCAGCGCCAGGGCCAGCTCGGCCGGGGAGTCCGCGCTGAGCGCGTCCTCGTCGAAGTGGCTGACGATCACGTGCGGGGCCAGCCCGGCCTGCCGCAGCAGGTTGAGCCGCGCGGGCGAGGCGGAGGCGAGGACGAGGGCGTGGGCCGGGGCCTGGGCAGCAGCAGTCATGCCCGCCATCGTAGGCGCGGCCCCTCCACCCCGGAGGTCCCCGGGCCCGCCCGGAAGGGACGCCCCGGGGCCGGGCCGGTACCCCCTAGAAGCCCACGCCCAGCACGTACACGACCACCAGCATCGCGAGGACGACCACCACGGTCATCCGCCGCACCATCGCCTGCGCGTCGCGCATGTCCTTGGGCGGCTCGTTCTTCGGGTCTGACCAGAGCATGCCCCGATCCTGGCCCCCCGCACGGGTGTGGCGCCTGAGTACGGGTACTCAGGCGCCACGGTCCGTTCACGTCATCTTCACGACCGGACCGACGCCTATCCGGGCCAGTACGTACGGGCCCACGCGCGCGGCCCCGGCTGCGGCAGCGTCCGCCGCGCCACCCGGGCCGGCGCCGACCACTCGTCCGCCGCCCGCGCCGCGCCCGACGGCGCCGACGCCAGCGCCGCCGCGCGCGCTTGGACCACCGCCAGTGCGGCGGCCAGCTCCTCGGGCGTGGGGTTCCCCTTGACGACCTTGATCACCACGAGACTGCCTCCCAGCGTTCCAGTGTCCTAGAGGGGGATGTTGCCGTGCTTCTTCGGGGGCAGGGACTCCCGCTTGGTGCGCAGCTGCCGCAGCCCCTTGACCACGTGGGCCCGGGTCTCCGACGGCATGGCCACCGCGTCGATGTAGCCCCGCTCGGCGGCCGTGTACGGGTTCAGCAGCGCGTCCTCGTACTCGGCGATGAGCCGCGCCCGCGTCTCCTCGGCGTTGCCGGCCTCCTCCGCCTCGGCGATGGCGCGCCGGTGCAGGATGTTGACCGCGCCCTGCGCGCCCATGACGGCGATCTGCGCGGTCGGCCAGGCCAGGTTCAGGTCCGCGCCGAGGTGCTTGGAGCCCATGACGTCGTACGCGCCGCCGAACGCCTTGCGGGTGATGACGGTGATCAGGGGGACGGTGGCCTCGGCGTACGCGTAGATCAGCTTCGCGCCGCGCCGGATGATTCCGTTGTACTCCTGGTCGGTGCCCGGCAGGAAGCCCGGGACGTCCACGAAGGTCAGCACCGGGATGTTGAAGGCGTCGCAGGTCCGCACGAAGCGGGCGGCCTTCTCGGAGGCGTTGATGTCCAGGCAGCCGGCGAACTGCATCGGCTGGTTGGCGACGATGCCCACCGGGTGCCCCTCGACCCGGCCGAAGCCGGTGAGGATGTTCGGCGCGAAGAGCGCCTGCGTCTCCAGGAACTCCGCGTCGTCGAGCACGTGCTCGATCACGGTGTGCATGTCGTACGGCTGGTTCGCGCTGTCCGGGATCAGCACGTCGAGCTCGCGGTCGGTGTCGGTGACCTCGGTGTCCGCCTCCTCGGGGAAGGCGGGCGGCTCGGAGAGGTTGTTCGACGGCAGGTACGCCAGCAGGTTCTTGACGTACTCGATGGCGTCCTTCTCGTCCCCGGCCATGTGGTGGGCCACGCCGGAGGTGGAGTTGTGGGTGCGCGCGCCGCCGAGCTCCTCGAAGCCCACGTCCTCGCCGGTGACCGTCTTGATGACGTCCGGTCCGGTGATGAACATGTGCGAGGTCTGGTCGACCATCACGGTGAAGTCGGTGATGGCGGGGGAGTACACGGCGCCGCCGGCGCAGGGTCCCACGATCAGGCTGATCTGCGGGATGACGCCGGAGGCGTGGACGTTGCGGCGGAAGATCTCGCCGTACATGCCGAGCGCGCTCACGCCCTCCTGGATGCGGGCGCCGCCGGAGTCGTTGATGCCGACGAGCGGGCAGCCGGTCTTCAGGGCGAAGTCCATGACCTTCATGATCTTCTGGCCGTAGACCTCGCCGAGGGCCCCGCCGAAGACCGTGAAGTCCTGCGAGAACACGGCCACCGGACGGCCGTCCACCGTGCCGTAGCCGGTGACGACGCCGTCGCCGTAGGGGCGGGTCTTCTCCAGCCCGAAGTTGGTGGAGCGGTGCCGGGCGAACTCGTCGAGCTCGACGAAGGAGCCCTCGTCCAGCAGCAGGGCGACCCGCTCACGCGCCGTCAGCTTCCCCTTGGCGTGCTGCTTCTCCACCGCGCGCGCGGACCCGGCGTGAGTGGCTTCGTCGATGCGGCGCTGCAAGTCCGCGATCTTGCCCGCGGTCGTGTGCATGTCGATCGGCTCTGAGGGTTGTGACATCGGGGTCGCGGCTCCCTGTGTGGTGTCAACTGCCAGGTCAATTGATTGACTACTGCTGGCTACTGGTGCGTAGCGTATCGGCGGGCATGGCGCTCGGCAGTGCGGCGTTTGACACACCTACTGTGGGTTGCATGACGCCATCAGATGCATCAGGTGCGGCTCCCACCGGCCGCTGGTCGAGCCTCGAGCGGCCGCCTTTGAGCGCCGCCGCGCTGGAGCGGGCCCTCGTCGCCGACGGGGGGCTGTGGAGCTCGGTCGAGGTGGTCGCCGCCACCGGGTCCACCAACACCGATCTCGCCGCCCGGGCCGGGCGGCTGCCCGAGGGGGCCGTACTCGTCGCCGAGGAGCAGACCGCCGGGCGCGGGCGGCTCGACCGGAGCTGGGTCGCACCGTCCCGGTCAGGGCTGTTCTTCTCCGTCCTGCTCAAGCCGGGCGAGTCCGTACCGCAGGAGCGGTGGGGGTGGCTGACCCTGCTGGCCGGGGTGGCCACCGCCAGTGGGCTGTCCCGGGCCGCCGGCGTGGACACGGCCCTCAAATGGCCCAACGACCTGCTCGTCACCGTGAACGGCGAGGAGCGCAAGACCGGCGGCATCCTCGCCGAGCGGGTCGGCGACGGCGTGGTGATCGGGATCGGGCTCAACGTCACCCTCACCGAGGACGAGCTTCCGGTGCCGGAAGCAGGGTCGCTGATCCTGGCCAAGGCCGCCGTGACGGACCGGGAACCCCTGCTGAAGGCCGTACTGCGCGCCCTGGAGCAGTGGTACGGGGACTGGCGCGCGGCGGGCGGGGATCCGGCCGCCAGCGGGCTCCAGGAGGCGTACGCGGCGGACTGCGTCACCCTCGGCCGGCACGTACGGGCGGACCTGCCCGGCGGCCGCACGCTCACCGGGACGGCGGAAGCGGTCGACGCGGACGGGCGGCTCGTGATCCGCGACGCCGAGGACCGGCACGAGGCCGTGGGGGCCGGGGACGTGGTCCACCTGCGGTCGGTGCGGTAGCCGGCCCGCGGCGGCGGCCGGGGCTGCGGGGAGTGGGGAGTGAGCTACGGCACACCTGCCGTATGGTTTAGGCGATCCCGGTCCTCCCGGTGATCACCCGGTTCGGCAGGGCAGTGCGCACGGAATGGACAGGAGGCGGCCCTTGACCGTCGACGACCCTACGTCCGGCGCGTCCGCCTCCCGGACGGGCGGCTCCGGGCCGGCCGGCCCGGCCTCCACCGGTCCGGGCACCCCGATCGGACGCGACCAGCACACTCCCCTCCACGAGGTCGACCACACGGCGCAGCCGACGGCGGACCCGCTCGCCATCCGGCTGGAGCAGCTGATCCTGGGCGCGGAGCGCCGGTACACGCCGTTCCAGGCGGCCCGCAGCGCCGGGGTCTCGATGGAGCTCGCCTCCCGCTTCTGGCGGGCCATGGGCTTCGCGGACATCGGCCAGGCCAAGGCGCTGACGGAGGCCGACGTACTGGCGCTGCGGCGGCTCGCCGGCCTGGTCGAGGCGGGGCTGCTCAGCGAGCCGATGGCCGTGCAGGTGGCGCGGTCCACGGGGCAGACCACCGCCCGGCTGGCCGAATGGCAGATCGATTCCTTCCTGGAGGGCCTGACGGAGCCGCCGGAACCGGGCATGACCCGTACGGAGGTCACGTACCCGCTGGTCGAGCTGCTGCTGCCGGAGCTGGAGGAGTTCCTCGTCTACGTGTGGCGCCGCCAGCTGGCGGCGGCCACCGGGCGCGTGGTGCAGGTGGCCGACGACGAGGAGATGGTCGACCGGCGGCTCGCGGTGGGCTTCGCGGACCTGGTCGGCTTCACGCGCCTGACGCGGCGGCTGGAGGAGGAGGAGCTCGGCGAGCTCGTCGAGTCCTTCGAGACGACCTCGGCGGACCTGGTGGCCGCGCACGGCGGTCGGCTGATCAAGACCCTGGGCGACGAGGTCCTGTACTGCGCCGACGACGCGGCCACGGCGGCGGAGATCGCGCTGCGGCTGATCGAGACGATGGAAGCGGACGCCCAGATGCCGGAGCTGCGCGTCGGCATGGCGTTCGGGACGGTGACGACCCGGATGGGCGACGTCTTCGGGACCACCGTGAACCTGGCCTCGCGGCTGACGTCGATAGCGCCGAAGGACGCGGTGCTGGTCGACGGTGCGATGGCGGAGGAGCTGGGCCGGACGGGCGCCGCGCCCGTCTCCGAGAAGGACGCCGAGGCCGAGGAGGGCGGCGGTGCGTACCGCTTCGCGCTCCAGCCGATGTGGCAGCGGCCGGTGCGCGGTCTGGGGGTCGTGGAGCCCTGGTCGCTGACGCGGCGGAAGCCTAAGATCCCCGGGTAACGTTCGTTAACCGGGAGGGTCGCGGTGGTCGCTGTGTCTGAGTTCGTGGCTGTGCGCCGTCATGAGGACGGGGTCGCGGAGCTGGTCCTGGACCGGCCGAAGGCGATGAACGCGGTGTCGACGGAGATGGCGCGGGCCATCGGCGACGCGTGCGCGGAGCTCGCGGCGGACGCCTCGGTACGGGTGGTCGTGCTGTCGTCGGCGGTGGAGCGGGCGTTCTGCGTCGGGGCCGACCTCAAGGAGCGCAACTCGCTCTCGGACGCGGAGCTGGTGCGGCAGCGGCCGACCACGCGGGGCGCGTACGGGGGCGTGCTGGAGCTGCCGATGCCCACGGTCGCGGCGGTCCACGGGTTCGCACTGGGCGGCGGCTTCGAGCTGGCGCTGGCGTGTGACGTGATCGTGGCGGACGAGACGGCGGTGGTCGGCCTGCCGGAGGTCTCCGTGGGCGTGATCCCGGGCGGCGGCGGTACGCAGCTGCTGCCGCGGCGCGTGGGCGCGGCGCGCGCGGCGGAGCTGATCTTCACGGCGCGGCGGGTGGAGGCGCCGGAGGCGCTGTCGCTGGGCCTGGTCGACTCGGTGGTCCCGGCGGGCACGGACCGCGCCGAGGCGCTTGCGCTGGCCGCCCGCATGGCGGCGAACTCCCCGGTGGGCCTGCGGGCGGCGAAGCGCGCCCTGCGCCTGGGCCACGGGATGGACCTGACGGCGGGGCTGGAGATCGAGGACGCGGCCTGGCGCACGGTGGCCTTCTCGGGGGACCGCGCGGAGGGCGTGGCGGCCTTCAACGAGAAGCGCCGCCCGAACTGGCCCGGGCACTAGGGGGGCGGGGGCGTCCTGGCCGGGCCCGGGTCGCGCGCCGGGGGTGTCGGGGGCCCGACCCCCGACAAATCTGACAAAACTCCCTAACCTGGGGTGATGGGAGTCGACGGGCGGCTGCGAGCCGTCGTGGGCCTGGCGCAGGCCATGGCCGCCGCATGCGCACCGCGGGACAGCGTGCGGGCCGCCGCCCGTGGAGCCCGGCTCGCGATGGACGGCTCGTTCGCCGCGATCTCCGCCTGGGAGCGCGAGCGCGGCCGGCTCCGCGTACTCGTGAACGAGGGCGGGCGGCGGGCGGGGGAAGAGGAGTTTCCCGAGGACGAGTCCTATCCCGTCCACGACTTCCCGGAGATCACCGAGTTCCTGCACGAGCGGTGGGTCGGCGGCGGCGGCCCGCACGCCTGGGTGGAGGCGGCCGGCGGCGGGCGCCCCGGGCGCCGCGGAGAGGCCCTGCGCCGCCGCGGCCGCGGGACCTGCGTCGTCGCGCCCATCGTGCTCAGCGGCCGCGCCTGGGGCGAGCTGTACGTCGCCCGCGACGCGGGCCTGGCGGACTTCGACGAGGACGACGCCGAGTTCGCGACCGTCCTGGCGGCCGTCGTGGCGGCCGGCCTCGCGCAGAACGAGCGGCTGGAAGAGGCCCGCCGCCTCGCCTTCACCGATCCGCTGACCGGCCTCGCCAACCGCCGGGCCGTCGACATGCGGCTCGACGAGGCCCTGGAGGAGCACCGGCGCGCCGCCACCGTGGTCAGCCTCGTCGTCTGCGACCTGAACGGGCTCAAGAAGGTCAACGACACCCTCGGCCACGCCATGGGCGACCGGCTGCTGGAGCGGTTCGGGTCGGTGCTCAGCCTCTGCGGGGCCATGCTGCCCGGCGCTCTCGTCGCCCGGCTCGGCGGTGACGAGTTCTGCCTGGTCAGCGTCGGGCCCCCGGCCGACGAGGTGGTGCGGGTCACCGAGGAGCTGTGCCTGCGCGCCGCCGAGCTGGAGCTGGGGGAGGGCGTGGCCTGCGGGGTCGCGTCCACCGGGGACCCGATCGGGCCCGTGAAGTCCTCCCGCAGGCTGTTCCGGCTGGCCGACGCCGCCCAGTACAAGGCCAAGGCCGCCCGCTCCCCGAAGCCCGTCGTCGCCGGCCGCGACACCGCCGTCGTCCGCCTGGCCGATGCCGCCCAGCAGGAGGCGGCCGGTGAACGCCGCCGCTTCCGCGGCCGGGCGTGAGCCGTGCAGGCGACGTAAGGGGCGCCCGTGAAACTCGCTAGTGACATGAAGCGATTCAGTCCGTAGGGTGCTGAATATGGATATGCACACTGTCGTGGTGGGGACGTCCGGGACCACCGCCGAGGACGTCATCGCCGTCGCCCGCGGCAACGCGCGGATCGAGCTGTCCGGCGAGGCGCTCGACGCCCTCGCCCGCGCCCGCGAGATCGTCGACGCCCTCGCCGCCAAGCCCGAACCCGTCTACGGGGTGTCCACCGGCTTCGGCGCCCTCGCCTCCCGGCACATCAGCCCCGAGCTGCGCGCCCAGCTCCAGCGCAACATCGTCCGCTCGCACGCCGCCGGCATGGGCCCGCGCGTCGAGCGGGAGGTCGTCCGCGCCCTGATGTTCCTGCGCCTGAAGACCGTCGCCTCCGGCCACACCGGCGTCCGGCCGTCCGTCGCGCAGACGATGGCCGACGTGCTCAACGCGGGCATCACGCCCGTCGTCCACGAGTACGGCTCGCTCGGCTGCTCCGGCGACCTCGCGCCGCTCTCGCACTGCGCGCTCACCCTGATGGGCGAAGGCGACGCCGAGGGTCCGGACGGGGTCGTGCGCCCCGCCGGCGAGCTGCTCGCCGAGGCCGGGATCCAGCCCGTCGAGCTCAAGGAGAAGGAGGGCCTCGCCCTCCTCAACGGCACCGACGGCATGCTCGGCATGCTGGTCATGGCCCTCGCCGACCTCGACAAGCTCTACAAGTCCGCCGACATCACCGCCGCGCTGACCCTCGAGGCGCTGCTCGGCACCGAGAAGGTGCTCGCGCCCGAGCTGCACGCCATCCGCCCGCACCCGGGCCAGGGCGCCTCCGCCGCGAACATGGCCGCCGTCCTGAACGGCTCCGGGCTCACCGGGCACTTCCAGGAGGAGTCCGCGCCGCGCGTGCAGGACGCCTACTCGGTGCGCTGCGCGCCGCAGGTCGCCGGCGCGGGCCGCGACACCATGGCGCACGCCGCCCTCGTCGCCTCGCGCGAGCTGGCCTCCGCCGTCGACAACCCGGTGGTGCTGCCCGACGGGCGCGTGGAGTCCAACGGCAACTTCCACGGCGCGCCGGTCGCGTACGTCCTGGACTTCCTGGCGATCGCGGCGGCCGACCTCGGCTCCATCGCGGAGCGCCGCACCGACCGGCTGCTCGACAAGAACCGCTCGCACGGGCTGCCGCCGTTCCTGGCGGACGACGCCGGCGTCGACTCCGGTCTGATGATCGCCCAGTACACGCAGGCCGCCCTGGTCAGCGAGATGAAGCGGCTGGCCGTGCCGGCCTCCGCCGACTCGATCCCGTCCTCCGCCATGCAGGAGGACCACGTCTCGATGGGCTGGTCGGCCGCGCGCAAGCTCCGTACCGCCGTCGACAACCTGACCCGGATCATCGCGATCGAGATGTACGCGGCCACCCGTGCCATCGAGCTGCGGCACGGGCTCACCCCGGCCCCGGCGAGCCGGGCGGCCATCGCGGCGGCCCGGGCGGCCGGTGTCGAGGGTCCCGGGCCGGATCGTTTCCTCGCCCCCGACCTGGCCGCGGCCGACGCGTTCGTCCGCAGTGGCGGTCTGGTCGCGGCGGTGGAGCCGGTGACGGGCCCGCTCGCCTAGCCGTACGGCCGCCGCTTCGCGCGGGTGCCGTGAAGGGCCGCTCCCGGAGGTCTCCGGGGGCGGCCCTTCGGCGTGTGCCCGTACGGGGCGCTACGCGCGCGAGCGGCGCACGGAGTAGGTGACGAACCCGGCCCCGAGGCCCAGGCAGAGCGTGCCGCCCAGCAGGTAGGGGGTGGTGTCGATGCCGCCGGTGTCGGCGAGCCCCAGCGGGACCTGGCCGGCGCTCTGCGCGGTGGCGCCGGAAGCGCCCGGTCCCAGTGTGGTGACCGACCCGGTACCCGCCGTGTTCGCGGAATCCGGCGCGGCGGAGCCGGAACCGGAACCGGAACCGGAATCCGAGGAGCCGGCGGAGTCGGAGGACGTGGCGGATTCGGCCCCCGCGGACCCCGGTGCGGTGGCGTTCGCCGAGGGGACGAACCAGAGGGCGGCGAGGAGGCTGGTCGCCCCGAGAGCGGTGAGCAGCGGTCGACGTGCGGACACGGTGCGATCCCCCTTGCGGACGCAGCGAATTGGCCGTGTGCGGTGATGCTACGGACAAGGGCGGGTCGTGGGAAAGTCGGGGCTGCCGCGGGATTACGCTCCGTCGTATGAACCCTTCTGACACATCACGATACGTCCGTCTTCGTGTGGATTTGGTGCTGGAGGTGCCCGACGTGAAGGCACTCACAGGCGCCGCGCTCGCGCACATCGAAGCCGACGAGTTCATGCCGGACGAGGAGCGCGGCCACGCCGAATCGGCGGTACGGGAAGACGAATCGGAGGCCCTCGCGTACCTCGTCGACCCCACTGACCTGGTCGCGGACATCCCCGGGGTGGAACTGGCGCAGGCCTCCTGGAGCAGCGAGCCCGTCGAATACGACCCCGAGTCCATGGAGTGGGACCTGGGCGAGGAAGATGGGGAGTACGACGAAGAGACGACCGACAACGCCTGACCGTGTGGTTGCCCACATTCAAACGGATGTGGAACCGATCCGGGCCTTCTGTGCGTTGACTGGTGCGAGGCAGGGGGCGTGTCTCCCTGCCTTGATCGGGGCACCACCCGGCGGTGACCGGGGGAAGCTCGGGGGTTCTGGCAACGATGGAGTGGCGTGTGAGGACGGACAAGAAGCGGCGGAGAAGGTCCCTGGTGGCCATTTCCGCCGTACTCGGTGGCGTGCTGGTGCTCTCGGCCTGCGGCGGTGGCGACGACGGCAAGGCCAAGGGCGGGGACTCGAGCAGCGGCAAGTCCCAGTCGGACGTGGACGCGGCCGCCGCCAAGGACGCCTCCAAGGCCAAGATCACGATCACGCCGAAGGACGGCGCGACCAATGTCGGCCTGAACGACGCGGCCAACGTCGCCGTCGCCGACGGCACCCTCACGGTGGTCGAGCTGAAGACCTCCGAGGGCGCGGCCGTGGCCGGCAAGATAGCCGCCGACGGCAAGAGCTGGAAGCCGGACGCCGCGCTGAAGCGCTCCACCAAGTACGCCCTGTCGGCCACCGCCAAGGACGAGGCCGGCAAGGAGGCGCACGAGAACGCGTCCTTCACCACCGTCTCCCCGGAGAACAGCTTCGTCGGCTCGTTCATACCGGACGACGGCCAGACCGTCGGCGTGGGCATGCCGGTCTCGATCACCTTCAACAAGCCGATCAAGGACAAGAAGGCGGTCCAGTCGAAGATCACGGTCTCGTCCAGCAGCGGTCAGGAGGTCGTCGGGCACTGGTTCAGCGAGCAGCGCCTGGACTTCCGCCCCGAGCAGTACTGGCAGGCCGGCTCCACCGTCACGCTGAAGCTGGCGCTCGAAGGGGTGCAGGGCGCCCCCGGCGTCCAGGGCGTGCAGAACCGGACCGCCACCTTCAAGATCGGCCGCAGCCAGGTCTCGACCGTCGACGCGAAGACGAAGAAGATGACCGTCACCCGGGACGGCGCGGTCCTCAAGACCATCCCGATCTCGGCGGGCTCCCCGGAGAACCCGACGTACAACGGCCAGATGGTGATCTCCGAGAAGTTCAAGGAGACCCGGATGGACGGCTCCACCGTGGGCTTCAAGAACAGCGAGGGCAAGGGCGAGTACGACATCAAGGACGTCCCGCACGCGATGCGGCTGTCCCAGTCGGGCACGTTCATCCACGGCAACTACTGGGGACCGGACTCGGTCTTCGGCAGCGCGAACACGAGCCACGGCTGTGTCGGTCTGAACGACACGCAGGGTGCCAACGACCCCAGCCAGCCCGCGGCCTGGTTCTACGACAACTCGCTCATCGGTGACGTGGTCACCGTGGTCAACTCGCCGGACAAGACCATCAAGCCGGAGAACGGCCTCAACGGCTGGAACATGAGCTGGGCGGACTGGAAGGCCGGCGCGGCCTCCTGACCCCCGGTCCCGACCGAGCGGTTTCGACCGACCCCCGCTGATGGCGGGGAGCCCCCGGAAACGGCGGAGGCTCCCCGCCATCAGCCGTTTCCGGGGACCGGAGAGCCTCGGCTCAGGCCGTGGCCCCGTCGGAGGAAGGGGCGGACGGGGCGGACGGGGCCGAGGGAGCGGACGGGGCCGACGGGGCGGACGGGGCCGAGGGAGCCGACGGCGCGGCGGGCGCCGACCAGGAGGCCAGCATCCGCAGCGCGTCCTGCGAGGGCGAGCCCGGCTCCGCGTGGTAGGTGACCAGGACCTGCGCCGAGTCGCCCGGCAGGGCCAGCGTCTCGAAGGACAGGGACAGTTCGCCGACCAGGGGGTGCCGCAGCTTCTTCACACCGTGCGTCTTGTTGTCCGCCAGCGTGTGGGCCGCCCACAGCCGGCGGAATTCCTCGTTCTTCACCGACAGCTCACCCACCAGCGCCGACAGCTGCTCGTCGTCCGGATGCTCGCCCGCGTACATGCGCAGACCGCTCACGACCCGGCAGGCCAGGCAGTCCCACTCCGCGTAGAGCTCGGCGGCCGCCGGGTCCAGGAACACCATCCGCACCAGGTTCCGTTCCTGGGGCGGCAGCAGGCCGAAGTCCCCGAACACCGCCGCCGCCAGCCGGTTCCACCCGATGACGTCCTGCCGCCGCCCCAGGAGGTACGCCGGTACGCCGTCCATCGCGTCCATCAGCGTCCGCAGCTCCGGGCGCACGTGCTCCGCCCGGTACTGCCTCGCGCGCTGCCTGCGGGGCCTGGGGCGGGCCAGGTGGGTCAGGTGGGCCGTCTCCGTGCCGTCCAGGCGCAGCGCGCGGGCGATCGCGTCGAGCACCTCCGCGGACACGTTCTGCCCGTGACCCTGTTCGAGCCGCGTGTAGTACGCCACCGAGACGCCCGCCAGCTGCGCCAACTCCTCGCGGCGCAGGCCGGGTACGCGCCGGTGGCGCCCGTGGTCCGGCAGGCCGACGTCCGAGGGGTGCAGCCGCGCACGGCGGGAGCGGAGGAACTCGCCCAGTTCGGCACGCTGATCAAGCTGGTCCATGACGCAAGTATCCCCGGGCGGCCCGGGCGCCGGGGCCGTGTTCCTGACCCCGTCAGGGGTAGGACCGCCGGTCCTAGGCAGGACAGGGGCGTGGCTGCCGGCGGCCGGAACGGGGATCGTTCGGTGCACGCAGACCGTCAGCAGTGTCCGAGGAGTCCTCACCATGTCCGTCACCCAGGCCGCCGCCTACGCCGCCCCCGCCGCGAAGGCCCCGCTGGAGCGCATCACCGTGCCGCGCCGTCCCGTCGGGGAGCACGACGTCCTCATCGAGATCAAGTACTCCGGCATCTGCCACTCCGACATCCACCAGGTCCGCGACGGGTGGGGCGAGGGCATCTACCCGATGGTCCCGGGGCACGAGATCGCCGGTGTCGTCGCCGAAGTCGGTCCGGGCGTCACGAAGTTCGCGGTCGGCGACCACGTCGGCGTCGGCTGCTTCGTCGACTCCTGCCGGGAGTGCGAGTACTGCCTGCGCGGGCAGGAGCAGTACTGCATCGAGGGCATGACCGGCACCTACAACGCCCGCGACAAGGCGGGCGAGCCCGCGTACGGCGGCTACTCGACGCACCTCGTCGTCGACGAGAACTACACCGTCCGCATCCCCGACGGCCTGTCCCTCGACGTGGCGGCCCCGCTGCTGTGCGCCGGGATCACGCTGTACTCCCCGCTGAAGCACTGGCAGGCGGGCCCCGGGAAGAAGGTCGCGATCGTCGGCCTCGGCGGGCTCGGGCACATGGGCGTGAAGATCGCGGCGGCCCTCGGGGCGGAGGTGACCGTCCTGTCGCAGACGCTGCGCAAGCAGGAGGACGGCCTGCGGCTGGGCGCCTCGCACTACTACGCCACGAGCGACGCGGCCACCTTCGAGGAGCTGGCCGGCAGCTTCGACCTGGTCGTCTCGACGGTCTCGGCCCCGCTCGCCCTCGACGCGTACCTCGGCCTGCTGAAGGTCGACGGCGCGCTGGTGAACGTGGGCGCCCCGGAGGAGCCGGTCGAGCTGAACCTGTTCTCGGTCATCCAGGGCCGCAAGACCCTGGCCGGCTCGATGATCGGCGGCATCGCCGAGACCCAGGAGATGCTGGACTTCTGCGCCGAGCACGGCCTGGGATCGGAGATCGAACTGATCCCCGCGTCCGAGATCAACACCGCCTACGACCGGGTCCTGTCCAGCGACGTCCGCTACCGCTTCGTCATCGACGCCTCGACGATCTGACGGGCCGCACCCCGGGGCCGGCCCGGCCCGGCCCGGGGCCCGGCCGGGCGGAGCGCCCTCGTCAGTCGGCCGCGCGCGCGACACCGATCGGGCAGCTGACTCCCGTGCCGCCGATGCCGCAGTAGCCGTCCGGGTTCTTGTCCAGGTACTGCTGGTGGTACGGCTCCGCGGGCCAGAAGGGGCGCTCCGCCGCCGGGAGGACCGCCGTGGTGATCTCGCCGTAGCCGGACGACGCCAGGACCTGCTGGTACGCGGTGCGGGAGGCCTCGGCCTCCGCCTGCTGGGCCTCGGAGTGGGTGTAGACCGCCGAGCGGTACTGGGTGCCGACGTCGTTGCCCTGGCGGAAGCCCTGGGTGGGGTTGTGCGACTCCCAGAACAGCTTCAGGAGGGTGGCGTACGAGACCTGCGCCGGATCGAAGACCACGCGCACGACCTCCGTGTGGCCGGTCTGCCCCGAGCAGACCTCGTCGTACGTCGGGTTCTCGGTGAACCCGCCCTGGTAGCCGGCCAGGGTGGTCCACACCCCCGGGGTCTGCCAGAACTTGCGCTCCGCGCCCCAGAAACAGCCCAGACCGAAGTCCGCGACCTGGAGCCCGGCCGGGTAGGGCCCGGCGAGCGGGTTGCCCAGCACCGTGTGCCGGTCCGGGAGCGAGAACTGCGGGGTCGCGCGGCCCCGGAGGGCCTCCTCGCGGGTGGGGAGCTCGGGCGTGCGGCGGTACGAGAACATGATTCCCTCCTAGTGGTGCTCCCTTCAACGGCCGGGGGCGGACCGGGATTCCCCCCGCCCCCGCCCCCGCCCGCCGCGTCACACTTTCGTCATGTCCCGCGTCCGCCGCCCCGGCGCCGTACGGGTCCGTACGGCGCCCCGCGCCCGGCGGCGGGTCAGTGGGGGAGGGTGGCCGGGGAGCCGCCGTTGGCTTCGTAGCCGGCCACCGCGAGGGCGCGGAACAGGGTGTACTGCGCCGCCGGGTCCGGGGAGACCGACCACGGGAGGGCGCCCACGCAGCCGTCGATGTGGCGGATCTGCTCCATCGCCTCGGCCCAGCGCTCCATCGGCACCAGGAACGACAGCAGCATGTGCCGTACGTGTGCCAGCATCGGGTCGTCCTGGCGTGCGGTGTGCACCGCGTACAGCGCGCCCTCGACGGCCCGGGTGACCACCGCGCCCCGCCAGTAGTTCGTCAGGACCACGTCCGGCACGTGCTCGTACACCGCGAACAGCGGCAGCGCGGCCAGCAGCGAGCCCTTGGGGGCGCGGGCCGCCGCCGCGTGCGCGAAGGCGTCCGCCTTCTCCCGCGAGCCGTGCCACTTCTCGCACCAGTAGTGCAGCGCCGCCAGGTGCGCGCCCATGTGGGCGGGCGCGACGTCGATGACCTTCGCCCAGAGCGCGTCGAACTCCGCCTCCGAGTACCCCAGCGCCCGCGCCACCGCCAGCTCCGTGATGTGCGGGACCGGGTCGCCCGGCGCCAGCAGCGCCGCCTTGCGGCAGGCCTCCCGGGCCTCCTCCAGGATGATCCGGTGGTCCGTGGAGCCCACGCCGCCCGAATGCCGCCAGGCCTGCTGCACCAGCAGCTCCGCGTGCACCTGCGCGCCGCCCGCGTCCTTCTCCGCCTCCAGCCGCCACGCCTTCAGCCAGCGCGCGCCGACCCCCGGCTCCGCGACCAGCTCCAGCGCCGCGGCCCCGCCGAAGGCCTGGACCCGCTGCCAGCGCAGCTCGCCCTCCTTCGGGGTGCCGGCCAGCAGCTGCGAGGCCGCCTGCCACTGTCCGGTGCGCTGTACGGCGTCCAGGGCGTCCATCAGGTCCTCGTCGGGACCCGGCACCCGGATGTCCAGGTGCTCCTGGCGGGCGAAACCGTAGTTCTCGGGGTCGGCCGCGTCAGGGCTGCCCGGCGCGACCAGGCGCAGGCCGCTGCCACGCCTGCGCCGTATGTACGGGCTGAAGGCGGCCACGAGCAGGCCGAGCGCGATCAGGAACCACAGAATCTCCATGCCCCCCAGCGAACCAGACGCACCCGCGCGAAGGCCAATGCCCCACCCCGCCGTCCGGCCCGGCACCCCATAAGCTCTGCCCATGAGCGACGACAGCCACGAGCACCAGAGCTTCGAGACCCGCGCGATCCACGCGGGCAACACGGCGGACCCGCAGACCGGCGCGGTCGTGCCCCCGATCTACCAGGTGTCCACGTACAAGCAGGACGGCGTCGGCGGCCTGCGCGGCGGTTACGAGTACAGCCGCAGCGGCAACCCGACCCGGACCGCGCTGGAGGAGAACCTCGCGGCGCTGGAAGGCGGGGCCCGCGGCCTGGCCTTCGCGTCCGGGCTCGCCGCCGAGGACTGCCTCCTGCGCACGCTGCTCTCCCCGGGCGACCACGTGGTCATCCCGAACGACGCCTACGGCGGCACCTTCCGCCTCTTCGCGAAGGTCGTCTCCCGCTGGGGCGTGGAGTGGTCGGTGGCCGACACCTCCGACGCGGAGTCCGTACGGGCCGCCCTGACCCCGAAGACCAAGGTCATCTGGGTCGAGACCCCCTCCAACCCGCTGCTCGGCATCACCGACATCGCCGTCGTCGCCGACATCGCGCGGTCGGCCGGCGCCAAGCTGGTCGTGGACAACACCTTCGCCTCGCCCTACCTCCAGCAGCCCCTCGCGCTCGGCGCGGACGTGGTCGTGCACTCGCTGACCAAGTACATGGGCGGCCACTCCGACGTGGTCGGCGGCGCGCTGGTGGCCGCGGACGCGGCGCTGGGCGAGGAGCTGGCCTACCACCAGAACGCGATGGGCGCGGTGGCCGGCCCCTTCGACTCCTGGGTCGTGCTGCGCGGCATCAAGACCCTCGCGGTGCGCATGGACCGGCACGCGGAGAACGCCGAGAAGATCGTTGAGGTGCTGAGGCGCCACCCGAAGGTCACCAAGGTCCTCTACCCGGGCCTGCCCGAGCACCCGGGCCACGAGATCGCCGCCAAGCAGATGCGCAACTTCGGCGGCATGGTCTCCTTCCAGGTCGCCGGCGGCGAGGAGGAGGCCGTCGCGGTCTGCGGCCGCACCAAGGTCTTCACCCTGGCCGAGTCCCTCGGCGGCGTCGAGTCCCTCATCGAGCACCCGGGCCGCATGACCCACGCCTCGGTGGCCGGCTCGGCCCTGGAGGTCCCGGCGGACCTGATCCGCGTCTCGGTGGGCATCGAGAACGCCGACGACCTGATCGCGGACCTGACGCAGGCCCTCGGCTAGGACCCCCTCCGGCACCGGCACGACGAGAGCCGCCGGGCGGTGGCTACCAGCCCTCCAGGGGCGGGGAGACACCGCTCGGCGGCACCTCCCACGGGCGGGTCAGCGAGGCCCACACCGCGAAGGCCACCGCCGCCGCGGCGAGCAGCGCCCAGCCGGCCCGCCGCAGGGCCCGCCGGCGGCGCAGCAGCCGGTCCCCGCGGGCCGCGGCGCTCGCCGCCAGCCCGGCCGGGACCACCGGGCGGGGGCCTTCCAGCAGCCGCCTGACCTGGTCCTCCTTGCGGTCGGGGGGACTCACGCCGCCTCCTGGGAGCGCACCGCGGCCACCGCCCGGGTGCACAGCGCCCGCACCCGCTCGACCGGCAGCCCCAGCTGGGCGGCCGTGACCTCCTCGGCGACGCCCTCGTACACGCGCAGCACCAGCACGAGCCGCTCCAGCGGGCCGAGCGGCGCGAGCGGCCCCGTGCCTCCCTGGTGGCGCCAGCCGGTGCGGGCGAAGGCGGTGCACAGCTCCTGGCGGGTGTGGTCGTACGGGTCGTCGCGGCGCACCCGGCGCCACTGCGCGTACGTACGCGCCAGCGCGCCCGCGAGCAGCCGGCGGGCGGCGGCGGGCTCGGTCTCCGGCTCGGCGGTCAGCAGGACGGCGACGTGCAGGAGCCGCCCCGCCGCCCCCGCGACGAAGGCCTCGAACTCCGCGTAGGCGCGCGGCCCGTGGGCTTCCACAGGCCACATAGTGCGGGCAGCGGGACCACCCGGCCAAGAGGTCGGACGGACTCCGGATCGAGCCGGGGGAGCGTCCCCGGCCTCAGGAAGCGGGGCCGGCCTCCGAGGCGGCGCCCATCAGCTCCGACAGCGAGCCGTTGAAGCGGGTCAGCAGCCCCGTGAACGACTCGCGCTCCTCCTCGGACCAGCCCTCCGTCACCCGGGCCATCAGCTCGCGCCGCGAGGAGCGGACCTCCTCCAGGCGCGAGAGGCCGCGCGGGGAGAGCGCGAGGACCACGGCCCGCCCGTCCTCCGGGTGCGAGGTGCGCTTGACCAGGCCGCTGTCGACGAGCGGCGCGACCTGGCGGGTGACGGTGGAGGAGTCGATGCCCATGCCGCCGGCGAGCGCCTTGACGCCCATCGGGCCTTCCAGGTCGAGGCGGTTCAGCAGCAGGTACGCGGCGCGGTCCATCGAGTTGCGGGCCTGGCCGACCCCGCCCAGGCGGGTCTGCTCCGCGCGCCGGGCGAAGACGGCCACCTGGTGCTGGAGCGCGTCGAGGAGCCCGGCTTCGGCGGACGCATCGGCCGCCGTGGGCAGGTCGGAATTGGCCGGGTTGGAGGGCATGGCCGTGAGCTCTCTTCGCGTGGGTCCGACAAGGTTGGGGGACAGAGTACGCGGCCGTGGGGCGGCCCGTACGCCTCGTACGAGAACTGATACGGGCGGTACGAACCAAGGCGGCGGACCCGTCCCGGATGGCGTGATTTCGCCCCCTGTGCGCCCCGGATCCCCGCCCCGCGGCAGCCGTCCGCCCGGGCACGCGTCCGGTCCGCGGGACCCTGATCGGCCGCCCGGAGCCGTGACCCGCGGGGGCTGCGAGACTGGCGGCATGAACTACCGCGTGCCCGTGCCCGTTCCGCAGGTCATCCTCGACGACGTCCGCGGGGCCCAGAAGATGCTCTCCGGCGTCGCCCGCGTCACGCCGATGGAGAACAGCCGGCACCTGACCGCCCTGACCGGCTCCCCGGTCCACTTCAAGTGCGAGAACCTCCAGCGGACCGGCTCCTTCAAGCTGCGCGGCGCGTACGTGCGCATCGCCGGCCTGCGCCCCGAGCAGCGGGCCGCCGGCGTGGTCGCGGCCAGTGCCGGCAACCACGCGCAGGGCGTGGCCCTGGCCTCCTCCCTCCTCGGCGTGCGCTCGACGGTGTTCATGCCGGTCGGGGCGCCGCTGCCGAAGGTGGCGGCGACGCAGGAGTACGGGGCCGAGGTGCGGATGCACGGGCAGGTCGTCGACGAGACCCTGGCGGCGGCCCAGGAGTACGCGGACCGCACCGGCGCGGTGTTCATCCACCCGTTCGACCACCGCGACGTCATCGCGGGCCAGGGCACGGTCGGCCTGGAGATCCTGGAGCAGTGCCCGGAGGTGCGCACGATCCTCGTCGGCGTCGGAGGCGGCGGCCTCGCGGCGGGCATCGCGGTCGCCGTGAAGGCGCTGCGGCCGGACGTGAAGGTGATCGGCGTGCAGGCGGAGGGCGCGGCCGCCTACCCGCCCTCGCTGCGGGTCGGGCACCCGGTCTCGGTCGACAACCCGGTCACCATGGCCGACGGCATCAAGGTCGGCCGCCCCGGCGACATCCCCTTCCACATCATCGGGGACCTCCTCGACGGCGTCCGCACGGTCTCCGAGGACGCCCTCTCCAGCGCCCTGCTGCTCTGCCTGGAGCGGGCCAAGCTCGTCGTCGAACCGGCGGGGTGCAGCCCCGTGGCCGCCCTGCTGAGCCGGCCCGAGCTGTACGCGGGCGGCGGCCCGGTGGTGGCCGTCCTGTCCGGCGGCAACATCGACCCGCTGCTGCTCCAGCGGATCCTGCGGCACGGCATGGCGGCGGCGGGCCGGTACCTGTCGCTGCGGCTGCGCGTGGCGGACCGGCCGGGGGCGCTGGCCGGACTCCTGGCGGTGCTGTCGGGGGTGGACGCGAACGTGCTGGACGTGAGCCACGTACGGACCGATCCGCGGCTGGGGCTGACGGAGGTGGAGGTGGAGCTGCACCTGGAGACCAAGGGCCAGGAGCACTGCGCCGAGGTCGCGCGCTCGCTGCACGCCGCCGGATACACGGTGATGAGTTAGGTCTTGTCCCCTTCGGCGGTGACACAGGGGTGCGGAATCCGGCCGTTTGTGTGAGACTCCCGGCCACGTTCACATGGGGTGGGAGTCTCTCGGTGCACATTCGCGTCAGACCGCAAACGGCGGCCGTCATCGCTCTGGCCGCGTCCGCGGCCCTCGCCCTCGCGGGCTGCTCGTCCTCCGACGGATCCGGTGCGGCGGGGGCGCCGAAGCCGGCGGGCGCCGCGTCCCAGTCGGCCAAACCGTCCCCGAAGGCCACCGGAGCGCCGCTCGGCCGGGACGCCGTGGACGACGAGGTCAAGTCCTCGCTGCGCGCCGCGGGTCTGGACCCCGAGAAGGGGAAGGGCTCGGGCGACGCGAACGCGACGAAGAACGCGAGCGTGGTCGACTGGACCGCGGTCACGACCACGCAGCAGGCCGAGTGGGCCCTGCCGCGGCTGGGCGAGCAGCTCAAGCACCTCGGCTGGCGGGAGACGGCGCCGCAGAGCTACGAGAAGACGGACTGGGTGCTGCTGATCGGCAGCACGAAGCAGTCGAGCACGGTGAACCTGAAGTCGACCGAGAGCCTGCTCACCGTCAACGTGACCTACCTCGGCGCGGGCTGACGCACCGCCCGGCGGCCCGCACGCCGGGCACGTCCCCGCACGCCGGGCACGTCCCGGCACGTCCCCGCACGTTCGGTCCGGCGGCTCCCGGCCTGCATCCGCCGGCCGGGCGTCGCTTGACCCGCGCCCCTAAGATTTGCCTAGGAAAGTACCGGTTTACTGGCCCGATGATCACAGGGGGAATCCCTATGCCAGGCGCCATCTACGCCGAAGGCCTGGTCAAGACCTTCGGCGAGGTACGGGCACTGGACGGCGTGGACCTCGACGTCCCCGAAGGCACCGTGCTGGGGCTGCTCGGCCCCAACGGCGCCGGCAAGACCACGGCCGTGCGCGTCCTGACCACCCTCCTGCGGCCCGACAGCGGCAGGGCCGTCGTCGCCGGCATCGACGTCCTCAAGCACCCCGACGAAGTCCGCCGCGCCATCGGCCTCTCCGGCCAGTTCGCGGCCGTCGACGAGTACCTGACCGGCCGCGAGAACCTCCACATGGTCGGCCGGCTCTACCAGATGACGGGCAAGGCGGCGAAGGCCCGGACCGCCGAACTGCTGGAGCGGTTCAACCTCGCCGACGCCGCCGACCGCACCGCGAAGACGTACTCCGGCGGCATGCGCCGACGCCTGGACCTCGCGGCCGCACTCGTCGTCCGCCCGCCCGTGATGTTCATGGACGAGCCGACCACCGGCCTCGACCCGCGCAACCGCCAGCAGCTCTGGGAGGTCATCCAGGAGCTCGTGGCCGGCGGCACCACCCTGCTGCTCACCACCCAGTACCTGGAGGAGGCCGACCACCTCGCGCACGACATCTGCGTGGTCGACCAGGGCAAGGTCATCGCCCGCGGCACCTCGGACCAGCTCAAGGCCCGGACCGGCGGCGAGCGCGTCGAGGTCGTCGTCCACGAGCGCGACCACATCGACGACGCCCGCGCCGTCCTCGCCGGCTTCGGCAAGGGCGAGACCACCGTCGAGCAGCACACCCGCAAGCTGACCGTCCCGGTCAGCGGCGGCGCCAAGCTGCTCGCCGAGGTCATCCGCGAGCTGGACTCCCGCGGCATCGAGATCGACGACATCGCCCTGCGCCGGCCGACCCTCGACGACGTGTTCATCTCGCTCACCGGCCACGCGGCCGCCCTGAACGACGAGGAGGCGCAGAAGTGACCACCCCCTCCGCGGCCCCGGAGCTCGCGGCACCCCGCCCCCGCGGCGGCATCGCCCAGGGCGTCAACGACTCCCTGGTCATCGCCAAGCGGAACCTGATCCGGATGTCCCGGATCCCCGAAGTGATCATTTTCGGGCTCATCCAGCCGGTCATGTTCGTCGTGCTCTTCAGCTACGTCTTCGGCGGCTCGATCAGCGTGGACGGCAACACCTCGCCCGCCGCCTACCGCGAGTTCCTGATGGCCGGCATCTTCGCCCAGACCGTCACCTTCGCCACGGCCGGCGCGGGCGCGGGCATCGCGGACGACATGCACAAGGGCCTGATCGACCGCTTCCGCTCGCTGCCCATGGCCCGCGGCGCGGTCCTGACCGGCCGTACCCTGGCCGACCTCGTCCAGACCACGCTCACCCTGGTCGTCCTGGCCGTCGTCGCCCTGCTCGTCGGCTGGCGCACCCACACGAGCGCCGGCGAAGTGCTGGCGGGCTTCGCCCTGCTGCTCCTGCTGGGGTACGCGTTCTCCTGGATCGGCGCGCTGATCGGCCTGTCGGTGCGCACCCCGGAGGCGGCCACCTCGGGCGGGCTGATCTGGCTCTTCCCGCTGACGTTCATCTCGAACGCCTTCGTCCCCTCCGAGAACATGCCGCCGTTCCTGCGGACCATCGCGGAGTGGAACCCGTTCAGCGCCACCGTCCAGGCGGCCCGGCAGCTGTTCGGCAACTTCCCGCCCGGGTACGAGGCCCCCGCGGCGTGGCCGATGCAGAACCCGGTGCTCGCCTCGGTCCTGTGGTCGGTGCTGATCATCGTGGTGTTCCGGACCCTGTCGGTCCGCAAGTACCGCTCCGCGACGGCCTAGGAGCGAGGGCGCGTACGGCAGGCCCGTACATGCGTTCGCGTGCGTACGTGCGCCCGCGCGCGGCAACGGGAAAGCCCCCGCCGGACCCGGTCCGGCGGGGGCTGTCCCGTACGCGTGGGGTGATCAGCCGGTGAAGGGCTTGACGTCCAGGATCTTGACGGTGGCCTTCTTGCCGTTCGGCAGCTCGTACTCGGCGTTCTCGCCGACCTTCTTGCCCATCACGCCGGTGCCCAGCGGGGACTGCGGGGAGTAGGTCTCGAAGTCCGAGGACGCGTACTCGCGCGAGGCGAGCAGGAAGGACATGGTGTCGTCCTCGTCGCCGTCGAAGGCGATCTTGACGACCGTGCCGGGCGCGACCTCGCCGTCGGAGGCGGGTGCGGTGCCGACCTTGGCGTTCTCCAGGAGCTGCGTCAGCTGGCGGACGCGGAGCTCCTGCTTGCCCTGCTCCTCCTTGGCCGCGTGGTAACCGCCGTTCTCACGCAGGTCGCCCTCCTCGCGGGCGGCTGCGATCTTGGTGGCGATCTCCGTGCGTGCGGGACCAGAGAGGTAGTCCAGCTCGGCCTTCAGCTGGTCGTACGCCGCCTGGGTCAGCCAGGTGACGCTCTCGCTCGTCTGGGTCACGGGTGCTCCTCGTCGGTACAGGGGACTACTTGTCCGCCAGCGGCGGGCGAAACCACGAGCCTAACAATTCGGGAAGAAAAGGGGGAGGACACCATGTGTATGAAGTGTGTCATCGGGCCCGTGAGCTGGAAAGAGCTCAGCCCGCCGTCGGCGTGGTGCCCTTGCCCGCGGCCTGGCAGCCCACGAGCTCGATCATCGTGGCCCGGCCGGTGGTCTTCAGCGAGAGCATTTCGTCCACGCGCGTGTCCTTCTGCGCGAAGGTGAAGTCCGCGCGGCCCACCTCGGCGTGCTCCTCGTTCTGGGAGCTCAGGGTGCAGACCCCGGTGACCCCGGCGTCCTTGCGCACCTCCAGCTGCACCTTCACCTCGGAGTCCGAGACCACCTGGAACTTGATCACCTGGGCGCTGACGCTCTGGCCCGCGACGTAGTCCCAGCCGATCCAGCCGACCACGCCCAGCAGCCCGACGCCCAGCACGGAACCGACGATCTTGAGCTTGCGGTCCGCCCGCTCATCCGCCGACCGGCCGTAGCGGCCCTCGGGCAGCCCCTCGCGCACCGCGCTCATTGATCGTTCCTTTCGGGAGGGCAGGACCGGCGGATTCCCGGGGGCAGCCCCGGAATTTTTCCACCCCCCGATTCGGTCACTATAGGAGGCGAACGCCCTGACGACTCAAAGAGGATCCTGTCTTGACCGAGCAGCTTCGACTGATGGCCGTCCATGCCCACCCCGACGACGAGTCGAGCAAGGGCGCGGCCACCATGGCCAAGTACGTGTCCGAGGGGGTTCCCGTGCTGGTGGTGACCTGCACGGGGGGTGAGCGCGGCTCGATCCTCAACCCCAAGCTCCAGGGTGACAAGTACATCGAGGAGAACATCCACGAGGTCCGCGCCAAGGAGATGGACGAGGCGCGCCAGATCCTCGGCATCGAGCAGGAATGGCTGGGCTACGTCGACTCCGGCCTGCCGGAGGGCGACCCGCTGCCCCCGCTGCCCGAGGGCTGCTTCGCCCTGGAGGACGTGGACGAGGCGGCCGGCCGCCTGGTGAAGAAGATCCGCGCCTTCCGGCCGCAGGTCGTCACCACGTACGACGAGAACGGCGGCTACCCGCACCCCGACCACATCATGACCCACAAGATCTCGATGGTGGCCTTCGAGGGCGCCGCGGACACCGAGAAGTACCCGGAGGCCGAGTTCGGCCCGGCGTACCAGCCGCGCAAGCTCTACTACAACCAGGGCTTCAACAAGCCGCGCACCCTGGCCCTGCACGAGGCGCTGCTCTCGCGCGGCATGGAGTCCCCCTACGGGGAGTGGCTGGAGCGCTGGAAGGAGTTCGAGCGCGCCGAGCGGACGCTGACCACGCACGTGCCGTGCGCCGAGTTCTTCGAGATCCGTGACAAGGCGCTCATCGCGCACGCCACGCAGATCGATCCGGACGGCGGCTGGTTCCGCGTGCCGATGGAGATCCAGAAGGAGGTCTGGCCCACGGAGGAGTACGAGCTCGCGAAGTCGCTCGTCGACACTTCCCTCCCCGAGTCCGACCTCTTCGAGGGCATCCGGGAGAATGCGTAGCTATGAGCGCTACGCACGCAGCACTGACCGAGCTCCTTCCGCTCGCGGGTGACACCTTCGACAAGAACAAGGTGACCCCCGGAGTCCTGGGCTTCATCGTGTTCGCGGCCCTCGCCCTGGCGGTGTGGGGCCTGATGAAGTCGATGAGCCGGCACATGGGCCGGGTCGACTTCAAGGAGGCCCCGGAAGCGGGAGCCGCGGCCGCCGCCCCGGCGGCGGAGAAGGCCCCGTAAGGAGCCGCTCCAGCGGCGGACCGGCTCCTCGCGCCCGGGCTGCGGGCGCTGCCCCGCCGCCCGCCCGTGCCACGGGCGGGGCGGCGAAAGCACGCTGCCCGCGGCTCGCCCCGCCCCCTCCCGCGGCTCGCCCCCGCCCCTCGGGGCGATCGGCGGCGGCGGGCGGGTCCGTACCGCCGCCTGCCGCCCGTGGCCCGCGCAGCCGTACGGCCGGCCCAGCCGTCAGTGTGCCGGCGGGGCGGGCGGCATCGGGACGCCCATGATCTCCCGCGAGTGCAGGTTCGGGACCAGCCCGAGCCGCCACGCCTGCCAGCCCTCCGCCGGGTCCACCCCGCGCCCCAGCACCACCGCGTAGGCGTCCAGGCCGTCCTCCAGCCGCCCGTCCCGCATCGCGTGCGGCGCCGCGGCCAGCCGGGCCAGATCCGCCCGGGCCTCGTCCACGCCCGCGCCCGGGAGCGCGTACGGCAGCAGCGTGCAGCGCAGGAAGCGGGCCCAGTCCTCCCCGCGCCGGTCCCCGTACGAGATGAACAGCCGGGCCGCCTCCTCGCACAGGCCCAGCGCCTGCGCCACCCGGCCGTTGCCCGCGTCGATCACCGCGAGCTCCAGGCAGGTCCACGCCTCCCCGTGCGCCAGCCCGATCCGCCGGAAGTCCGCCCGCGCGTCCACCAGCAACTGCCGGGCGAAGCCGGAATTGCGCAGGTTCCCCGTCTGCGCCGCCCGCTGGTCGCGGGTGACCCGGCCCGAGTGGTGCCGGGCGTGCGCCAGCCCGTACACGTCCCGCATGCGCGAGAACATCGTGCGGGCCCGCTCCAGCTCCCGCACCGCCTGATCGCGCTCGCCGCCCTCCTCCAGCGCCTGCCCGAGGTAGTACAGCGACCAGGCCTCGCCGCGCGCGTCCTCCTGCTCCCGGTGCTCGGCCAGCGCCTCGCGCAGCCGCTCCACCGCCGGGCCCGGGTCCCCGTCGACGACCCGGGCCCGGCCCAGCTGGGTCAGCGCCCAGGCCTGGCCGCGCTCGTCGCGCGTACGCCCGTACAGGTCGAGGGCCAGCTTGAGCTCCGCCTCCGCCCCCGGGACGTCGCCGAGCCGCAGGAACACCTGCCCCAGCTGGAAGTGTGCCCACGCCTCGCCGTGCACGCTCTCGCTCTCCCGGTGCAGGGCCAGCGACCGCTCCAGCAGCTGCACCGCCTCCGCCAGGTGCGCCCGGTCCCGCTCCACCGCCGCCAGCGCGTGCAGGGCCCACGCGCGGTCGCCCGCCAGCTCCTCCGGCTCCTGGAGCACCAGCGCCTCGCGGATGCGGGCCGCGGCCTCCGGGAGCTGGCCCTGGTGGTGCAGGGTGATGCCGAGCGAGATCAGGGCCATGCCCGCGCCGGCGTCCTGGTGGGCCTCCCGGTACTGGTCGACCACCGAGGTCAGCGTGGTGCGGGCCTTGTCCAGCTCGCCGAGCTGGCGGGCGGCGATGCCGGTGCGCCACTGCACGGAGCGGACCAGGCGGCCCTGGCCGGGCTCGCCCCGGCGCGCGGCCTCCACCGCCAGCGTGAGCTCGTTGATCTCGCCGAGCCGGTACAGGTCCCCGCGCAGCAGGCAGAAGTCGCAGAGCGCGCCGAGCAGGTCCAGCACGGCCTGCTGGTCCACGTCCTCCGAGTGCCGCAGGGTGGCCGTGATGAAGCTCGACTCCTCGTCCAGCCAGCGCAGCGCCGCGTCGAGCGAGGCGAAGCCGTGCCCCCCGACCGTGCTCGTCTTCGACGGCGCGTTCGCGCGCGTCGACATCTTCCCGTCGACCATCCGGATCACCGAGTCGGCGAGCTGCGCGTAGTTGCGGATCAGCCGGCCGTGCGCCGCCGAGGACTCGGCCCGGTCCTCGTCCTGCGCGAGCCGGGCCGCCGCGTACGAGCGCACCGCGTCGTGCATCCGGTACCGCTCGCCGCGTACGTGGTCCAGCAGGCCCGCCCGCGCCAGGTCGCGCAGCAGCGGTCCCGCCGAGGCCCGGTCCGCGTCGATCAGCGCCGCCGCGGCCGAGGGCCCGAGCGAGGCCCGCCCGGCGAGCGTGAGCCGCCGCAGCAGCCGGCGCCGCTCCTCGGGCAGGCGGCCGTAGGCCAGTGCGAGGGCGCCGTCCAGCGCGTCGGGGCCGCCCGGGGCCTGCGCCCCGGCCGCGCCGAGCGGGGCCAGGGGCGCCAGTACGCGCAGGGCCAGCGGGAGCCCGGAGCCGAGGGCGAGCAGCCCCCGCAGCGCCTCCTCGCCGCCCTCTGCGCCCTTCCCGTCCTGCCCGTCCTTCTCGTACGGGGCCGGTCCGGCCGCCCCGGCCCCGGCGCGCACCAGCTCCGCGCTCTCGGCCTCCGCCAGCCGCTCCACCGGGAGCTGGTGGACCCAGGCCGGCAGGCCGGGCAGCTCCAGCGGCTCCCGGGCCGTGACCAGCACCAGGCTCTCCGACCGCTCCGGCACCAGCATCCGTACCTGCTCCGCGTCCACCGCGTCGTCCAGCAGCACCGTGACCGGCAGCCCCTGGAGGTGCTGGTGGTACAGCTCGCCCAGGCGCCGTACCTGCTGCTCCGCCGAGGACCCCTCGCGGAACAGCAGCTGCTCGCGCGGGGCGCCGAGCCGGTTCAGCAGGTGCAGCAGCGCCTCCCGGATCGGCAGCGGTGCCTCCCCGCTGAGCGAGCCGCCCCGCAGGTCCACCACGCAGGCCCCGCGGAACTGGTCGCGCAGGGCGTCCGCCGCCCGCAGCGCCAGCGCCGTGCGCCCCACGCCCGGCTCGCCGTGCAGGACGACGACCACCGGGCGGGTCTCCGTACTGGCCCGGGCCGCCTGCACCCACTGCGCGATCCGGGTCAGCTCCGCCCGCCGGCCCGCGAACGAGGCAGCTGCCTGGGGGAGTTGGCCGAAGGAGTGCTCCAGCACGCTGCGCCGCCGGGCCTCCGCGCTGCGGTCGGTCCCGCGCAGCCGGGGAGCCGTGGTCCGGGAGGCCTGCCGGGGCGCCCGCGCCGCGGCGGCCACCGCGCGCTGCTGCTCCAGGAACGGGCGTATCCCGCGCACCTCCAGGGCCGTGAGCCACTGCAGTCGCAGCTGCTCCGGCCCGCCGGGCCGCCCGCGGACCCCGGCCCGGCGGTTCGCGGCGGGCAGGTGCAGGGCCGTCACCTTGGCGACCGTGGCCACCGCCCCGGCGATGCCGGTGACGGCCCCGGCGGCCAGCGCCGTGCCCGCCCCCACGCCGAGCGACAGGTCGGCCCCGACGGCCGCGGCCGCCGCAACCGCCGTCACGAGCAGCGCCGTCGAGGTGTTGCCGCGCCGGAAGGCCTCGCCGAGGGACTCGTCCCCGGCCGCCGCCTCGTCCAGGGCCCGTACGTACGCCTCGTACTCCTCGGCGGCGCTCGCCGCGAGCGCGTCCAGCGCCTCCAGGCCGCGCGCCGCCAGCGCCGCCTTGTCGACCGGCGCGCCGCCCCCGGCCCCCCGCCGGGCCTCCTCGTCGACGGCCCGCTCCAACAGTCGCTCGGCCTCGCCGCGATGGCTGTCCCGCATCGGCATCCCCCTCAAGAGAGCTCCGGCAACGTGGCCCCAAGTGTCCGCCGGGACTGCCGCGAGCGCGAGGGAATCTGAGCTAGATCAGAGGGAGTTGCCCCAACTCCCCCCGCTCACGCGCATATATGTACGTTCCGCCGCGCGCACGCGACCCCCGGTCGACGCGGCGTGGCCGGACCGGCGGGCCGGGCCGCGGCCGACGGGGGGTGGCACGCCGTCCTCCGCTCCCCGCGGCGTCCCGCCCGGTGCGCGAGGATGGGGCCATGCCGAACCGCCTCGCTCATGAGACCTCGCCGTACCTGCTGCAGCATGCGGACAATCCCGTCGACTGGTGGCCCTGGTCGCCGGAGGCGTTCGCGGAGGCGCGGGAGCGGGGTGTGCCCGTCGTGCTCAGCGTCGGATACAGCAGCTGCCACTGGTGCCACGTCATGGCGCACGAGTCCTTCGAGGACGAGCTGGCCGCCGCCTACATGAACGAGCACTTCGTCAACATCAAGGTGGACCGCGAGGAGCGGCCCGACGTCGACGCCGTCTACATGGAGGCCGTGCAGGCCGCCACCGGGCAGGGCGGCTGGCCCATGACCGTCTTCCTCACCCCCGACGCCGAGCCCTTCTACTTCGGGACCTACTTCCCGCCCGAGCCCCGGCACGGGATGCCCTCCTTCATGGAGGTCCTCGAAGGCGTGCGGACCGCGTGGGTGGAGCGGCACGAGGAAGTCGCCGAGGTAGCCGAGCGGATCGTACGGGACCTGGCCGGACGGCAGTTGGAGTACGGCAAGGCCGGCACGCCCGGCCCCGAGGAGCTCGCGCAGGCGCTGCTCGGGCTGACGCGGGACTACGACCCCGTCCGCGGCGGCTTCGGCGGGGCGCCGAAGTTCCCGCCGTCCATGGTGCTGGAGTTCCTGCTGCGCCACCACGCGCGCACCGGGGGCGAGGGGGCCCTGCAGATGGCCGCCGACACCTGCGAGGCGATGGCCCGCGGCGGGATCTACGACCAGCTCGGGGGCGGGTTCGCCCGGTACTCCGTGGACCGGGAGTGGGTCGTGCCCCACTTCGAGAAGATGCTGTACGACAACGCCCTGCTGTGCCGGGTGTACGCGCACCTGTGGCGGGCGACGGGTTCCGACCTCGCACGGCGCGTCGCCCTGGAGACCGCCGACTTCATGGTGCGCGAGCTGCGCACCACCGAGGGCGGCTTCGCCTCCGCCCTCGACGCCGACAGCGAGGACCCGCAGACCGGCCGGCACGTCGAGGGGGCGTACTACGCCTGGACCCCCGCCCAGCTGGCCGAGGTGCTCGGCGCGGACGACGCGGCCCTGGCCGCCGCCTACTTCGGGGTGACGGACGAGGGCACCTTCGAGCACGGCAAGTCCGTACTCCAGCTGCCGCAGGACGGGCCCGTCGTGGACGCCGGGACCATCGCCGGCATCCGGCAGCGGCTGCTGGCGGCGCGCGCGGAGCGGCCCGCCCCCGGCCGCGACGACAAGATCGTCGCGGCCTGGAACGGCCTGGCCATCGCCGCGCTGGCCGAGTGCGGGGCGTACTTCGACCGGCCGGACCTGGTCGAGCGGGCGACCGAGGCCGCGGACCTCCTCGTCCGGGTCCACTTCGACGCGGGCGCCGGGCGGGCGCGGCTGGCCCGGACCAGCAAGGACGGGCGCGTCGGCGCCAACGCCGGCGTCCTGGAGGACTACGGAGACGTCGCCGAGGGCTTCCTCGCGCTGGCGGCCGTGACCGGCGAGGGCGTCTGGCTGGAGTTCGCCGGATTCCTCGTCGACCTGGTCCTGGACCGGTTCACCGCCGAGGACGGCTCCCTCTACGACACCGCGCACGACGCCGAGAGGCTCATCCGCCGCCCCCAGGACCCGACCGACACCGCGGCCCCCTCCGGCTGGACGGCCGCGGCCGGCGCGCTGCTCTCGTACGCCGCCCACACCGGCTCCGAGGCGCACCGTACGGCCGCCGAGCGCGCCCTCGGGGTCGTGCACGCGCTGGGTCCGCGGGTCCCGCGCTTCATCGGGCACGGGCTCGCCGTCGCCGAGGCGCTGCTCGACGGCCCGCGCGAGGTTGCCGTGGTGGGGCATCCGGAGGACCCGGCGCTGGCCCGGCTGCACCGGGCGGCGTTGCTGGGGACGGCTCCCGGGGCCGTCGTGGCGGCCGGGCTGCCGCGGGCGGCCGACGGCAGCGGGGGAGAGTTCCCCCTCCTGGCCGAGCGCACGCTCGTGCACGACCTTCCGACGGCGTATGTGTGTCGACATTTCGTCTGCGCGCGGCCTACGACAGACCCGGTCGTGCTCGCCGATCAGTTGGGCGCGGTTCATCCCTGAATCCGCCGGAGTGCCGTCAATTCCGGTTGCTCGTCCCGCATTTCGGAAACCTGGTTTTTATCCCCGCGGCTCCTGAGTTTCATTTCCGCTGCCTACTCTCATGTCTGCGGCCGTCGCTGGGGAGCCGCCGAGCGGGCACACCGGGGGGTGTGCCCGAGGGGGAAGCAGGGGGAGCGGGGGAGCCGGGGGGAGCAGGGGCGCGGGCGGGCCGGGGGGCCCGCCGTGAGCCCCTGGGGGGATTGCCGATTGCCGCCGGGTGTCGCGGCACGTCTGTGGGGGACGTTTTGTATACATCTGTAACGATATCCGTGATTTCGTTTGCGCTGTTCTGGATGGCCGCCTTCACGCTGTGGTGGCAGATGCACGCGTGGCGCACGCCCGAGACGCTCGCCTCGACGCGTTTCGACCGCCCCGACGGCGAGGGCCGGCTGGCCTTCTCGCTGCTGCTGCCGGCCCGGCACGAGCAGGCGGTCCTGCGCCACACGATCGAGCGGCTGCTCGAATCGAGCCACGGCGACTACGAGATCATCGTCATCGTCGGCCACGACGACCCGGAGACCTCCGCCGTCGCCGAGGCCGCCGCCGCTCGGGCGCCCGAGCGCGTACGGGTCGTCGTCGACCACCACGAGGCCAAGAACAAGCCGAAGGCCCTCAACACCGCCCTCCCGCACTGCCGGGGCGACATCGTCGGGGTCTTCGACGCCGAGGACCAGGTCCACCCCGAGCTGCTCGCCCACGTCGACCACGCCTTCCGCTCCACCGCGGCCGACGTGGTCCAGGGCGGGGTCCAGCTCATCAACTTCCACTCCTCCTGGTACAGCCTGCGCAACTGCCTGGAGTACTTCTTCTGGTTCCGTTCCCGGCTGCACCTGCACGCCGAGAAGGGGTTCATCCCCCTCGGCGGAAACACCGTCTTCGTGCGCACGGAGGTGCTCCGGGAGGCCGGCGGCTGGGACCAGAACTGCCTGGCCGAGGACTGCGACCTGGGCGTGCGCCTCTCCTCGGTCGGCAAGAAGGTGGTCGTCGCGTACGACAGCGACATGGTCACCCGCGAGGAGACCCCCGGCTCGCTGATGAGCCTGCTCAAGCAGCGCACCCGCTGGAACCAGGGCTTCCTGCAGGTCTACCGGAAGAAGGACTGGCGGCAGCTGCCCGGCCGCGGCCAGCGCTGGCTGGCCCGCTACACGCTGATGACCCCGTTCATGCAGGCGGCCTCCGGGGTGGTCATCCCGCTCAACTTCGCCGTCGCCGTCCTGCTCGACGTGCCCGTCGGCATCGCGATCATCACCTTCCTCCCCATGATCACGGCGATGGTGACCTTCGTGTTCGAGATCGTCGGCCTGCACGACTTCGGCCGCCAGTACGGGCTGCGCGTCCGCTTCGTGCACTACCTCAAGCTCGTCGCCGGCGGCCCCTTCTACCAGGTGATGCTGGCCGGCGCGGCGATCCGGGCGGTCTGGCGCGAGCAGCGCGGCCGCAACGAGTGGGAGCTGACCGGCCACACCGGCGCCCACCTCGCTCCGATCAGCGCCACCGCCGGGGCAGGTGCCGCCGGCGCGTCCACCGCGATCCGAGAGGACGGTCACCGGTGACCGCCACCCTGCCCACGGCCACTGACCCCCGGTCCGGCGCCTCGGCGGCCACCGCCACCGCCACCGCACCTGTGATCCCGCAGCAGCGGACCCGTCCCGGCGGACTCGGGGTCCGGCCGCCCGCCCCGGCCCACCCCCTCGTCCGCTTCCGCTCCTCCCGCCCCGACCTGCTGCTCTGCGGGGCCGTCCTGCTCGCGATCGTCCTCGTCCAGGGCTGGAACATCACGCACTTCCCGACCCTGAGCGACGACGAGGGCACGTACCTCGCCCAGGCGTGGGCCGTGCAGCAGGGCGACGGGCTCGCGCACTACACGTACTGGTACGACCATCCGCCGCTCGGCTGGATACAGGTGGCCGCCCTGACCTACCTGCCCTCGCTCCTCGTGCCCGACTGGATGACCGTCGCGCCGATGCGCTTGTCGATGACCGGCGTCTGCGCCGCGAGCTCGGTGCTGATCTACGTACTCGCCCGCCGGCTCTGGCTGCCGCGCTGGGCCGCGGGCCTCGCGATGGCCCTCTTCGGACTCTCCCCGCTCTCCGTCGTGCTCCAGCGGGAGATCTTCCTCGACAACCTCGCCGTGATGTGGATGCTGCTGGCCTTCTGCCTGGCCGCGTCCCCCCGCCGCCACCTGTGGCACCACTTCGCATCGGGACTCGCGGCCGCCACCGCCGTCCTGACCAAGGAGACGATGCTGGTGGTGCTCCCGGCGCTGCTGGTGACCATGTGGCGCCACAGTCACCGCGACACCCGCAAGTTCGCCGTCACCGGCGCCGTCACCGCCTGCGCGCTGATCGGGCTCTCGTACCCCCTGTACGCGCTGCTCAACAGCGAGCTGCTGCCCGGCGCCGGACACGTCTCGCTGATCGACGGCATCACGTACCAGATGAGCCGCCCGGGCTCGGGCTTCATCCTCACCCCCGGCTCCGGTTCGAACGGCGTGCTGCGGTCCTGGCTGTACTACGACACCGTCCTGCCGCTCGGCGGGCTGGCCGGAGCGCTCCTGCTGCTCGCCACGCTCCGGTGGTCGGTCACCGCCCGCGCGCTCGCCGGCCCGGCGCTCGCCGCCGTGATCCTGGCGGCCGTCGCGATGCGGCCCTCCGGCTACCTGCCCGCGATGTACGTGATCCAGGCGCTGCCGTTCCTCGCGCTGGTCCTCGCCGGGGGCGCGGCCAGCGTCACGCACGCCGTGCTGCGCCGCCGCCGCACGCCGGGGGAGGGCGGGGCGCGCGCGATCGGGCGCCGGGTGCTGATCGGCGCACTCGCCGCGGCCGCCGCGGCGTACGTCCTGCCGCGCTGGTACGAGGGCGACCGCACCGCGCTCACGGCCGACGCGAACGCCCCGTACCGGGCGGCCGCCGCCTGGCTCGGCCGGGAGGTCCCCGACCCCGGGCACACCCGGGTCCTGGTCGACGACGCGCTCTGGCTGGACGCCGTCCACCACGGCTTCGAGCCCGGACTCGGCGCCATCTGGTTCTACAAGGCGGACCTCGACCCCGCCGTCACCAGGACCCTGCCGCGCGGCTGGCGCGACATCGACTACGTGGTCTCCTCGCCCACCGTCCGCCGGGACGCGGTGGACCTGCCCAACGTGAAGGCCGCGCTGGAACATTCGAGCGCGGTGGCCGTCTTCGGCTCCGGCGAGGACCGCATCGAGATCCGCAGGACCGACCGAGCCGACGGGAGCTGATCCGCCATGAGCGAGGACCTGTGGACCCCGCACGCCCCGAGTGATCCGGAAGTCTCCAATCCGGTCGTAGCGGGCGGCGGCGGGGAGGCGGCGGCGGGCAGCGTCACCCTCATCATCCCGACCTTCAACGAGGCCGGGAACATCGACGAGTTGCTGAGCCGGCTCGCCGACTCCCTCCCCGCCCGCCTGCCCTGTGCGGTGCTGTTCGTGGACGACTCCACGGACGACACCCCGGCCGTCATCGAGAAGGCCGCCCTCGACCTGCCCTTCCCGGTCTCCGTCCTGCACCGCGAAAGGGCGGTCGGAGGTCTCGGCGGCGCCGTGGTCGAAGGCCTGAAGCTGGCCGGCACGGACTGGATCGTCGTCATGGACGCCGACCTCCAGCACCCGCCCCACCTGGTGCCCGAGCTCGTCGGCGAGGGCGAGCGCACCGGAGCCGATCTCGTCGTCGCCTCCCGCTACATCCCCGGCGGAAGCCGGGCCGGACTCGCCGGCAGCCACCGCGTCGCCGTTTCACGCGGGGCGACCTGGCTCGCCAAGGGGCTCTTCCCGCGCGCCCTGCGCGGGATCAGCGACCCGATGAGCGGCTTCTTCGCCATGCGCCGCCCGTCGGCCACCGCGGAGGCCCTCCAACCGCTCGGCTACAAGGTCCTGCTGGAGCTGGCCGTGCGCTGCCGGCCCGCCAAGGTCGCCGAAGTGCCCTTCGTCTTCCAGGACCGGTACGCGGGCGAGTCCAAGTCCGGGGCCCGCGAGGGGCTGCGGTTCCTCGCCCACCTCGCCGCGCTGCGCTCCGCGACCCCGCTGGCCCGGATGATCGGCTTCGGGCTGATCGGGCTCTCCGGCTTCGTCCCGAACCTGTTCGCGCTGTGGCTGCTCACGCACGCCGGGGTGCACTACCTGCCGGCCGAGGTCGCCGCCAACCAGGCCGGGGTGGTCTGGAACTTCGTCCTCATCGAGACCCTGCTCTTCCGCGACCGGCGCCGGCACCGCCACTGGGCGGACCGGGTGGGCCGCTTCGCCCTGCTGGCCAACGCCGATCTCCTGCTGCGGATCCCGCTGATCGCCCTGTTCGTCGCCCGGTTCGCCATGGCGGCGCTGCCCGCCACGGCGCTGGCCCTGGTCACCACCTTCGTCCTGCGGTTCGCCGCCACCGAGGCCCTCGTCTACCTGCCGCGAAGGGCCCGTACCGCGCGTACGGGACGCACCACCGGGAGTTGAGCCGCACCGAGCCGCCGCACAGCACAGAAGGGAACCGTCCATGCCAGTGAACGTCCGGCGCAGGACCGGGCGGCGCGCCGCCCTGGCCGCCGTCGGGGCGATGACCGCGGGCCTGCTGCTCACCGCACCGCAGCAGGCCACGGCCGGACCGCCCAATCTGCTCACCAACTCCGGTTTCGAGACCGCCGGCGCACCCGGCGCGGACATGCCGTCCTGCTGGGAGAAGTCCGGCTGGGGGGACAACGACTTCACCTTCGCCACCGTCGCCGACGCGCACAGCGGCACCAAGGCCATGAAGGTCTCGCTCACCCGCCGTCTCAGCGGCGACCGCAAGGCGCTCGTCACCGAGAACACCACCTGTGCGCCCACGGTCGTGCCGGGCAGGCAGTACGACCTGTCCGCCTGGTACAAGTCGAACACCCCGGATGTGTCGGTGACCGTGTTCCGCCACGACACCACGGCGGGCTGGCAGTACTGGACCGACCTGCAGAACCCGCCGGTCAGTGCCGGCTGGGCGCGCACGGAGGTCCGTACGCCCGCCGTTCCGCCCGGCACCGACAAGATCACGTGGGGGCTCTCGGTCTACGGGGTGGGCACGCTCACCACCGACGACTACGCGCTGGAGGAGGTGGGCGCGGCCCCGCCGCAGCCGGGCTGCACGGGCACGCCCGACGAGTGCGCCAAGGGCAGGTGGGAGGTGATCCCGGCCAAGAACCCGGTGCGTTCGATGCACGCGGTCGTGTTGAAGAACGGCAAGGTGCTGCTGATCGCGGGCTCCGGCAACGACATCGCGCAGTTCAACGCGGGTACGTTCACCTCGGCCGTCTACGACCCGGCGAACGGGTCCTTCAAGACGATCCCGACGCCGGTGGACATGTTCTGCTCGGGGCACGTGCAGCTGTCGGACGGCCGCGTGCTCGTCATGAGCGGGAACAAGGGGTACCCGTCCGCCGACGGCAGGATCGGCTACCAGGGTCTGAAGGACTCCTACGTCTTCGACCCGGCGACCGAGGCGTACACGAAGACCAACGACCTGAACGGCGGGCACTGGTACCCGTCGGCGACGATCCTCGGCAACGGCGACGTGATCTCCTTCGGAGGCCTGAAGGAGGACTCCACGGGCAACGTCACGGCGGAGAGGTTCTCGGCGGCGCAGAACAAGTGGCTGCCGATGAACGAGGTCAACCAGACCTGGTCCTACTGGGGCCTGTACCCCTCGATGATCCTGATGCAGGACGGGCGGCTCTTCTACTCCGGCAGCCACACCTTCGGCAACGGCACGCAGGGCAGCGGCGCGTCGATCTACGACTACGGCGCGAACACGATCACGGACGTGCCCGGGCTCCGCAAGAAGGACGAGCGCGACGAGTCGGCCAGCGTGCTGCTCCCGCCCGCCCAGGACCAGCGGGTCCTGACGATCGGCGGCGGCAACAACGAGTCGAACCCGGCGGCGAACCGGCTCACCGAGCTGATCGACCTCAAGGCGGCGAGCCCCGCGTACACCGCCGGGCCCGACCTGCCGCAGGGCCTGGTCGACGTGGGCGGCGTCAGGCGGGCGCAGACCGGGGCCGAGGGCAAGATGTACGTGTCGGCCGTACTGCTGCCCGACGGCAAGGTGCTGGAGACCGGCGGCGGGCTGCACGACCGGGCCGACCCGGTGTACGAGGCCTCGTTCTTCGACCCGGTGACCAACACCTACAAGGCCGGACTGCCGGCGGACCCGATCCCGCGGACCTACCACTCGGGCGCCTTCCTGCTGCCCGACGGCCGGGTCATGACCGTCGGCGACAACCCCGGCAACGGCACGTACAACGACAACGTGTCGATCTACACCCCGCCGTACCTGTTCAAGGGAGCGCGCCCCAAGCTCACCTCGGTGATCGACACGCAGTGGGTGTACGGGGACACGCAGCGGATCACCGTCGACCGGCCGATCGCCAAGGCGGAGCTGATCCGTCCGGCGGCGGTCACGCACTCCTCGGACCCGAACCAGCGGTACGTCGACCTGCCGCTGTCGGTGGTCAACGCCACCACCGTCGACCTCAACGTCACCAGCAACCCGAACCTGGCCCCGCCCGGCTGGTACATGCTCTTCGGCGTCGACGCGGGCGGCATCCCCTCGGTGGCGACCTGGGTGCACCTGGGCGGCGCCTCGGCGCTCGCGGCCGCGGACGAAGCCCCGTCCCCGCACGTCCACGACTTCGCGCACGCGCCGCAGGCGGCCCCCGGACAGAACCCGGGGAAGCGGGACTCGGCGCCCGTCGCCCCGACCGTGGCCGGCTGCGACCGGCACTACGGCACGGCGAGCCAGTGCGTGCCGACGAAGTTCCCGGCGGAGGTGAAGGAGACGACGAAGGCCCGCTGCGACTGGCTGGCCTCCCACCAGTACCCGAAGCGCATGAAGGTCAACGGCAGCGACCCGCTGCGCCTGGACCCGGACGGCGACGGCTACGCCTGCACCTAGGGGGCGTCTGTCCGATCAGGCCGGATCGTGCCGGATCGTGCCGGATCGTGCCGGATCGGCCCGTGACGCAAGGAGCCCCGGCGCCGATCGGCGCCGGGGCTCCACCGGGGTCGCGGCCCGGCTCAGTGCTGGTACGCGGCGAGCGAGATGCCGACGTAGTGGGCCACGAAGGCGGCCAGGGTCAGCGAGTGGAAGACCTCGTGGAACCCGAAGAAGCGGGGGGAGGGGTTCGGGCGCTTGATCCCGTAGATCACGCCGCCCGCGCTGTAGAGCAGCCCGCCGACGATCACCAGGACCAGGACGGCGATGCCGCCGGTGCGCAGGAAGTCGGGCAGGAAGAAGACCGCGGCCCAGCCCATCGCTATGTAGCAGGGCGTGTACAGCCAGCGCGGGGCGCCGACCCAGAAGACCCGGAACGCTATGCCGGCCGCGGCCGCGATCCACACCGCCCACAGGAGCGTCCGTCCGGTGGAGGGCGGGAGCAGGAGCACCGTCAGCGGGGTATACGTCCCCGCGATGATCAGAAAAATATTGGCGTGGTCGAGACGCCGCAGGATGGCCTCGCCCCGCGGGCCCCAGGTGCCGCGGTGGTACACGGCGCTGACGCCGAACAGCAGGCAGGCCGTGAGGATGTACACCCCGCACGCCACCCGCGCCCGGGTCGACTCGGTGAAGGCCATCAGCACCAGGCCCGCGACGACCACGGCAGGGAACATCCCGGTGTGCAGCCAGCCGCGCATCAGCGGCTTGGCCTCCGGTGCGGCCGGAGCGGCGGCAGCGTCAGAAGTCATGGCCGCCATGCTACCTACGGGTCCGTAGGTTTCCGTTAGTGCGCTTTACGGAAGATTGACGGGAGTGGCGATGCTCACGTGAGAAGCCCCCTGGACATATGCGCACACGCACCGGATGATCAGATGAGTGCGGTCGGCACCGGATGAGCGGAGCGCGAAGCATCCGGGTCGCAGCCCCCACGGGGCAAACACCAAACAACCCCTCTTCAAGGAGCAATCGTGGCGCGCGAGAACGCGGCTCCCCTTTCCCTCCCGACGACCCACCAGGAGCTGATCTCCTGGGTGGACGAGATCGCAGCGATCACCGAGCCGGACCAGGTCGTCTGGTGCGACGGCTCCGAGGCCGAGTACGAGCGCCTGTGCGCGGAGCTCGTCGCCAAGGGCACGTTCAAGAAGCTGGACGAGGGCAAGCGACCCAACTCGTACTACGCCGCCTCCGACCCGTCCGACGTCGCGCGCGTCGAGGACCGGACCTTCATCTGCTCCGAGAAGGAGGAGGACGCGGGCCCGACCAACCACTGGAAGGCCCCCGCGGAAATGCGGGAGATCTTCGCCGGGCAGGAAGGTATCTTCCGCGGCTCCATGAAGGGCCGGACGATGTACGTCGTCCCGTTCTGCATGGGCCCCCTCGGCTCCGAGCTCTCCGCGATCGGCGTCGAGATCACCGACTCCGCCTACGTCGCCGTCGCCATGCGCACCATGACCCGCATGGGCAAGCCCGTCCTCGACGAGCTCGGCACCGACGGTTTCTTCGTCAAGGCCGTCCACACCCTCGGTGCTCCGCTCGCCGAGGGCCAGGCCGACGTGGCGTGGCCGTGCAACACCACCAAGTACATCTCGCACTTCCCGGAGACCCGCGAGATCTGGTCCTTCGGATCGGGCTACGGCGGCAACGCCCTGCTCGGCAAGAAGTGCTACGCCCTGCGCATCGCGTCCGTCATGGCGCGCGACGAGGGCTGGCTCGCCGAGCACATGCTGATCCTCAAGCTCACCCCGCCGCAGGGTGAGGCGAAGTACGTCGCCGCCGCGTTCCCTAGCGCCTGCGGCAAGACGAACCTGGCCATGCTGGAGCCCACGATCCCCGGCTGGACGGTCGAGACCATCGGCGACGACATCGCCTGGATGCGCTTCGGCGAGGACGGTCGCCTGTACGCGATCAACCCCGAGGCCGGCTTCTTCGGCGTCGCCCCCGGCACCGGCGAGCACACCAACGCCAACGCCATGAAGACCATGTACGCGAACACCGTCTTCACCAACGTCGCGCTCACCCCGGACGGCTCCGACGTCTGGTGGGAGGGCATGACCGAAGAGGCGCCCGCGCACCTCGTCGACTGGAAGGGCAACGCCTGGACCCCGGAGTCCGGGACCCCGGCGGCCCACCCCAACGCCCGCTTCGCCGTCCCGGCCTCCCAGTGCCCGACGATCGCCCCCGAGTGGGAGGACCCCAAGGGCGTCCCGATCTCCGCGATCCTCTTCGGCGGCCGCCGCGCCTCCGCCGTCCCGCTGGTCACCGAGTCCTTCGACTGGAACCACGGCGTCTTCATCGGCTCGAACATCGCCTCCGAGAAGACCGCCGCCGCCGAGGGCAAGGTCGGCGAGCTGCGCCGCGACCCGTTCGCCATGCTGCCGTTCTGCGGCTACAACATGGGCGACTACATGGGCCACTGGGTCGACGTGGCCAAGGGCAAGGACCAGTCCAAGCTCCCGAAGATCTACTACGTGAACTGGTTCCGCAAGAACGACGCGGGCAAGTTCGTGTGGCCCGGATTCGGCGAGAACAGCCGCGTCCTGAAGTGGATCGTCGAGCGCCTCGACGGCAAGGCCGCCGGCGTCGAGACCGCCATCGGCATCCTGCCCACCAAGGACTCCCTCGACCTGGACGGCCTGGACCTCCCCGAGGCGGACCTGGACTTCCTGCTCACCGTCGACAAGGAGGTCTGGCGCGACGAGGCCTCCCTGGTCCCGGAGCACCTGAACACCTACGGCGACCACACTCCCAAGGAGCTGTGGGACCAGTACCACGCGCTCGTCGAGCGCCTGGGCTGAAAGACCTGCCCGGAGCGGACTCCGGGCACCTGAGTGTGGGAGCCCCCGACCAAGCGGTTCCCACCGCTGCACCGGCCGAAGCCTGTCAGGAGTGTTGTCCGCGCTCCTCCAGGTAGGCCGTGTGCGTCTGCTGACGGCGGGCCTCTGCTTCGCGGAGGCCCGCCGTCAGGCGTTCCGCCTCCTCGTGCAGCAGCGACAGCTGCCGCTCCAGGTGGCGTTCCGGCGACTCCCCGCCGGGCGTGAGCCGGGTCCACCAGCGCGTCCGGTTGTACGTGTCCACGCACTCCGGGACGTCCAGCCCGATCGCCCGCGACAGCGCGTGCACCGAATCCGGGTCGGCGGCCAGCACATCGGCCACCCACCCCGGCTCCAGCAGCGCCCCGTACAGCTCCATCAGTTCCGCGAGCCGGCCCTCGGCCGGATCCGGCAGCTCCACCTCCGCCACGTACTCCCGCAGCCGGGCGAACCGCTCCCGTATGTCGTCCAGTTGCTGCGAGGGCCCGCGCGGCTCGGGCGGCGCCGGCCGCTCCGGCGGGGCGATCAGCGCGCCCGCGCCGTACAACCCCGCCACGACCACCGGCCAGTACGTGCCCGCCACCCCGGTGACGGTCAGGCCGAGCCCGACCACCCCGCAGGCGCTGCCCGCCAGGTTCTTCCCCGACTCCAGGTAGCCGAGGAGACGCGTGCGCAGCGCCCTCGCGACGGACCTACTGGTAGCCACGGATCTCCTCGAAGGCTCCGTCCAGCGAACCGTTGCCGTCGGTGGCGTCGAAGAGCCGCCCGCCGGTCAGTTCGGTGATGTGGGTGAGCTCCTTGCGGTCCGAGTCCCCGAACAGCACCGCGAAGACCGGAGTGTGCTTCCGGGCGTCCGGCAGCCCCGCGTAGAAGGAGTCGAAGTCCTTCGCCTCGTCGCCGCTCTGCCCGTCCGTCATCAGCACGATCGAGGTGAACGCGTCCGCGTTGCCCTGGCCCAGGTGCTCGTACGCGGCCTTCAGACTGCCGTACACCGCCGTACCGCCCTCCGGCCGCAGCGACTTCACATCGCCCCGGATCGCATCCAGCGCGGGCCCCGGATTGCCCGGCTCGACGACGTGCGTCAGCACCTTCTTCACCTTGTCGCCGAACGGCAGGAGCGTCACCTCCTCACGGTCCCGGAACCGCTGACCGGTCCCCGAATCACCCGTCCCCGTCAGCTCGGTGAGCGCCGAGCGCAGCCGCCCGATGCGGTCCTGCTCCTCCATCGAGCCCGAGGTGTCCAGCACGTACACCGTGCGCGAGGGCCGGCGCAGCTCGTTCTCGTACGAGGCCAGCAGCCCGTCCGCCACCGAGCGGGTGCCCGGGAAAGGCAGCTCGCGCCGCTTGTCCGCGTTCAGCCCGGCGGCGGGCTGCACCCCGGCCGTGACCGGCCGGCGGAAGGTCTTCTCGGTGATCGCCTTCTGGGCCTCGGCGCCGCTGAGGTAGTCGGTCAGGGCCCGCCCCGACTCGCGGGCCCCGGCCGGGGCCGAGGTCAGCAGGGTCAGCGGGTAGTGCGCGGTGACCACCCCGTCACGTGGCCGGATCACCGTCAGACCCGCCTTCGCGGCGCGGTTCATGGACAGCAGCACGGACTCGTAGTTCACCAGCGCGTCCACGTCCCCGCGCTTGGCGTACGCCGTGGCCAGCCAGCCGGAGGAGCCCGAGGTCAGCTTCTGCCCGGCGAAGAACTCCTTCAGCTTGGGCTGCGCCGTCCTCACGTCCGCGTCGGTCAGCGCCGCCTGCGCCCCCGACAGCCCGGAGGCCACCGAGACCAGCGCGGAGAAACCGGAGTTGGAGCGAACCGGGTCGGTCATCCCGTACGTCAGCTTCCCGGCGGCGACGGCCTCGTGCACCGCCGACCAGGTCACCTCCTCCGGCTTCCAGCCGAGCCGGGCCAGCGCCTGCGCCCGGACGCCCAGCGCGACCGGAGAGGACATCACCGACGTCTCGCTGCTGAGCTTCCCGGCGGCCTCGGGACGCAGCCGCAGGTAGTCGTTGGAGGACAGCCAGATGGCGTCGTACCTGCCGTCGGCCTTCCCGGAGGCCACCTGCTCGGCCGCGTCCAGGGTGCCGGACCAGGTGAGCTCGACGCCGACGCCCGTAGCGGCCTTCGCCGCCTTCAGCACCGGCTCCATGTCGGCCAGTTCGCTGGAGGCCAGCACCCGCAGCCTGCCCTCCTGGTACCTCGACTGCGTCGGCTTCGCCGGATCCGGAGAGCCGGCGTCGCAGGCCGAGGCCCCGAGCAGGGTCGCGGCGAGCGCGACCGCCGCGGCCAGCCGTCGCCGCACCGATGCGGTGCGCACGCCGCGGATGCCGCCGTTGCTCATCGGGGACCGCCTTCCAGCACGCCGGAGGTGCGCGTACGGGCCAGATGGGCCGAGGCGATCTGAAGCTCCCCGGTCAGGGACTCCACCGTGGCGGCCATGTTCTCGGTCGCCTGTGCCTTGAACGTGTCGATCGCGTCCAGGGTCTCGTAGATCTGCGCGAACGCCGTCCGCAGGGTCTCCGCGCCCACCGCCGGGTCGGCCGCGATCCGCTGGATCTCGCCGCTCTGCCGGGACAGCATGTCCGCGTTGCCCCGGATCAGCTCCTCGGTCGTCCCCTTCAGGGCGTTGACCTGCTCGATCACCTTGCTCTGGCTGTCCAGGGCCGAGGCCAGCATCACGGCGATCCGCAGCGCGGACACGGTGGTGGTGGCGGCCCGGTCGACGCCCTTGATCAGCTCGTCGTTGTTGCGCCGGACCACGTCCATCGCCAGGTAGCCCTGCGCGCAGACCGCCAGCTGGGTCAGCAGGTCCTGGTGCTTCTGACGGACCGGGAAGAGCAGGTCGGCGCGCATCACGTCGGCCGCCGCCGGGTCGGTGTGCCCGGTCTCGGCGATCCGCTCCTCCACGGCCGTGTCCAGGGCCTGCGTGAGGACCGCGTACTCCTGGAGCTTGCCCATGGTCTCCCACAGGCGGGCCCGCTCGGTGTGCAGGGCCGCGTTGTCGCGGCGCAGCTCGTCCTGGCCGCTGCGCAGCGCGCCCACGATGCTGTTCAGCGTGGCCTGCGACGAGGCGTACTTGGCCACGTGGTCGCGGAACTTGTTGCCGCCCGGCAGCTTCGCCAGCAGCCTGCGGGCCCCCTTGGCGGGCGTGTCCCGCGGGTCGAGGTCCTGGACGGTGCGGCGCAGTTCGACCAGGGAGCCCGCGACGCGGGCCTGGGCGCCGCCGCCCCCCTCGGAGCCGAGCGACCGTACGGCCCGGTCGAGCATCCGGTTGGACTGCTGGGCGGCGCTGCGGATGTCGCCGGCGCCGAGCCCGGATATCTCCCCGACGCGGCTCGCGAACTCGGGGGAGCGCGTGTCGACTCCGGCGAGGGAGCCGACGTACTCCCCGGCCCGGCGGGCCATCTCTTCGCGCACCCCGTCCTGGAGCGGGACGAGGCCCGAGGCCTGCTCCCGCTCGACGGGGGCGACGGGCTCGGGGGCGGTGAGGACGAGCGGGCTCTCCTCGGGTGGTGTCAGAGTCATGTGCGAAGGCCCCCCTAGCCCTTGGCGCGCGCTGCGAGCGCCATGAGGATCTTGACGGTCGGTGCGCTGACCTGGCGGATGCCGGTCAGCTCCGGGTTGAGGTACGCGGCGTGCGATGCGGTGGCCGCGGTGAACTCGGGCACTCCGTTCTGCGGCCGGAACCCGTGCCGGACGGCCAGCTCGCGCAGTTTCGGGTCGTTGGCGAGGAGGGAGCCGAGCTCCTTGGCGTTCTCGCTGATCGGCACGAAGGTGTGCGGGGAGTTGACGGTGGTGTCCGGGTAGAGGACCACCATGTTGTCGGCGGCACCCGTTTCCGGCTTCTGCTGGAGCAGTGAGGCCACCTGGGACTCGTACGCCAGGATCAGCGGCTCGCCGCTGCCGGAGATGAAGGCCCGGAACGGGTCGTCGGTGCTCGGCTCCAGGGCGCCCTGGACGCGGATCAGCTTCTGCATCAGGGGCGCGGTGCGGTCGATGCCGGCGTCGTCGGAGACCACCGTCTTGTCGTTGGCCACGTTCGAGGCGGCGGCCAGGAACAGGGCCCCGGAGTTCGACGTCGCCGGATCGGTGGTCTTGATGAACACCGTGCCGGTCAGCTCGGCGAACGCGGCGGAGCCGGTCAGCTGCTGCCACTTGCGGTCCTCGGCGGCCGCCTTGAGGTAGGACCCCATCAGGAGGGTCCCCGAGTTCTTGCCGGTCATCTTGGCGAGGCCGTTGTCGGCGAGCACCTTGGCGGCGTTGGCGCGGGCGATGACCACGAGCGGGGAGAAGAACGGCTTCGTGGTCTGGGCGCCCTTGACGCCGGCCGCCGCCTCGATCTCCGGGGCGGGCTCGCTGCTGCCGGGGAAGGCGAAGTCGAACTCCTTGAGGGCGAGCTGGTCCATCGCCCAGGAGCCCGAGGTTTCGGTCTTCACGGTGTAGCCCTTGTCGGCCAGGGCTTTGACGACGTCAGGGTCCCGGAAGTATTCGGACTTCTCGGAGCCGATGACGCCCTTCACGGTCTTCGTTGCCGTGGACGGGGTCTTCTCTCCTCCCGCGAGCGCGACGGCGATCACGCCGCCGAGGAGGAGGACCGCCAGGGCGATACCTAGGATGCGTCTCACGGGTGCAGAGTGCTCGCGGAAACCCACATTCCGCGTCAAGTTGAATGAACGTCAGGTGTCCAGGCGGTCCCACTTCGAAATGCTGTGTGGATCGGCCGGTGCTGGCAGGCGGGGCGGCGGGCCGGGAGGATCGTCCCATGGGCGTGAGCGCGTTGAAGTGGCAGGGCTGGGCGGTCGGCCTGACGGTCCTGGCCGGCCTGCTGGTGTTCGCCCCGCTGGGCCTGTACGTGTGGGCCAGCGGCGAACCGGGCGCGGCGCCGCCGCGGCCGGCGGTGGAGGACGTACGGGTCACGGGCTGCCGGATCGACCCCGGCAGCCACCGCGTGGTGGCGACGGTGGAGGTGAGCGGCCGCGCCGAGGGCAGGGGTGCGTACGTGGTCACGGTCGAGTTCCGCGAAAGGGCCACCCCGGATCCGGCCGTCGCCCGCGCGCCCCAGGCCCTGGTGAGACTCCCGGGGGTGGACCCGGCCGCCACGGAACACGCGGAGGCGCTGGGCCCGATCTGGCCGGTGTCGAAGACGCCTTGGTGCGGGGTCGCGGCGGCGGAGTTCACTCCGGCGGAAGCCGGACCGGCCGGACCGGCCGGACCGGCCGGACCCGTCGGATAGGAGGTGGCGCCCGGTCCGGAGCCTCCGCGGCCCCGGACCGGGGCCGATCAGAGGCTGCCGGCCAGGTCCCGCGAGGCCAGTGCAGCGGCATGCGCGTCCATGCGCTCGGCGGCGAGGATCGCGACCGTGGTGTCGGCGCGCGACGCGGCGACGACCAGCGCCCGCCCCGCGAGGTCGTGCGCCCGCCGGTGCAGGGCGCCGAGCTCGCCGGCGTCCGTGACGTCGGCGCGGGCTCCCCGCGCCGGATCGGAGCCGCGCAGCCGCGCGACCTGCGCGGCGATCCGCGCGGCGGCGCCGTCGAGGCCGAGTCCGTCCGTGACGGCGAGCAGGGCCGCCAGGTGCCCGGCGAGCTGGATGTCCAGCGCCTCGGCGCGGCTGCTGTGCGGGTACCCGGAGTGGCTGTCGGAGTGGTGGCCGCCCGTACGGTGGACGACCGACTTCGTGCGGATCGGCTCGTACATGAGGAGGCCTCCTGCGTGGTCAGGAGGCCATCCTACATTGGATCGGTTCTAAAGTTGTGCTGGATCCGGCAACGAGTGCCGCCGTACCGGTTACGGCTGGCCGTAGCCGTCCAGGAACTTCCCGATCCGGGTCACCGCGTCCGCCAGGTCCGTGGCGTTCGGCAGCGTCACGATCCGGAAGTGGTCGGGCTCGGGCCAGTTGAAGCCCGTACCGTGCACCACCATGATCTTCTCGGCCCGCAGCAGGTCGAGGACCATCTGCCGGTCGTCCTTGATCTTGTAGACGGCCGGGTCCAGCTTCGGGAACAGGTACAGCGCGCCCTTCGGCTTCACGCAGGTGATGCCGGGGATCTGCGTCAGCAGGTCGTACGCCGTGTCGCGCTGCTCCAGCAGGCGCCCGCCCGGAAGGACCAGGTCGTTGATCGACTGCCGGCCGCCCAGCGCGGTCGCGACGGCGTGCTGCGAGGGCATGTTCGCGCACAGCCGCATGTTGGCCAGGATCGTCAGGCCCTCGATGTACGACGAGGCGTGCTTCTTGGGGCCGCAGACCGCCATCCAGCCGGCCCGGTAGCCGGCGACGCGGTAGTTCTTGGACAGCCCGTTGAACGTGAGCGTCAGCAGGTCGGGCGCGATGGCGGCGGTGTTGGTGTGCGTGGCGCCGTCGTACAGGATCCGGTCGTAGATCTCGTCGGAGCAGACGATCAGGTTGTGGCGGCGGGCGATGTCGGTGAGCCCGCGCAGCATCTCGTCGTCGTAGACGGCGCCGGTCGGGTTGTTCGGGTTGATGATCACGATCGCGCGGGTGCGGTCGGTGACCTTGCGCTCGATGTCGGCGAGGTCCGGCATCCAGTCGGACTGCTCGTCGCAGCGGTAGTGCACGGCCGTGCCGCCGGCGAGGCTGACGGAGGCGGTCCACAGGGGGTAGTCCGGCGCCGGGACCAGCACCTCGTCGCCGTCGTCGAGCAGCGCCTGCATCGACATCTGGATCAGCTCGGAGACGCCGTTGCCGAGGTAGATGTCCTCGACGTCCAGCTCGATGCCCTTGGTCTGGTAGTGCTGCATGACCGCGCGGCGCGCGGAGAGCAGCCCCTTCGCGTCCCCGTACCCGTGGGCGTTGCCCAGGTTGCGGAGCATGTCCTCGAGGATCTCCGGCGGGCACTCGAAGCCGAAGGCCGCGGGGTTGCCGGTGTTCAGCTTGAGGATGCGATGACCTGCTGCTTCGAGCCGCATGGCCTCTTCGAGCACGGGCCCGCGGATCTCGTAGCAGACGTTGGCGAGTTTCGTTGACTGGATCACCTGCATGACGGGAGCTTACGGGCCGGGCGGCCGCTCCGCCGAGGTATTCGGGGCAGGAGTAGGGGGTGGATATGTCCCGTTTCGCATGATGGGACGGTGACGGCGCGCTCCGCCCTTGGAAACGGCGGCCACCGCGCCGCTGCCGCCTGCGGAATGTGTGGCTTCGGGAAGTGCCGGACGTGCGGTGTTGCACTCGTCACGTCGGGGGGTGCGTACGGGGCCTGAGTACGGGCATGAGTACGCGCACTCATGTGTCGCGGCGGGCCGCGGCGCAGGCTGGTCCCGGACGGTGGGTCGGGGGCGCGAGAGAGCGGGGGCGGAGCGGTGGAGTTCACGGTCGGCGGCATGGCGATCAGCACGGTGGGCACGGACGGCGACGACCGGGCGATCGAGTTCCTGGTCGCACCGCGGGGCGGGGAGGCCGGGGAGGGCGCCGGCGGTGGGGGCGGCGCGGAGGCCGAGGCCGCGCACTTCGCGATCCACCGCGAGCACGACCAGGGCTGGGAGGCCGCCCGCCTGACCATCGACCCGCTGTCGGGCAGCGTCCCGATCGCGGCGGTGGAATGGGCGATGGAATTCGCCCGCGAATACCTGTAGCCGCAGGACGCCCGGCCGGCCCGACCCCACCGACAACGGCGCCGGCGCCGTTGTCAGTGGCCGCCCGTAGGGTCGTGGGCGGGGGAAAGGGGCGGGGCATGGAGCAGCTTCGGATCGTCGCGGGGGACGCGACGGGCCCGCAGGCCAAGGGGCCGAAGATCATCGCGCACGTCTGCAACGACATCGGCGGCTGGGGCAAGGGCTTCGTCCTGGCGCTCTCGAAGCGCTGGCCCGGGCCCGAGAAGGATTTCCGGGCCTGGCACCGGGGGCGCAGCGGCAACGACTTCGGCCTCGGCGCGGTCCGGCTGGTCCAGGTGCGCCCGGACACGTGGGTGGCCAACATGGTCGCCCAGCGGGGCATACGCACGGGCAGCGGCGGCCCGCCCATCCGCTACGACGCGCTGGAGCGCTGCCTGGCGGCGCTCGGCGGGCACGCGCTCGCGCTCGACGCCTCGGTCCACATGCCCCGCATCGGCTGCGGTCTCGCCGGGGGCAAATGGTCCCGCGTCGAGCCGCTGGTCACCGAAGCCCTGTGCGCCCGGGGCGTGGCCGTCACCGTCTACGACCACGCCTGATCGCGCGACCACGCCTCAGCGCGGGCCCGGACGCCGGCCGGGCTACGAGGTGATGATCACCAGGGGGATCTCGCGGGGGGAGGCGGACACCTGGTAGTCGTCGAACAGGGGCCACAGGGCCGTCATCGCGGGCCAGTAGACCTCCCGCTCCACCGGGCGGGCCGTGCGGGCCGTGGCCTGGAAGACGGCCGGGCCGACCTGGAGGCGGACCTCCGGGTGGGCGGTCAGGTTCCGGTACCAGGCCGGGTGCTCCGGGGCGCCCCAGTGGGCCGCGAGCACGATGTGGCGGCCCCCGTCCTCGACGTAGATCAGCGGGGTCCGGGAGGTCCGGCCCGTGGCGCGGTCGAGCGTGGTGAGCAGGAGGGTGGGGACCCCGTGCCACAGGTGGCCGTCGAGTCCCGCGGTGGTCACGTAATCCCGTACGTGGTCCCGTTCGCGGCTCTGGCGCGGGTCGGTGGGGTGGTCCCAGTCGATGGTGAGCGTCTGCATGGCGGTGCCTCCGAAATCAGACCCCCGCGCGGCTTAACGATCCTTCACCGATTCTGGATGCGGTCGGTCCGCAAGCGCGCCGTGCGCCCATGGTCAGCCGCCGCCGTCCCCCTGCGGGCGCAACGACTCGCCGGGCACCCCGGACGCGGTGCCCGCCCGGATCGCGCTCGTGGCCGGACCGCACTTCTTCGGGCCCGCCGCCGTCCGCCACCGGCAGCGCTTCGCAGCGGCGCGTGCGGCCCCGGCCCGGGAGCGGCGCCGCCCCCGGCCGGGGCCACCAGCAGCTCCCCGGCGTCACCACCTAGGGGAGGTAGCGCTCGATGACCTGCGGACCCTCCTTCTCGATCAGCTGGCGCGCCTTCTCGAGCCGCTCCGGAGTCGGCTCCATGCCTTGCACCATCACGAGGTCCTCAGGGTCGTACGGCCGTTCCCCGCCGCTGAAGAGCTTGGCCGGCCGATTGGGCTGCTGGCCCGATTCACTGTCCATCGGGATACCTCCTCGGAATGCGCCTGCTTCCATGCCCCCCGGTTCCCTCATCCTCCGGCGCCGTCCCCATGAACGCACTTCGGACTCGTACCCTCCCCCCATGGACAAGATCGTTCCGCGGCTCGGGGCCGCCGCCACGCCGACCGCCCCCGCCCTCCTGCTGCGTCCGTGGCGGCCCGCCGACGTCGGTGAGCTGGCCGAGGCGTACCGGGACGCCGCCCTGCGCCGCTGGACGAGCGCCGCCGTCCACGACGGGGCGAGCGCGGCGCGGTGGGTCCGGGACCAGCAGCGGGGATGGGAGACGGGCAGCCGCCTCGCCTTCGCCGTCGTGGAGTCCCGGGCCGGCGGGGAAGGGGAAGGGGAAGAGGAGGGGCGCATACTCGGGCACGTGGTCCTCAAGGGCGCCGTCCCCGGAGCCGCGTCCGCCGAGGTCGGCTACTGGACCGCCGCCCACGCCCGCGGCCGGGACGTGGCACCGCGCGCCCTGCGGACGCTGACCGACTGGGCCTTCGCCACCTTCGGCGGCGGGGGGCTGGCGCGCCTGGAGCTCCTGCACCAGGTGGACAACCCGGCGTCGTGCCGCGTCGCGCAGAAATGCGGGTACGAGCTGACCGGGATCCTGGCCGCGGACCCGCCCGCCCACCCCGCCGACGGACACCTGCACGCGCGCGAGCGCGCTCTCTGACGTCCCGCCGCCGGTCGCGGCGCCCCACGTCGCGGCGCCCCACGTCGGGTCGCCCCACGTCGCGGCGCCCTACCGCGCTCTCTAGGCCGAGGCAACGGCCGCCAGCGCCGTCACGGCCGCTATCCCCGCGCAGATGCTCAGGTTCACCGTCCGGTGCTCCCAGAACACCGCGACGAACTCGCGGAGGGTGGCGCTCGGCCAGAAGTACGTGGCCGTCGGGGAACCGAGCACCTGGCCGTTGACCCCGGCCGTGCGGGCGGTCATCGCGGCCCGGAACGCGTGGAAGTTGTTGGTGACGACCACGCAGCGGTAGCCGGGGTTCGCGTCGGCCATGATCGTGTGGCTGAAGGCGAGGTTCTCCTTCGTCGTGGTCGAGCGGTCCTCCAGCCGTATCCCCTCCTCCGGGACGCCCCGCGTGATCAGCCAGTCGGCCATCGCCCGCGCCTCCGACAGCTTCTCGTCCGACCCCTGCCCGCCCGAGACCAGCAACATCGGTGCCCGCCCGCTGCGGGCCACCTGCGCGGCGTGGATCTGCCGGCCCTTCTCCAGCCGGGAAGCCAGCAGCGGCGACACCCGCTCGCCGCAGATGAGCCCGGAGCCCAGCATCACCACGTAGTCCACGTCGCCGCGCACGGTGATCCGCCCGTACAGGAAGGCGTACGCCAGGAAGCAGAGGAAGATGAAGGACACGTAGCCGACGAGCATGACCAGGCCCGCCACCAGCGTGTCCACGACGCGGGAGCCCCGCCCCGCCACCCCGAGGACCAGCGCGATCAGCGCGAAGATGCCCAGGCCCGCCGCCATGGAGAGCATGTTGGTCGGGCTGCGCCCCTCCTTGCGGACCATCGTCAGGCCGTTGCGGATCAGGTACCCGCCGAGGACGAGCGTGCCGAGCGTCGGAACGACCAGCACCAGCAGGACCGCGATCGCGTCCAGCGGTGACGGCAGTTCAGGTATCCGCAGCAGCAGGCCGATCGAACCGAACATGAGGGTGAGGCCCAGGAGGACCGCGTTCCGAAAGCGCCGGCGGTCCTCCCGCACACTCACGCAGAAGAGGACGAAAAACAGCGCGGCGGGGACAAAGGCGAGCATGCCGCCCATCGTAGGCGGGGCCGTCAACGCCCCCTGTACGGCGTCCTGCGGACCGACCGCCCCGCCAGGACGTCCGTCCGGCGCCCGTCCCGCATGACGAACCGTCCGTCGATCAGCACGTGCGGGATGCCGGCCGGCAGCACGCGCGGGTTCTCGTAGGTCGACCCGGCGGCGACCGTGTCCGGATCGAAGAGCACGAGGTCGGCCCGGTACCCGGCCCGCACCAACCCCCGGTCCGGGAGCCGCAGTCGGGCCGCCGGCCGGCCCGCGAGATGGGCCACGCACTCCTCCAGCGAGAGCACGCCGAGCTCGCGCACGTAGTGGCCCAGGTAGTGCGGGAAGGTCCCGTACGCCCGCGGATGTGGTTTCGCGCCCTGGAGGATCCCGTCGGAGCCGCCGGTGTGCACCCGGTGCCGCATGATCGCCCGGACGTTCTCCTCGTGCCCGACGTGCTGGAGGATCGTCGGCCCCAGCCGGTCCGCCAGCAGCAGCCGCCGGGCGCCCTCCCAGTCCCGCAGGCGCGTGCCCGCGTAGGCCCCGTGCGCGGGGTCCGCCGTCCCCGCGATCTCGATCGTCGCCCAGTCGACCGGGACGCCGTGGCAGCCGTCCGACCCGGTCACCTCCAGCGCGTACCGGATCCGCTCGGCCTCGGCGTCGTCGCGCAGCCGCGCGAGCACCGCCTGCGGCCCGCCCTCGTTCGCCCAGCCGGGCAGCAGCGCCACGAGGGTGGTGCAGCCGGGGGTGTACGGGTACGAGTCGAGGCTGATGTCGGCCCCGTCGGCGAGGGCCCGGTCGAGGAGGGAGAGCAGCTCGCCCGCCCGCCCCTCGTTCTCCGGGAAGTTCATGGTGGCGTGCGCGAGGTGCAGCGCGCATCCCGCGTCCCGGGCCAGAGCCACCATCTCGGCGTACGCGGCCTGCGCGCCGCGCCCGTACGAGCGGTGGTGCGGGCAGTAGTAGCCGCCGTACGAGGCCACCACCCGGCACAGCTCCGTCAGTTCGGCGCCGGACGCGTACATGCCGGGGGTGTAGGTGAGCCCCGAGGACATGCCGACCGCGCCCTGCGCGAGGCCCTCGGCGACGAGCGTCCGCATCCGGTCGAGCTCGGCTGGGGTCGCGGGGCGGTCGCCCCAGCCGAGGGCGTACGCGCGGACGGTGCCCTGCGGGACGAGGTACGCGGCGTTGACGGCGATGCCGGAGCGGTCGAGCCGGTCCAGGTACCCGCCCACGTCCCGCCAGTCGAACTCCACGTCCTCGCCCGCGCCGTTCCAGCCGGTGACGGCCGCCCGCACCTCGGCGAGGGTGCGGTCGTCGACGGGCGCGTACGAGAGCCCGTCCTGGCCCAGGACCTCGAGGGTCACGCCCTGCGCGGCCTTCGCGCTGTGGTCCGGGTCGCGGAGCAGGGCGAGGTCGCTGTGCGCGTGCATGTCGACGAAGCCGGGGGCCAGGGCGAGCCCGTACGCGTCGACGGTGTGCCGGCCGCCGGAGCGGATCCGGCCGATCTCGGCGATCCGGCCCTCGTGGACGCCCACGTCGGCGGTGTACGAGGGCCCGCCCGTGCCGTCGACGACGCGGGCCCCGCGGATGACCAGGTCCACCGGCGCGGCTCGGCTAGAAGAAGGTGCGGACGTAGTCGGTGACCGTGCCGTCGGCCTCGACGACCGGGATCAGCGGCCACTTCTCGAAGATCGTGCAGGGGTGGGACATGCCGAGCGCCACCCAGTCCCCGACGTTCACGTCGTCCGCGGAGTCCGTCTCCAGCCAGGCGTGCTGGTCGGACAGCTTGACCACGCGGACCCCGGCGGCCGGACGCTCCTCGCCGGTCAGCGCGTCGCGCACCAGCTCGGCCTCGGGCAGGCCGAGGTCGTACGCGATGTCCCGCTTGCCGGCGTTGACGAAGGCCTGCGTGGGGGAGGGGCGGGAGACGACCTGGGTCCAGAGCCGGAACGCGGGGCGCAGGCCGCCCTCCTCCGGGACCCGGTTGAAGGGGGTCAGGCGGGTGTACCAGCCGTGGTCGTGCGAGACGTACGCCCCGGAGCGCAGGAGCTTCAGCACCGGCCGCGAGAGCTCCGGGAGTTCGGCGAACACGTCGGCGACGGCGTCGAACCAGGCGGAGCCGCCGGCGCTGACGACGATCTCCTCGAGGTCGGTGGCGAACCGTCCGGCCCGGTCGAACTCCACGGCCAGCGCCGTGAGCCGGCGCAGGTACGCGTGGACGGATTCCGGATCGGCGCCGGGGACCTCGGCCTCGTACCCGGCGATGCCGACGAGGCGCAGGGCGGCGGACCCGGCCACGGCGTCGGCGACGGCCCGGCAGTCCTCGTCGGTCCGGGCGCCGGTGCGGGCGCCCTCGCCGGCCCCGAGCTCGACGACGACGTCGACGACCTGGGGCTGCCCCTGCAGGGCCCGGTCCATGAGCTGCACCCCGCGGACGGAGTCCACATAGCAGACGAAGCGGAAGCCGGGGTCGGCGGCGAGCTCGGCGGCCACCCAGCGCAGCGCGGCCGGGTCGACGAGCTCGTTGGCGAGGAAGATCCGGCGGATGCCGAAGGCGCGGTAGACGCGGGCCTGGTGGGGGACGGCGGCGGTGATGCCCCAGGCGCCGTGGTCGAGCTGGCGCCGGAACAGCTGCGGAGCCATGCAGGTCTTGCCGTGCGGGGCGAAGGCGAGGCCGTGGCGGGCGGCGTAGGTGCCGAGGGCGGTGAGGTTGTGCTCCAGCGCTTCGGCGTCGAGCGTGAGGACGGGGGTGGTGAACCCGCCGGAGTAGAGGTCCCGCTTCTCGGCGGCCAGTTGCCCGACGGTGAGGCCCGCCCGCTCGGCATCGGGCGGCAGCCCCTTGAAGCGGTGGTCGAGCGGTTCGTCGGCGAGCCGTCGGACTGCGTCGCTGCCCATGCGGATTCCTCCTCGCGTTGCATTCTCTGCAACGTGCGTTGCGTGTTGTGCCGCTTGCTGTCTAGCATCCTGCATACGAGGGGTCAACGGCCGGCCGCGTGTACGGGTTCCGGAAGGCCCGCGCGCCGCGGACGGCGACGGCAGCAGGGAAGGACGCGGCGTGAGCCAGTCGGTGGAGCGGGCTCTCGGCATCCTGCCGCTGCTCGCCAAGGGCGCGGCGGGTCTCGGGGAGGTCGCCGAGGAGCTCGGCGTGCACAAGAGCACCGCCCTGCGCCTCCTGCGCACCCTGCACGGGCACGGCTTCGTCTACCGCCAGCCCGACGGCCGCTACCGCCTCGGGGCCCAGCTCTTCGCGCTCGCCGCCGAGGCCGTCGAGAGCCTCGACGTCCGCACCGTCGCCCATCCCCACCTCGTCGAGCTCAACCGCCTCACCGGCCACACCGTGCACCTCGCCCTCCACCAGGACGACGAGGTCGTGTACATCGACAAGGTCGAGAGCCGCTACCCCGTCCGCATGTACTCCCGCATCGGCCGCCCCGTCCCCCTCACGGTCGCCGCCGTCGCGAAGCTGCTGCTCGCCGACCTCCCCGAGGCCGAGCGGCGCAGCCTCGCCGAGCGCATCGACTACCCCCGCCACACCGCCCGCTCCACCCCCGACGCACAGGCCTTCCTGCGCGAGCTGGCCCTCGTACGGGAACAGGGCTGGGCCACCGACCTCGGCGGGCACGAGGAGTCCGTCAACTGCCTCGGCGCGCCCGTGCGCGGACCGGGTGGCCGGGCCGTCGCCGCCCTGTCCGTGTCGGCGCCCAGCGTGGTCGTCACCGCCGAGGGACTGCTCGAACTGCTCCCCCTGGTCCTGCGCACCGCCGACACCATCAGCCGGGAGTACTCAGGCTCCCCGCACGTCCCACAGAACGACGAGGACACCCCGTGACCGAGAAGACCGCCATCACCCCCGACACCCACACCACCCCGCCGGCCCGCTTCTCGCACGGCGTGCGCAAGGGGAACATCCTCCAGGTCGCCGGCCAGGTCGGCTTCCTCCCGCACGTGGAAGGCCAGGCGCCCACCCCCGCCGGCCCGACCCTGCGCGAGCAGACCCTCCAGACGCTGGAGAACGTCCGCTCCGTACTGGAGGCAGGCGGCGCGGGCTGGGACGACGTGATGATGATCCGCGTCTACCTGACCGACACGGACCACTTCGCCGAGATGAACGCCCTGTACAACGCCTACTTCGAGGAGCAGGGCCTCAAGGAGGCCCCGGCCGCCCGCACCACGGTCTACGTGGGCCTCCCCGCGGGCCTCCTCATCGAGATCGACGCCCTCGCCGTGCTCGGCTGACCGGGTCTCAGAAGGGCCAGTTGACGCCCACCCACACCCCGATCGCGGAGACGGCGGCGGACCCCAGCCAGCCGATCAGCCGGGCGGGCCGCCGCCCCAGGCTCATCTCGAAGCCGCCGACGCGCAGCTCGAAGTACGGGCGGCGCGGGCGGGCGGCGGAACCCGACCCGGACTCGGGCTCGGGCTTGGACTTGGACGCGGGCTTGGACCTGGACGCGGACGGGTTCGGGGAAACGGGCATGGCGGGCTCCTTCACATCACGGCCGAGGCCTGTCCCCGACCGTGGGACCCCAGGCCAACACGGCAGGGCCCGACCTCGCTGATTCCGGGACGGTCCGGCCGCGTCCCGGACGGCGTCGCGGTGTCCCGGACGGTCCGGCTGCGTCCCGGACGGCACCGCTGCGTCCCGGAAACGGCCCGCGCCGTCCGGACGTCCGGGAGAATCGGCCCATGCACGACTCGTGGAGCCAATTCCATGCGGATCTGCGGTCCTTGAACGAAGCCGCCGATGTGCACTACAAGCCGATCGAGGACGCGGCCAAGGCGAGGGGCACCTCCCTGTCCACGTCGACCATCTCCTCACTGCTGGGCAAGGGGGAAACGAGGACCGGGAGGGACACCGGGAAGCTCGAGATCCTGGTCGAGATCCTGCTCGCGAACACGGCGGACGACCATCCGGCCGCCGCCCCCTGGCTGGACCAGAGGGCCTGGAAGGCCCGGTGGGAGGCGCTCGACGACCGGGACCGCGGCCGCGCCGCGCAGCCCCGGGCCAACGGAACCGAGGGGGTGTTCGGCTGGGACGACCCGCTCGGGGGACTCCGAGAGGGTGCCGGGATCGCCTGGCTGAAAGACCGGCACACATCTCGAATGGCCGCCGCCATCGGCGAGCTCGCGGCCCTGGGCATGTACCGCCAGGCCCGCGATGTCGCGTGGGAACTCCAGCGCAGCGTCCTGGGGACGCACGGGCCGCTGGATCCGGAGGCGCTGGCCGCCCGGCACGTGGCCGCGTACTGGGTCGGCGAGGCGGGAAACCGCCGGGCGGCCAGGGCCGCGACCGCCACGCTCCTGGCCGAGTGTCACGCGGCCCTCGGCGGGGAGCACGCACTCACGCGGCTCGCCCGGCTCCGGCTGGCGGCCTGGACGACGGCCGCGGACGACACGGCACAGGGGCGCCGGCTCTACCGGCAACTGGCCCGCGACGGCTCCGACGACCGCATCACCCTGCTTTCCCGGCTCGGCGGGGCCCGCGCGGCCAAGACGGTCGGCGAGATCGACGAAGCCGAGGACCAGCTGGCCCGCCTGATGCCGGACCTCGTGGCGGAGTACGAGGCGCACCACCCCGTGCTGTTCGCCGCCCGGATCCATGCGGCGCAGGCGCGCTGGAAGGGCACGCGCTCCGCCGCGCACGGCCGGCAGTCGCTGGAGCGCCTCGTCGCCGACGCGACGGAGCACCTGGGCCGGGCACACCCGCTGACGCTGAAGGCGCGGGCTCGTCACGCCAGGCTCGTCCATGCCGACGGGGACCCGCAGCGTTCGCTGGAACTGGCCGAGCAGACGCACATCGATGCTCTGAGCGTCCTGGGCGCGGACCATCCCTCCACCCTCGCCGCCGGCAACGTCCTGTCCGTCATCCTGGCGTCCGTCGACCTGCCCGCCGCCTGGGCGCTGCTCGGGCAGCTGTGTGAACAGGCCAAGCGCGCGCTGGGCGACGAGTCCCGTGTCACCCTGGGCATCCGCCACAACCTGGCCGTCGTGACGCACCACGAGGACCCCCGGGCGGCCAGGGCGCTGTACGAAGAGGTGCGGGACGCCCGGACCCGGGTGCTGGGTGCCGAACACCCCCACACCCTGCTGACCAGGACGGCCCTCGCCTACGCGGTGCTGGCACTCGACGGCGCGGACGCCGCCCGGCCGCTCCTCGAAGAGATCCACTGTGCGCGCGTCCGGGTACTCGGCCCCGCACACCCGGACGTCGAGGTCACGGGCGAGCTCCTGCGGATCGCGGGGCAGGCGGCGCCCGCCCTCCCGGGCGGGCGCTCCGAAGGCTGACGGGGCGCCCCCCTGGCGGTGGGGCGCCCCCGATCCGGGTCCCGGATCACGTGCAGTACTGCGCCTGCTTCCCGATCGAGCGGTACATGCAGTCCGCGTTCTCCAGCAGCTGCAGCACGGCGTCGCGGTTGCGCGACGTCTCGCGCTCGATCACCTCGTCCGGCGGGTAGAAGCCGCCCCCGCTGCCGGACTCGGACGGGTACATCTCGAAGGTGTACGTGAAGATCTTCTGGTTGCCCCACAGCCAGTCGTCGATCGTCCCGTCCGTGATGTACAGGTCGCTCGACTGCTCCGGCGTGTAGCCGTTGCTGCGGGCCATGCTCGTGCCGATGGTCTTGTAGACGGCCAGGTCGTCCGCCGTCAGGCCCGGCGCGGTGTCGTTGTACGTCCACCCGAACGGCCACAGCACCAGCTGGCTGTACGTGTGGAAGTCGATCGAGGCGGTGATCTGCTGCTTGCCGCCGATCACCCGGCTGCGCACGAAGTCCGCGACCACCTTCACCTCGGGGGCCGACTCGCCGGCCGCCCCGCGGTAGGTCTCGGAGCTCTTGCTGCTGCTGGAGCCGCCGCAGCAGCCCCACTTGTAGTCCCAGTTGCGGTTCAGGTCGGTGCCGACGTACGAGGAGCCGGAATTCGGCTGCCGGTTCTTGCGCCAGGAGCGGTACGAGCCGGTCGCGATGTCGTACTCGCCGCCGTCCGGGTTGAGGTCGGGCACGACCCAGATCTCGCGGCCGTTGACCATGTTGGTGATCCGCGAGTCGGTGCCGTACTTGGAGCCGAACTCCTTGAGCAGGTAGAGCGCCATCTCGACGGTCAGGTGCTCGCGGGCGTGCTGGTGGTGCGTGAAGAGCACTTCCGGCTCGTTCTCGTCGGTCGCGACGTTGTCGCTGATCTTGATGGCGACGATGTCCCGGCCCTGGTACGACTTCCCGATCACCTTCTTGCTCATGATCGAGGGGTACTGCGCGATGCGCTGGTCGATCTCCGCGCTGGCCTCGGCATAGTTGTGGTACATCGAGTCCTTGGACGGGAAGTCCATCGGGTTCGCCGCGACCCCCCGCTCGGAGCGGTCGGGCGGCCCGGGCAGCGCGGTCAGCTTGTAGCCGAGCGCCCGCAGCTCCTTGGCCTGCATGGGGTCGGCGCTGACGACGACCGAGCGGGCGTCGACCTCGTCGATCGAGACGCCCGTACGGAGCAGGGCCGTTCGTTCGGCCGCCGTGGCCGGGCCCTTGATCTCGTACTGGGTGACGGCCTCGTCCTGGGTGGCGGTCGAGGGGGTCGGCGGCGGTGCCGCCGTCGCGCTCATGCCGTAGGCGGGTGCGCCGAGCGCGAGAGCGAGCAGGGCCGCCGTGACGGCGGCCCTGCGTCGGGTGTGGAGCCGCATGCGTTCTCCTGGGTGGGAGTGTGGGGGTAGCCGTGCGGACGCGCACAGCGTGCTCTTCTGGCATGTCCCGGTCAAGAACTCCATTCCGGCCAGATCCGCCGCGATGGCGGCCCGCCGGTCGGCCACCCACCGGGACGGCCCACCCCCACACGTACCGCCTAGGGCAGGGCGTGAACCTTCGGACCCACCGAGTTGGACCAAGCGCCACCCGCCTTGGCGTCCCAGTTGGTCGACCAGGTCATCGCGCCGCGCAGCCCCGGGTAGGTCCTGGACGGCTTGAACGACCCGCAGTTCGTGCCCCTGGCCAGGCAGTCCAGGGCGTTGTTCACGATGGTCGGGGAGACGTACCCGCTGCCCGCGCCGCTCGGTGAGGCCGGCACGCCGATGCCCACCTGCGAGGGGTCGAGCCCGCCCTCCAGCTGGATGCAGGCCAGCGCGGTGAGGAAGTCCACCGAGCCCTGCGAGTAGACCTTGCCGTCGCAGCCGTTCATCGAGCCGCTGTTGTAGTACTGCATGTTGACGACGGTCAGGATGTCCTTGATGTTCAGGGCCGTCTTGAAGTAGCCGCCCGACGTCGACTGCATGTCGATGGTCTGCGGGGCCATCGTGATGACGAGCGAGGAGCCGGCCTTGGCGGACAGCGAGCGCAGCGCCTGCGTCATGTAGGTCGGGTTGAGTCCGTTCTCCAGGTCGATGTCGATCCCGCTGAAGCCGTACTCCTGCATCAGCGCGTACGCCGAGTTCGCCAGGTTGTTCGCGGAGGTCGAGTCGTTCACCGAGATGGTGCCCTTCTCGCCGCCGACGGAGAGGATGACGGACTTGCCGGCGGCCTTCTTCGCGGCGATGTCGGCCTTGAACTGGGCGACCGTGTAGCCGCCGAGACCGGCCGAGTCGAGGTTGAAGGCGATGGCCCCGGGCGTGGTCGTGGCATCGGCGAAGGAGACCGCGATGATGTCGTACTGGGCCGGGACGTCGGAGATCTTCTGGACGGTCGCGCCGTTGTTGAAGTTCTGCCAGTAGCCGGTCAGCGCGTGCCTGGGCACCGACGGGTTCGGGTCCGGGTTGCCGCCGCCGGTCGTCGTGCCGGTCACCGCCGCCGACCTGGGGCCCTCGCCCGCCGCGTTGTAGGCGCTCACCTGGAAGGAGTACGAGGTGGCGGCGGTCAGCCCGGTGATCTGGGCGGGGGAGCCGGTCACGGTCTTGACGCGGACTCCGTCCTGATAGACGTGATAGCCGCTCGCCCCGCTGACCGCGTTCCACGAAAGGGTGAGCCCGTTCGCGCTCTGGCCGGAAACGGCGGCCCCGCCCGGGGCGCCGGGGACGGACGGGCCGGGGTCGGTGCCGCCGCCCCCGTCCGGGCCGAAGACGCTGAAGTCGTCGACGACGTAGGCGGGCTGCCCGTACCAGCCGTGCGTCCACACCGTGACCTGCGTGGTGCTCGCGCCCGTGGTGAAGGTGGTGGAGAGCTGCTGCCAGCCGCCGCCCGAGCCCGGGGTCCAGGTGGACACGTCCTGCGTGCCGGTCCCGGTCACGCCGAGGTACACGTACGAGCCCTGCACCTGCTCGCTGAGCGTGTACGTCGAGTTCGGCTTGACCTTGACGGTCTGACTGCACTGCGCGCTGTCCTGACCCGCCGGGGTGCCCTTGAGGGCGGCGGCCCCCGCGTGGACGGGCGAGGAGACGACGGCCCCGCTCCCGGAGCTGCAGGTCCAGTCGGCGAGACCGGACTCGAAGCCTCCGTTGCGTACGACGTTGATGTCGGCGGCCTGCGCGGTGCCGGCCGCGAGGGCCGTCAGGCCGCCTGCGGTCAGGGTGGCGGCGCCCAGGAGGGCGAGCGAGCGTATGCGGTTCACGTGGTCTCCGTGGGGGGAGAAGGGGATGTGAAGGGGGAGGTGGAACTGGTGAGCGAACGCGGCCGGAGTCGTGGGTGGGGGGAACCCCGGTGGCGCGTCGCCGCGTTGGGGCCAAGTTGGTCCAGACCAATCCCCCTGTCAAGACTCTTTGCAATGTGGCTTGAATTGATCGGCCCTCCGATCCCGGATGTCCGGGTTTCCCGCCACCTGTGACCGGGGCCGCCAGTACGGGAATCACCAAGGCCCTGCCCCGCCAGGGACGACGCGGATATGGTGCTGGGGCAAGGGGGAAGGGCGCCGATTGTTTGCGGTCGCGCAGGGGTGCGCGTACGCGACGGCTGCGCCGACGTATGGGGCGTACGGGGTGAACAGGGGGATTCGCGTGCCGACCGCCATTGCCGTCACCAGCGCCGATCTGGTGCTGCCGGCCCCCGACCGGCACACGCCGCCGGCCGCCGTCCTGCATCCGCCCGGACGGATCGACCTCGCCGGCGCCCTCGCCGAGACGAGCGCCCTGCTGGAGCGCCACGGCCACCTCGTGGCCGTCGTACCGCCCTGGCTGCCGACCGCGACCGTCCGGCGGCTGCACACCGTGCGGGCCATCCTGGAGACCGACCGGATCGCCCTCGTCGACATCGATCTGCCCCCGCTGGCCACGGCCCTGCTGGTACGTCAGCTGCGCCAGCTCAGCGTCTGCGACTTCAGCCCCGGAGTCATCGCCTCCGCCGCCCGGCTGCTGTCCCACTACATCCACGCCGGGGCCCTGCTCGGCTCCGTGGCCAAACTGGACCGGGTCCCGGTCGGCCTCAAGGCGCACGCCCGCTCCTGGTCGCCGAGCGCGCAGTTCGCCGTACTGGCCCACCCGACCCCGTACCTGGCCAAGCTGTCCGGCTCCGGCGGCGGGGGCGCGCACGCCGGGGGCTCCGCCCTGCCGCCCGGCCCCGCGTACGCCACCCACCTCACCTTCGCGCGCGGCCAGCTCGCCTCCGACTGGGTGGCGGCCGAACTGGCCCCCGCCTGGCGGGTCCAGGGCGTCATGGAGAACCCGCTCCCGGCCGACTCGCCCGCCTGGTGGGCCACGCCGAAGCTGGTCGAGTTCGCCGCCGCCATCCCCGACCCGTCTGTGCTCTACCAGCTGGTCGCCTCCGTCCGCCGGGAGGAGTGCCACTGGTGCGGCCTCGAACTCATCGGCGACCGCTGCGGATTCTGCGCCGCGCCCCTGGCCGCCCCGCCGCCGGCCGAGACCGGGGGCCGGACCGCACCGTCGGCCTTCGCCGGCGCCCCCAGACCAAGACACTGACCGGCTGAACGATCGAAGAACGGCGAGGTAGTACGGCCCATGAACTCACGCCAGCGCCGCGGCGTCATCCTGCTGCTCCTGTCGGTCCTGTGCGCCCTCGCGGCGTTCGGCGGGGTCCTCGTGGTGATCGGCGACGTCAATTCCAAGGTCGGGGCAGAGGTCACCGCCTATCGCGCCAAGGGGGACATCCCGCCGTACAGCCCGCTGTCGGCGGGCCAGTTCGAGGAAGTCTCCATCCCCCGGCGCTGGCTGTCCGACACCGCCGTCACCGACCTCGGCCTGCTCAAGGACAAGATCGCGCTCACCACCCTGCGCAGGGGCTCGCTGCTCCAGTCGGACATGTTCGTCGACAAGCCGCAGCTCCAGGCCGGGGAGCAGGAGATCGCCATCATGATCGACGCGGCGACCGGGGTGGCCGGCAAGATCTACTCCGGGGCCAAGGTCAACATCATCGCCACCTTCAAGGGCGCCAAGGACACCGAGCCCGCCCGCTCGGTGATCATCGTGGCCAACGCCCGCGTCCTGAACGTCGGCAAGCTCACCGCCCTCGACAAGGACAGCGACAAGAAGGGCCCCGCCGAGGCGGTCCCGATCACCTTCGCCCTGAACACCAAGGACACCCAGCGCGTCGCGTACGCCGAGTCCTTCGCGGAGCACGTACGCCTGGCCCTGGTGGCCCCCGGCACCGACTCCGCGCCCGGCCCGGGCGACCGTACGTACACCCTCGACGGGGACAAGTGAGGCCCGGATGACCACCCGAATCCTCCCCGCGGCCGGCGACCCGGACGCCGCCCGCGCCATCTCCACCCTCCTCAGCCAGCTGCCGGCCGCCGAGCCGGGCGCCCCGGTCCCCGACTCCACCACGCTGCTCGACACCCTGGGGCGGCTGGCCGCCGAGTCCATCGACGAACTGCCCGAGGTCGTCCTCGTCCACGAGCGGATCGGCCCGGTGCCCGCGCTCGACCTCATCCGCGAGGTCGCGCTCCGCTTCCCGGCCGTGGGCGTGGTGCTGGTGTCCTCGGACACCGGACCGGCCGTCTTCTCCGCCGCCATGGACTCGGGCGCACGGGGGCTGATCGGGCTGCCGCTCGCCTACGAGGAACTCGCCGCCCGCGTCCAGGCCGCCGCCCAGTGGTCCGTGGGCGTGCGCCGCCACCTGGGCCGGGGAGCCGACGTGTTCACCGGCCCCGGCGGCAAGGTGGTCACCGTCACCGGGGCCAAGGGCGGCGTCGGCGCCACCTTCACCGCCGTCCAGTTCGCGCTGGCCGCGGCCGCCTCGGGACGGCGTACGGCCCTCGTCGACATGGACCTCCAGGCCGGCGACGTCGGCTCCTACCTCGACGTGCAGTTCCGGCGCTCGATCGCCGACCTCGCCGGGATCCACGACATCTCCCCGCGCGTGCTCCAGGACGCGGTGTACGAGGACCGGACGGGGCTCGCGCTGCTGCTGGCCCCGGCGGAGGGGGAGCGCGGCGAGGAGGTCGACGAACGCGCCGCCCGGCACATCGTCGGCGCCCTGCGCAGCCGGTACGAGCTCGTCGTCATCGACTGCGGCACCCAGGTGACCGGCGCGAACGCCGCCGCGGTGGAGATGGCGGACGTCGCGGTCCTGGTCACCACGCCCGACGTGGTCTGCGTACGGGCGGCCAAGCGGCTGGTCCGGATGTGGGAGCGGCTCCAGGTCCGCAAGGCGGAGGACACCGCGATGGTGGTCAACCGCTGGAGCAAGCACACGGAGATCCAGCCCTCGCTGATCGAGAAGATCACCAAGACGCGGGCCACCCGGACCCCAGTCCCGGCGGCCTTCAAGGAGCTCCAGGCGGTGGTGGACGCGGGCCGGGTGCAGGACCTCGACAACCGCTCCAGCGTGAAGCAGGCGCTGTGGACGCTGGCCGGCGAACTCGGCCTGCTGACGGCCCCGTCCGCGGGGGAGCCCGAAGCCGCCGGCGCGGGGCACCCGGGCGCGGCCCTCGCCGTACGGGCCGCGGGCCCGGTGGCGCGGCTGCGCCGCGGCCGGGAGGGCTGACGGATGCCCGCGCGCAGACCCGTCGGGAGCGCCCGGGGCGATCGCGGCCAGGTGGCGCTCGAGTTCGTCGGCATGGTGCCGCTGATCCTGCTGCTCGTGGCGGCGGTGTGGGAGTGCGTGCTGATCGGGTACGCGTTCTCCCTGGCGGGCAACGCGGCGGACGAGGCGGCCCGGGTGGGCGCGGTGCACGGGGACGGGGCGTGCGAGGCCGCCGCGGGCCGGCACATCGGGGGCGCCTGGCACATGCGCGTGCGCTGCGGGGAGTCGGGCGACGTCTACAAGGCGACGGTGGAACTGGGCGTCCCGGTCTTCTTCCCGGGCCTGGACATCGGTACGCCGATCACGGGCCAGGGCGGCTCCCCGAAGGAAGAGGAGGACTGAGGTGAGACGAGACCGGGACCGGGGCCAAGTGGCCCTGGAGTACATCGGCTTCATCCCGATCCTGCTGTTCGTCGCGCTCTGCGGGATCCAGCTCGGCTGGGTCGCGTACGTGGAGCAGCAGGCGGACACCGCCGCCCGCACCGCCGCCCGGGTGGAGGCCCGCAGGGGCGAGGGCGGGGCGGCGGCCGGCAAGGCGGCGATCCGGCCCGGCCTCGCCTCGCTCGCGCAGATCGACGTCGACCCGGGGCCCGACGCGGTCACGGCGACGGCCCGCATCACCGTCAAGTCGATCGTGCCCGGCCTGGACTCGTACACGGCCGAACGCACGGCCGTCATGCCCAACGACGATCCGAAGGGGTGACCGCACCATGAGCCTGCGTTCCCGCGTCAACACCCCCGACGACCGGTACAGTCCGCGCGAGGACGGCCGGCTGGTCTCCGCGTACCGGGCGAAGCTGCTCGAGGAGATCGACCTCGCCGAGATGTCCGCGCTCGCGCCCGCGGAGCGCCGGGCCCGGCTGGAGCGCGTGCTCGGGCACATCATCAGCCGCGAGGGCCCGGTCCTGTCCACCGTCGAGCGGGCGCAGCTGATCCGCCGGGTCGTGGACGAGGCGCTCGGCCTCGGCGTGCTCGAACCGCTCCTCGAAGACGCCTCGATCTCCGAGATCATGGTCAACGGACCGGACCAGATCTTCGTCGAGCGCGCCGGCCGCGTCGAGCAGCTGCCCCTGCGCTTCGCCTCCAACGAGCAGCTGATGCAGACCATCGAGCGCATCGTCTCCACCGTCAACCGCCGGGTGGACGAGGCGAATCCGATGGTCGACGCCCGCCTGCCCAGTGGCGAGCGCGTCAACGTGATCATCCCGCCGCTGTCGCTGACCGGGGCCACGCTCACGATCCGGCGCTTCCCGCGCGCGTTCACCCTGCACGAGATGATCGGCCTCGGCTCGCTGGACGAGCAGATGCTCCTGCTGCTGTCCGGCCTGGTCCAGGCGAAGATGAACGTCATCGTCTCCGGGGCCACCGGCACCGGGAAGACCACGCTCCTCAACGCCCTCTCCGGCCTGATCCCGGAGGGCGAGCGGATCATCACCATCGAGGACTCGGCGGAGCTCCAGCTCCAGCAGGCCCACGTCATCCGCCTCGAATCCCGCCCGGCGAACGTGGAGGGCAAGGGCCGGATCACCATCCGCGACCTCGTACGCAACTCCCTGCGCATGCGCCCCGACCGCATCATCGTCGGCGAGGTCCGCGGCGGCGAGACCCTCGACATGCTCCAGGCGATGTCCACCGGCCACGACGGCTCCCTCGCCACCGTCCACGCGAACAGCGCCGAGGACGCGCTCATGCGCCTGCAGACCCTCGCCTCCATGTCCGAGGTGGAGGTCCCCTTCGAGGCCCTCCAGGACCAGATCAACAGCGCGGTGAACGTGGTCGTCCAGCTGACCCGGTTCGGCGACGGCTCGCGCCGCCTCACCGAGATCGCCATCCTCGACTCGCACGGCCGCGAGCCCTTCCGCATCACCACCGTCTGCCGGTTCGCCGCCCAGCCGATGGGCGCCGACGGGCGCGTCCACGGGTACTTCGAGTACTACCCGCTGCCGCGCCGGATCGCGGACCGCCTCTACATGAACAACCAGCCGATCCCGCAGGCCTTCGGGGTCGCCATGTCCGACGACCAGCTCGCCACCCGCATCACCCGGACCGTCCTGTGAACCCACTGATCCTCCTCACCCTCGCCGTCACCCTGCTGGCCTGCGTCCTCGTGGTCGCGGGCGTCCAGGCGTACGCCGCCGGCCGCGCCCAGCGCGCCGCCCTCGTCGAACGCCTCGCCGCGGACGGCGCGCCGGAGCGGTCGGGCCGCAGGCGCCGCTTCTCCGGCGTGGACCGGCGCCTGCGCCGCACCGCGCTCGGCAAGCGGATCGAGCTGAAGCTGGCCGTGACCGGCCTGGACCTCACCCCGGGCGAGTTCTTCGTCTACGTGCTGATGTCCGTCGCCGGGGTGTGGCTGGTCGCGGCGAGCTTCCTGGCCCCGTTCTTCGGCCCGGTGGCCGCGCTGATCGGCCTGTGGGCGGCCGACGCCTTCCTCAACTGGCAGCGGGCGCGCCGCAACGAGCGCTTCATCAACCAGCTGCCCGAGCTCGCCCGCATCCTCGCCAACGCCACCCAGGCCGGGCTGGCCCTGCGTACGGCCATCGCCATAGCGGCGGAGGAACTGGAGGCCCCGGCGGGCGAGGAGCTCTCGCGGGTCGCCGACCGCCTCGCCGTAGGCCACTCCATCGAGGAGTCGCTGGGCGAGATCGCCGAACGGCTTCCCTCGCGGGAACTGGTCGTACTGGTGTCGACGCTGGTGCTGTCCGCGCGGGCGGGCGGCGCGATCGTCGGCAGCCTGCGCAACCTGACCGTGACGCTGGAGCAGCGCAAGGAGACGCGGCGCGAGGTCCGCACCCAGCTCTCCCAGGTGACCGTGACGGCCTATCTGGTGCCGGCGATCGGACTCGGTTCGCTGCTGCTGGTGAACGCGATGATGCCGGGCGCGCTGGACCGGATGACCGGCGCCTTCATCGGCCAGACGGCGGTGCTGGTGGCCATCGGGCTGTTCACGCTCGGGTTCGTGCTGATCCGCCGGCTCTCGAAGATCGACGTGTGAGGGGGCGACGACGGACATGACGGCTCTGCTGCTGGCCCTGTTGCTGGGGGTGTCGGTCTTCGGCGTCTTCCACGGCGTCCGCCTCTACCGCGCCGACGTCAAACTGCCGAGCGACCTCGCGCTCGCCCTCGAGGTCGGCGCCACCCGTACGACGGCCGTCGGCTCCGCCGTCGACCGGCTGGGCATCCGCTGGGCACCGCTCGTCCTGCGGCTGATGGGCCCGAACCGGGTCGCCCGCAAGCGCCGCCAGATCGACCTGGCGGGCAATCCGGCGGGCCTGACCATGGACCGGTACGCGGCGCGGCGCGCCGTGTACGGGTTCCTGGGCGCGCTCGGCGCCTTCTCGATGCTGATCAACGGGCAGCTCGTACCGGCCCTGCTGATGGTCGCGTTCGGCCTGTTCTGGATCGAGGTCGGCCTGTGGTCGGCGATCCGGGTCCGCCGGGACCACATCGAGCGGACCCTGCCGGACTTCCTGGACGTGCTCGCTGTCGTGGTGAGCGCGGGGCTCGGCTTCCGGCAGGCGCTGGAGCGCGTGGCGGCCAAGTACGACGGCCCCTGGTCGGACGAGATCCGGATCACCCTGCAGCAGATGGACATGGGCGTCAGCCGCCGCCAGGCCTTCGACGAGCTGCGGCGGCGCAACGACTCCGAGCAGGTGGCGCAGTTCGTGACGGCGCTCCTGCAGGGGGAGGAGCTGGGCTCGCCGATCGTGGACACGCTGATCGCGATCGCCGAGGACATGCGCCGTACGGATGCCCAGAACGCCCGCCGCCGAGCGGCCCGGGCGGTTCCGAAGGCCACGTTCGCGGTGACCATGTTCATGCTGCCGGGAACGCTGATCCTGCTGGTCTGCGGCTTCGTGTACGGCGCGGACGTCGACTTCGGCGCGCTGCTCGGGGGCGGGTGACATGGCGGTCCTCCACATCCCCCTCGCGGGGCGCTCCGTACGCGGGAAGACGGCGGGGGAACCCTCCCCCGCCCTGCGGGCCAACGCCCTGCAGGCGCTCTCCCGCCGGGTCTTCGCCTTCCGCATGGTGATGATCGGCCTGGGCGCGCCGCTGGCCCTGGGGCGCACCGCCGCCGGCGGGCCGACGTACCTCGTGGGCGGCGCGGTCCTGCTCACCTTCATGCTCTCGTACGTGCTCTTCCGCGACTGGGAGCGCTTCGGGCCGCTGCTGCTGCGCCACCGGTGGCTGCTGGCCCCGGACCTGGCGTGCTGCGTGCTGCTGATGGTCACGGCGCGGCCCGAATCCCCCCTCGGCTTCGCCGTGCTCTGCACACCGCTGCTGGCCGGGCTGGTCCACGGGTGGCGCGGCTCGGCGGTCTACGCGGCTCTGGCGGCGGTGGCCGTGGCCGCCGTGGCCGTCGGGCCGACACTGCCGGCGCTGTGCCTGCTGGCGGGGGCGGCCGGAGCCTCGCTCCGGGACCTCCTCTTCCGCTTCGGCGCGGCCAGCCAGGCCCTGACGGAGACCCGGGCCCGGCTGGCGGCGGCCGAGGCGGTGCGCGCCGAACGGGACCACCTGGCCCGCGAGATGCACGACTCGGTGGCCAAGACCCTGCACGGCCTGGCCCTGGCGGCGGACGCCCTCGCCCGCACCACGGACCCGGCGGCCCTGCGCCGCCAGGCCGCCTTCCTCTCCGGCGCGGCCCGCGCGGCGGCGGCGGAGTCCCGGGCGCTCCTGACGGACCTGCGCCGGGAGGCGCAGGCGCCGGGGGTCTCGCTGTCGGACGAACTCCGCCGCCTGGCCACCGCCGCGGACGCGGAGTTCCGCACGCGGGGGGTCCTCCCGCCGTTCCCCTGCGCGGTGGCGCACCACGTCCTGTCCATCACCTCGGAGGCCCTGGAGAACGCCCGCCGCCACGCGGGGGCCTCGTGCGTACGGGTCGAGGCGGAGGCGGGCGCCGACGCCCTCACCCTGACCGTCGAGGACGACGGCTGCGGCCTCCCGCCCGACGCCCGGCACCGCGGGGACCGCTTCGGCCTCCTCGGCATGACGGAACGAGCGGCGGCGATCGGAGCCCGCCTGCACATCGGCCCCGGGCGGTCCGGCCCCGGCCGGTCCGGCCCGGGGACGGTGGTCCGACTGGACCTCCCGCTCACGGCACCGACCCCGGAGGGGGGCCCGTGAAGCCGCTCCGCGTCCTGATCGCAGACGACAACCCGGTGGTGCGGGCGGGCCTCGCCGCACTGCTGGCGACGGCGGAGGACATGGAGGTCGCCGCCCAGGCGGCCGACGGCCGCGAAGCCCTGGGCCTGACCCGCCGGCACGCCCCGGACGTGATCCTGCTGGACGTGCGCATGCCGGGCGTCGACGGCATCTCGGCCCTGCCGCACCTCGTACAGCTGGCGCCCGTACTGATGCTGACGTACAGCCGGGAGTCGGAGGTGGTCCGAGAAGCGCTCCTGCTGGGCGCGGGCGGCTACCTGGTCCACGGCGAATTCACCCCGGAGGACCTGCTCCGCGCGGTCCGCGACGTGCGCGAGGGCCGCGCCCACTTCACGGCGACGGCGGCGAGCGCCCTCCTCGCGGAACTCCGGACCTCTTCGCAACCGCAACGAAATGTGGCACGCTCTCCTGAGAGGCTTCACAACTCGGTTCTCTTCGGCCTGAGTTCGAGGGAGGTGGAGATCATGGATCTGATCGCGTCCGGGATGAGCAACCAGCAGATCGCGGCCACCTGCTTCATCAGCGAGAAGACGGTGAAGAACCACATCAACCGCATCTTCGCGAAGCTCCAGAGCACGAGCCGCAGCGAGGCGATAGCGCGCTGGCTGGGAACCGCCCGTCCAGGGGTGAGCGGCCATGGGTAGACGGAGTGCGCAGTGGGTCCGTAATTGGGCCCCGGGACCCTTGGTTATCGCCGGTGACTCCCCGTACGGTCCGCAAACCAACAGCGTCACCGGCCCGGGAGGAAACCCCCATGTTGCAGAACACCCTGGCGAGGATGCGGCACCGGTACGGAACGAAGGCCAACCGGGACCGGGGCCAGACGGCCTTCGAATACCTGGGCATCATCCTGGTGGTGGTGGTCATCATCGGCGCGATCGTCGGCACGGGCATCGGCCAGAGCATCACCAACAAGATCAAGGATCAGATCACCGCCATCACAGCGGGCAAGTGACTCCAACCCGACGCGGTGATCGAGGGCAGGCCTTCCCCATTTACGTCGTGGTGATCGCCGGCCTGCTCTTCGCCGCGTTGGCGTTCTTCGCGGTCGGCATGGCCGGTGCGACACGCAGCAATGCCCAGGGCGCGGCGGATGCCGGGGCGCTCGCTGCCGCGCGCGAAGCGAGGGACAACGTATTCCTGGGCCTTGACCTGCTCAGCCTCACGCCCGCCGACTGGGAGAAGATCGTCAATGGCGATCTCCTCAACGGGAAGGGCGCATGCGGCAAGGCCGTCGACTTCGCCACCTTGAACGACGCCCAGGCGGAGTGCGAACCGGCCCTGCCCAGGTTCACGGTCAAGGTCACGACCAATGGCACAGTCGGAAATTCGGTCGTGCCCGGTGCCGGCGGGATGAAGGGCAAAGCCACGGCCACGGCCCTGATCGAACCGCGGTGCGCTCTGCGGTCGGCTCCCACCCCGGCTCCCACGCCCACGACCACACCGGGACCGACACCGAGCCCATCTCCCTCGCCCGGGGCGGGGAGTGTCACCTTCGTGTGCAGTGGGAAGACCCTCACGTTGGATCCGGCGAAACCAGGCTCGTTGTCCCGGCTGACGAGAACACTCTTCAGTGTGCGACTGGTCGACTGACAGCGAACGAGAGACAAGGAAACGGCGTAGATGAGCATGCGGCACAGGGTGCAGGTCCGCGGGGGAGCGGCCGTTGCGGTTGCGGCGGTCTTGGCCCTCACGTTGGCCGGATGCGGCGGCAGTGACGACAAGCCGTCAGGTGCGCAAAGCTCCTCCGCCCCGAAACCGGCAGGGGGCACCTCGCAGGATCCGTCGGCCGGGAACCAGAGTTCAGCCCCACCCGCAGTGATCGCGACGGCAGCCGGGGAGGACGGGGTCGTCCTCGAAGTCAATGAGGCCAAGCGCGATGCCGGCGGCTTCCTCACGGTGAGCGGTCAGTTCAAGAACAATGGCGACAAGGACTTCAGCCACACCACGGCATGGCGCGGCAACGAGCTCACGGGCAGCGGCGAGTCGGTCGCGGGGGCCACGCTGGTCGACAAGGCAGGCAAGAAGCGCTACTACGTGCTGCGTGACACCGAAGGACGGTGTCTGTGCACCACAGGCGTGAACTCGATCGGAGCGGGCAAGTCGATGCCGTTCTTCGTCCAGTTCCCCGCGCCCCCGACGAACACTGCAGAGGTTGAGTTCAACCTCCCCACCTTCGCAACGGCCACCATCAAAATCTCCGGGTGACCCCCATGAATAAACGCCACCGCGTCTCCGCATCCACAGCCGTCGTCGGCCTCGTCATCGCCGGGGCCCACTTCATCGGCGCGACGAGCGCCCACGCCGACGGGGTCAAGCCCTCCGTGCCCCCGGGCACCGAGCCGTCGGCCTCCGCGCCCGTGCCCATCGACTCGAACTCGCCCGGCCTGAAGATCCCCCAAGGGGGAACCCTGGCTCCGATCAAGGTGCTGGACATCGCCGAGGTCGTCGAGGACCTCGGCGGTGAGCAGCGGCGGCAGGAGACCAATCAGACCGTCATGATGGCCCTGCAGTCCGAGGTGCTCTTCCCCGAGAACAGCGCCGTCTTCAACGCCCAGGCGGCCGCCCGGATACAGGCCATCGCCAACGAGATCAACACGCAGAAGGCGACCCGCGTCCGGGTCTTCGGGTTCACCGACGACCAGGGCAGCTACGAGCACGGCAAGGAGCTGTCCAAGCAGCGCGCCGACGCCGTTCAGGCCGAGCTCGCCAAGACCGTCACCAGCCCCGGCGTCATCTACGACGTGCGCGGCTACAGCGAGGACTACCCCATCGCCGACAACGGCACCGAGGAAGGCCGCAAGAAGAACCGCCGCGTCGAGATCACCTTCCCCCGCAGCGCCCCCGCCGGCGGCAACTAGCGCGCGCCCGCGCCCGCCCGGGCGAGGAGCGCGGCCGCCGCCTCGCCGGCCCGGCGGGCCGGATCCGGGCCGGGGTCCAGGGCCGCCACCACGGTCGCACCCTCGACCAGGATCAGCAGCTGGTCCGCCAGCTCCTCGCGCCCCGGCCCGGCGGCCTCCGCCAGCAGCTCCCGCAGCTCCGCCTTGTGGCGGCGTACGACGTCCAGCACGGCGGCGGGGCCGGTGCCCAGCTCCCCGTACGCGTTCAGGAACGCGCACCCCCGGAAGCCCGGCTCCGAGAACCATGCGGCCAGCCACTCGAAGACCGCCCCGACCGGGTCCGCGGCCCCGGCCATCGCGCCCCGCAGACCAGCCGTCCACCGCCGGTCGCGACGCTCGAGGTAGGCCGTGACCAGGGCCTCCTTGGCCGGGAACACCTTGTAGAGCCGCTTGAGCGGTACGCCCGACTCCGTGCGGATGCGGTCCATGCCGACGGCCTGGATGCCCTCGGCGTAGAACAGCGCCTCCGCCGCGTCCAGCAGCCGGGTCCGGGCCTCGTCATCGTCCATGGGGGCAGCGTAGCCCAGGATCGCTTGCGTTGAGAACGGTCGTTCTCTAAGGTCTGAGAACGGCCGTTCTCCACCTTCGTCCCACTCTCCGCCGCCCACCGAGGTGACCGTCATGACCGACACCCCCGCCGTACGCCCGCCCCTGCCCCCCTTCACCGAGGAATCGGCCCGCGCCAAAGTCCAGGCCGCCGAGGACGCCTGGAACAGCCGCGACCCCGAGCGCGTCGCCCTCGCCTACACCGAGGACTCGTTCTGGCGTAACCGCGACCGCTTCCTCAGCGGCCGCGAAGAGATCCGGGAGTTCCTCGCCGAGAAGTGGGAGCGCGAGCTCGACTACCGGCTCCGCAAGGAGCTGTGGGCCTACACCGGCAACCGCATCTCCGTCCGCTTCGAGTACGAGTGGCACGACGCCCGCGGCCAGTGGTGGCGCAGCCACGGCAACGAGCAGTGGGAGTTCGACGGCAACGGGCTGATGCGCCGCCGCGAGGCGAGCATCAACGACATCCCGATCACCGCCGCGGAGCGCCGCCTCGGCTGACAGGTGTGCCGTCCCGCGCCCCGCGGTATGTGTCTGCGCGATCGCTCACCCCCCTGTGAGGAGACGCGGCATGACGGGACGGGCTCGCGTGAACGGCGTGGACCTCTACTACGAGGTCGTGGGCGAGGGCGAGCCCCTGGTCCTCGTCCACGGCTCGTGGGTGGACCACGAGACCTGGCAGCGCGTCGTACCCCGCCTCGCGCGGTCGTTCCGCGTACTGGTCTACGACCGCCGGGGCCACAGCCGCAGCGAGCGCCCGCCGGGCCAGGGCAGCCGGCGCCAGGACGAGGACGACCTCGCGTCGCTCATCGAGCTCCTCGGCGCCCCGGCCCACGTGGCCGCGAACTCCTTCGGCGCCTCCACCGCCCTCGGCCTCGCCACCCGCCGGCCCGAGCTGCTGCGCAGCCTGAGCGCGCACGAGCCGCCGCTCATGGACATCGTGGGCGACGGGGACCGGCAGCTCCGCCCCGTGCTGCAGGCCATGGAGGCCGCCCTCGACGGCGTCCTCGCGGCCCTGCGCGCGGGCGAGGACCGGGTGGGTGCGCAGCGGTTCGTGGACGAGGTCGCCGTGGGCCCGGGCGGCTGGGAGCAGCTGCCGGAGCGGTTCCGCCGGACGATCACCGCCAACGCCCCCACGTTCGCCGACGAACACGGCGACCCGGACTGGGCCCGCCTGGACGTCGCGCGCCTCGACGGCTTCCCGGGCCCCGCGCTGCTGACCTTCGGCAGCGAGAGCCCGCCGTGGTTCCCGGTGATCGTCGGCAAGCTCGCGACCGCGCTCGGCGGCCGGGCCCGCATGCGCACGCTGGTCGGCGACGGCCACGTCCCCCACCTGACCCACCCGGACCGCTACGCCGACGACCTCACGGCGTTCATCCGGTCGTCGGCGTCGGCGTCGGCGTCGGCGCCGACATCGGCGTCGGCGTCGGCGTCGGCGTCGTCGGCGGTGCGGCCCCCGGCCTCGCGCCGGCTCACGACGCCTGGTGAGCCTGGGTGATGAGGTCCGTCGCGACCTCCAGCGCCGCCTGGCGGGTTTCCTCCGGGTCGCCCTCCACGTGCTGGAGGAACATCATCCCCGCGTGCAGGGTGAACAGCGCGCTCACGCACCGCACCTGGTCCGCCAGCGGCCCGTCCTCCGTGCGCAGCAGCTCCACGAGCGTGAACAGCCGGCGCTTCACCGTCTCGCCGATGCTCAGCTCCCGCATCGTCGCCTGGTTCTCCTGCATGAAGCGGTACAGCGGCGCGCCCGCCGCCATCGCCTCGCTGTAGCGGCGCAGCACCTCGCGCTTCATCTCCAGCGTCCGGGGCTGCTGCTCCGCCCAGTCGATCAGCTCGTCGATCGGCCTGGTCAGGTCCTCGAAGACGCTGATGATGATGTCTTCCTTGGTCTTGAAGTGGTAGTACAGCGCCGCCTTCGTGACCTCCAGCCGCTCCGCGATCTCGCGCAGCGACGTCTTCTCGTACCCCTGCTCGGCGAAGAGCTCCAGTGCGACGTCCTGGATGCGCTGACGCGTGTTGCCGCGGCGCGCCTGCGGACTGCTGCTGGACATGGCTCTCCTCAAACTACTTACTTGACGCCCGGCTAGTGACGGGTCTACCTTCCCCAGTGTAGTGAACTAGCCGGGCGGCAAGTAAGGGCCTGGAGCACATGGGTAAACGGGGAGTGACATGGCTGAAAACATAAAAGCGGCGGAGATCTCCGAGGAGGTGAAGCCGCGCAGCGTCCGTGTCGTCCTCATGGCTCTCATGATCGCAATGCTGCTGGCCATGCTCGACAACATGATCATCGGTACCGCGATGCCGACGATCGTCGGCGAGCTCGGCGGCCTGGAGCACCTCTCCTGGGTGGTCACCGCGTACACCCTCGCCACCGCCGCCTCCACTCCCATCTGGGGGAAGATCGGCGACATGTACGGGCGGAAGGGCTCCTTCCTCACCTCCATCGTGATCTTCCTGATCGGCTCCGCACTCAGCGGCATGGCCCAGGACATGGCCCAGCTGATCGGCTTCCGTGCCGTCCAGGGCCTCGGTGCCGGCGGTCTGATGGTCGGCGTCATGGCGATCATCGGCGACCTGATCCCGCCCCGTGAGCGCGGCAAGTACCAGGGCATGATGGCCGGCGTGATGGCCCTCGCCATGATCGGCGGACCGCTGGTCGGCGGCACCATCACCGACCACCTGGGCTGGCGCTGGTCCTTCTACATCAACCTGCCGCTGGGCGCCGTCGCGCTCGCGATGGTCACCGCCGTCCTGCACCTGCCGAAGAAGGCCGGGGGTCAGCGGCCGAAGATCGACTACCTGGGCGCGGCCCTCCTGACCGTCGCCATCACCTCCACCGTGCTCGTCACGACCTGGGGGGGCACCGAGTACGCCTGGGGCTCCGGCCAGATCATCGGCCTGATCGTCGTCGGCGTCGTGTCCATCGCCGCCTTCCTCTTCGCCGAGACCAAGGCCGCCGAGCCCGTCATGCCGCTGCACATCTTCCGCAGCCGCAACTTCACGCTCATGTCGGTCATCGGCTTCCTCGTCGGCTTCGCGATGTTCGGCGGCGTGCTCTACCTCCCGCTCTTCCAGCAGTCGGTCCAGGGCGCCTCCGCCACCAACTCCGGCCTGCTGCTCCTGCCGATGCTGCTGTCGATGATGGTCGTCTCGCTGATCGCGGGCCGCGTCACCACGAGCAGCGGCAAGTACAAGATCTTCCCGATCGTGGGCGGCGCGCTCATGGTCGTGGGGCTCTTCCTGCTCGCGCAGATGGACACCGACACCACCCGCCTGATGTCCGGCGTCTACATGGCCGTCCTCGGCGCCGGCCTCGGCTTCCTGATGCAGATCACCATGCTGGTCGCGCAGAACAGCGTGGACATGAAGGACATGGGCGTCGCGTCCTCCTCGGCCACCCTCTTCCGTACGCTCGGCGGCTCGTTCGGCGTGGCCCTGATGGGCTCGCTGTTCACCAGCCAGGTCACCCAGACCATGACCGACCGCCTCGGCCCGGGTGCCGCCCACGCCGCGGGCTCCGCCCAGCTCGACGCGGCCAGCCTGGCCAAGCTGGAGCCGACGATCCGCGAGGCCTACCAGCACGCGGTCGCCGCCGGTACGCACTCGGCGTTCCTCCTCGGTGCGGGCGTCGCCGTACTGGGCTTCGTGGCGGCCTGGTTCGTCAAGGAGGTCCCGCTGCGGGGCGCGGGTCCGGCCAAGGGCGACGGCGACGGCAACGCGGCGCAGGCTCCGGCGGAGTCCCTCGCCCACTGACGCTCCGGAACCACCCGGTTCACTCGCACCGGCCCGGCCCCGGCGGGTCCTTCCGCCGGGGCCGGGTTTTTTCATGGGCTGAAGCCGTTGCCCGTGGGGTGGGTGAGTGCCGGTGATGCAGGGGAGGTTGGCCCGGTTCCGTCCTGTTTCCCGTGGGGCCTAAATCGGGACGATCAAGCACCAAGGTCCTGTTAGCTGGATTTTATGGGGGAATTGGCGGGAACCCGTCCCGTTCGAGGGTCGTCCTGGAAGGCAGGGCGCACGCAGACACGGACGGGGAGGGGACGGGTTCATGGGCTTCATGGCGCGCGGGAACAGGCAGGGCATCCGAGGTGGGGCGGTCGTCGTGGCGGCGGCCGTCGCGGTGGCCGGGACGGTGTGGGGAGCGGCCGCCCTCGTCGGACCGGGGCACGGGACGGGACGGCAGCCCGCGCACGAGAACGTGGCACGCCGAACCGGCGCCCCCGACGACGGGGCGAAGGGCGGCGGCCGGGGCGCGGGCGGCGCGCCGCAGTCGCGCATACCCGACGGCATAGCCCACGCCTCCGAGAGCGGGGGCGACGCCGTCAACATCACCATCGACGACGGCCCGGACCCCCAGTGGACCCCCAAGGTCCTCGGCGTACTGAAGAAGTACGACGTGAAGGCGACCTTCTGCATGGTCGGACCGCAGGCCAAGGCCCACCCCGACCTCGTCAAGCGCGTCGTCGCGGCCGGCCACCGGCTCTGCGACCACACCGCGGACCACGACACGGCCATGGACAAGAAGCCCGTCGCCTACCAGGAGCGGCAGATCCTCGACGCGAAGAAGATGATCGAGGACGCGGCGGGCGGCGGCGCCGAGGTGCAGTACTACCGCGCCCCCGGCGGCGCGTTCACCCCCGACAGCCGCCGCATCGCCGCCGCCAACGGCATGCGCCCGCTCGGGTGGAACGTCGACACCAAGGACTTCGGGAGGCCGGGCGTCGCCGCCATCGTCAACGCGTTCAAGAGCGAGATAGGCAACGGCCCGACCGTCCTCTTCCACGACGGCGGCGGCAACCGCGCCCAGACCGTCGAGGCCCTCGACCAGGTGCTGGCCTGGCTGAAGGACCGGGGCCGCCCCACCGGATTCCCCGTCCGCACGGCCCCGGACGGTTCCTGACACGCCGTCCGGCGGCGAACGGGTGAAGGTCGCCGCCCCGGCGCCGCCCGCGGTGTTCCCTGGTCGCGCACAGAACCGGCGCGACCTGCGCGCGGCCCGCACGGAGCCGCGCGCGGCCCGCGTACGGAAAGCCCCGTACGGGAAGGCCCGTACGACCGCCCAGGAGGCCCCCGTGATCCCACCGGACCAGCTGACCGACCCCGCCGTCCGCGCCTTCGTCGAGGCCGTCAACGCGGGCGACCGGAGTGCCTTCGAGGCCGTCCTCACCCCCGGCGCCACGATGTCCGACGACGGCTCGGACCGCGACATCGCCCAGTGGGCCGACAAGGAGATCTTCTCCTCCGACGGGCACATGGACGTCGAGAAGGAGTCCGACGGCGGCCTCTCCCTCATCGTCGACTACCGCAACGACACGTGGGGCGAGATGCGCACCGCCTGGCGGTTCGTCACCGACGGCGGCCGCGTCAGCCGCTTCGAGACGGGCCAGGCCTGAGCCGCCGCGGCCGCCCCCGGCACCACCGGCACCACCGCCGCCCCGGGGTCCGTTCCCCGGGGCGGCCCCGACCGGGCCCGGCGGCCGCGCGGCCGCCGGACGTCCGTCGCCGGGATCCCGTACGGGTGAAAGCGCGCCCGGCCTCGTTCCGGCCCGCCGAGGGCCCCCGTTGGACCGGGCATGAAGCGCACCCGTACCGCCGTTCTCGCCCTCGCCGCCGCCGCTGCGGCCCTCGCCCCGGCCCTCGGCCAGGCCGCCGCCACCGCCGCGGACGGCGGGTACCTCCAGGACCCGGCCGGCGGCGAGAAGACGATGAAGTCGCAGTGGACCAAGGACGAGATGCACAAGGTGGAAGGGCAGTTCCGCCTCTACCCCGGGGTGCAGTACAAGACCGTCACCCGCCCCGGTCCCTCGGGTGCCCCCGACTACGAGCGCCGTGTCGCCGACCCCAAGACCCTCGCGTGGCAGCCGTCGTTCGACTTCGGCTGGGCGGTGTCGGACTCGGCGCTGGTGAAGAAGGCCGTGACCACCAAGGACGGCAAGCACCCGATCGTCGTGCACGCCGTACTGCGGCGCTCGTCGGACCACGCCAAGGCGGTCGAGGTGCACCAGGAGCTGGCGGACCGGCCGGCGACGGGGCGGGCCAGGGTCCCGGGCGGCAAGCGGATCGCCTGCGACACGGGCGAGTACACGGTGGAGTGGTCGGTCACGCGCTCGGGCTACGGGACGCTCACGGGAACGCTGCGCTGGGATTCCGGCTGTGAGCAGTACCGGACGGCGTTCTCGGGGGAGAACGGCAAGGTCTGACCCGGAGGCGGAGGCGGGGGAGGGGTGACGAGGGAGAGGGCCGGCCGCCCCGCGCACCTTGTGGGTGGTCGGCGGCGACTGGTCCGAGGCCTTTGATCAAGAGCCGTGGCAGCCATTCTGCCGCACGGGGTGGGGTGCGACAGGGTCCAAAGTCCCGTGTCGGACGGGATGTTCGACATTTTCAGCGGTCAAGTACCGCTGCGGGCACCGCTTCTTCGGTCAGTGCTTCTTCCTCGTTTCCTCGTTCGCCTTGGCCGCGATCTCCTCGAGCACGGCCTTCGCGTCGCCGTTCGGCTCCACGGCGCGGCCGATGTTGCGCTTGATGGTGTCGCTGACCGTCACCCACGACGGGTCGTTCACCGGGTACAACTGCGCACCGCGCAGGGCGGTCAGGAAGAACTGGTCGTTGCTGTCGAGGCCCGCGCCCGACGGGTTGCGGGAGGCCGAGACGGTCGACGGCAGCAGGTGGTAGCGGTTCGCGAAGTCCGACAGGTTCTTGTCCTGGTAGATGAAGTCCAGGAACTTGCCGATCTCCACGCGCTTGCCGTGCTGCTTGAAGGCCATCATCCAGTCGGCGACGCCCACGGCCGGCGGGCTCTCCCCGGTGCCGAGACCGTCCCCGACCGGCATGGGCGCGGTGCGGACGTCGATGCCCTTGGCGCGCGCCTCGTGCAGGAGCTGCGGGTAGCCGTTCAGCATGCCGACCTCGCCGCGGGTGAAGGCGGCGAAGGCGTCGGCGCGGTTGAGCCGGGACGGCGGGACGGGCCCGGTCAGGCCGGGTCCGACCAGGTTGTCCTTGAGCCAGCGGAAGGTCGAGATGTTCTGGTCGGAGGCCAGGTTGTAGTTGCCGCTGCTGTCGGCGTAGCCGCCGCCGTTGCTGAGCTCCCAGATCATCGCCTCCGCGTGCGCCTCCTCCGGTCCCAGGGGGAGGGCGTACGGGTACTTCACGCCCTTGTCCTTGAGCGCCTTGGCGGCGGACTTCAGGTCGGACCAGGTCTTCGGCTCGCCGACGCCGGCCTGCTTGAAGAGGCCCTGGTTGTAGAAGAGGAGCCGGCTGCTGGCCACCCAGGGCAGGCCGTAGAGGGTGTTCCCGACGGAGCCGGCCTCGGCCAGCGGCTGGAGGAAGTTCGCCTCGGCGGTGACCGAGAGGAGCTCGTCGGCGGAATAGAGCTTGTCCTGCGCCGCGAAGTCCGAGTACGAGCCCATGAGGGCCATGTCCGGCGCATTGCCGGACTTGACCATACGGGAGACCTCGCGGTCGATGTCGGCCCACGGCATGAGCTGGACCTCGACCTTGATGCCCGGGTTGGCCTTGGCGAAATCCTCCGTCACCTTGTCCCAGAAGGCCTTGGAACTGGTGGCCTGGTTGTCCCCGTATTCCGCGGCGACGAGGCGGAGCGTACCGCTGTCACCTGCACTGTTGCCTGAATCGCCGCATCCGGACAGTGGGATCAGCAGACCGAGTACCACCGCGGTCGCACTCGGGCCGAAGATTCTTCGTTGCACGGGTGTATTCCCCTGAATTTCTTTTGAGTCCCGTTACTACTTATGAGTTGCTCCGGGCTGGGGTGTCCGTCCGTGGCCCGTTGGCCGGAATTCTCTCCTGTGTGGGGGCGGTTGATTCCATTGGGTCGGAACTTGTGGTCAATGCTCCAAGTGCGGCTTTTCCTGCTGGTGTTTTCCGATATGTGATCAACAAATCGGACGCGCGTAGACATGCCGAATGGCCCGATTCCGGCCCATTGGGGCCGTGGATCGGGTCGGGTGTCCGGATCAGGTCAGGGCGGCGGAGCGGCGGGGCTCCTCAGTCGGCGAACTCGCCGGCGTACGGATCGGGCTCGCCCGTCTCGGGGTTGCGGCCCTCCTGCCAGCGGCGCTGGGCCTTGCGCCAGTGGACGAAGCTGAGGTGCCCGCCGTCCCAGAAGGTGATGCTGACCGGGCTCACGTCGAACTCGTCGGAGCAGAGCCGGTACAGGAACTCCGCCATGCCGTACGGGTACACGGCGAAGGCGTCGGCGGTGTGCCGGCCGACCACCAGGACCGGCCAGCGGTCCGGATCGGGGTCGGTGGTGAGCCAGCAGAGGATGTCGGAGCCGCCGGTCACGCCCCAGGCGATGATCGACTCGGGGTCGACGCCGAAGGCGGCCCGGCCGCCCTCCGCCTCCCAGAGCAGGCGGGCGTTGGCGGTCTCCTCGGCCATCTCGGCCGGGTCCCACTGGAGGCCGGGCTTGGGGAGGGGCAGGAGGATGCTGGCCTCGCCGTTGATGGAGCCCGCGCCGAAGCGGCCCATGAAGGCGATGAAATCCGCCGGGAAACGGGTGCGCCAGGTGGCTTCGGCGGCCGGCCAGTCGATGTCCTCGTCGGCGCCGTGCGTCGCCGGCATGATCTGCTCCAGCGCCTTGATCCGCGCGTTCTCCGTCATGCCGCTCCCCTGAGACCCCAGCTCAACCGCCCCAACCTACCGCCGTCCCCGCGCCGCGCCTAGCGGCGGCCGGGGCGGGGCGGCCCGCCGCCCTCGACGGACAGCACGGAGCCCACCCCCAGGCCCCACGCGGCCATGGCGCCGGCCTCGGCCTCCAGGACGTGCCGGGAGCGGAGCCGGGGGAGGCCGAGGCGGTTCGGCGCCATCGTGGTGAGGGCGATGACCCGCAGACGGCGGTCGAGGTACGCCACGTCGATCGCGAACCGCATCCGGAACGTGTGCACGCTCCCGGCCGGGGTCAGGAGCAGGGCTGCGCCGGGGATGCCGTCGCGGCCCAGCAGCCCGCGGGTGCGGGCGCGGTAGGAGGCCGCGATCTCCAGGGGCACCGCCGGCAGGTCGGGCCCGAGCCGGAGAAGGCCGTTGCTGGTGGTCATGGCGGCAGGGTAGGGGTGGTTGGGCCCCCGGGCCCATGCGGGTGCCGGTGTCCGCGCCTACGGTCGGCGGATGGTCCTGCTCGCGATCACCGCCGCCGCGGTCGCCTACGGCGTCGCCGCGGGGCTGCTGCTGCCGCGGGCGGCGTACCGCCTGTCCGTCGAACCGGACGCCGCATGGCAGGACCGCTGCCCCGAGGGCCATCCCATCCCCGGCTGGCTGGGCCTGCCCCGCTGCCGGGCCGGCGGGGCCGGATCGGCCCGCCACCGGTACGGGGCCGGCCCCGCGTGGACGGCCTGCGCCGCCGGTGCGGTGTGCGGGGTGCTGGCGGGAGCCGTCGGCGGGCGGCCGGAGGCCGTGGTGCTCGTCGCCCTGGCTCCCGTACTGGTCCTGCTCGGGATCGTGGACCTGGCCGTGCAGCGGCTGCCCGACGTGCTGACCCTGCCCCTCGCGGCCGGACTCGCCCTCGGGCTCGGCGGCGCGGCCCTCGTGCCCGGCGCCGGGGGGTCGTGGACGGGGGCGCTGACCGGCGGGGGAGCGCTGGCGGGGGCGTACCTCCTGCTCTTCCTCCTCAACCCGGCCGGCCTGGGCTTCGGCGACGTCAAGCTGGCGCTCGCGCTCGGGGTCACTCTTGGGTGGTACGGCTGGGGGGTATGGGCCCTCGGAGCCTTCCTCGGCTTCCTCTACGGCGCCCTGTACGGCCTCGGCCTGGTGCTGCGGGGCCCCGGAGGCCGCCGGACGGCCTTCCCGTTCGGCCCCTTCATGACCGCCGGAACGCTCACCGCAGTGCTGCTGGCCGGTTTCGGAGCGTAATCATCTTGCGCCAATGCACGCATCAGGCTTTACGAAGGGTTATGGTGGAACCCCCCCCTCGGGCCGGTCCGTATCCCCCCCACGGACCGGCCCGTTTTTTGTTTCCACCACCCCACGCCCAAAAGCGCAGGTCAGCCGCGCTGGGCCCAGATGTTGGTGCCGGGGGTGGACACCGCGAAGGAGTCGATCTCCTTCAACTCCTCCTCCGACAGCGGCGCGCCGCCCAGTGCGGCCACGTTCTGCTCCAGCTGGGAGACGCTCGAAGCGCCGATCAGCGCCGAGGTCATCCGCTCGTCCCGGAGCACCCAGTTCAGCGCCAGCTGCGCCAGCGACTGCCCGCGGCGCGCCGCGATCTCGTTCAGGCCGGCCAGGCGGCGGACCACGTCCTGCGACAGCAGGTCCGGGTTGAGGGACTTGCCCGCGGCCGCCCGGGAGTCCTCCGGGATGCCCTTCAGGTACTTGCCGGTCAGCAGGCCCTGCGCGAGCGGCGCGAAGGAGATGCAGCCCATGCCGGCCTCCTCCAGGGTGTCCAGCAGCCCGTCCTCCTCCGTCCAGCGGTTGATCATGGAGTACGAGGGCTGGTGGATGAGCGGGCGGATGCCCATCTCGCGCAGGATCCGCGCCGCCTCGGCCGTCTGCTCGGCCGTGTAGGAGGACACGCCCACGTACAGCGCCTTGCCCTGCTGCACCGCGGACGCGAGCGCGCCCATGGTCTCCTCCAGCGGGGTCTCCGGGTCGAAGCGGTGCGAGTAGAAGATGTCGACGTAGTCCACGCCCATCCGCTTCAGCGAGGCGTCGAGCGAGCTGAGCAGGTACTTGCGGCTGCCCCACTCGCCGTACGGCCCCTCGTGCATGAAGTAGCCGGCCTTGGTGGAGAGGATCAGCTGGTCGCGGTAGGACGCGAAGTCCTGCGCGAAGATCTTCCCGAAGTTGAGCTCGGCCGAGCCGGGGGGCGGGCCGTAGTTGTTCGCCAGGTCGAAGTGGGTGACCCCGAGATCGAAGGCCCGGCGGAGGATCGCCCGCTGGGACTCCAGAGACTTGTCGTCGCCGAAGTTGTGCCAGAGGCCGAGGGAGATGGCGGGGAGCTTGAGGCCGCTGTGGCCGGTGCGCCGGTACTCCATGGAGTCGTAGCGCGAGGGCTCTGCCCGATAGGGATTGTTATCAGTCACGTTGTCCTCCCTATCACGGACTTGTGACAGACCGAGTTGGGTACCCGATCCCGCCGCGCAGTAATGTGGCGGCCTCGGGGGAGGGACCGCATTTCGCACGGGGGCATTGCACGGAGGGGCTGGAAGATCGTGAAGCTGCGCGACCTGGTGTACAGGCTCTACGCACGCCGGGTGGAAGGCCGCCTCGACCATGACGCGTCGCCCAAGCACATCGGCGTGATCCTGGACGGGAACAGGCGCTGGGCGAAGGCGTCCGGAGGCACGACGGAGCAGGGCCACCAGGCGGGGGCCGACAAGATCTCCGAGATGCTGGGCTGGTGCACCGAGACGGACGTCGAGGTCGTCACCCTGTGGATGCTGTCCACGGACAACCTGGACCGTCCGGAGGTCGAGCTCCGCCCGCTGCTCAACATCATCGAGAACACCGTCCGGGGCCTCGCCGCGGACGGCCGCTGGCGCGTCCACCACGTGGGCAACCTCGACATCCTGCCCGGGCGGACCCAGTCCGTGCTCAAGGAGGCCGAGCAGGCCACCCACGACGTGGACGGGATACTGGTCAACGTCGCCGTCGGCTACGGCGGCCGCCAGGAGATCGCCGACGCGGTCCGCTCGCTGCTGCTGGAGCACGCGGAGAAGGGCACCTCCTTCGAGGAGCTCGCCGAGATCCTCGACATCGACCACATCGCCGAGCACCTCTACACGCGCGGCCAGCCCGACCCGGACCTGGTGATCCGCACCAGCGGCGAGCAGCGGCTGTCCGGATTCATGCTGTGGCAGAGCGCGCATTCCGAGTACTACTTCTGCGAGGTGTTCTGGCCGGCCTTCCGCAAGGTCGACTTCCTGCGGGCCCTGCGCGACTACGCCGCCCGCCACCGGCGCTACGGAGCCTGACGCCCGGGCGGACTGACGCCCCCTCGGCCCCGGACGCCCCCCTGAGGCCTTCACCAGGGATTCACCGAGCGTCCGTCATATGCCATGGCATGGCCGGGCCTGATCGGGGAATATCCCTTTCAGGTCGATGCCCGATCCACGGGTGTCGAGTCTCAGCGGGCGACATGGGGTCGTCCGCCCGGGAGGCCCTTTGCACCAGGACGCACGTGCGGTTCGCACGGACGGAGTGGGAGGGCCGGAAATCGGCCCCGCAGGGGTGCCGATGACCGGTCCGGTCTTCATGGCCCGACCTCTTCCGAGGGGGTACGTCCTTCCGTGGTGACCAGCACAAAGCGCCGCCTGCCCGACAGGCGGACCTACGTCCTCGACACCAGCGTCCTGCTGGCAGACCCCAACGCGATCACGCGCTTCGACGAGCACGAGGTCGTGCTCCCGATCGTGGTGATCACCGAGCTGGAGGCAAAGAGGCACCATCCCGAACTCGGCTACTTCGCCCGTCAGGCCCTGCGCCTGCTCGACGACTTCCGGGTTCGCTACGGTCGCCTCGACGCCCCCATCCCGTTGGGCGATCTCGGCGGCACCCTCCGTGTCGAGCTCAACCACTCCGACCCCGGTGTCCTGCCGGCCGGCTTCCGACTGGGGGACAACGACTCGCGGATCCTCGCGGTCGCCCGCAATCTCCAGGCCGAGGGCTACGACGTCACGGTCGTCTCGAAGGATCTCCCGCTGCGCATCAAGGCCTCCTCCGTGGGGCTGCTGGCCGAGGAGTACCGGGCGGAGCTCGCGATCACCGATGCCGGCTGGACCGGCATGAGCGAGCTCGCGCTGTCCGGGGAGCAGATCGACCTGCTCTACTCCGAGGAACGGCTGTACGTGCCGGAGGCCGCCGAGCTGCCCGTCCACACCGGGCTGGTCCTCCAGTCCGAGCGCGGCAAGGCCCTGGGCCGGGTCACGCCGGACGGCAACGTCAGGCTCGTACGGGGCGACCGCGAGGCCTTCGGTCTGCACGGCCGCAGCGCCGAGCAGCGCATCGCCCTGGACCTCCTGCTCGACCCGGAGATCGGCATCATCTCCATGGGCGGCCGGGCCGGCACCGGAAAGTCGGCGCTGGCGCTGTGCGCGGGCCTGGAGGCGGTGCTGGAGCGCAGGCAGCACCAGAAGGTGATGGTCTTCCGGCCGCTCTACGCGGTGGGCGGCCAGGATCTCGGCTACCTGCCCGGGGACGCGTCCGAGAAGATGAGCCCCTGGGCGCAGGCGGTCTTCGACACCCTCTCGGCGGTGGCCGGGCGCGAGGTCATCGAGGAGGTGCTGAACCGGGGGATGCTGGAGGTCCTGCCGCTCACGCACATCCGCGGGCGCTCGCTGCACGACGCCTTCGTGATCGTGGACGAGGCGCAGTCGCTGGAACGCAATGTCCTTCTGACCGTTCTGTCCCGGATCGGCGCGAATTCGCGGGTCGTTCTGACCCATGACGTCGCGCAGCGGGACAACCTGCGGGTCGGCCGGTACGACGGAGTGGTCGCCGTCGTTGAGAAGCTGAAGGGGCATCCGCTCTTCGCGCACGTCACGCTCAACCGCTCCGAGCGCTCTCCGATCGCCGCGCTGGTGACCGAGATGCTCGAATCGCTGTAGGTGCGATGAGGGGCAAAACCCCCATAGCGGGAAAGTGAGTTGGCGCCGCCCGGCAAAGGTCCGAGAGCCTAGCCGGGCGGCGTCGTGCTGCACAGCCCTTTGAAGAAACCAACGGCAACATGCCAGGTGTGACCTTTCACACGCAATGGAGAATTGCCTTGCGGTGTCGGGGTCCGGCAGAGTCTGTTTTCCGTCAGGCCCCGCATACGGCACATCTGTATCTCCGTTACCGCAACGGGAGGTACGCGCAGCACCACAACTCCAGAGTCGTTCGCCGTATGCCGCCCGAGTCATCACGCGGCAGCCCCCGCAAGGGAGTTGCCCACGGGCCCGCGCCTCCAGTGATCACAGCACCACGGAGGCCAGTGTCGAGGGGCACTATTGCGCCCGCCCGGTCACTGCGGACGCTGCTGGAAGGACACCGTGTGAGCCGGATCTCGGTCCGGGGATTCGCAGTGGCTTCGGCCACCGCAGTCACCACCGTTGGCGCAGTCGTGGGTGTTGCCACTGGCGACCCCGCCTCGAACGATCTCGAGACCACCGCGTCCGGGGCGACCCTCCTGGCCGACATCCCGGTCGGCGAGCAGGCGCAGGTCCAGAACGCGTCCCTGACGCAGCAGGCCGACGCCATCGCCCAGGGCGCCGACACCGATGCCAAGCGTGTCGCCGAGGAAGCCGCTCGCATCCAGGCCGCCGAGGACGCCAAGTCCAAGAAGGCCGAGGCGCAGAAGGCGGCCGACGAGAAGGCGAAGAAGGACCGCGAGGAGAAGGAGCAGATCGCTTCCCGCTCCGCGGCCCGCAGCGCCGGAGACTTCGCCGTCCAGAGCTCCTACACGGTCGCCCAGGTCAAGGACATCGCCCGGCAGATCGTCCCGGCCGGTCAGTTCCAGTGCTTCTCGAACATCATCAACGAGGAGTCCACCTGGAACTACAAGGCCGTGAACTCGTCCTCGGGCGCGTACGGTCTGGTCCAGGCGCTCCCGGGTTCGAAGATGTCCTCGGTCGCCGACGACTGGCGGACCAACCCGGCCACCCAGATCCAGTGGGGCCTCAACTACATGAACGAGCGGTACCACAGCCCGTGCGCGGCCTGGAGCTTCCACCAGGCCAACGGCTGGTACTAGAGCCCGACTCCGCTCAACCTCGAAGAGCCCCGCACCGTCCTACGGTGCAGGGCTTCTCGCGTGTACGGTCTTTCGAGGTGTGTCCACGGGCGGGGGAAGGGAAAGACATGGCGAAGAGGGCAGGCTGGATCGGCCGGCTCGGGAACAGGCTGAGCCGCGTGGAGGCGCGGCTGCAGGCGCGGCGTGCCGAGGTCGAGGCGGAGAGCGTCGGCGCGGCAGCGGTCCCGGCCGGCGCTTTTGGCGCTGCCCGTTCGGGCGCGGGTACGGGCACGGGCGCCGGCGCGGTGACCCCGGCGGCCCCGGCCGCGGCCGCGGCACCCGAGACGCCGGCCGGGCACCCCGCCCACGCCCCGCACCCGCCCACCGTGCACGGCCGTCCGGACCCGGTGAGCGTCGTCCCGTGGGGCATGCGGGTCGCCGCCGAGGTCAGCTGGCGGCTCCTGCTGCTCGCGGGGATGCTCTGGGTCGTCATGAAGGTGATCAGCGAAGTCCGCCTGCTCGTCCTCGCCTTCGCGGCGGCCCTGCTCGTCACCGCCCTGCTCCAGCCCTTCGTGGTCCGGCTGCGCCGCCTGGGCCTGCCGCGCGGGCTCGCCACCGCCGTCACCGCGATCCTCGGGTTCGTGGTCATCGGGCTGGTCGGCTGGTTCGTGGTCTGGCAGGTCATGGAGAACCTCGACGACCTCTCCGCCCGGGTCCGGGACGGCATCAACGAACTCAAACTCTGGGCACTGGACAGTCCGTTCCACGTGACCGAGAAGCAGATCAACGACATCGCGAAGAACCTCAGCGAGACCATCGGCACCAACACCGAGCAGATCACCTCCGCCGGCCTCCAGGGCGTGACGGTCCTCGTCGAGGTGCTCACGGGCATCCTGCTCGCGATGTTCTCGACGCTGTTCCTGCTCTACGACGGCAAGCGGATCTGGACGTGGGTGCAGGGCCTGGTACCGGCCGCCGCCCGTCCCGGCGTCGCGGGCGCCGGTCCGCGCGCCTGGCGCACGCTGACGGCGTACGTGCGCGGCACGGTGCTCGTCGCGCTGATCGACGCCATCTTCATCGGCCTCGGCATCTACTTCCTCAAGGTGCCGATGGCCGTGCCGCTCGCCGTCTTCATCTTCCTGTTCGCGTTCATCCCGCTCGTCGGCGCGGTGGTCTCCGGCGCCCTCGCGGTGGTGGTCGCCCTGGTGACCCAGGGGCCGTGGACCGCGCTGATGGTGCTGGCCGTCGTACTGGCCGTGCAGCAGATCGAGGGGCACGTGCTGCAGCCCTTCATCCTGGGCCGGGCGGTACGGGTGCACCCGCTCGCGGTGGTGCTGTCGGTGGCCGCGGGCGGCATGGTCGCGGGCATCGGCGGAGCGGTGGTCGCGGTCCCGCTGGTCGCCGTCACCAACACGGTGGTCGTCTACCTGAGGGCCTACTCCCGGGACCAGCTCCTGCACGGCGCCGCCGCCGTCGGTCCGGGTCCGCACGGCTCGACCGCGCTCGAGCAGGCCGCCCGGGAGGCCGGAAGTGATCAGCGAGCCTGAGCTCGACGGGGAGTGGGACACCCACCGGCCGCCGACGCACGCCGAGGAGGCCGAGCCCCCGCACGAGCGCTTACGGGGACCGCGCAGGGCGTGGTCGTGGGCGCTGGGCGGGGCCGTGCTGGCCTCGGCCGTGTGGGCCGGGGCGCTGGCGGTGCAGGATCGTTTCGATGATCGCGCGCCGCGGATCGCGTACCGGCACGCCGACGACTTGTGCAAGGTGAAGCTGACCGCGGTCTCCGCGTCCACCACGCAGCTCGCGGGGGGCTACGCGCGCCACGAGGAGCACCCCGCGCTCGACTGGGCGTACTGCGCGTACGGCGCACCCTACGCCGACGACCGCCTGTCGTACGAGGCCGAGGTGCTGATCGAGCTGCACAAGAAGGCCGACCCCCGCCCGGAGTTCGGCGCCGGGCCCACCGGCCTCGGCGGCCGAGGGGCCATGGCGAGTTCGGGCGGCGAGGTGGAGCAGGTGCCCGGGCTCGGCGAGCGGGCGCTGCTCACCCGCCGGGTCGGCGGCTCACGGCTCGAAGTGCTCGACGGGGGCGCCGCCTTCAGCCTCACCGTCCAGTGGTACGGAAGGCCCGACATCCCGGATCCGGACGAGGCCGCCGTCCAGGCGGCGATGATCGAGGACATGCGCACCCTGATGGCGGCCCTGCGCAGGTAACGGCAGGGCCCCCGCGGCCGGGAACGGCTGCGGGGGCCCTGGAGTCCGTACGGCCATCCGCACGAAGGGGTGCTACTCGGCGGCGAGGGCGGCCTCGGCGTCGAGGGTGACCGCGACGGCCTGGATCACCGAGGCGATCTTGAAGGCCTCCTGGACCGTCTCGCGGTCGACGCCGGCCTTGCGCAGGACCTGCTCGTGCGAGTCCAGGCACTGGCCGCAGCCGTTGATCGCGGAGACGGCGAGCGACCACAGCTCGAAGTCGACCTTCTCCACGCCCGGGTTGCCGATGACGTTCATCCGCAGGCCCGCGCGCAGCGTGCCGTACTCCGGGTCGGAGAGCAGGTGGCGGGTGCGGTAGAAGACGTTGTTCATCGCCATGACCGCGGCCGCGGACTTGGCGGCGGTGTACGCCTCCGGCGACAGCGCCGCCTTCGCCTCCGGCTCCAGCTCACGCAGGACGCGCGGGGAGCGGGCGGCGATCGCGCAGGACAGGACGGTGCCCCACAGCTGCTGCTGCGAGAGGGTGTCCTGGTTGCCGATGACCGAGCCGAGGTTCAGCTTCAGGTCCTTGGCGAAGTCCGGTATGGCGGACTTGAGGGAGTCGAGGGACATCCGTCACTCACCGGCCAGCAGGGCGCCGGCGTCCAGGGTGCCCTCGCCCTTGTTCCAGTTGCAGGGGCACAGCTCGTCCGTCTGCAGGGCGTCGAGGACCCGCAGGACCTCCTTGGGGTTACGGCCCACGGAACCGGCGGTCACCATCGTGAACTGGATCTCGTTGTTCTGGTCGACGATGAACACGGCGCGCTGCGCGAAGCCGTCCTCGCCCTGCACGCCACAGGCCTGCATGAGCTCGTGCTTGGAGTCGGCCAGCATCGGGAAGGGCAGGTCACGCAGGTCGGCGTGGTCCTTGCGCCAGGCGTGGTGGACGAACTCGGAGTCGCCGGAGACGCCGAGGACCTGGGCGTCGCGGTCCTGGAACTCCTCGTTCAGCTTGCCGAAGGCGGCGATCTCGGTCGGGCAGACGAAGGTGAAGTCCTTCGGCCAGAAGAACACCACGCGCCACTTGCCCTCGTAGGTCTTGTGGTCGATCTGGGCGAACTCGCTGCCGGCTTCGAGCGAGACGCAGGCGGTCAGATCGTAGGTGGGGAACTTGTCACCGACAGTGAGCACGTGCTCTCCTTGCGAGATGGGAAAGTAGTCCCTTTTGGGGCTTTCCCTGAGGGGTTGGACGTGTCTCACATGCTGGCACAGGCAGCATTGATCGCGGAAATCGCAAAGGGTGGTCGTGCTGATCAGGCTTCCCTATCAATGCGCCCGTACGGACAAAGAGCGACGGAGGGTGATCTCCGGCGATCTTCGGATGGCAGCTAGTCGCAGAACTCGGCCAGGGCCTTCGCGGCGCCCTCGCCGTAGCCGCGGATCCATTCGGGGTCGGGTGCCACGGCGGTCGCCGGCGGAGTGGTCTTGCAGGTGGTCTTGGTGGACTCGTAGCCGAGCTTGTAGCCCTTGTCGTGCTCGGAGGTGCCGGTCTGCCCGTCCGTCTTGTCGCCGCAGAACGCCTTGGTGGCCAGCGCCGCGCCGTTGTCGTAGCCCTTCTGCCAGTTGGGGTCGACCTCGCCCAGGGTCTGCGGCGGCTTGGCGCTGCAGCTTCCCCTGATCGCCTGGAACCCCTTCTGGAAGCCCTTGTCGTACTGGGCCTTCGCGTCGGCGCCCGTGTCCGTGTCCGTGCCCGTACCGTCCTTCACGGGGGCCGCCCCGCCCGTACAGGCGACGCCCCCGACCGTGTAATGGCCCGCGGCCAGTTCGAAGATCCGGACCTTGCCGTCGCCGGTCACCTGGTAGGCCGGGTCGCTGTAGCCGTTGTCGCCCTTCACCTCGACCTTGGTGTTCGCGGGGAATCCCTCGCCGGAGACCGACCATTTGTCGGCCTTCGGGGAGTAGGCGCTCTCGGAGGCCTTGCACGTGCCGGCCGCGGGCGCCGCCGCCGCGGAGTGGGCCAGCACCGTCGGGCCCAGGACCAGCGGTGAGGCCGCCAGTACGGCCAGGACGCCGATGCGGACGCGCTTGATCATCATGGTTGCCTCCCGGGCCGGGGCGTGGCCGTGCCCGTCTTGCCCTACCTCCACTCTCACGCACCCCGGGGCGGCCCGCAGCGCGCAGCGCCCGGCAGGAGCGGGGATCGGCCGGAGCTAGGCTGGTGCCGGGTGATCGGAGGTACCTGTCAGTGGCCGTCGGCAACAGGGGCGCCAAGCAGGCGACGCTCGCGCAGCTGCGCGCGTTCGCGGCCGTCGCCGAACACCTGCACTTCCGGGACGCCGCCGCGGCGATCGGGATGAGCCAGCCCGCGCTCTCGGGAGCCGTCTCCGCACTGGAGGAGGCCCTCGGCGTCCAGCTGCTGGAGCGCACCACCCGCAAGGTGCTGCTCTCCCCGGCGGGCGAGCGGATCGCGGCCCGGGCCCGGGTGGTGCTCGACGCCATGGGCGGGCTGCTGGAGGAGGCCGAGGCCGTACGGGCCCCCTTCACCGGGGCGCTGCGGCTCGGGGTGATCCCCACGGTGGCCCCGTACCTTCTGCCGACCGTGCTCGGGCTGTTCCACCGCCGCTACCCGCGCATGGACCTCCAGGTGCACGAGGAGCAGACCTCCTCACTGCTCGAGGGGCTGGCCGGCGGGCGGCTCGACCTGCTGCTGCTCGCGGTGCCGCTCGGCGTCCCCGGCGTTACCGAACTGCCCGTCTTCGACGAGGACTTCGTCCTCCTCGCACCGCGGGAGCACCCGCTCGCCGGGCGCCGGGACATCCCGCGCGAGGAACTGCGCGGCCTGCAGCTGCTGTTGCTCGACGAGGGACACTGCCTGCGCGACCAGGCCCTGGACATCTGCCGCGAGGCGGGCCGACCCGACGGCGCGGCCGTCACCACGACCGCGGCCGGCCTGTCCACCCTCGTCCAGCTGGTCGCCGGGGGCCTGGGCGTGACGCTGCTGCCGCGCACCGCGCTGAGGCTGGAGACCGCCCGCAACGAGTACCTGGCCACCGGGTACTTCGCCGAGCCCGCGCCCTCGCGGCGGATCGCGCTGGCCATGCGGACGGGCACGGCCCGCCAGGAGGAGTTCCGGGCCATCGCGGGCGCCCTGCGCGAAGCCGTGCGCCCGCTCCCGGTGTGGCCGGCCGAATAGGCCGGGGACGGGCCGGGAGCGGGCGTACGTACTCGCGCGCCGCTACTCCGTACGCAGTCCGTCCGGGCGCATCAGCCGCAGCAGCGGCGGCAGGCTGAGCAGGGTCACCGTGACGGCCACCCCGGCGCCGACGCCGATCATCGAGGCGACCGAGCCCCAGTCGACGCGGACCGGGACGGTGGCCATCCGCATCAGCACGGTGCCGAGGGTGAGCCCCACCACGGTGGCGAGTGCCAGGCCCAGGCCGATCGGGATGGCCGTCTGCCACAGCACCGACAGGCTGAGCGTGGAGCGCTTCGTACCGAAGGCGACCAGGGCGGCCAGCAGCTTCTTGCGGTCCCTCAACTGCTCCAGCTGCGAGACCAGCAGGCTGGCGCCGATCAGCACGAGCACGCAGGTGGCCCCGACGAACAGGCCGGTGCGGATGGAGGCGAAGCGGTCGTCGGTGGCGGTCGACTGCAGGGTCATGGGCACGGCGATCGGGTCGGCCTTGTACGACGCCGTCCGCACCCGCTCGATCGCGTCCGGGTCCTTCGGGTCGAGCTTGACGTAGACCTGCGAGGACTGGAAGTCGCCGAGCCCCCGGGGGGCGGCCGCCGGGGTGACGAGCAGACCGCTGCGCAGGCTGCCGTTCGGGTCCCTGCGGGGGGAGACCGCCGGCGCGTCGGCGGGCACGTTCCACGGGACGGCCGCCGGGCCGTCGGTGCCGTGGACGTTCCCGGCGAACAGCTTCTCGCCGGCGTGGGCGGCGACGCCGTCGTACCGGTCGGGGTCGGTGGAGGCGGGCAGCACGAAGACGTCGCCGTCCTCGCAGGAGGGCAGGGTGCCCAGCTCGGCGAGGGCGGAGCAGCTCCCGATGGTGAGCTCGACCGTCAGGCCCTCGGCTTCCGGGGTCGGCGAGGCCGATACGGAGCGCAGCGGAAGGACGCCGGTGACGCCCGGGGTGGCGGCGATCTTCCCTGCGAGGGCGTCGACCCGCGCGGGGTCGCTGCCGCGGGGGAGGATCGAGACCGAGGCCCGTGCCGGGTCCTGGCCCGTCTTCTCGGTGTACGAGGCCGAGGTGGCGGCGAAGAGCATCTGCAGGGCGATGGCCCCGGCGACCGCGACCGCGATGCCGTTGACCAGGCGGGCGCCGGTGCCGCTGGCGATCTGGAGCCGCCGGACGGCCAGTTGCCAGGACACCGGCCCGGCTCCGCCGAGCCGGCCGACGGAGCGTTCCAGGACCCAGGGCAGCAGGGTGGTGACGCCGATCAGCAGCAGGACCACACCCGCGGAGACCTGGTACTGGTTGAACCGGCCGGCGTCGTTGCCGCGGCCCGACATCGGGACGAGCAGGGCCACGCCGGCCACCGGGAGCAGCAGGCGCCACCAGATCCGGCGCCGGCGCGGGGTGGCCGTGCGGACCACGCCGAGCGGTTCGATGACCACGCCGCGCAGGGCGAACAGGGTCACGGCGACGGCCGCGCCGGGCACCGCGACGGCCACGAGGGCGGCCAGCCAGGGGGCCGGGTTCAGGTCGGCGGGGAAGACGCTGCGCTGGTACAGGGTGAGGGCGGGGGCGAGCTGCCGGGCGAGGAGGAAGAGGCCGGTACCGGCGACCAGGCCGATCAGGGATCCGGCGAAGGCCTCGCCCGCCGCGATCCGGCGGACCATCCGGGCGTCGGCGCCGATCAGGCGCAGTGCGGCGAGCCGGCGGTCACGGCGGTCGCCGCCGAAGCGGACGGCGGCCGCGATGAACACGGCGACCGGCATGAGCAGGGCGACGAAGACCAGCACCACGAGGAGCGCGAGGACGGGGTCCAGCGGCCGCTTCTCCCGCTCCTCGCCGAAGCCGGTGACCCGGTGGACGTACGCGCTGGTGGCGTCGTCGGCGGCGTACCGCGAGAGCCGGTCGGTGCCCTCGTAGAAGTAGAGGTCGCCGGGGCCGACCAGGCCCGCATCGCCGATGACCGAGACGATGCGCCCGTCGAGGCGCTCGCGCAGCAGCTTGCCCTCGGAGGTCTTCATCAGCTCGTCGAGGGCGGGGGAGACGGCCAGTTCGCCGGGGCCCGGGTACGTCTCCAGGCCGGGCGGCAGCGGGGCCGAGGGGCCCTCGGGCTGGACGAGCAGGCCGTCGATCCCGTACGAGCGGTACGTCTGGTCCGCGCCGGCGGTCAGGACGGTGTCGGGACCCGGCCGGTCGCTCTCGCGGGCCGAGTCCGCCAGACGGGCCGTGCCGCGCTCGTCGCGGGCGGACAGGGCGCTCGGCACGGCGCTGGTGATCAGCAGCAGGGCGACGCCGAGGCCGACGCCCAGGCCCGTGAGGAGGGTGCGCGTCCAGCCCTCGCGGCCGCCGCCGAAGGCGAAGCGGGCGCCGAGGCCGAGGTCGCGGGCCCAGACCCGCAGGATGCCCTGGCCACTCATATGGCGCGCTCCATGTCGCGGGACCTGCCGTCGCGTACGACGATCTCGCGGTCGGAGTACGCGGCCACGCGGGTCTCGTGCGTGACGAGGACGACGGCGGCGTTCGCGGAGCGGGCGGCCTCGGTCAGCAGCTGCATGACGAGCTCGCCGTTGAGGGAGTCGAGGGCGCCGGTGGGCTCGTCCGCGAAGAGGACCCGCGGGCCGGTGACGAGGGCGCGGGCGACGGCGACGCGCTGGCCCTGGCCGCCGGAGACCTCGCCGGGGCGCTTGCGGCCGATCTCGGCGACCTCCAGGCGGGCCATCCACTCCAGGGCGGTGCGCTCGGCCTGCCTGCGCTTCACGCCGGTCAGGCGCAGCGGCAGCGCGACGTTCTCGACGCAGGTCAGTTCGGGGACGAGCTGGCCGAACTGGAAGACGAAGCCGAACTCGCCGCGGCGCAGCGCGCTGCGCTCGGCGTCGTTCATGGCGGACAGCTCGCGGCCGGCGTACGTGACGGTGCCCGAGTCGGGCGGGACGATCCCGGCGAGGCAGTGCAGCAGCGTCGACTTGCCGGATCCCGAGGGGCCCATGACGGCGACGACCTCGCCGGGGTGGATGGAGAAGTCCGCGCCGTCGAGCGCGGCGGTGGACCCGTACGTCTTGCGCAGGCCGGTGGCGCAGAGCAGGCTGCCGGCCGGGGGCGTGGTGCTCATCGGCCCACCTCCCGGGCGAGCTGGTCGAGGCGGGCGGCGGTCAGTTCCAGCCAGCGCAGATCCGCTTCGAGGTGGAACAGGGCGTGGTCGCAGACGAGCTGGTCGGCGAGGTCGCCCTTGCGCTTGCGCTGGGTCAGGATGCGCATGAGCCGCAGGTGCTCGGCCCGCTGGGTGTCCAGCAGGTCGGCGGCGCTGCGGCCGGTGAGCAGGGCCAGGACGACCTTGGTGTAGAGGGTCGACTGGAGGTACGGCTCGGGCTTCTCGGGCTGGGCGAGCCAGCCGTCGACGTCGGTGATGCCGGCGTCGGTGATGGCGTACCGCTTGCGGTCGGGACCGCCGCCGCTCTCTATCCCCTCGACCTCGACGAGGCCGTTCTTCAGGAGGCGGGACATGGTCGAGTAGACCTGGCCGTAGGCGAGCGGCCGGTCGTGGCCGAACTTCTCGTCGAAGGCGCGCTTGAGGTCGTAACCGTGGCGTGGACCGGCCTCCAGGAGGCCGAGGAGCGTGTGACCGATGGACATGCCGAGGACTATACATCCGGTGTATACGCTCGGTGTATACCCGGAGTGTAGAGAGGGCTTTCGGCCTGCCGTACCGGCCGTTCTGCGGGACTTCGGTCCTGATCGGCGCGGGCGTGGGGCCCGAGGCGTGACGCCTCGGGCCCCGGGCCTCAGGCCTCAGGCGGGATGCGGGGGCGGCCGCGCGGCGGGATCGGGGCGGCGCCGCCCGGGAGGCGGCCGGCCTCGGAGAGGGACCGCCGCAGCAGGAACTCGATCTGCGCGTTGGCGCTGCGCAGCTCCTCGCCGGCCCAGCGGGCGAGGGCGTCGTACACCTGCGGGTCGAGCCGCAGCAGCACCTGCTTGCGCGGCTGTCGCCCCGCCCGCGCGGGCGGCCGTTCCCGGCCCTCGCCCGTTTCGGGCTCCTGCGGCTCGCCGGCGGGGCTCACTGGTAGAGCGTGCCCGTGTTGACGACCGGCTGGGCGGCCCGGTCGCCGCACAGGACCACCATCAGGTTCGACACCATGGCGGCCTTGCGCTCCGGGTCCAAGTCCACGATGTCCTGCTCCGCCAGTCGGGTCAGGGCCAGTTCGACCATGCCCACCGCCCCTTCCACGATCTGCTTGCGGGCCGCCACGACCGCTCCCGCCTGCTGGCGCTGCAGCATCGCGGAGGCGATCTCCGGAGCGTACGCGAGATGCGTGAAGCGGGACTCGATGATCCGGACGCCGGCCGCCTCCACCCGCGCGTGCAGTTCGAGCGCCAGCTTCTCGGTGATCTCCTCGGCGTTGCCGCGCAGCGAGAGCCCGCCCTCGTCGTGCGCGTCGTACGGGTACTCGATCGCGATGTGCCGGACGGCCGCCTCGGTCTGGGTCTCGACGAACTGCGTGAAGTCCTCCACCTCGAACGTCGCCCGCGCGGTGTCCTCCACCCGCCACACCACGACGGCCGCCAGCTCGATCGGGTTGCCGTACGCGTCGTTGACCTTCAGGACGGCCGTCTCGTGGTTGCGGACCCGGGTGGAGATCTTCTCCCGCGAGGTCAGCGGGTTGACCCAGCGCAGGCCGTCCGTGCGGACCGTCCCCCGGTACCGGCCGAACAGCTGGACCACGCGGGCCTCGCCCGGAGCGACCATGTTCAGCCCGCCCATCGCGAAGGCCGAGGCGGCTATCAGGAGGACGCCGAGCACGATCAGGGACACGTGCGCGGCCGAGGCGTCGGCGGTCGCGCCCAGGGCGATCAGTCCGGCACCGGCCGCCACCCCCAACAGCCCCAGCAGCAAGGCCAGTCCACCGCCCACGCTGCGGGCCGTGAACTCCCGTACGTCGCCGCCGATGCTCTCTGCATTCGTCATGCTCTGCCCCCATTTGATTGGTCGCGGCCGGTCGGGCCCCTTAGCAAAGTGATATCACTTTTTACGGCCGCCGCAACCCTACGGGCTCGCCGCGCGTCGGTTCCATCGATGTGGGTGCTGATTCTCACGTCCGAATTGACCGGTATTGGCCAAGGTTGGTCAACCTTTGTCACAACCTGCGGTGTTAGCTTTCTGAGCTGACGTCGGGGGGGAAATCGAGCGGAGCGGGAGCGATGGGCCGAGCAGAAGCGCGTAAGGCGCAGCAGCGCAGTGCGCGACGGGCGCCGCGCGGGAGCGCCACCGGGAAGGGGCGTGCCGGCAAGCGGACCGGCATACGTCGCTTCTTCACATGGAAGAAGATCCTGGGGGCCTTCTTCGGGATCGTCCTGCTCGGAATGGGCGCACTCGTCGCCCTCTACTTCTACGTGGACGAGCCGGACCCGAACGCCGACGCCATCAAGCAGAGCAACGTCTACAAGTACGCGGACGGCTCGATCATGGCGCGCGACGGCAAGATGAACCGCGAGATCGTGCCGCTCAGCCGGGTCCCCAAGGACGTCCAGACGGGCTTCATCGCGATCGAGAACAAGTCCTTCTACCAGGACCAGGGCGTCGACTTCCTCGGCATCGGCCGCGGCCTGTTCAACACGGTCACCGGCAAGGGCAAGGCCGGCGGATCGACGATCACCCAGCAGTACGTCAAGAACTTCTACCTGAACCAGGACCAGACCGCGACCCGCAAGCTCAAGGAGCTGGTGATCTCCCTCAAGGTCGACCAGCGCATGGAGAAGCCGGACATCCTCGCGGGCTACCTGAACACCAGTTACTTCGGGCGCGGCGCGTACGGCATCCAGGCCGCCGCCCAGGCCTACTACGGCGTCGACGTGGACAAGCTGACCCTGGAGCAGGGCGCGTACCTCGCGGCCGTCCTCCAGGCGCCCAGCGACTACGACCTGGCGACCGCGGGCCCGAACGGCACGCGGCTGGTCAAGATCCGCTTCAACGGCGTGCTCGACAACATGGTCGAGATGAAGGCGCTCGACCCGGAGAAGCGCAAGCAGCTCCAGCTTCCGATGCCGATCAAGCCCAAGGCCGCCCCCGGCATGGAGGGCCAGAAGGGCTATCTGAAGCAGGCCGCGGACGCGGAACTGCGGCGCCAGACCAACATGACCACCCAGGAGCTGCAGGCCGGCGGCTGGGAGATCACCCTCAACATCGACCCGAAGAAGCAGGCCGCGCTGGAGAAGGCCGTCCAGGACGAGCTGGAGTCCAAGCTCGACCGCAAGGACCGGCCCGTCGACGCGAGCGTGCAGGCCGGCGCCACCTCCGTGGACCCGAAGACCGGTGCGATCGTCGCGATGTACGGCGGCACCGGGCTCTCCGACCACTGGGCGAGCAACGCGCTGCGCCAGGACTTCCAGCCCGGCTCGACCTTCAAGCCGGTCGTGCTCGCCTCCGCGCTCGAGAACAAGTCCCTGACGCACGACAAGAAGCCGATCACGCCGAACGCCCTCTACGACGGCACCAGCAAGCGCCCGGTCGTCGGCAGCGACACCCCGTTCGCCCCGCAGAACCAGGACAACGCGAACTACGGCGACCCGCTGCTCACCGTCCAGGCGGCCACCAACTCCTCCGTGAACTCGGTGTACGCCCAGATGATCGTGGACGTGGGCCCGCCGGCGGTGAAGAAGACGGCGCTGGCGCTCGGCATGAAGGACCGCGACGGCTGGCCGGCCGACAAGCCCGCCATGTCGCTCGGCACGATGAGCGCCAACACCCTGGAGATGGCCGGCGTCTACGCCACCTTCGACAACCACGGCAAGAAGGTCACCCCGACGATCGTCAAGAGCGCCAAGCACGCCGACCGCGCCTTCAAGCCGGTCGAGTCCGTGGGCGGCCAGGCCATCACCCGTGAGACCGCCGACACGGTCACCAAGGTGCTCACCGGCGTCGTCCAGGACGGTTCCGGCAAGGCCGTGAAGAGCTCCGCGTACGAGGCCGCCGGCAAGACCGGCACCACCGAGTCCAACGTGGCCGCCTGGTTCACCGCGTACACGCCGGAACTGGTCACCGTCGTCGCGATGTTCGGCGAGGAGCCCGGAACGGCCAAGCAGGTCACCCTGACCGGTACCGCGGGCGGTGGCCGAGCGGGTGGTTCCAGCTTCCCGGCCGAGATCTGGAAGGCGTACACCCTGGCCGCGCTCAAGGGCGTGGACACCGGCGAGTTCGACCTCTCCGAGGCGAACATGGGCCCCACCCAGGCGCCGAGCCGCAGCAGCTCCCCGTCCTCGTCGAGCTCCTCGTCCGCCGGCACGCCGTCGGCGCCCGTCTCGCCGTCGAAGGGCACCCAGGACCCGACGAAGAGCCCGGACCCGACGAAGAGCCCGGACCCGACCAAGAGCACGACGAAGAGTCCGGACCCGACGAAGAGCCCGGACCCGACGAAGAGTCCGCCGATCACGATCCCCTAGCGGACCCGCGCCCCGTGAACGCGAAACCGCCGCCCCGCAGCATCCACGCTGCGGGGCGGCGGTTTCGCGTTCGGCGGGCCGGTCAGCGGCGGTCGTGCCCTCCCGGCAGCGGCAGCTCGAACCAGACCACCTTTCCGCTGCTCAGCCGGGTGGCGCCCCAGCGGCGAGCCATCCGGTTGACCAGGAACAGCCCGCGGCCGCCCTCGTCGGTCTCCCGGGCCCGGCGCTGGCGGGGCAGCTGCGGGGAGTCGTCGCCGACCTCGCAGCGCAGTACGTCCGTCCGCAGCAGGCGCAGGGTCACGGGCCGCTCCGCGTACCGCACGGCGTTCGTGACCACCTCGCTGACCAGCAGCTCCAGCGAGTCCTGGAGCTCCTCCAGGCCCCACCGGGTCAGGGCGCGGCGGGCGAACCGGCGGGCCCGGCCCGGAGCGGTCTCCTCCGGGTCCAGGAACCAGTACGCGACGTCGCTGGGCGCGATCCCGTCGAAGCGGGCCGCGAGCAGCGCGATGTCGTCGTCCCGGTCGCCCGGGCCGAGCATGTCGAGGACGTCGTCGCAGAGCGCCTCCAGCGGCGGCGGGTGGTCCAGGCCCGTCAGCTGCGCGGTGGTGGCCAGGCGCTCGCGGAGCTGCTCGATGCCGGTCCACACGTCGCGCAGCCGGGATTCGACCAGCCCGTCGGTGTACAGCAGCAGGGTGGCCCCGGCGGGCGCGTCCAGCTCCACGGCCTCGAAGTCCACGCCGCCGACGCCGATGGGGGCGCCGGGGGGTACGCGGAGCACCTCGGCCCGGCCGCCCAGGTGCAGGAGCACGGGCGGCGGGTGGCCGGCGTTGGCGATGGTGATCCGGTGCGAGACGGGGTCGTAGACCGCGTACAGGCAGGTCGCCATCCGGTCGGAGCCGAGGCGCTGGGCCTGCTCGTCCAGGTGGTGCAGGACCTCGGCGGGCGGCAGGTCCAGCTGCGCCAGGGTCTGGGCGGTGGTGCGGAGCTGGCCCATGATCGCGGCGGAGGTCATGGAGTGGCCCATCACGTCGCCGACGACGAGCGCGACCCGGCTGCCGGGCAGCGGTATCGCGTCGTACCAGTCGCCGCCGACCCGGGCCGTCTCGGCGGCGGGCAGGTAGCGGGAGGCCAGCCGGACCCCGGTGGGCTGCGGAAGGCTGTCGGGCAGCATGGTGCGCTGCAACTCGTCGGCGATGTACGCCTCACGGCCGTACAGGACCGCCTTGTCGATGCCGAGCGCGGTGTGCGTGGCCAGCTGGGCGGCGACCAGGAGGTCGTTCTGCTCGAACGCGGGCCGCTCGGGGCTGCGCAGGAACACCGCCGAGCCGATGACGCGGCGGCGGCCGCGCAGCGGCGCGAGGATGGCCCGCTGGCCGCGCGGTACCGGGTGCTCCGAGCCGAGCAGCTCCGGCAGCGCGTCCTTGGCCCCGGCGGCGGACCCGAAGACGGGCCGTACGCCGCGCAGCACCTCGGCGAGGGCTCCGCCGGGGCGGATCTCGCAGAGCTCTGCCGCGGGCAGGTCACCCTGCGGGCCGACCAGCGGAAGCTGGCTGAAGTCGAGCTCGCCGGCGGCCCCCGCCGCCCCGGCGCCCTCGGTTCCCGTCCCTGCTCCCGCTCCGGCTACGGCTCCCGTCAGATCGTCGATCGGCCGGAGCCGGTCGGTGCGGCGCAGCCTTAAAACGACCGGGCCGACGGGACGTTCGTCGCCCACCGGGAGGGGGTCGCGCAGGTAGACGAGGATGGCGTCCGAGAAGGTGGGCACGGTGGCCCGGCACAGACCGAGGACGATCTCGTCCAGGTCGATGCCGCGCGCGATGCGCCGGGTCGCCGCCCCGACGAACCGCAGCCGGTCCCCTTCGCGCCGGGCCACCCCGTCGGGCCCCTGCAACCCCGCGCCGACCGTACCGTCCGGCGCGGCGGCGCCCTGGGCGTGTGCCGCACCCGCGGCCGGGTCCGCGCCGTCCTGGCCCCCGTACGCCCCGCCGGTGGCCGTGTCCGCGCCGCCTTCGGGGCCCTGCTCGCCGCCGGCGGCTCCGCTCTCGCGGGGGCGGGAGGCGTCCGGTGTCACCGCCGGGAGGTCCGGGGCCGCGCCGCGGGCCTCGTGGGGCCGGCCGGCGGCGAGGCCGGCCGCGTCATCGCCGTGGGCGGCGTTCCGCGCCGCCTCCCCGTCGCGCCGCCGGGAACCGCCCGCCGGTCCGCCCGCCGGTCCGCCCGCCGCCGCGGCGTCGCGTACGGCGCTGCGGGCGGCCTCTGCGTCACGGCCGCGGCGGCCGGCCGCGCCCGATGCCGCCGTGCCCCGTGCGCGGCCGCGCGGGCGGGGCGTGCCGTCCTGGGGAGCGGCGGGCACGCCCTCGCCGCGCGGGCGCGGGACGTCCGAGCGGACGGGGTCGTCGCCGGGCGCGGCCGAGCCGCGTACGGCCTCGGCCGAGGGGACGGGGGCCTTGCCGTGGCCCAGCTCGTCCGAACAGCCGCCGGTGGCGGCGGGCATGCCGGGGCCGCCCGGGGCCGGTGTCGCGGCGGCCGCGGCAGGCGGCGGGCCCTCCTGCGAGGTGGGGTACTCCGTCACGCGTGGAATTCCGTCCGTTTGCGCTCGATGTGCGCTGCACTCAACTCGGTCAGTCGCGGTATACCCGCTCAGCGGCGGGGACACCATCGCCCCGCGGTTCCGCGTCCCGCTCGTTACCTCTCGCTCTGCTTTGACCTCCGGTCAAGTCCCGCGTACGGCACGACATTTACGGCTTGGGGGCCCAGCGCGCCTCCCGCGCGCGACCTGCGGAGGGAGATCTTACGGTTGAACCCCGGGGGCGCATCAAGGGTCTCATGAGGTCATATGCGCCGGAGTGCGGTCCCAGTCCTCGGGGAGGGCCGGAACTCCCCAGGCGGGATCCGGCCTCCAGTCCTGCCAGCCGTCGGAGAACGGAGCCCCCCAGGCCTTGATCACGTCCACCGCCGCCCGCCCCGCGACCTGCACCTGGCGGGCCTGTTCGGCGTCCATCAGACCGGCCCGCTGGGCCTGCGCGAACTCGTCCTCGTCGCGCCACTTCCACGTACGGTCGGGGTAGACGGAGATGTCCAGGAAGTGGTCCACGGAGTCCACTCCGCCGGACCACCGGGTGCGCGGCTCCTCGAGGTTCACGTACCAGCTCTTGAACCGCCAGCCGTGGTCCCAGAACAGCCACACCGACCACGGGTCCCCGGGCCGGGCCAGCTTCAGCACGCCGGCCCCGAACCAGCGCGAGCGTGCGGTGGTGCGCGGCGCGGTGTACCGGGTGGCGAGCGGCTCCTCGTGCACGGAGGTACCGTCGGCCAGCACCGGCTTGACGCATTCGGTGCCGGGGGCCATCCACACGGCCAGCAGGTCGGCGGTGTCCTGCACCACCGTCACCGGGCGGCAGATGTGGACCGCACCCTTCAGGGCCGGGGCGTGGTCGCGGTAGCGCCAGAGGATCTGCTCACCCGGCCGCCAGCGGGTGCCCTGCGCGTCGCCGCCCCCGCGGCCTGCGGTACCTGTCATGCGCAGATCTTAGGGCGGGGGCCCCCGCGCCCGCTGCGGTGCAGGTCACGGAGGTGCGCGGGGACGGGAAACGACCGAATCCGGCCCATGTCCGGAAACGTTTTCAGGGCCGGGTCATCCGCAGGACGTCGAGGGCCTCGTCCAGTTGTTCCAGCGTCAGGTCGCCGCGGTCGACGTACCCGGACTCCAGCACGACCTCCCTGATCGTCTTCCGTTCGGCGAGGGCCTTCTTGGCGACCTTGGCCGCCTCCTCGTAGCCGATGTACCGGTTCAGCGGGGTCACCACGGAGGGGGAGGACTCGGCGAACTCCCTGGCCCGCGCCACGTTCGCGGTGATCCCGTCGACCGTGCGGTCGGCCAGCAGGCGGCTCGCGTTGCCGAGCAGCCGGATCGATTCCAGCAGGTTCTTGGCCATCACCGGGAGCATCACATTGAGCTCGAAATTGCCGGCCGCGCCCGCGACGGCGACGGTCGTGTCGTTTCCGGTCACCTGTGCGGCGACCATCAGTACGGCCTCCGGGACCACCGGATTGACCTTCCCGGGCATGATCGAGGAGCCCGGCTGGAGATCTGGCAGATTGATTTCGGCCAATCCCGTGCGCGGTCCCGAGGCCATCCAGCGCAGATCGTTGGAGATCTTGGTCAGGGAGACGGCGATCGTACGGAGCACCCCCGAGGTCTCCACCAGCGCGTCCCGCGCCCCCTGGGCCTCGAAGTGGTTGCGCGCCTCGGTCAGCGGCAGCCCGGTCGCGGCGGCCACCTCGGCGATCACGGCGGCGGAGAATCCGGGCGGGGTGTTGATCCCGGTGCCCACGGCGGTCCCGCCCAGCGGCAGTTCGGCGAGCCGGGGCAGGGCGCCGCGCAGCCGCTCGACGCCGTAGCGCACCTGGGCGGCGTACCCGCCGAACTCCTGGCCCAGGGTCACCGGGGTGGCGTCCATCAGGTGGGTCCGGCCCGCCTTGACCACCTCGGCGAACTCGGCGGCCTTGCGCTCCAGGGCGGCGGCGAGGTGCTCCAGGGCCGGGATCAGCTCGCGGGTGACGGCGGCGGTCGCGGCGATGTGGATGGACGACGGGAACACGTCGTTGGAGCTCTGCGAGGCGTTGACGTGGTCGTTGGGGTGTACCTCGCGGCCGAGCCGCTCGCCCGCCAGGGTCGCGATGACCTCGTTGGTGTTCATGTTGGACGAGGTCCCGGACCCGGTCTGGAACACGTCGACCGGGAAGTGCTCGTCCCAGCGGCCCTCGGCCACCTCGGACGCGGCGGACCGGATCGCGTCGGCGGTGTCCTGGTCCACCACGCCCAGCTTCGCGTTCACCGCGGCGGCCGCCGCCTTGACGAGCGCGAGCGCCTCGATGTGGGCGCGCTCCAGGCGCTGGCCGGAGAGGGGGAAGTTCTCCACGGCGCGCTGGGTCTGGGCCCGCCATTTGGCGTGCGCGGGGACCCGTACCTCGCCCATCGAGTCGTGCTCGACGCGGTACTCGCCCGCCGGCCCCCGGGACTGCTGATCTTTCGTCATCTTGATTGCCTCCTCAAAAAGTTGAGCAATTGTCTTGTTCGAAGTGTTCCCAAGTCCCCTACCGGCCAGTAAATACCGGGGGTAACACCGACAGGGGAGACGTTCATGACACGTGTGGGCACGAGACCCGGGCTCAGATCTACCTTTGCCGCCGCCGCGGCGATCGCGGCCGCCCTCGGGGGCGTCACCGCCATCACCCCCATGGCCCAGGCGGCGAGCGCCCCCGCGGCGGCCGCCACCCCGCTCTCGCCCGAACTGGAGGCCATCCGCGCGGCGGAGGCCGTCAAGATCTACGGTGACGCGGCGATCCGCCCGATGAGCGAGCGCAAGACCGGCTTGATCTCGCTCGGCGACAGCGAGATTTCGGGCGAGGGCGTGGGCAACTACGACCCGGCGACCAACACCCCGAACAACCAGTGCCACCGCTCGCCGGACTCCGCGATCCACCGCACCGGCATCCCGGCCGACCTGACCTTCAACGTCGCCTGCTCCGGCGGCTACACCGGCAACATCCGGATCGGCGGCAGCAAGCAGTACGCCGACGAGCTGGTGCAGAGCGACAGCCTGGCCGTCAAGGCGCGCAACACGAAGATCAAGATGGTGCTGCTCGTCGCCGGCGCCAACGACGACCTGCAGTTCGGCCCGGTCATGACGGACTGCGTGACCCGCTGGGTGCTCAGCCAGGGCACCTGCGAGCCCAAGTACGGACCGGGCTGGCAGGCACGCGTGGACGGCCTGAAGCCCAAGGTCGAGGCGACGGTCGCCGACCTCAAGACGGTCATGCGCGACGCGGGCTACGCGGACTCCGACTACAAGCTCGTCGTGATGGGCTACCCGAGCCCCATCGGCCCCGACTTCTACGACAACCCCAACTTCCCGGGCAAGCTCCCCGGAGGCTGCGCCGGCTACGACTCCGACGCCGCCTGGGGCCGCAACCAAGCGGTGCCCGCCTTCGAGAAGGGCGTGCGCGCTGCGGCGCTCGCCTCGGGGGCCACGTACCTGGACAACTCGCGGCTCTTCCAGGGCCACGAGGTGTGCATGGAGGACACCTGGGCCCGCGGCCTCTACCTGGACCTCGGGGACCACTTCCCGTGGGACGAGAACACCGCCCGCCAGTCCTTCCACCCCAACTACCGGGGCCACGGCGCGTTCGCGTCCTGCCTGACGCAGCTTTACGACTCGGGTCTGCGCGAGGCCTCCTGCGCGGACCCGGCGAGCACCGGAACGCCCGTCCTGCAGGCCGGGGCCTGGGACTCCCTCTACGCGCCGCTGAAGAACGAGGCGAACGGCAACTGCCTCGACTCCAACGGCGGCTCCAGCGCCAACGGGACCAAGGTCATCGGCTGGGACTGCCACGGCGGCCGCAACCAGGGCTGGTGGTACGACTCCGCCAGGAAGTCCGTCCACGTCGAGCTCACCCACGACCGCTGCCTGGACGCCCCCGGCGCCAACTACGGCGCGGGCACCGGCCTGATCGTCTGGAACTGCCACGGCGGTGCGAACCAGCAGTGGGTCCGCGACGGCGCCACCCTGCGCCCCGCGGCCGCTCCGGGCATGTGCCTGACCGTGGCCGCCGCCCACGACCAGCTGCGCCTGCAGACCTGCAACGGCGCGGCGACGCAGCGCTTCGCGTAACCCCGCTTGGCCCAACCGCAGTTCGCCCACCACCCCCCACACCCGGCCGGCGCGGCCGGCCGGGTGCCACCGGCTACCGGCCCCGCAGGTACTCCCGCACTTCACGCGGCCTGTTGGTGATCAAGGTGTCCACGCCCAGCCGCAGGCACAGCTCGACGTCCTCCGGCTCGTCGACCGTCCAGACGCGCACGCGCAGCCCCTTGGCCTTGAGCCGCGCCACCAGACCCGGGTCCTTGCGCAGCAGGTCGATGCCGGGACCGGCGTGCCCGGCGAACGGCGGCCTGGGCGGCCGCACCGCCCGCTCGATCAGGTACACGGCGGGCAGCCCGGGGGCCAGCCGGTTCAGCCGGATCAGGGCGTTTCGGGAGAAGCTCATCACCTCGACGCGGCCGTCGGAGCCGTCGGCGAGCCCGTGCTCCTTGAGGACCCGTACGAGCTCGGCCTCCAGCCGGCCGCCCGCGCGGGTGGGGTGCTTGGTCTCGACGGCCAGCCCGACGGGCCGGTCGGCGGCCAGCGCCTCCTTGAGCAGGTCCTCGAAGAGCAGCACCTGCGCCCCGCGGTGCTCCTCGCCCTTCCAGCCGCCGAAGTCGAGGCCGGCCAGCTCCTCGTACGTCATGGCGGAGACGGTCCCGCGCCCGTCGGAGGTCCGCTCCACCCGCCGGTCGTGCACGCACACGAGCCGCCCGTCGGCACTCAGCCGTACGTCGCACTCCAGCGCGTCGGCCCCGTCGTCGATGGCCTGCCGATAGGCGGCGAGGGTGTGCTCGGGATGCTCGTGGGAGGCCCCGCGATGGGCGATGACCCGCACGTCGCGGGCGGTGGCGGGCTGCGCGTACTGCCGATTCATGGACCCGACGTTATCCGCATGCGCAGACCGCCCCGCTACCGCATGCTGCACGGATGGCCGAATTCTCCGTGACATTGCTGCATTGCGAACCGTGCGAGTCTTGCCGACACGAGGTCGGACAGCGCGTCGTCGACGGCCGCTTGCGCTGGGAGGAGACCGAGTACTGCACCGCAGTGGGACGCGCGTACACGGCCTGCGGCGGTGGCTGGGGCGTGCCCCCGCCGTGGATCCGCGAGCGGATCATCGCCGCGGAGGGCACGGTCGTCCTCGCCGTCGGCGGGCCGGACGGCCTTCCGTTGAAGGCCGTCCGCGACATGTACGCACTCACGCTCCCGCAACTGCGCGAGGCGCGCGCGCACGGGCTGTACGCGACTCCGACCGAGGCCGAGCTGCTGCGCGGCTACACGGAGTGCTGAAGACCCCCTGGCCGGGGGCCAGGGGGTCTCGCCGGGACGTCCTGCCGGCCCCGTCCGGGACGGGACCGGCGCGGGGTTACGCCAGGCCCGGGCCCCGGACGGGGATGTGGGTGAAGGTGGGGGCCGGGGCCGGGTTCTGGAAGAAGTCGTTGCCCTTGTCGTCCACGACGATGAACGCCGGGAAGTCCTCGACCTCGATCCTCCAGACCGCCTCCATGCCGAGCTCCTCGTACTCCAGGACCTCGACCTTCTTGATGCAGTCCTGCGCCAGGCGCGCCGCCGGGCCGCCGATCGAGCCGAGGTAGAAGCCGCCGTGCGCGCCGCACGCGTCCGTCACCTGCTGCGAGCGGTTGCCCTTGGCCAGCATGACCTTCGAGCCGCCCGCCGCCTGGAACTGCTCCACGTACGAGTCCATGCGGCCGGCCGTGGTCGGGCCGAAGGAGCCCGAGGCGTAGCCCTCGGGGGTCTTCGCCGGGCCGGCGTAGTAGACCGGGTGGTCCTTCAGGTACTGCGGCATCCCGGCGCCCGAGTCCAGCAGCTCCTTGATCTTGGCGTGCGCGATGTCGCGCGCCACCACCAGCGGGCCCGTCAGGGAGAGGCGGGTCTTCACCGGGTGCTTGGTCAGCTCCGCGAGGATGTCGTCCATCGGCTGGTTCAGGTCGATCTCGACCACGTCCGCCGACTCGTCCAGGTGCTCGTCGGTCGTCTCCGGGAGGAAGCGGGCCGGGTCGCGCTCCAGCTGCTCCAGGAAGACGCCCTCGGCGGTGATCTTCGCGGTCGCCTGGCGGTCCGCCGAGCACGAGACGGCGATGGCCACCGGCAGCGAGGCGCCGTGGCGCGGCAGGCGGACGACGCGCACGTCGTGGCAGAAGTACTTGCCGCCGAACTGCGCGCCGATGCCGATCTTCTGGGTCAGCTCGAAGACCTGCTGCTCCAGGTCGAGGTCCCGGAAGCCGTGGCCCAGCGGGGAACCCTCGGTGGGCAGCTCGTCCAGGTAGTGGGCCGAGGCGTACTTCGCCGTCTTGAGCGCGTGCTCCGCCGACGTGCCGCCGACCACGATCGCGAGGTGGTACGGCGGGCAGGCCGCGGTGCCCAGCGAACGGATCTTCTCCTCCAGGAACTTCATCATGGAGGCCTCGTTGAGGACCGCCTTCGTCTCCTGGTAGAGGAAGGACTTGTTGGCCGAGCCGCCGCCCTTGGCCATGAAGAGGAACTTGTACGCGCCGCCGTCCGTCGCGTACAGCTCGATCTGCGCGGGCAGGTTCGAGCCGGTGTTCTTCTCCTCCCACATGGTGAGGGGGGCCATCTGCGAGTAGCGCAGGTTGAGGCGCGTGTACGCGTCGAAGATGCCGCGCGACAGCGCCGCCTCGTCCCCGCCCTCCGTCAGCACGTTCTGGCCGCGCTTGCCCATCACGATCGCCGTGCCCGTGTCCTGGCACATCGGCAGGACGCCGGCCGCCGCGATGTTCGCGTTCTTCAGGAGGTCGAGCGCGACGAACTTGTCGTTCGACGAGGCCTCGGGGTCGTCGATGATCCGGCGCAGCTGCGCGAGGTGCGCGGGGCGCAGGAAGTGCTGGATGTCGTGGATGGCCTCTTCGGCGAGCTTGCGCAGCGCCTCGGGCTCGACCTTGAGGAACGTACGGCCGTCGGCCTCGAACGTCGAGACGCCCTCCGAGGTCACCAGCCGGTAGGGGGTGGTGTCCTCGCCCAGGGGCAGCAGGTCGGTGTACGCAAACTCTGGCATGACGGCAGTCATTCCTCACTCGGCAGACGGCGCTGGCGACCATTTGGCAGCGCGGCTATCCAGCGTAGGACCTCCGTCCCGGGGTGCGTCTGTGAGGTAAGGCTCACTGTCAACTGCCGACGGCTATCGCGATCTATCGCGTATCGCTATGCTGGCTGGCGTGGACCTGGAAAAGAAGCCTGCCGCGCCCGCCGATCTGCGGGCCTCCGACGCCGACCGCGACCGGATCGCGCACATCCTGGCCGACGCCCTCGCCGAGGGCCGGCTGACCGCCGACGAGCACTCCGAGCGGCTGGATTCGCTGTACGCGGTGAAGACGGTCGGGGAGCTCCAGGTGCTCGTACGGGACCTCCCGGCGCCCGGCGCCCCCGCCGCGGCGCCCGCGTACGGCCAGTACGCGGCCCCGGCCCCGGTCCCGCACCCGCCGGCCGGCGGCCGGGCCGCGGTCTCGGAGACCGTGGTCGCCGTGTGCAGCAGCTCCACCCGCAAGGGTCGCTGGCGCCCCGGGGCGCACACCCGCGTGGTGTCGGTCCTCGGCGACGTCACCATCGACCTCACCGAGGCCGTCTTCGAGCAGCAGGTCACCGAGATCGACGTGACGAGCGTGTTGGGGAACGTCGAGATCACGGTCCCGGAGAACGTGACCCTGCGCGGCTACGGCAGCGGGGTCCTCGGAAACTTCGAGGTGCACGGGGAGGGCCGCGCCGAGACCACCGACCCGAGCGCGCCGGTCGTGATCATCCGCGGCTTCGCCCTGCTGGGCAACATCGAGGCCCGACCCAAGCTCGGCGCCCGCCTCGTGGACCTGGCCCTCAAGCTGCGCAAGCGCCTCCAGGGGTAGCCCGGGCCCGGCGCCATTCCCGGCCCCGGCCCCGCCCCGGTTCCGGGCCCCGGCCGCGTTCCGGATCAACTGGCCGGGATCTCGGCCGACTTGGCCGAAGTCCGCCCTAGGATCGGCCCCATGACCGCATCCAAGTGGGACCTGCTCGATGCCGCGCACGCGGCGCTGCGCTCCGTCGTCGACGGAGTGCCCGCCGACGGCTGGGACCGTCCGACGCCCTGCGAACGGTGGAGTGTCGGCCAAGTGCTGCAGCACGCGGCCGGCGACCAGCTCGGCTACGCCGCCCGCCTCACCGGCGGCCCGGGCCCGGCCGAGGACCCCTTCGCGCCCTCCGGCATCCTGGCCGCCGCCCCCGCGCAGCTGCTGGCGCCGGCCCTCGACGCCGCGGCGGAGGCCTTCGCCGGTGTCGCGCCGGGTACGGCGGAGGTCGCCGTACCGCTGCCCCCGTTCACCGTCCCCGCCGAGGTCGCGGTCGGCGCGGCCGCCCTCGACGCCGCCGTCCACGCCTGGGACATCGCCGTCGCCACCGGCCTGCCCTCCCCGCTGACCCCGGCCCTCGCCGCGGCCCTGCGCCCGACGGCGGAGGCCCTCGCGGAGCCCCTGCGCGGGTTCGCGTACGGCCCGGCGCTGCTGCCGGCGCCCGACGCCGCCGCCGACCCGGTCGCCGCGCTGCTCGCCTACCTCGGCCGCCGGCCCGACTGGACGCCGCCGGACGCGCTGCGGGGCGCCGGCCGGGAATGAGCCCGCGCGCGGGCGTGCGCGGGCGCGCGACGACGTACACCGGCGTCGCGTTTCGGTCGAAGTTCGACGGGGCGGCGCCCTTGCTCCACGCAGTGCATAGGGGCGCGCACAGCGGGTAGGGACAGGTGCATCGTCTCTCGCTTGCGTATACGTCGTCAGGAGTAGGCCGTGCCGCATCCGCCGCATCAGTCCCTGCAGGTAGCCGCCGTACCGAGCCTTCAAGCCCGTCCGGCCGCCGTACCGAAGCCGCGGGTGCCGGCGAGGGAAGATGACGGCCCATGGCACGCGGAGGCGGTGTGCCGCCGGGACGAGGCGGGGCTGTTCTTCGCCCCCTCCAAGGAGCCGACGGCGGCCCGGCTCTCCCGCGAGGAGGCCGCGAAGCGGGTCTGCGCGCGCTGCCCGGTGATGGTCGCCTGCCGCGAGCACGCCCTGCTCCAGCCCGAGCCGTACGGGGTGTGGGGCGGGCTCACCGCCGCCGAGCGCCGCGTGGTGCTGGCCCGCCGCAGGCGCCGCGCGGCGGAGCTGCGCCAGGCGCAGGGAGCCGGGCCGATAGCCGCCGCGGGCTGAGTCCCGCACGTACACGGACGAGAGGGGCGGGGCCCCCCCCCCCCGGGGCGCCCCCCCCCCCCCACCCGCCCCCCGCCCCGGTGGCGGGGGCCGACAGGGGGCGGGGGCACGCCCACGCGCGGGTAGCCCCCCGCGTCGGCCTGCGGGGCGGCGCGGGCGCGGCCCCGGGGGGGGGGGGGGGGGCCCCCCCCGGCGGGGGGGGCCCCCCCCCCCCCCCCCGCCGGGGGGGGGCCCCCCCCCCCCCCGCGGCCCCGCCCCTCTCGCCGTACCTGCCCGCTGCCCTGTTCGCGGGCTCCTACTGGGCGCGGTCGAAGTCGATCGCGCTGTACGCGCGCAGCTTCGACAGGCGGTGCGTCGAGTCGATCTGCCGGATCGTGCCCGACTTCGAGCGCATGACCAGCGAGGACGTGGTCGCGGTCTCCGAGCGGTAGTGGACGCCGCGCAGCAGCTCGCCGTCCGTGATGCCGGTGGCGACGAAGAAGACGTTGTCGCCGGAGACCAGGTCGTTCGTGTGCAGGACGCGGTCCAGGTCGTGGCCGGCGTCGATGGCCTTCTGGCGCTCGGCCTCGTCCTTGGGCCACAGCTTGCCCTGGATGGTGCCGCCGAGGCACTTGATGGCGCAGGCCGAGATGATGCCCTCGGGGGTGCCGCCGATGCCGAGCAGCAGGTCCACGCCGGTGCCCTCGCGCACCGCCATGACCGAGCCGGCGACGTCGCCGTCGGAGATGAACTTGATGCGGGCGCCCGTCTCGCGGATCTCCTTGACGATGCCCTCGTGGCGCGGGCGGTCCAGGATGATCACGGTGACGTCTTCGACGGCCATGTTCTTGGCCTTGGCGACGCGGCGGATGTTGACGGAGACCGGCGCGTTGATGTCGACGAAGTCGGCGGCCTCGGGTCCGGTGACCAGCTTCTCCATGTAGAAGACCGCGGACGGGTCGAACATGGTGCCGCGGTCGGCGGCGGCCAGGACGGCGATCGCGTTCGGCATGCCCTTGGCGTTCAGGGTGGTGCCGTCGATCGGGTCGACCGCGATGTCGACCTCGGCGCCGGTGCCGTCGCCGACCCGCTCGCCGTTGAACAGCATCGGGGCTTCGTCCTTCTCGCCCTCGCCGATGACGACGACGCCGTTCATCGAAACGGTGGAGATCAGGGTCCGCATCGCGTTGACCGCGGCGCCGTCGGCGCCGAGCTTGTCGCCGCGCCCGACCCACCGGCCCGCGGCCATGGCGGCGGCCTCGGTCACCCGGACGAGCTCCAGGGCGAGGTTGCGGTCGGGGGCCTCCGGAGAGACTTCGAGCTGGGGCGGCAGGTTGTGCTCGGTCATCGGAGCGCACCTTTCTGTACGGCGACGGCCGGGAAGTGAGGGTGCTGGAACTCTATCGGTACGTCGACAAATTGAGCAGACCGGGTCACGTATGAGCGGTATATCGGTCACGCGGTTGGCGTGAGCGGACGTCTTGCGGACCACGTGCGGACGTCCCGGGGGTCCCGGGACCCGCCGCGCCCCACCCCGGCGGAGATCACTCCCGGTCATGGGGGACGATGGTGGCGTGGCAGGTATGAAGGGCAAGCAGACGGTCTGGGACATGGTCCGGTCGCTGGGGGTGATCGGCATCGTCGTCGCGGGGATCTACATCTTCGTCCCGCATGACGAGAAGGCCGATCCGACACACGTGGTCGACTACCGGGTGGAGACGATCACCGCACGGCGCGCCGCGCCGTACCCGGTGGCCGTGCCGGTGGGGCTCCCGGCCGAGTGGCGCGCGACCTCGGTGACGTACGACCGCAAGGCCGCGAACGCCTGGCACCTGGGCTTCCTGGACCCCAAGGGGCAGTACGTCGCGATCGAGCAGTCCAGCGACGCCTCGGCCAAGCACCTGGCCGGCGTCACCCGGCAGGCGAAGGCCACCGGGCAGACGCAGCAGGTCGGCGACCAGGTCTGGGAGCGCTGGGAGGGCGAGAAGTACGACGCCCTCGTCCGGCAGGAGCAGGGGTACGCCACGGTCGTGACCGGCACCGCCTCCTTCGAGGAGCTGGGCGCGATGGCGGCGGCCCTGGAGTTCAAGCAGGGCGCCCAGCAGTGATCCGAGCCGGCCGGGCACCACAGCGGTGATCCGAGCCGGTCGCATACGCAGAAGGCCGCTCCCCGGAACCCCGGGGAGCGGCCTTCTGCGTACCTGTCCTGACTCAGACGGTGGTGATGACCTCGTCGAAGCCCAGGCGCGGCGAGCGGTCGAACCAGGCGTCGGCGCCCGGCTTGCCGATGTTCACGACCATGATCGGGGTGTGGTCGGCGTCCAGGAACTCCTTCTGGATGCCGGCGAGGTCGGCGCCGGTCATCGGGCCCGCGGCCAGGCCGGCGGCGCGGACGCCCACGATGAAGTACGCGGCCTGCAGGGCGCCGTTCACCAGCGCGGACTGCTCACGCACCGGGCGCTCGGAGAAGAACATGTCCTTGGCCGGCGGGAAGTGCGGCAGCAGGCGCGGCAGCTCCTCGTGGAACTCGTTGTCCGCGGAGAGGATCGCGACCAGCGGCGCGGCGGCGGTCTTGGCCTGGTTGCCCTCGGCCATGTGCTTCACGAGGCGCTCGCGGGCCTCGGGGGAGCGGACCAGGGTAATGCGCAGCGGCGTGCCGTTGAAGGCGGTGGGGCCGAACTTCACCAGGTCGTAGATCGCCTGGACCTGCTCCTCGGTCACCGGCTCGTCGGAGAACGAGTTGGCGGTGCGGGCCTCGCGGAACAGCAGGTCCTGGGCGGCGGCGTCGAGAACGAGAGACATCGGAAAGCCTTCTTCCATACATGCGGGGGTGAAGCGATGCCTCGACTCTAAGCCGGAAGTTGTAGAACTTTCAACTAAATCTGCTTGAAGATGACTCACGTCACGTTTGAGCCGCCCGATCAGGCGTCCCGCTCGTCACCCCCGCCGGCCTCGCCGGCCCCCGCCTCGCGGGCCGCCAGCGCCGAGTCGAGCCGGGCGCGGGCGCCCTCCAGCCAGTGCCGGCAGACCTGCGCGAGCTCCTCGCCGCGCTCCCAGAGCGCGAGGGAGTCCTCGAGCGACGTCCCGCCGGCCTCCAGCTTGCGGACGACCTCGATGAGCTCGTCCCGGGCCTGCTCGTACCCCAACGAGGCATCGGTTTCAGTCATTCCCGTTCCACCTTATGTGTGCAGTACATCGAATATGTTCCGGGCTCCGGGTGGCCGGTTCACCCGGCGTCCGGCCCCGCGACCCGTACGGAGAACTCGCCTTCCGCCACCCGCGCCCGCAGCACCTCGTCCCCCGAGACCTGCTCCGGCGACCGCACCACGTGCCCGTCCGCCCGCTGGAGTACGGCGTACCCGCGCTCCAGCGTCGCCGCCGGGGACAGCGCCACCACCCGGGCCAGCGTGTGCGCCAGCTCGGAATCTGCCCGGTCCAGCAGGTGTCCCAGCGTCCGCCGGGTACGTCCCAGCAGGGCCTCCAGCTCGGCCTCGCGGGTCTCCACCATCCGCTGGGGATGGACGAAGACCGGTCGGGCCAGGGCGTGCGCGAGCCCCCGCTCCTCCCGGTCGAGCAGCCCGCGCACCGCCCGCAGCCCCCGGCCCTGCAGCTGGCGTACCCGCTCCAGCTCCTCGCCGACGTCCGGCACCACCTTCTTCGCCGCGTCCGTGGGCGTGGAGGCCCGCACGTCCGCGACGAGGTCCAGCAGCGGGGAGTCCGGCTCGTGCCCGATCGCCGAGACCACGGGCGTGCGGGCCGCCGCGACCGTCCGTACGACCTCCTCGTCGGAGAACGGCAGCAGGTCCTCCACGCTGCCGCCGCCACGGGCCACGATGATCACGTCGACCTCGTCCAGGGCGTCGAGCTCCTTGACCGCCCGGATCACCTGGGGCACCGCGTTCACCCCCTGGACCGCCACGTTCCGCACCTCGAAGCGGACCGCGGGCCAGCGCCGCCGGGCGTTCTCCAGCACGTCGCGCTCGGCCGCCGAGGCCCGCCCGACCACCAGCCCGATCAGCTGCGGCAGGAAGGGCAGCGGCTTCTTGCGGTCCAGCGCGAACAGCCCCTCGGAGGCCAGCGAGCGCTTGAGCTTCTCCAGCCGGGCGAGCAGCTCGCCGATGCCGACGGGCCGTATCTCGGTCGCCCGCAGCGACAGCTGGCCGCGCGGGGCGTACCACTCCGGCTTGGCCAGGACGACGACCCGCGCGCCCTCCGTCACCGCGTCCGCGACCTCGTCGAAGACCTGGCGGTAGCAGGTGACGCTCAGCGAGATGTCGTGCGAGGGGTCGCGCAGCGTCAGGAAGACCACCCCCGCCCCCGGCCGCCGCGACAGCTGCGTGATCTGCCCTTCCACCCACACCTGGCCCAGCCGGTCGATCCAGCCCCCGATGAGCCGGGACACCTGACCGACCGGCAGCGGCGCGTCAGCCGACGTATTCAGACCCATGTACGCAGGCTATCCGCCCGCGCCGACAGCCACACTGACACCGTCTCAGGGGCGGCCGGCGGTGTCGGGATCCGGGCGGGCCCGCGGCGGCGACCGCCGGCTCGGCCCGCGACGCGCCCCCCGGCCCGCGACGCGCCCCCCGGCCCGCGACGCGCCCCCCGGCCCGCGACGCGCCCCCCGGCCCGCGGCGGCAGCCGCCGGCTCAGCGCTCGGACGCGTCCCCGGCCCCGTTCCGCCGGGTCCCCTGGACGGCCAGGACCGCGAGCCCCGCCGCCAGCCAGACCGCACCCACCAGCTGCGCCGTCCAGGCGGCCTCGACGATCACCGCGATCGTCACCGCCGCCCCCAGCACCGGCATCACCAGGTGCTTCCACCAGTTCGGCCGGCCCGCTCCGCGCTGCACCACGAACCAGCCCACCACCGAGGCGTGCAGCAGCGTGAACGCCACCAGTGCCCCCACGTCCACCACGGAGACCAGCTGGTCGAGCCCGTCGTCGCGGCGCGCCGCCCACACCGCCGCGACCAGCGTGATCGTCGCCGCCACCAGCAGCGCCGGCCGCGGGGTCCCGTCCGAGGTGCGCGCCAGGGCCCCCGGCAACCGCCGCTCGCGGGCCATCGCGAACACCAGCCGGCCCGCCGCCGCCTGCCCCGCCAGCGCTGCGAAGGCCGCTCCGATCGCCTTGCTGGCCGCCACCAGATCGTGCAGCCAGTTCCCGACCGAGGACTCCACCGCGGTGTAGAAGGCCGGCCCCTGCTGAGCCGGATCGGCCGCCAGCTGCGCCGAGGACACCGGCATCAGCAGAGCCGCCAGGTAGCTCTGCACGAAGAACAGCACCCCGGCCAGGGCCAGGCAGAACAGCACCGCCCGCGCCACCCGCTCCGAGCCCCCCGTCACCTCCTCCGCGAACGAGGCGATCGCGTCGAAGCCGAGGTACGAGAGGACCGCCACCGACACCGCGCCCAGCACGGCGGCCGGGGAGAAGCCCAGTGACCCGTCCCCGGTCAGCGGCGACAGCCAGCCGCGCTGCGCCCCGTCCCGGACCAGCACCGTCACCGCCGCCACCACGAACACCAGCAGCACCGCGATCTCCATCGCCAGCACCGCGAAGCCCACGCGTGCGGCCGCCCGCACGCCCCACAGGTTCAGCCCGGTGGTCACCAGCACCGCCAGCGCCGTCCACACCCACCGAGAGACCTCCGGGACCAGCGCGTTCATCGCGATCCCGGAGAAGAGGTACGCGACCGCCGGGATCAGCAGGTAGTCGAGCATCGCCATCCAGCCGGCGATCAGCCCGGCACCCTCCCCGAGCCCCTTGCGGGCGTACGTGAAGACGGAGCCGGCCTGCGGGGCCACCTGGACCATCTGCGCGTACGAGAAGGCCGTGAACGCCATCGCGACCGTCGCGCAGAGGTACACGAGCGCGACGGCGCCGTGCGATTTCGCGTCGAGGGCGCCGAAGACCCCGACCGGGGCCATGGGGGCGATGAAGAGGAGCCCGTACACGACCAGGTCGCGGAATCCGAGGCTCCGCCGGAGGGCCGCCTTCGGCGCCGTACCGGGGTCCGTAACGGACGCCATCATTCCTCCGGGGGCGCTCGGTTCGTACGTTCGCCCCAGTCTGTGCCGAACGGGCGACGCCCGGCCTCCTGGAGACCCCCGTACGATGGACCGCATGACTGCTGCCGCCCCTGTTCCCGCTTCCCGACGCGTCCTGCTCGCCGCCCCGCGCGGCTACTGCGCGGGCGTGGACCGAGCCGTGATCGCCGTCGAGAAGGCCCTCGAGCAGTACGGTGCGCCGGTCTACGTCCGCCACGAGATCGTGCACAACAAGTACGTCGTCCAGACGCTGGAGAAGAAGGGCGCCATCTTCGTCGAGCGGACGGAGGAGGTGCCCGAGGGCTCCATCGTGATGTTCTCCGCGCACGGCGTGGCCCCGGTGGTGCACGAGGAGGCGGCGCGCGGCAAGCTCGCGACGATCGACGCGACCTGCCCGCTGGTCACCAAGGTGCACAAGGAGGCCATCCGGTACGCGAACGAGGACTTCGACATCCTCCTCATCGGCCACGAGGGCCACGAGGAGGTCATCGGCACCTCGGGCGAGGCCCCGGACCACATCACGATCGTCGACGGCCCGCACGACGTGGAGAAGGTCACCGTCCGCGACGAGTCCAAGGTCGTCTGGCTGTCGCAGACCACGCTCTCGGTCGACGAGACCATGGAGACGGTCGACGCGCTGAAGACCAAGTTCCCGCTGCTGGTCTCGCCGCCGAGCGACGACATCTGCTACGCCACCTCCAACCGCCAGGCGGCGGTGAAGGTGATGGGCGCCGACTCCGACCTGGTCATCGTCGTCGGCTCGAAGAACTCCTCGAACTCCATCCGCCTCGTCGAGGTCGCCAAGGACGCCGGCGCGCGCGCCGCGTACCTCGTGGACTTCGCGAGCGAGATCGACGAGGCCTGGCTGGAGGGCGTCACCACGGTCGGCCTGACCTCGGGCGCCTCGGTGCCGGAGGTGCTGGTCGAGGAGGTCCTGGAGTGGCTCGCCGCGCGCGGCTACGCGGACGTGGAGATCGTCAAGACCGCCGAGGAGTCGATCGTCTTCTCGCTGCCGAAGGAGCTGCGCCGCGACCTGCGCGCCGAAGCGGCCTCGCTGGTCGCCGAGAAGTAGCCCGCTTCGTTTCGTACGGTGATTCCATGCAGATCTTCGGCGTGGACATCGGTGGTTCCGGGATCAAGGGCGCTCCCGCGGACCTGGACCGTGGCGAGCTGGCGCAGGAGCGCCACAAGGTACTGACACCGCAGCCGGCCACCCCCGACGGGGTGGCCGGCTGCGTCGTCGAGGTGGTGCGCCACTTCGACTGGGACGGCCCCGTGGGGGTGACGTTCCCGGGGGTGGTCACCGGCGGGGTCACCCGTACGGCGGCCAACATGGACAAGGGCTGGATCGGCGTCGACACGGCCGCCCTGCTCTCGCAGCGGCTCGGGGGCCAGCCGGTCACGGTCCTCAACGACGCGGACGCGGCCGGGATCGCGGAGATGACGTACGGCGCGGGCAAGGGCCGTGGCGGGACGGTGATCATGCTGACGCTCGGGACGGGCATCGGCAGCGCGCTGTTCACGGACGGCCGGCTCGTGCCGAACACGGAGCTCGGCCACCTGGAGCTGAAGGGCCACGACGCGGAGAAGCGGGCGTCGGTCAAGGCCAAGGAGGACGGGGACCTGACCTGGGAGCGCTGGGCCCACCGGGTGCAGCGGTACCTGGAGCACGTGGAGATGCTCTTCTCCCCGGACCTGTTCATCATCGGCGGCGGCGTCAGCCGCAAGCCGGAGAAGTTTCTTCCGCTGATCGAGGACGTACGGGCCGAGATCGTCCCGGCGAAGCTCCAGAACAACGCCGGCATCGTGGGCGCGGCGATGGCGGCGCGCGGGTCGGCGGGCTAGAGGGGCCGACGGGCCGACGGGCTAGGCGGCCCGTCGGGGGAGCCTGCGCCGGGAGATCAGCACGGCCTTCCGTACGACGACGATCAGCGCGGAGACGAGGGTCCCCCCGTACAGCCAGCCCGCGTGCAGGGACAGGGCGGACACGATGCCCATGACCTCCGCGCCGAAGCCGCCGGAGCCGCCGGAGAGGGGCCAGACCCCGACGGCGAAGGCGATCGGCGCGGAGATCGGCGCCGTGATCAGGTCGGCCGGGCGCACCCAGAGGGCGGTGGCGGCCGCGACGGGCAGGAAGAGCAGCCCGTACGCGAGCAGCGAGCCGCCGAAGAGCAGCCAGGCGACCCCGGCGGCCAGGGTCATCGCGACGCAGGCGAACAGGCCGCCGCCGAGCCCGGTCAGCCGGGGCCGCGGCAGCCGCCGGGCGGGCGCGGGCCGCGGGCGGCCGCCCTGGGCGGGCACACCGCCGACGGGCGGAGCCGGGCGCCGCGGCTGCTGCCGCTCCGGCTGCTGTCGCTGCGGGTGATCCACCGAACGCGTCCTGTAGTGCTCCACCCCACCACGCTAGGCGGGCCGAGCGCGGTATCGGTGTGGGGACACGCGTACAACGACTGCCACTCATCGGAAAGTAAACTGTCCGGTGGCCCACTCCCGGGCCGCCGCCCCCTCCAGCTACGGGAAGTCGCCAACGTGTCGCTCACGATCGGAATCGTCGGCCTGCCGAATGTCGGCAAGTCGACCCTGTTCAACGCCCTGACCAAGAACGACGTGCTGGCGGCCAACTACCCGTTCGCCACCATCGAGCCGAACGTCGGCGTCGTCGGTGTCCCGGACTCGCGTCTGGCCGTCCTCGCCGGAATCTTCGGCTCGCAGCGCGTCCTGCCGGCGACGGTCGACTTCGTCGACATCGCGGGCATCGTGCGCGGCGCCTCGGAGGGCGAGGGCCTGGGCAACAAGTTCCTCGCGAACATCCGTGAGTCGGACGCGATCTGCCAGGTCATCCGTGCCTTCAAGGACGAGAACGTCGTGCACGTCGACGGCAAGGTCTCGCCGAAGGACGACATCGAGACGATCAACACCGAGCTGATCCTCGCCGACCTCCAGTCGATCGAGAAGGCCGAGCCGCGCCTGACGAAGGAGTCGCGCCTCCAGAAGGAGAAGGTCGCGGTCCTCGCGGCCGTCGTCGAGGCCAAGAAGATCCTCGAAGCGGGCGACACCCTCTTCTCCAAGGGCATCACCAAGGGCACGGAGCAGGGCGACCTCCTCCACGAGCTGCACCTGCTGACCACCAAGCCCTTCCTCTACGTCTTCAACGTGGACGAGGACGAGCTGACGGACGACGCCTTCAAGGCGGAGCAGTCGGCCCTGGTCGCCCCGGCGGAGGCGATCTTCCTGAACGCCAAGCTGGAGCAGGACCTCTCGGAGCTGGACGACGAGGAGGCCCTGGAGCTCCTCCAGTCGGTCGGCCAGGACGAGCCGGGCCTGGCCACCCTCGGCCGCGTCGGCTTCGCGACGCTGGGCCTGCAGACCTACCTGACGGCCGGCCCGAAGGAAACCCGCGCCTGGACGATCAAGCAGGGCGCCACGGCCCCTGAGGCGGCCGGCGTGATCCACACCGACTTCCAGCGCGGCTTCATCAAGGCCGAGGTCATCTCCTTCGCGGACCTGGTCGAATGCGGCTCGGTCGCGGAAGCCCGCGCCAAGGGCAAGGCCCGCATGGAGGGCAAGGACTACGTCATGCAGGACGGCGACGTGGTCGAGTTCCGCTTCAACGTCTAATACGTTCGGCGAAAGGCCGTCTGACCTGCGACGGAGCGGGTTGGGCGGCCTTCGCGGTCCGCACAGAGTCCGCAGCGTGCTGGATGAGTCCGGCACGCGGGGGAGCGGCTACGCCGCTTCGTTAGCTGGCGCTTCGCCGTCCGCAGGGCGGTCCGCGTACGCCTTGTCGACAGCAGCCCGGGTCCGCTCCTCGGAGTCGGGCCACAGGTGGGTGTAGATGTTCAGCGTCATGGCCGCATTGGTGTGGCCGAGGCGCTCGGAGACGGTCTTCACCGACTCGCCGTGCTTGATCAGCAGGCTGGCGTAGTGGTGCCGGAGGGCGTGGGGGCCGGTGCCCTTGGCTATGCCGGCCTTCGCGCAGGCAGGCCGCCAGTGCCCGTCCATGAAGTGCGTGTAGACCACGGGCCCGCCTTGCGGCGCCGTGAAGATCCAGCTCTCGGGCCCATCGGCGGGGAAGTCCCGCAGGTGGGCCTTCATCGCATCCACCGCCACGCGGGGGAGCGGAACCGTGCGGTGCGAGCGCGCGGTCTTCGGCGGGCCGACGTACACGCCGTGCTTGGCCGTCTGCTGGATCTGCTGCTCGACCGAGACGGTCGCGTGCAGCAGGTCCACGTGCCGGAGCTGGAGGCCGAAGAGCTCGCCAGGGCGGAGCCCTGTGGCGGCGCCCAGCAGAACCAGGCCCTTGTAGCGTCCGGGTATCTCCTCGGCCAGCGTCCGCACCTGTTCGACCGCCAGAGGTACGACCGTCTTCCTGGGCACGGAAGGCAGCTTCGCGTCCGTACAAGGGTTGTGCGGAATCATGCGGTCGCGGACCGCTGCCCGGAAGACCGCGTTGACCGTGTTGAAGACGGTGCGGGAGGTGCTCGCGGCGAGCTTGTGGGTGGTCGTCAGGCTGGTGATCCAGCTCTGTACGTCACCGGGCTTGATAGCGCCGAGTGCCCGCTTCTCCCAGACGGGGTAGGCGTAGCAACGTAGGTGCTGGGCTACGGCCTTGGCCGTCGACGGCCGGTGTGGCTGGCTGGCCCGCCACTCCTCCGCGTACTCCTTGAAGGGCTTCTTCGCCGACCTCGGGTCGACGTACTGCCCGGTGACCACGCTGGTCGTGACCTCGTCGAGCCAGCGCTGAGCGTCGATCTTGCGATCGAAGTGGCGCGCATGCTCCTTACCGTCGAGGTCGCGGTAGCGGGCGCGCCATTTGCCGTTGGGTCGCTTCTGGATGTTCGCCAAGTGGGTCTTCTTTCCTCGGTGATTAGTGGTAATAGCCGCCGCTTTCGATGTACTCAGCGAGGGCGCGGGCTTCGCGCTCCTCGCCCATGAGGCGGAGGACCTGCAGGTGGATGCCCTTCGAGCCCTCGGGGTGCGCCTCGATGTACTCGGAGATGGCGACGACCGCGTGGTGGAGGCGGTCCTGCGCGTCGCGGGACTCGTAGAACGCCTCGACTGCCTCCTGGACGATGCGCCGGCCGTCGAGGTCAAGGCCGTCCAGGGCCGGTGACATGAGCTCTTCGAGGGGCAGCTCGAAGACGCGGGCGAAGCCGAGTGCCTCGTCGAGGGTGATCTTGCGGCGTGGGTTGCCGTTCTCGATGCGCCAGACGGCCGTCTGGTTCATCGGAACGCCGGCCTTGGTCATGCGGGCGGCCAGTTCGGTCGTACTCCAGCCCCTGACCTCCCGCTCCAGCCCGATGCGTGCCGCTGCATTGCCCTCGCTGTACAGCAGCGGCGCGCTGCCGTCGCCTGGTCCGTCCTTCACGTCACCCTCCATCTCACGCCCCGCGGCTATCCCAATTGAAACATGGGCTCTCCGATTTGACTAACTCGGCTTCGCGTGGCACCGTTTTGCTGAAATGGAAAGCCTCCTAGTCGAATGGGAAAGCGTGCACCCCTACCTCACCACCGCCGAAGTGGCAGAGCGCTACCGCACCGCCGAGAGCACCGTCCGGTACTGGCGACATGTGGGCTACGGGCCCCGAGGCGTGAAGGTCGGACGACGAGTCCTGTACAGCGAGTCCGAGCTCGCGCGCTTCGACCAGGAACTGCTCAGCCACGACGGGACGCGTGGCAACTGGACCCTGGGAGCTTGATGGGCACGACCCCCGACAACGAAACGGCTCCTGATGCTCGCGCCGAGGGCCTCGTGAACACCCTGTCCGAGAGCGAATCGATTCGAACCGGTGGAGAAGGGCCTGGCGGCCCGGAACCCCACCAGAAGGAGTTCATGTTGCACCCTGCGACCCCCCACACCCGTGCCGCACATCTGGCGGGGTGGCCTCCGGTGGCAGTGCCTGGCCAGCCCAGCATTGTCCGGGACGAGAAGGTGTCGGCTGAGGCTGAAGCGGCGCCGCCTGCAGAGCCCGTGGAGGTTCCGGACGCGCCGGCGACCGAGGGTGCCGCGCTGCTGTCAGAGCTACGGAGGCAGATCGCCCAGTTCGTGATCCTGCCCTCCGAGCGAGCCCTGGACGCGGTCACGCTGTGGGTCGCAGCGACTCATCTCCAGCCCGCCTGGCAGCACGCCCCGCGCCTGGCCGTGGTCGGGCCCGCGAAGCGGTGCGGCAAGTCGCGGCTGCTGGATGTGCTGACCGAGACGGTCCACGAGCCGATGCTCACCATCAACACCACCCCGGCGGCGATCTTCCGGTCCATCACCGAGGAGCCGCCCACGCTCCTGGTGGACGAGGCCGACACTATCTTCGGCACCCCGAAGATGGCCGAGAAGAACGAGGAGATGCGCGGCTTGCTCAACGCGGGCCACCAGCGCAACCGCTACGTCACCCGAGTAGTCGGCAACGACCACACGCCGCACAGGTTCGCCACCTTCGCCATGGCTGCCCTGGCCGGGATCGGCGACCTGCCCGACACGATCATGGACCGCTCGGTGGTCATCCGCATGAGGCGCCGGGCTGAGGGCGAGAGCGTGCACCCATTCCGCTCCCGCCGCGATACGCCCGCCCTGCACGATCTCCGCGACCGCATCGCCGCATGGGCAAGGCCGCTGTTGGACGAGGCAGCCGACCTGGAACCGGCGATGCCGGTCGAGGACCGTGCCGCCGATACCTGGGAACCCCTGGTCATCACCGCCGACCTCGCAGGCGGCCCGTGGCCCCGCCTGGCTCGCGCCGCCTGTGCGCAGATGGTCGCCGATGAGGTTCAGGCCGAGGAGGACAACCCTGGTGGCGCGCGCATCCTCGCCGACATCCGCCGCATCTTCTTCGCCCAGCGCGAGCCGGAGAGCCTGACCACAGACGAGATCCTTGGCTTCCTGCGCGGTGACGCCGAAGGCCCCTGGGTGGATTGGGGGCGTAGCGGCCTCACGGCCCGTGAACTCGGTTCCCTGCTTCGCGAGTACGGCATCAGGCCGGGCAACGTCCGCCTCGCGGACAAGACCCAGCGCAAGGGCTACACCCGCAACAAGTTCCTCGATGCCTGGCGCCGGTACTGCCCTGGCGTCCACCCCGTCGACGCCGCCGGCCCCGGCCCCAGCGAGGGCTGAGACCCCGCCCCACCCCGGTTGCCGTCCGTGCCGTCCCTGCCGTCGCACCGCAGGTCAGACGCATGCAGCCGAGACGGCAACCGGGGCCAAGACGGAAGTCGATCAGGGCTGCCCGCGCCGCACCACTGATACGCCGCCCACATCCGTCTTGCCGCGTCCCAGGCGTCTCCGCCGTATTGCCGCAGGTCACAGGCAGCCCGCCGGGACGGAACCAAGACGGAGCGCCGCATCACTGCCGTACCGCGCCTGACCTGCGCCTGCAACGGCCAAGACGGAAAAGACGGCCAGCACAACACCCCCACCACCCTTGGAGCCCTCGCACCCACATGGCAACCCTCGCGCCACCCGCCCGCATACCCCTGCCCAGCCGTGCCACGGCCTGGGACCACGCCGCGATCCTCGCCCTCGGCGCCGCCGGATGCGCGCTCTCGTACGACGCGCTGCAGCAGATGGCCGTGGCCATCCATGTCCGCGGATTTCTGACGTACCTCTTCCCGCTGCTCATCGACGGGTTCATCGCCTACGGCGTCCGCGCGCTGATCATCCTGCGCGGGGCCCCTTCCGCGCCCGCCTGTACGTATGGACCCTCTTCGGCACCGCCACCGCCGCCAGCACCTGGGCCAACGCTCTTCACGCGGTGCGCCTCAACCAGCAGTCCGCTTCAGGCACTCTGCGGCTGAGTGACCTCACGGTCGGCATCCTCTCCACCCTTGCCCCGCTTGCTCTCGCGGGGGCCGTCCACCTCCGCATCCTCATCACCCGCGAGACCGGTTCCGAAGCGGCGGCCACCGCTCGGGCACCGGCAGTAGTAGACGAGGAGCCGAAGTCTCAGGCGCCAGGTGGTCGGCCGGCCGACGCGCCCCTCGACCGGATCGTCGAAATCGGACGCATCGCTGCGACCCAGCAAGGACGCCTCAGCCGGTCAGTGGTCCGGCAGGCCGTAAAGGACGAGGGCCTCAAGCTCGGCGGCGAACGGCTGACCGACGCGATGAACATCCTGCGACCCGAGTTCGAGACCGAGGCGAACCTCAGTTGACCGCCAAGACGGCGGTCCCGATCGGGTGGTCGGAACCCCTTCCGACCACCCGACCACCCGCCCTTGTGCCCCCCGTACTGATCACCCCCTCCGGGGGACAGAACAGCGGATGGCTTGGATCCCCGGGCGCACGGTTGTCCGTGGCTTGTGGTCGAGTCGCCGCCCGCTGCCGCCACACTGCGTAAAGGAGACTCACCCTGATCGACAACACGAACAACGCTGCTTCCAACGAGGGGAGCGACGACCTTGCATTCACGACCGGTGCAGACGGAGGACAGGACACAGCCGCAATGCCGACCGCGAGCGGAGCAAGTTATCCCTTTGGACACTCCACCGTCGGCGGAGCATCCAAAGGGACCCTCCGGCACCAGGGGGCGCCGGAGGGGGAAGCTGAGGCCGAGGGCGGCCTGCAGCTTGAAGAAGGTCGGCAGCCGGTTCAGCCGCTCTCCCGAATCCGGAGGCGTCACCGGAAGCCCTCGCAGCGCAAGATCGTCTGCACAGTCCGTCTGAGCGAGGAGGAGCTCGTCGAGATCAGCGCGGGCGCCCAGGTCTCCAACATGACGACTGCCGGCTTCCTCGCGCACTGCGCGCTCGCCGCGTCGAGTGACCTGAACCGCACAGCCGCTGAGGTTGCTGGTGAACGAGAGATCGTTGTCGAGATCTTCGCCGCGCGACGCCAACTCGGGTACATCGGCAACAACCTGAACCAGGTTGCCAAGGCACTGAACTCGGGGGCTGATGGTGTTGGTGCCCACTCCGTGCTGGAAGCCGTCCATCGCACTGCGAAGAGGCTGGACGATGCCGTGACGCGGCTGATTGATCACCGGAACGCCCGGTCGGATCGATCCGCTTCGTAGACCGGACGCGAGGCCCTTGCTATGCGGCTTCTGTCGTTCCACCCGCTGCGTCCGGGAGGCCCACCCAGTCCCGCACATCGGCGAGGTGGCTCGGCTGGAGACCGGTGTAAGGGTCCGGCTGGATGAGGAGGGTGGCGCAGCCGCGGGCGGTGCGTTCGGCGGCCCAGTCGTGGTCGAGCACGGTGAAGTCGTCGTCGATCCAGACGACGGGTGCTCTTCCGAGCCAGGGGGCGACGTGGTCGCGCTTCCACAGGTAGCCGTCGGGATGGCTGGTGGTGATCTGTGGGCGGGGGAGGTCGAGGTAGGGGAAGTCCGGCAGCCCCAGGAGCGGCCCGATGATCGTGGTGGCGTCCTTGCGCCAGCTCGTGCACCAAACCGGGGTGACGAGGCCGCTGGCCAGGAGATCGGTGAGCACCAGGCCCTGGCTGGGGTCGAGCCAGATGGGGACGGGATCGTCGGGGTGTCGGCCAGTGGGCAGGACGGTGTGGCGGACGTGGGTGGGTGGGGTGCTGCCATCTGCCGCCGGGAACGGGATGAGGACGCCGTCGATGTCCAAGAGCAGGTAGGGCAGGGTCATCGGTGCCTCCGGGGTCAGCGTTTGCGGGCGGTGATCAGGAGGGTGGTCGGCCACGGGTCGCGGCGAGGGTGACGCAGCTCCAGTGCTGAGGTGATGCGCAGACCGTTACGCGCGAGGTGTGCGCCCCAGCGGCGGGCGTCGAACTCCCACCGGGCGATCGGCAGTCGGGTGTGGTCGGGCATGGTGACGTAGTCCTCGCGCGGACGGTCGTCCGTGGACGGATGTCTTCCGGCCCGTGCCGGGTGCGGGACGGAGAAAGCCAGGACTCCAGCCGGCTTGAGGCGGCGGGACATCGCGGCGAGCAGGAGCTCGGGGGCGACGAGGCCGACGGCGCCGAAGACGGAGTAGATCGCGTCGAAGGTCTGGCCGGTGGCCTGTAGGTGGTGCAGGGCATGGCCAGCAGCGAAGGTGGCGCCGTCGAGGTGTCCGTAGTGGGAGCGGGCGCGGCGTATCTGGAGGCCGACCAGGTCGACACCGGTGACGCGGGCCTGGTGGTGCTTGGCGAGGTGGGCCACGTTGTGGCCGGGGCCGCAGCCCAGCTCCAGGAGGCGCTTGCCGCGCAGGTCCCGTCCCAGAATCTCAGCTCCGGGACCGAGGCCCGCGTGGGTACTCCACTCCATCCGGGCCGGTGCGGTGAGCGCATGGGCGGGGGAAGCGGCTATGCGCTGGACTGCGTGGGCGTACCAGGGGGAGACCTGGGCGAGCACCTAGACCTCCAGGAGTTGGACCACGTCGCCCAGGTGGCGGCGGACGACGGGGATGTACGCGGGGTCCTTGGCCGGGTCGTTGATCCAGCGGATGGCCTGCTCCATGAACCACTCCACGGCCCACATGCGGTGCCAGCCAAGGGCCCACGCCTCGGCAGCGAGGCCGCCTCGGGCGGCGAGGGCGTCCTCGTGGCCGCCTGCGGTGACGTACTGCTCCAGGAACACCCGCAGTCGCACGGGGCTCGGCGCGTCGGTGGTGCCGTGGTACGAGGCGAGGTCGATCAGGCCGGGGCCGGTGAAGGCGCGGGCGAAGTCGAGGAGGTGCCAGCCGTTCTCCCCGATGTGGACGCTCGTGGGGTGGAACTCGGAGTGGACCCAGCCGAACGGATCTAGCGTCGCCCCTTGGACGCGGGCCTCAGCCGATGCGGAGATCTTCCCCAGGGCAGTCTCGATGTCGTCGCAGTCCGTCCACCGGTCGGACTTCCGCAGCCGCTGAAGGTGATCGAGGGCTCGGCCGGGCAGGGCCGCGAGGCCCGCGCCGTCGAGGAGGGGCAGGCCGCCCGCCGGGCGGGCGGCGTGGAGCATCACGGCGGCGGCAACGCCGTCGAGGTCGTCGGCGTCCCGCACGGGGGCTCCGAGGTCGTCCATGAGCATCCCGAGCCACTTGTCCCGCATGGCGGTGGCGTGGAGCTCGGGGACCGGCAGCCCGCGCTGGTGGGCCACCCGCAGGGCCTGGGCCTCGCGGTCGAAGGGCTCCTTGGCGTACTTGAAGACGGCCGTGGTGCCGTCGGGGAAGGTGACGCGTTCGACGCCGGACATGCCCCAGACGCGGATCTCGGCACGTTCGGGGAGGGGCTTGCCGACGAGGGCGCACAGGTCGTCCAGCAGGGCGGCGGGCAGGCTCTGGTCCATGGGGGGTGACTCCAGGGGGCTGGTGGGCGCCGGGGCGGGCGAGCGGGTCAGCCCGCCCCGGCGCCGTATGGGGGTTGGGGTTACTCGGCCGCGGTCACGCGGTGGGCGTAGACCTGCTCGATCCAGCCCGCCTTGAACTCGGCCAGGTCGTCACGGAAGTTCACCATCGAGGCACCGTAGGGCGCGACGACCCCGCCGGACTGGTCCGGCACGGACTGGCAGCCGTGCACGAGCCGGCCCCCGAGCGCGGTGTGGGCCTTGATGGACTCGATCCGGCGGTGCTCGTTGAACCAGCCGCCGTGGTAGACCTCGTCCAGCATTCCGCCCGTCTCGTCGTCCAGGTCGAAGACGACGGAGGTGGCGGCGGGGAAGAACCAGCACGGCCCGACGTTGGAGATCCGCCCGTCCAGCTCGACCTTGTTGAGCGCCATCAGCGTGGCCGCCTCGCGCAGCATCCGCAGGTGATCGGCGGTGATCTGCGGCAGACCGAGGCCGGCCAGGTGCTCCTCGCGGAAGAGGTACGAGTAGACCCCGTATGCCGTCGCCAGGACGCGGGAGACGTCCGACGTGGACTCGCCGTGGTTCTTGATGAAGTCGAGCGCGAGCTGCTCGACCGCGCTCTCGGTCGTCTCGTCCACGTCGAGGAGCTGGGCCTTGACCAACTCCCAGTCGGCGACGAGCCAGGTGTTGGACTCGAAGCGGAAGAAGTACTCGGCCGGGTCGATGGTGATGCGCCGCCCGTCCACCTGGATGCCGGGCAGGCGGCTCCAGCGCGCGTCGAAGGCGTCGGGCAGCTCGACCGTGATGGTCGCGGTGTCGATGGTGGTCACCGTTTCTCCGTCTCTGATCGTCCGGGGCCGGGGCATAGGAATGCCCGAGCCCGGTAGGGCGTACGGAACTTGGGGGCCGCCCGGCCCGAGAGTGGGGCGGCTGTCGATAAGTGAACCGCCCGCTACACAGAGTGGGTACGGTGTGACCGAGGCCAAGCGGTATACGCGGTTTACAGCTCCGGAGCGGAGGAGATCGTGCCAGCGCCGAACAACCCCAACTCCCGCCTGCGCGACACGATCAACGCCGCAGGGTGCACGTACGAGGCACTCGCCAAGGATGTACGCCGCATCGCCGCCGAGAACGGCGAGCTGCTCCAGACCAACAAGTCGGCCATCTCCCACTGGGTGAACGGCACCCGCGCGCCGTCAGGCCAGACAGGGCAGTACCTTGCCGAAGCCCTCTCCCGCAGAGTGGGCCGCGTCGTCACCCAAACCGATCTCGGTCTCCGCTCACCCGACACGGAGTCGCCACCGGACACCGACCCCGTCACCACGGTCACGGACCTCGGCCGCGCCGACGTCGAACGCCGCCGCTTCCTCGCCATCGCCGCCTTCACCACAGCCGGCGTAGCCATGCCGCTCTTGCACGACCACGAAGCCACCTCCCGCATGCTCCGTGCCCGCACGGCCCGCTCCCTCGTCGGCAGCGACGACATCGACGTCGTACGGCAGATCACCGCAGCCTTCAGCGCCGCCGACGAACGCCTCGGCGGCGGCCACGGCCTGACCACCGTCACCGCCTACCTCGCCGACACCGCCGCACCCATGCTCCGGGGCCGCTTCCCCTCCGAAGCCTTACGCCAGGACGCCTTCGGTGCCGTCGCCGAGCTCGCCTACCTCGCCGGGTGGAAACACCACGACCTCGGCCACGAGGGCGCCGCCCAGCGCTACTACCAGGTCGGCTACCAGCTCGCCTGCGAAGCCGACCCCCACGGCCACGCCGCCTGGATGATGCGCGCCCTCGCCCACCAGTCCCTCAGCCTCAAACAGCCCCACCACTGCGTCGACCTTGTCGAAGGCGCCCTCACCCGCGGCCTCGGCCACGTCGACGGACAGACCGAAGCCCTCCTCCACATCACCCACGCCCGCGCCTACGCAGCCGTCGGCGAGAACCCCTCGGCCGCACGTGCCCTCCTCGCCGCCGAAGACGCTCTCCTTCGGGACGACGGCCCACAGCCCAGCTTCTCCCGCGTCAGCGGCCCAGCAGCCGGCACCGTGGCCAGCCACACCGCCCGCACGCTCACCGACCTCGCCGACCACATCGGCACCGAGCAACAACACCGCGACGCCCTCACCCGCTGGGACCCGGAGAAGTACAAGCGCGTCCACGCCCTCACCCACGCCGACCTGGGTGACAGCCTTGCCGCCCAGGCCCGCGCCGACGAAGCGGTCGCCGCCTGGACGCAAGCTCTGGTCCTCATGGAGGGCATGACCTCCGACCGCACGCGCAAGGCCATCTCCTCGATCCGCACCACCCTCGCGGTCTACCAGCGCCGTCGCGTTCCCGGCGCCGCTGATCTCGCCCGCCGCGCCCGCGAGGCCCTCGCCTAACATGCCCAACAACCCGCCCGACGAAGGGAACCCCGTGGCTCAGCAGACCGACGACCGCTCCCAAGCCCTCAAGCCGGCGCTCGAATCGATGACCCTGCTGGTCGCGGCCGTCATCGTCCACGACAAGGCCACCAACCGCGTCGTCCTCCTCCAGCGCAGCGAGAACGCCAAGTTCGCCCAGGGCATGTGGGACCTCCCCGTCGGCAAGAGCGAACCGGGCGAGCCCATCACGGCAACCGCGGTTCGCGAGCTCTACGAGGAGACGGGCCTCACCGTGAAGCCCGAGTCGCTCAAAGTCGCCCACATCATCCACGGCGCCTGGGGCGTCGAAGCCCCCAACGGCTTCCTCACAGTCGTCTTCGCCGCCCACGAATGGACTGGCGAACCCGAAAACCGCGAACCCCGCAAGCATTCCCAGGTCTGCTGGGTCGATGCCAGCGCCATCCCCAATGCCTTTGTAGATACCACGGCGAGCGCGCTCAAGGGGTACCTGTCCAACGGGGCCCAGGTCTCGCTCGATGGCTGGCGCTGAACGGAAACCAATCGAGCCCCAGACTATTGTGAGGTCGGGGTGCTCCATTCTTCTTCTGCTTGCTTCGGGATCCCCTGCGGCGCGAGGTCAATGGCGAAGGATTCCCCAAAGAGAGATTCGAAAATCAGCTCGAATTCACACTCGCCCGAATCCTTGAATGCAGCCAGGCCCCTGATGTCCTCTGCGGTCACATGACGCTCACAGAACGACCGCGCGCGATCGTTCTTATTTGCCGACTCGTTACTTTCTAGTGGTGGGTAGTAGGCCTCAATTGCTCCGCGCTCCCACACGTAGATATCTTCATTTCGTAGCGCTTGCAGCAGCTCTAGTTTCATGTGCCTAAGGCTAGGGTCGGCCGCCTCTTCGAGAATACTTCGCACGGTGCCCGATGCGGACCGTGCAAAAAACGCGCTGACGGCAGCATCGAGCTCTTCCCATTCACAGAGTCCCTGCGCGTACCGCTCTCGCGCACTTCGTGCCTGCTTCCAGAGGTCCAGTACGGCGCCGTTGGAACGCATGCTCTTGAGTGTCTTTCCAGATGCCTCAGGTCCCAAATCTGCGACCAGTTCGTTGACCTTGGCAATGAGGCGATCCCGTAGCTGGCGGCAGGCTTGACTGGCGCCGAGCTTGTCAAACCCGTCGACGAGAACATCCAAGTCTGCGAGCACAGCGACTCGCATTTCGAATTGGTTGAAGAAATTTCTGTAACGGGCGATACTGCCCTTTCCTTCGACCTTGGCAATTGCTGTCGCGCGCTTCTCGAAGTCCCATCCTGCATCGAGAGTCCGGGCGATATGCGGGATCAGGATGTGGTCGCTCGGTCCCTCTACTAGCAGCACGGATTTTGCGAAGAATGCTGCCTCGTTGTTTTCGTGCTTGATGATCTCGAATTGATCACGTGCCTCCACGTCCGAAAGGTCGATGACGCGTGTCCGGCTCGCCGGCGGATCCAGGGAATGATCCTTTATGACCTTCACGAATGTTCCGGTTGCCCCAGGTGCAAAGAATGATGATGAGTGGGTGCTGACCAGGACATCGTTGAACTCAGAGAAGATTGACAGGGCTTCGAACAACTTACGCTGCGCCTGCGGGTGTAGGAATACTTCAGGTTCTTCGAAGAGTAGAAGGCATGGCTGCTGGGAGCTGTCTGCCGTGACCGGTCGGGATGTCTTCATATCCACATACGCGCGAAGGATGGCGAATGCGACTGACCTTCGAAGCCCATCTCCCTTAGTCTTGAAGTGGCCGGTAATTCCGTCATCGATGGAGATTTGGGCCTCTTCGAGAAGGCTTCGCAATCGTGGGGGAGGAATCTCAAGACGCACGCTGGCCCGAGGGAATGATTCCTGAAGATTACGCTGGATTAGGGATTCGATTTGCCGTACTTCATGCAGGCGTTGATCCGACTCCTCGCCATCCTTGGTCGTGATTACATTAAGCTGCCCTCGGAGTGCCTCAAACGATGATTCGAGCTCGGGAAGCTGATGCTCAATTTGCCCGAAGAGTAGGGTGAGGAGGCGCCCAAAAGTTGCTGTGGATGTAGTCTTGACCTCTTCGTTTAGCTCCTTCACGGCAGGGATGTAAATCGACTCTGGAAGGAGCGGCGTAATCGATTTATCCATGCCGGTCGGCAAGGAATCGTCTCCAGTGGTGAAGTCGTCGTCGCCGAACGCTTCCATGATATTGGCGATCTCGCGCCTCACCGCAGCGCGGTTTATCTTTCCATCGAGCCTAAGGGCGATTTCTGGGTACGTCGCCTTTACGTTGGCCGAAATTTCTTCTGCGGATACTCCGGGCTTCAGTGTGGCGTCGATGGCGATTTTTGTGTATCTCGGGTCCTTGGGTACCCTTGTGACGACGAGAAATGTTCCCTTGCCTGGACCTTCGTACACCTTGGCAAGCGTGATTCTTCCGTCACGGACTTCTCGCTCGATCCGAGTTCTGTGCCCATCTTCGAGTCGCTTCAGATCGGTATCGCTAACGTCGGAGAACGTAAGCTGAATTCGGATTCCTTGGCTTCTGTCCAGGAAGTCGGTATCGATTGCGGTACCCGATTTTAGGAACATGTTCAACGCCTGGAAGATGGACGACTTTCCGGCATTGTTTTCGCCGATAAGGCAACCAAATCGAGAGAATGGGATGTCCACGTGTGTGAGGCCGCGGAAGTTCTCGATCTTGATGTTTTCGAGGCGCATGGTGCTCCAGGGTGTTCAAGCCGCAGAGCGATCATCGTAGAGCTCGACGAGGGATGACGGGCGTGCTTTCAGACCACAGGTGCCCGGCACTCCCCTGGTGACCCCCTGGCGTCGCTGCTGGGTTGCAGAGCTGGCGAGTTGACGCGCGACGAGATATCGCCGTGATCTTGGGCGCGAGAGGCTATCTCCGGCCACGAGGGCCCTTCGGCCGGCCGCCGCGACCGGCGTGACGGGTTGCGCGCGGCCGACGAGTGACGGCAGCGCAGCACTCGCTTCTCTGCGTGCCTGTCCAGGCGTCACAGAGGTGGCCACGCCTTCATGGTTCAGAATCAGCCGCACGTAGTGGTTCTGCTGCACCGCAGACGGGCCGCTGCCAAACTGCGTTGAGGGATGGATTGGCAGTGTCGTTGGGGGAGACGCAGTGGCGCAGAAGAGCGACAAGCCCTACTACCGGGCAGGGCACTGGGTACGGCCATCAGCCGTCAAGCAGGTGAAGAAGCCTGCGACGGGCATCCTTGTCGTGGCTGCGTTGCTGGCCATCGCTGCCTGGAACACGGTCTTCGGCGATGACAGCGAGGCACCTGCTCCGACTCCGCAGCAGCCGCTCCCGACCGCCGCAGCTACTCCCTGAACGGGTATCTCAACTGCGGCCGTTTCGTCGGGACACTCTCCCTGCCAATCGCTCCAGCAACGTGGGGTGATGTTCCTGGCTCGGTCGTGGGGCGGTGGGCCGAGCGGCTGCCTTGATCGTCGTCTCTGCCAGCAACCGCATCCACACGGCTTGCCACTCAGCGACCTGTGTATCCGGCAGGCCGCAGCCAGACAGGTACGCCGCTGTGGTCTGCCAGGTCTTGGGTAGGCTCTCGCGGTTCAAGAGCCGACTGACAGTGCCGGCTGAGACGCGCCCACCAGAACGTTGGCTGACCATCTGATGGGTGAGGCCGCTCGTGACGCGAACGTCTGACAACGCCTTGAAGAAGCCCTCGACAGTGCGGATGCCCGAGGGGTTGGGCCAGGAGCGTTCTGACGCCTGGTTCTTGCCGGCGGGAGGAGCCGACCCCGATGCCGGTAGGTACGCCGGGTTGCGGCCGAGGGCAAGCTGCGCTCCCGTGTTTCTGTCTCTCGCCTGTGGTGCGGGACGCCCCTTGGCCGCCAAGCTGATGCGCATGTGTCGGTACAGGGCGCCGAACTCCAGCAGCTCAGGTCCGTGGGGTATGCCCATCTGAAGGGTGTCTAGGAGCTCTCCCGTGAAGGCGGTGAACGGCTCGCCTGGTGGGGCAAGCGCTGTGCGCGTTTCTGCCGCAGCGGCCAGTAGAAATGTTCCCTCTACGGATGCCTGATCGGCCAGATCTGCCGGGCCACCCATCGACCCCAGGGCGAGGCCGCTGTAGCAGCAGTCGAGGACCACGACACATCGCTCGGCCCGCCCGGTCAGGAGCGCCTGCCGTAGCCACCGATAGGACAGCCCGGTCTCGACCCGTTGCTGCTTGGACTGCGGCATGGCCAGATAGAGGTCACCCTCCGGGTCGATCAGCCCATGACCCGCGAAGTAGATGAGCACGGTGTCACGCGCTTGCTCGGCTGCGGCCCGCACTGCGGCCATGGTCATCTCAGCAGTCGTGGGGTTGGAGAGGGTCACGCAGTGTTCCGGCGGCAAGCCCCAGGAGGAGGGTTTTGCCAGCGCCGCGGCCAAAGCCGTCAGGTTGTTGGACACCGCTGGCAGTGGCTCAAGGTGGTCATAGCGACTGGTGCCTATCAGCACAGCTCGGGTCGCGCCAGGATCAGGCAGGGCGCTCACGCCTCTGGTGCCTCATCTGCAGCCGGAGTCTCAAGGGCTCGGACAACACGGGCGATCTCGTCATCGCTGCACTGCGTAAGAACGATCACGGTGTCACCCCGCCTGATCTCGATCCGCGGGTCCTGGGGCCTTGTTCGCTTCCAAGCGGCCAGTGCCACCACGAAGGAGGCAGCGCTCCAGCCGTTGTCAGTCACCAATTGGATGACGTCCACCAGACTGCCCATCTGCCCGGGCTCGGGAGGCTGTTCCTGGAGCGTCAGTGAGGAGGACCTGCGGATATCTGTGTCTGCCCGAAGCCAATTGTGCAGTGAGCGCAGCTCGTCGGCTTCTGCCGTCACCCGTACGTCAACGCGCATGGTTTCCCCTGTCTCCACATGTCGGTGCTCTCGTGCGCCTCCATCGTCTGACAGAGCGTGCCTCCTGGTGTGCGTTTGGCTCATTACCGCTCTTACCTGGTGGGGAATGAGCGGGAGCATGGCCAATGGAGGGCCGGGGCGGGGGCAGCGTGAACCTCGGACCGTTCTCGTCGAGCAGGCTGAAGACCAGGGCTCGGGGCGGATACACCCCGATTACGGGCGGGACCAGCCGTCTGCGAAGTCGCAGTGGAGGTCCGTCCAGCGGCGCTGCTCTGCGGGGGTGTAACCGGGGTGGTCTTGAAGGTGGACTAGGGCATTGACCCACTGCTCCCAGAGGCCGTCAGGCTGGGTGAAGCGGTCGGCGTTGTGGGTGCCGAGGTGGGCGTCGAGGCGGAGCAGGGCGCCAAGGGCTTCTGGCTGGTCGTAGCGGAGGTCGGTGCGGGGCAGGTAGCGGTCGAGGTAGGCGGTGAGGAGCTCGGCGTCCGCGTGCGTGCCGAGACGGGCCAGGGCGAAGCAGTAGCCGCCGCCGGAGTAGCAGACCTCGCTGGCCAGAAGCAGGTCACCAATGCGCTCGCGGAACGAGGTGCGCCGGCCTACGCCGATCAGCCAGGCGGCGGTGAGGCGCGAGCGCCATTCGTAGGCGAGGAGAGCTTCCAGCTCGGCGTCGGTGATCGCGGCCGCGTCGTCGATCAGGTGGCGGGCGAAGCTTTCGGCGTACGGCCACCCTGGCCGCAGCACACGACGGCTGTTCAGTTCGAGGTAGCGCGGGTGGTCCGAGTCCTTCCTCGTCACGTAGCGCTCGATCACGTGGCCGTAGCCGATTTCCTCGGGGCGCTGGAACGGCATGGGGTCACCTTTCCGGGTGTAGGTCGGTGCGGTCGATCCAGGTGGGAGCGACGAAGATGTTGTCGGCGACGGGGGCTTCGGTGGCTTCCAGGAGGGACCAGGCGCGGGCTTCCTCGACCAGGTGCTCCCAGGGCGCGGTCCAGTCGAGCTGCCAGTCGAGGCCGGTGCCGGAGACGCCGTACGTGTGGCCAGCGTCCACTCGCCAGAACTGGGAGTAGAGGACCAGTTGGGAGTGGTCGGCCAGGTCGTCGATGATCGCCGCGAAGTGGGCCGAGGGCCAGCCGGGGCTGTCCGGTCCGGTACCGGCTTGCAGTCGGGCGGTCAGGGAGGGGACGACGGGGCTGCGGGCGCCGAGGTCGGTCAGGGCCCAGCGGATGGCGACGGGTTCGGAGTCGTCGGGTGGGGTCTGCCGCTCCAGGCAGGCGCGGTAGGCGCGGCGCAGGGGCTCGACCGCGTCCGCGATCTCCAGGCTCGCCAGGGCCGTGGCCGCCCACTGACGGACGGTGGGGTTGTCGCTGTCGAGCAGGGTGATCAGGGCGGGGCCGCAGCGGGGGTCGGCGACCTCCTCGAAGACCTCGATGGCGGTCAGTTGTCCGAAGCCCCCGAGGGAGGGGAGGGCGTCGAGGATGGCGGGGGTGGCGGCGGATCCGATGTGGATCAGTTCCGCGCGGGCGTCGTAGGACTCGCCGGACTCGCCGTCGAGCTGCTGGACGAGTCTCTCGATGTGGGTGGTCATGACGCCGGGTGGTTGAGGCGCCAGAAGGTGGGGAGCCACCAGCAGAGCACCGAGCGGTCATCAGGCCACGGGGCGCGGTCCTCGGCTTCCCAGTCCTCGAAGGAGTCGCGCGTCAGGTCGATGGGGCGCCAGGCGGGGTCGAGCGGCTCGTCCTCGGCCGGAGGACGGACGTACTGCCGGCCGTGCTGGTCACAGGCGCCGAAGTCCTGGTAGTTGAGCTGGGCCTCGATCAGGGAGACCTTGTTCGCTCCGCCGTCCATGGTCGGCCAGCGGAACTGGACCCCATCGTCCTCCCAGAAGCAGACGGGGCAGATCTCGTAGGAGCCGGGCATGGCGTCGAGCACGAGATGCCCGCAGCAGGGACAGGGGTAGGAGTCGCTCACCTGCGCAGTCTCGTTGCAGGTCCCGCTGGTGTGCCATGGATTTCTCTGCCCGGCGCACCCGACCAGTCCGCAGCCAGTCCGCAGGACACCCGCAAACAGCCGTCGAGAGCCAACGCATACCAATGAGGAAAATGCAGGTCAGAGCCCTGATCGGGGCTCCGCCGCAGGTCAGGATCTGGCTTCAGACATTCCGCTTCAACGTGTAGTCGTACGGTTCGCAAGGGGTCGGACTCGATCGAGTCCGACCCCTTCCGCGTTCCCCCTGCGGTGCCGACTCGGCCGGCCTCGGGGGCCGGGCGTGGGCGCGGTGCGGGCCCGCGCGCAAATGGGGTTGGGCTGGATGGGCGGGCGGCGGGGCTCGTTGACGGGTGGATCTTGGTGAGTAGGGTCACGGAGCGCACGCGGTCTCGACAGCAGACCCGGGGGGAGCGTGGGCGCTCGGGAGGCTCAGGCCGTGACCAGATGGCGATTCCGCACGCGGTTGTGGACCGCGGTGACCACCACCGGCCTGTTGCTGGCCCTCGCCCCCGGACCGGCCGCCGCCGCGCCCCCGGGTGCCGCGGATCCCGCCGATCCCACCGTACGGCGTGACCCCGCCACCGGGCACGCCCGGATGATCTTCAACTCCGGGGGGTACCTGACCCCGCCGTCCAAGCGGGCCCCCGAGCACGTCGCCCTCGCCTACGTACGCGACCACCGCGGGGAGTTTGGGCTCAGCGCCCGGCAGGCCGAGGCGCTCGTCGTCGTCTCCTCGTACCGCACCCGGCACAACGGGGCGCGGCAGGTGACGATCGGCCAGAGCATCGACGGGATGCGCGTCCACGGAGCGCTCCTGACCGCCACCGTCGACAAGCGCGGCCGCCTCGTCATCCTCGGCGGCGCCGTCGTGACCGCCGAGCCGGCCGGCAGCGTCGAGCTGACGGCCAAGCAGGCCCTCGACCAGGCGGCCGAGGCCCAGGGCGCGCGGCCCCAGCACGCGCTCGCCGGCACCGACAACCGCGACAAGGGCCGGCAGAAGTTCAAGAACGTCTACGCCAAGCGGCTCACGAAGCCCAACGACGTGACCGCCGAACTGGTCTGGTTCCCCGCCGACTCCGGCCGCGAGCTGCGCCCCGCCTGGCTCACCGACATCGAGGTCTCGGGCACCTCCTGGTACGAGACGGTGGTCGACGCCGCCGACGGCCGCGTCCTGAGCCGCCAGAGCCGGTACCACCACGCCGGCCCCGAAGGCACCGTCTTCACCGCCCAGCACCCCGACATCAGCGGCGCCACCCGTACCGTCACGCCGTTCACCGGCCGCGACGGCTCCTGGGTCGCGGACCGGCTGACCCAGGGCAACAACGCCAACGCGTACCGGGACGAGGACGGCGACAACCTGGTGCCGGACACCGGGAACGACGCGCTGCGCCCGCAGTCCCCCGCCAGCGGCGACCCGAACCACCAGCACTTCGACTACACCTTCAACGACACCTGGCGCACCAACGCCAACGCCACGCAGGCCAATCTCGACGCCGACGTCAACCCGGTCATCACGCAGCTCTTCTACTACACCAACGTGATGCACGACTACCTCTACGACCTCGGGTTCGACGAGGCGTCGCGCAACTTCCAGGTCGACAACTTCGGCCGCGGCGGGTCGGGCAACGACCCCGTCCTGGCCGAGGCGCAGGACGGCTGGGACCTCGGCTGCCTCGACGACGCCACCCCGCCGAACAAGATCCGCTGCACGAACAACGCCAACTTCGGCACCCCCGGGGACGGCTCCAGCCCGCGCATGCAGATGTACATGTGGCAGCCGCCGGGCCGGCCGTACCGCGACGGCTCGCTCGACGGCGACGTCATCGCGCACGAGTACGGACACGGCGTCTCCAGCCGCCTCGTCGGCGGCGGCAACCTCGGCGACGGATCCCAGACCGGCGCACTCGGCGAGGGCTGGAGCGACACGATCTCCTTCCTGAAGTGGGGCGACGCGACGGTCGGCGAGTACGTCACCGGCAACACCGCCACCGGCATCCGCTCGCAGGCCTACGACACGTCCACCGAGAAGTGGGGGACCTTCAACCCCGCCCGCGGCGTGCACCGCAACGGCGAGATCTGGGCCGCGACGATGTACGACATCCGCGAGGCGAAGGGCGTCCCGTTCACCCAGCAGCTCGTCATCGACGGCATGAAGAGCACCGTCGCCGCGCCGAGCTACCTCGACGCGCGCGACGGCATCCTCGCCGCCGACATGGCCGGCAACGCGGGCGCCGACCAGTGCCTCCTGTGGCGGGTCTTCGCCGGCCGGGGCATGGGCGCGAACGCCGCCTCCAGCGCCGACCAGAACACCGTGACCGCCGACGAGACCGTCCCGGCCGCCTGCCTGCCGACCGCGAAGGCGGGCGGTCCGTACACGACCGGCGAGGGCACGGACGTCACGCTCAGCGCGGCCGGCTCCGCCAAAGGGACCGCGCCGTCGGCCGGGAACCTGAGCTCGTACGCCTGGGACCTCGACAACGACGGGCAGTACGACGACGCCACCGGGGTCACCGCCGCCTTCAGCGCGGTGGGCCGGGACGGCGTCTCCACCGTCGGGCTGAAGGTGACCGACACCGCGGGCAACACCGACACCGACTCGACGACGGTCACCGTCGCGAACGCCGCACCGGTCGTGACGCTCCAGCCGGTCACCCCGGCCGGCGAGAACAGCCCGGTCACCCTCACGGGCAGCATCGGCGACCCGGGCTGGCTCGACCCGCTGACCGCCACCGTCGACTGGAAGGACGGAGCGGGCCCGCAGGAGCTCACCGGCACCCCGGAGAACGACCGCCCCGACGCGACGCTGACCTTCACGGCGGAGCACACGTACGGGGACGACGGGACCTTCGCCGTCGAGGTCTGCGGCAGGGACGACGACACCGGCACCTGCCGGACGGTCGAAGCGAAGATCGCCAACATCGACCCGACCGCGGCGATCTCCGGCGACGGGCAGACCGCCTACAACGGGCAGAAGGCTTTCATCGCCCACGCCGGCACGCCGGTCGCCGTGACCGGTACGTCGGCCGACCCGGGCAGCGACGACCTGAGCCTCAACTGGCTCTGGGGCGACGGAACCTCGGACGGCCTGGTCTCGCCGGTGAACCCGCCGGCCACCGACCCGGACCCGAGCCCCTCGATCCAGCCGCGCGACGTGACGGCGACGAAGTCGCACGCGTACCCGGCCGCGTGCCTGTCCACGCTGACGTTCACGAGCACGGACGACGACGGCGGATCCGCCTCCGACACGGCCTCCGTCATCACCACCGGCAACACGAAGTGGGCGCACAACCAGGCCTACTGGATGAAGGAGTTCGGCGGGCCCTCGCCGAAGCACTTCACGGCGGCGCAGCGGGCCTGCCTGCTGAGCGTGGCCTCGTTCATGAGCGCCGTGTACGGACCGCTGACCGACGCCCAGGCGTACGCGATCCTCAGCTCGGGATCGCCGCAGCCGAGGCCGCTGGTCTCGCAGCAGCTGCTCGCGGCGTGGCTCAACTTCGCGAACGGGTCGTACGACCTGTCCACGCCGGTCGACACCGACGGCGACTGGAAGACCGACTCGACCTTCGGGGCGGCGGTGGCCAACGCCGAGGCGGTCTACAACAACCCCGCGTCGACGAGGGACCAGCTGCTGAAGCAGGTCGACGTACTGCTGCGCTTCAACGTGCGTGACGGTGGCTGACCGCCGCCTGGTGTGCCTGGCCGCCCTCGCCCTCTTCACGGGGTGCGGGGGCGGCCGGGCGCGTCCGCCGGAGAAGGGGACGCACGAGTCGGGCGGCAGCGGCAGCGGTACGGGCGGTACGGGTGACCCGGCGGGCGCCACCAGCGCCCCGGTCGTCACCGGCGGTACGAGCGCCACGGCGGCCGGCGCGCCGACCCCGGCGCAGGGCCGCGTACTCACCGGGGCCGACGACGGCTTCGCGGGGCGGCTCGCGGTCGGGCAGACGGCCCGCCTGCGCCTGCCCCTGCCGGAAGGCGGTCCGCAGCCCACCGCCCGGGGCGATGCGGTACAGCTGATCCGCGTCAGCAACGTGACGGGCTCGGGCCACCGCGAATGGGAGCTCCGCGCGGTCCGCCCGGGCACCACCCGCATCACCGTCCCCCGCCCCCCGTCCACCTCCCCGGCCACCCTGACCCTCACCGTCACGTAGGCGGGAGGCGGGCCCCCGGCAGGCCGGGGGCGGCGGGCCGGGGGCCGGGGCCGGCGGGCCGGTCGGTGGTCAGGGGCAGGGCTCCTCGAACTTGACCACGGCGAACGCGACGGGCTGCCCGGCCAGCCGGGCACCCGCCTTGGGATCCTGCGAGCACACCTTCCAGTTCGACTCCTGGAGCACCATCCGGCTCTGGGCCGCGTCCTTGACGGTGATGCTCGCGTTCGACGGCAGTGCGGCACGGGCGACCTTCACGGACTTGCCGGCGAAGTCCGGCATGGTCCCGCCCGCTTCCGGCTGCGGCCCCGGATCCGCGGCCGGACAGCTCTCGTCGAGCTTCACGGCTCCGAGGTCGAGCGTCGTGGCGGCGGGGACGGTCGCGCCGGCGACAGGGCTCTGCGAGCAGACCTTCCAGTGCCGGTCCACGGCCTGGAGCCGGCCGCGGCCGAGCGCGTCGTGCGACTTCAGCAGGGCGAACCCCGCCGCCTGGGCCTCGTCCTGCGCGCTCTGGAGCCCCTTCCCCACGAGCTGGGGAACGGTGGCTGTCTTCGCCGCGGATCCGGTGGCCTTGGAGGAGGGGGATAAGCCCGACGAGGCGGGCGGAGCCGGCGCGGCGCCGGGGGCCGCGGGGTCCTGGCAGGCCGTGAGGGCGAGAAGTCCGGCGGTGGTGAGGAGGACGGCGGTGTGGTGTGTGCGCATCCGGCCATGCTTGTCGCGAAGGGGACCTGCCGGGTGGGAAATGACGGGTCTGTGACATGCGGAGGGGGAGACGGACCCGCACCGAAGGGCTTGATCGACGACACCCCCTAGGGGGCGTCTTGCCGATCACGCCGGGCTCGCGGCGGCGGGCACCGCGCCTCGCCGCGTTGTCCTCGGTCGCCGACACACCACGTCGACTCCTCCCCCTGCCTTCGGCGGGGGACCCCCACGTCCGCCTTGCGATCCACGGCGCCCACCACCGCTCCCTGATCCGGCCTGATCGACAAGACACCCCCTAGGCGAAGTGGGCCGAGGCGAGGAGGGAGCCTTCCGGGGTGAGGAGGCGGGCGCCGGCGAGGGTGGTGGCGTTCACGTCGGTCGTGGCGACCCAGTAGCCGTAGCCGTCCCGGAGCGAGAACGTGCCGAGGCGGGTCATCGTGCCGTCCTTGTGGTCGAGCACGCAGCTGATCTCGGGCATCGGCTTCTCCAGGTCCACCGACATGTACACCCAGCCCCGCGCGCCCGGGTGGGCGAACACCCGGCCCACCTCCCGGCCGCCGGTGACCAGCGCGGCCTGGAGCAGCTGGGCGTTCGCGCGGGCCGTCGGGGACGGGGGCGGCGCCGAGGCCTGGATGGCCGTGCCCGCCGCCCAGCCGCCGAAGCCGCATGCCACGGCCAGCGCGGCCGCCGCGGCCGCGACCCGGGGCCGCAGCAGCCACCGCCGGGCCGCGGGAGCGGGAGCCGGGGCCGGCTCCGGAGCCGGCGGCTGGAGGAGGGCCGTGACCCGGCTCTCGAAGCCGACCGGGGGCTCCGTCCCCGGGAGCAGCCCGAGCAGGTCGTCGCCGACCAGAGCCAGCTGCTCGATGTGCTCCCGGCAGCCGGGGCACTGGTCCAGGTGGGCGACCGCACGGGCGCGCTCCCGGGCCGGAAGGATGCCCAGCGCCAGCTCGGCGTCGAGTTCCCTCAGCTGCTCGCAGGTCATCTCGCTCATCGCCGGCTCTCCTCGGCCCCCAGGGTCCTGCGGAGCTTGTGCATCGCAGTCCGGATCCGCGTCTTGGCCGTCCCCAGCGGGACGTGTTCCATGTCGGCTATCTGCTGCGCGGTCAGCCCGTAGATGCCGGCCATCACCAGGGCGCGGGCCTGCTCCCGGGGAAGGGTGGCCACGGCCGCCCGGACGCCGGCCGAGGTCTCGGCGGCGACGGCGTGCTGCTCGGGCGTCTGCGTCACGAGGTCGAGGAGGGCGTCCAGGTCCTCCGGGGCCACCGGATTGGCCCGGCGGGCCCGGACCGCGTCGATCGCCAGATGGTGCGCGATGGCCGTGAGCCAGGTCCGTACGGACCCCCGGCGCGAGTCGTAGACCTGTGCGTGACGCCATGCCCGCTCGAACGTCTGCTGTGCGATGTCCTCGGCGAGCTGGGCATCGCCCACCACGGCGATGGCCACGCCGAACACCGTGCGCTGGAAGCGGCGCACGAACGCGACGGCGATCTCGGGATCACCCGTCGCAAGGCCCGACAGCAACGCTTCGTCCGGCGCACGCCCGAGCGGGAGGCCCATTCTCTGCACGTCAGTGGATACGTTCGGCCTCCCCGAATGGATTGATTCGGGTTCGTGCGGAAACACCCCTTCATTCTGCTCCTCTCCCCGCCCCCGTTCCCGTTCGCGCCCTCACGCCCGCCGCACGCGGGGCACGGCCGACCCCGCCGCCGGGGGTAGGTTGCCTGCAGTCGTTACCCGGCGCGGTCGGGAGCAGTCGGGGGGTGAGGGGCATGCGGCGCAGGGCGGCGGCCGAGGCGATCGGCGCGGGCGAGCGGCTGCACGCCGCGGCCGGCGCGCTGCTGGCCGACCACCGGCGGGCCGTCGACGCCGTACGGGAGTCCTGGTCTGCGATCCACGCCGACCTGGCCCGCTCCGAGCTGCTGCGGATCCCCGCCGACCGGCTCGCCCACGTCACCGAGGGGCGGCTGCGGCCGGCCGCCGTGACCGCCATCGAGGCGGCCGGGTTCGACACCGTGCAGCGGGTCCTCGACGCGGGCCGCCACCGGCTGCGCCAGATCCCCGGGGTCGGTCAGCAGACCGCCGACCAGGCGCTCGGCGCCGCGCGGCAGCTCGCCGAAGCCGTCGGGGAGACCGTCGCCGTACACCTCGACGTGGACCGCCCCGAGCCCCGCACCACCGCCCTGGTCGCCGCCCTGTACCCGCTCGTCGAGGCCGGCCCCGACGCCCACCGGGCCGTCGAGGCCGCCACCGCACTGGACGCCGGGCTCGGACCGCTGCTCGCCGACGCCGCACCCGCCGCCGGACGGCTGCGGGGCTGGTTCGCGGGCCGGGAGCGGCGCGAACGGGCCCTCGCCGCCCTCGCCGAGATCGGCACGCGGACCGGGCGGGCCGCCGCCGACGGGGTCCCCGCCCTGCTCGGGCAGGCCTCGGTCGACCTGCTGCGCGCGCCCGCGGACGAGGTGGCGGCCTGGGTCGACTTCGAGCTGCGCTCCGCCGAGTACTTCGGCCTGCTCGCGGAGGTCACCGAGCGGCCCGGCGGCGCCGCCGACCCGGCCGCCGCCCAGGGCTTCCTGCCCGAGGCGCTGGCCGAACGCGTCCGCGCCCAGGCCCTCGACGGCACGTACCGCCGCGTCTCGCTGCGCGGGTACCAGTCCTTCGGGGCCCGCTTCGCCCTCGCCCAGCGGCGGGTGATCCTCGGCGACGAGATGGGACTGGGCAAGACGATCCAGGCACTCGCCGCCCTCGCGCACCTCGCGGCGCAGGGGCACCGCCACTTCCTCGTGGTCTGCCCGGCCGGGGTCCTGATCAACTGGACCCGCGAGATCGAGGCGCGCAGCACCCTGCGCGCGGTCGCCCTGCACGGCCCCGGCCGGCACGACGCGTTCGCGGACTGGCGGGGGGAGGGCGGGGTGGCCGTGACCACCTTCCAGGCGCTGACCGGATTCCCCGAGCCGGCCGCCGAGGAGCTGGGGATGCTCGTCGTGGACGAGGCCCACCAGGTCAAGAACCCGCGGGCGCAGCGCTCGCTCGCGGTGGCCGCCTGGGCCGGGAGCTGTGGTCACGTCCTCTTCCTCACCGGCACCCCGATGGAGAACCGGGTCGCGGAGTTCCGCAGTCTCGTACGGATCCTGCGGCCCGAGGTGGCCTCCGGGATCGGCGAGCTCGACACGGTGGCGGGGTCCAAGGCGTTCCGCGAGGCCGTGGCGCCCGCGTACCTGCGGCGCAACCAGCGCGACGTGCTCGCCGAGCTGCCCGGGGTCCAGTGGACCGACGAATGGGAGGAGCTGAGCGCGGCCGACCGGGAGGCCTACACGGTGGCGGTGCGGGCCGGCAATTTCATGGCGATGCGCAGGGCCGCGTACGCGAGGCCGGAGAAGTCGGCGAAGCTGGCGCGGCTGCGCGAGCTGGTGGCGGACGCCGCCGCGAACGGGCTGAAGGTCGTGGTGTTCTCCGCCTTCCGCGAGGTGCTCGGGGCGGTCGAGGAGGCGCTCGGACGGCAGGCGTCGGCGGCCGGCGCCGGCGGCCCGCTCTTCGGGCCGGTCTCCGGGCGCGTGCCGCCGGCCCGCCGCCAGCGGCTCGTCGACGGGTTCGGGGCGGCGGCCGGGCACGCCGTGCTGCTCGCGCAGATCGAGGCGGGCGGCATCGGGATCAATCTCCAGGCCGCGTCGGTGGTGATCCTGTGCGAGCCGCAGGCCAAGCCGACCACGGAGGCGCAGGCCGTGGCCCGTGCGCACCGGATGGGCCAGGTGCGCGCGGTACGGGTGCACCGCCTGCTCGCCACCGACGGGGTGGACCAGCGGATGCTGGAGGTGCTGGACCGCAAGGCCCGGCTCTTCGACGCGTACGCCCGGCGCAGCGTGGTGGCGGAGTCGGCGCCGGAGGCGGTCGACGTCTCGGACACCTCGCTGGCCCGGCGCATCGTCGAGGAGGAACAGGCCCGCCTGGGCGCGGCCGGCTGACGGCGTGCGGGCGGCGCGTCAGAGCCCGCGGACCGAGGCGATCGTGAAGGCCGTCGGCGTGCCCGGGCCCATCGGGCCGCCCTTGTCGAACTGGGAGCGGACCACGAGCGTGCGGCCCGGGGTGTGGCTCAGCGTGGTCGGGATCTGGAGCGACGGGTCCGTGATCGTACGGGTCAGCCGGGCCCGGGTGCCGTCGGGGCCGAGGTGCCACCGGGTCAGGGTGTTCGTGGTGTTGTGGGCCACCCGCAGGGTGCCGTCGGGCGCCAGGTCGAGGCCGTCGGCGTGGGTGAGGTCCCCGCCGCTGAGGGCGACGCGGGAGATCGCGCCGGTGCGCAGGTCGATGCGGTGGAGGTCGCCCGCGGTCATGTCCACGGCCAGCAGGAAGCGGCCCGCCGGGTCCGAGACGATGCCGTTGAGGGAGACGCTGCCCGCCGGGGAGGTGAGGTGCCCGCTGAGGTCGTACGCCGGGAGCAGCGCGCCCGAGCCGGCCGCGAGCAGGTCCGGGGTGACCCGGTAGATCACCGCGCGCACGCTGTCGGTCAGGTAGGCGGTGCCGTCCGGGGTGATGGTCAGGTCGTTGACGAACAGGGCGCCGGTCCCGGCGACCTCGAAATGGGCCAGGCGGCGCCCGGACGCGGTGTCGTAGACGGCGACACCGGCCGTGGAGTCGGTCACCCACAGGCGGCCGCGGGCGTCCACGCGCACTCCGTTCGCCGTGTGGCGGCCGTCGGTTCCGGCGGGCAGGAACACCTCGGCGGTGCGCTGCCCGGGGCGGGCCCGGTAGACGGCGCCGTCGGCGTACGAGCCCACGTACACGGTGTGGTTGCGCGGGTCGGTGGCGATGCCCTCCGGGTAGACCTTCCCGCCGGGGAGGGTGAACGCGGTGGAGATCCGGCTGTCGGCGGCCGAGGCCGGCGCCGTCGGGATCGCACTCAGCGTGAGCGCCGTGGTCAGGGTCAGGAGCGTCGCGGGCAGGAGCTTCTTCAGCACAGCAGGTGTCCTCTTCCGTCTGGGTGAGCACGAAGATATGTTAGAGCTCTAATGCTTGCAAGGGCCTTAGGATGCGGCCATGACCTCCATGCCTCCCGAGGAGCGCATCGGCTCGCACGTCAAGCGCGCCGAGCAGGCGCTCCTCGCGGCCAAGAACGCCGCGCTCAAGCCCGCCGCGGTGACGGTTCCGCAGTACGCCGCCCTGCTCTGGCTCTCCGAGAAGCCCGGGATCTCTGCCGCCGCGCTCGCCCGCCTGTGCGGGGTGACCCCGCCGACGATGAACACCGTGCTGAAGAACCTCCAGGAGCGCGGTCTGATCGAGCGGACCCCGCACGAATGGCACCGCAACGTGCTCGAGACCCGCCTGACGGAAGAGGGCCGGGCCGCGATGGAGCTCGCCGACGCCGGCGCCGTACGGGTGGAGCGGGCGCTCGCCGCCGCGTTCTCGGCGCAGGAGCGCGAGCAGCTGATCGGCTTGCTCGGGCGGTGCGCGGAGGCGCTCGACGCCCAGAGGTGACGCCCGGAGGCGAGGTCCGATCCGCGCACCGGACCCGACGCAGTACCCAGCCGTTCTGTCCCGACCGGGACAGCGATGACCGTTCGGAGCCACGTTCGTGCACCAGTCCCCGCCCGCCCGCCGCTCACGCCGCGCGATGTGGATATCCGCCGCCGCGGCCTTCGCGCTCCTGCTCGGCGGAGCCGGCTTCGCCGCCTGGAAGCCCGACCGGTTCTCCGGCAGCGGTGGGACCGTGAGCTTCGGCAAGGCCCCGGCCTCCACGTCCGCCCCGGCCGCCCCCGACGCGGGCAAGTCCTCCCCGGCCGCGCCGTCGCCCTCCGCCCCGCTCGGCGGCGATCCGGACGTACTGCTGCCGACCGGTCCGAGGTCCGACTTCAGGCAGACCGCCAAGCTGGACGACGGCACGGTCATCTCGAAGGCCCGCCTCGCGGGCGCGAAGTCGGGGTTCGAGGGCGACGTCTGGGTCTGGACGCCGAAGGAGTACGGCGAGGCGAAGTACGAGAAGAGCGCCTTCCCGGTGCTCATCGCGCTTCCCGGCGGCAACGGATTCCCGAGCAACTACTGGTCCGACCGGAGCCTCGGCCTCCAGAAGGCCATCAGCGAGGGCGTCCAGGCCGGCACCAGCCTGCCGTTCATCGTGGTCATGCCGGTGCTCAACCCGGACAGCAAGTACTACTACGACGGCGCGGACATCCCCGGCCAGCCCAAGATGGGCACCTGGATCGCCGAGGACGTGCCGGCCTTCGCCAAGGCCAACTTCCGTACGTACAAGTCCCGTGACGGCTGGGCGTTCATGGGCTCCTCCTCCGGCGCCTTCGTCGGCATGAAGACCGTCCTGCAGTACCCCGACCGCTTCAAGGCCGTGATCGCCAGTGGCGGCGAGATCGTTCCCGACTCCCCGCTCTGGAAGGGCCACCAGGCGGAGATGGACGCGAACAACCCCGAGCGGCTCGCGCAGAAGCTGATCGAAACCAACGGCCCCGAGGTCTTCATCAACTTCCAGATCGGCACCAGGGAGTCGGGGCGGGAGCGGATGACCAAGTTCCAGCAGTCGTACGGCAAGGGCCCCGTCAAGATGACCATCCGCGACATCCAGAACGGCGAACACAACGGCTGGCACTACGTCCGGGGCATGAAGGAAGGCTCCCTGGAGTGGATCAGCAAGGTCCTGAAGGCGCCGCAGCCCGCCACCGGCTGACCGCCCGCCCCGGCTGACCGCCCGCCCCGGCTGACCGCCCGCCCCGGCTGACCGCCCGCCCCGGCCGACCGTCAGCCCCGGCTGACCAGCCCGTACGCACGGAAACCTGGGACCGGCGTGGCACGCACCACGTCCCACCGGTCCCAGGCAACCCATCCGATCGTTGACACCTCTGTAAGGGGTGAAGGGGGACCGATCGGTCCGACCCGCGCTCTTCGGGAGCGCCGGAGAAGGAACGGGACAAATCCGTGCAGCATGACCAGCTTCAGGGTGATGGCGACCTCATGACCGAGGAAGGCCCGCAGACCACGGGCCGCCGCCGTCCCAAGCGCTTGCGCAGGCTTTTGATCAGCGGTGCGCTGGCTCTCGCACTCGCCGCCGGGGGCGGCGCCGCGGCGTACAAGTACAAGCTCTTCACCGACATAGGGGATCCGGTCTCCTTCGGGAAGGTCCAGGAGTCGGCGGCCGCCGCCGAGGAGATCCGGCCGGGGGTGAGCATGCCGACCGGGCCGAAGGCCTCGTTCGTCCGGACGTACCGGCTGCCCGACGGCACGCAGATCGGCCGCACGACCCTGACCGGCGCGAAGTCCGGGTTCACCGGTGACGTGTGGGTGTGGGTCCCCAAGCAGTACGACGACCCGAAGTACGCCAAGAGCGCCTTCCCGGTCCTGATCTCCCTGCCCGGCGGCCGCGGCTACCCCACGAACTACTGGGGCACGGGCCCCGGCCTCGGCCTCGAGAAGGCCGTGAGCGACGGGGCGAAGGCGGGCACCAGCCTGCCCTTCATCCTGATCATGCCGGTGCACAACGCGGACACCAAGCACCACTTCGATGCCTCCGACATCCCCGGCGAGCCCAAGATGGGCACCTGGATGGCCGAGGACATCCCGGATTTCACGAGGGCCAATTTCCGCACCTTCACCTCCCGTGACGGCTGGGCCTTCATGGGCTCCTCCGCGGGCGGATTCGGCGCGTTCAAGCACGTCCTGAAGTACCCCGACCGCTTCAAGGCGGCCATCGCGAGCGGGGTCGACATCGTCCCCGATTCCCCGCTGTGGAAGGGGAACACGCGGGCCATGGACGAGAACAACCCCGAGAAGCTCGCCGAGAAGCTGATCAAGGAAGGCGGCCCGGACGTCTACATCAACTTCCAGATCGGCACCAAGGAGACCGGCCGCGAGAAGGCCGAGAGGTTCATGAAGGACTACGGGAAGGGTCCCGTGCACACCACGCTCCAGGTGATCCAGGATGGTGAGCACAATGGGAAGTCGTACGTCCGCGGTATGAGGGAGGGCGCTCTGGAGTGGATCAGCAAGGTCATGCTGGCACCGACGCCCGACCCCGCCGTGCGATGAAAGCATGCGTCCGGGGGGCCTTCGCCGCTGCCGCCGCCACCGTGGCGGCGGCCCTGGCCGTCGGCTTCGTCAAGGCGACGGACGAGGACCGGAACGCGGTGCACGCCTTCCCCGGCGTCGGCGTGCTCATGGCGAACGGGGAGCACTGGTGCACGGCGAGCGTCGTCGACAGCCCGAAGGGCACCGTCGTCGCCACCGCCGCGCACTGCGTGGCCCCCGCGGGCGAGGGCGGCGCGCCCGGAGCGCTCGCGCACGACGGCATGGCCATCGGCGAGCTCTCCTTCGCACCCGCCTTCACCGGGGAGGGCGGGGGGCGCCAGCCGCTGGGCGTGTGGAAGGTCCGCGCGGTCCACGTGGACGAGCGCTGGACCAAATGGGGCGAGGACACCGCCGACTTCGCCTTCCTCAGCATCGCGCCGGACGAGGACGGCCGTACGGTGCAGCAGGCGGTCGGCGGCGCCGACGAGGCCCCCAAGCCCGACTGGACCTCCGGGTACGAACGCGAGGTCACGGTCGTGGGCTACCCCGAGTCGGACCGCAACCCGCAGAACAAGCCGGTCTCCTGCACCACCCAGACCAGCCACGACCAGGAGGACCCCGCGATGCTCTACATCGGCTGCGCGGGCTTCTGGTCGGGCACCAGCGGCAGCCCCTGGATCGCCGACCGCGGCGGTCCGGGGAACCCGGGGCGGCTGATCGGCGTGCTCAGCGGCGGGGACACGGACGTGGACTCCACGGCGGCCCTCTTCGACGAGAAGGCGAAGGCGCTGTACGAGCAGGCCGCGCGGGACTGAGACCCCGGGGCGGCTCCGGCTCCGGCCACGGCCCCTGCCCGCTCACGGCCCGCGCCCGCTCACCGCCCGCGTTCCGTGCTGACGATCACGCACACCGCCACCACGACGATCGCCCCGCCGACCAGGATCGGCACGGTCAGCGCCTCGCCGAGGATCAGCGCCCCCAGTGCGACGGCCACGACCGGATTGACGTACGCGTAGGTGGCCACCAGCGACAGCGGCGCCGCCCGCAGCAGCCACACGTACGCCGTGAAGGCGATCAGCGAGCCGAAGACGACGAGGTAGCCCAGCGCCAGCCAGGAGGCGGTGGAGAACGCGCCCCAGTCCAGCGAGCGGTGCTCGCCGCGCAGCAGGCCGACCACGATCCCGCCCGCCCCGCCCGCGAGCATCTGGTAGCCGCTGCCCGTGAACGGGTTGTCCGGCAGCGAGAGCTTCGACGCGGAGAACGAGCCCAGCGACCACAGCACGGACGCCACGATCACCAGCACCACCCCGGAGAGCCGCACGTCGCCGCTGATGCCCGGGACGGTCAGCACCGCGAGCCCGCCGAAGCCCAGCAGCACGCCGCCGAGGGTCCGCGGCGGCGGCCGGTCGCCGGTGGCGCTGCGCAGCACCACCAGCCACATCGGCACGGCGGCGATCAGCAGCGCGGCGAGGCCCGACGGCACCGAGGTCTCGGCGAGGACGACGAGTCCGTTGCCGCCGAGCACCAGCAGCAGGCCCACCAGCACGGCGGAGCCGGCCTGCGTACGGGTGGCCCGGAGCGCACCCGGCCCGTACCGCCAGGCGACGAGGCCGAGCAGCAGCAGGCCGGCCGTGATGAAGCGGGCTCCGGCGGAGAGGAACGGCGGCATGGACCGTACGACCACGCGGATGGCGAGGTACGTGGAACCCCAGACGACGTAGACGAGGGCGAGCGCGGTCCAGACGGCCCCGCCGACCCCGCGGTGGGCGGACTGCGGCGGCTGCCCGCTCTCAGCGGTCTCCGAGGTGCGCATGACGGGATCCTAGGGTTCGTTGGGGCCTACACGCTTCCCGGTGCCTCCCCCGGATGCCGGAGTCTCAGCCCTTGAGCAGGGCGTTCAGCTCGCCGTACGGGAGGCCCCCGTCCAGCGCGCCGTACGTACCGCCCGCGAGCAGCTCCTCGGCCGCGCGGCGGACCACGTCGTACGCGGCCGACGCGACCCCGGATCCGAGGCTGACGCGGGCGACGCCGAGGGCGCCGAGCTCGGCGACGGCCGGGGCGCCGGGGCCGACGAGAAGGTTGAGCGGGGCGTCGATGCCCTTGACCAGCTCGGTGACGGTGGCCACGTCGTTCACGCCGGGGACGAAGATGCCGGAGGCGCCCGCGCGCAGGCACGCGGCGGCGCGGGCGAGCGTCTCGTCGAGGCGCCCGTCCTCCTCGCCGAGGCCGAAGAGGAACGTGTCGATGCGGGCGTTGATGAACAGCGGCACCCCGGCGGTGTCGGCGGCGGCCCGGGCGGCGGCCACCCGCTCCGCGTGGTCGGCGGGGGCCCGGGTGCCGTCCTCGATGTTGATGCCGACCGCGCCGGCCTCGATGACTCCGGTGACGGTCTCGCCGACCCCGGCGGGGTCGGCGCCGAAGCCGCCCTCGATGTCGGCGGTGACCGGGACGGAGACGGCCGCGGCCACCCGGGCGACGAGGTCGAGGGCGCGGTCCCGGCTCAGGGCGTCCCCGTCGGGCGTACCGAGGGACCAGGCGACCCCGGCGCTGGTGGTGGCGACGGCGGGGGCGCCGGCGGCCTCGACGAGGCGGGCGCTGAGGACGTCCCAGGCATTGGCCAGGGCCAGCGGCGCGGCGGGGGTGTGCAGTGCGGCGAAACGGCGGGCGAGATCAACGGTGGTGGTCATCGGCCCAGTTCACCAGAGCGCGCACGACTCGGGCTGGCGATTTTCCGACGTGTACCCGGATCGCCGCGGCGCCGCGGCCTACCCGGGACCGGACTTCAGGCCCGCTCCGCACAGGGGGAGGACCGCCGTGCGGCCCCGCAGGGGGTCGGCGGGGGACAGCGGGCCGACCGCGGCCCAGCAGGCCGCCGCCGTCGGCTCCACGAAGAGCCCGCGCCGCGCCAGGTCCTGCCGGGCCGCGCGCAGGGCCGTGTCCGGGACGGTCAGGAAGGTGCCGCCGGACGCGCGGACCGCCGCCAGGATCTGGCGGGCCCGCGGCGGGGCCGCGATCGCGATCCCCTCGGCCAGGGTGGGCCGCTGCTCCACCGGACCGGCGTCCTGGGCGCCCGCCGCGAAGGCCGCGGCCAGCGGGGACACCGCCTCCGCCTGGACCGCGATCAGCGCGGGCGGCTTCACCCCGCGCCGCGCCAGCTCCTCCACCGCCAGCGCGGCACCCAGCAGCAGGGTGCCGTTGCCGACGGGGACGACGAGGGCCTCGGGGAGCCGGCCGCCGAGCTCCTCCCACACCTCGTACACGTACGTCTTCGTCCCGTGCAGGAAGTACGGGTTGAAGACGTGGCTCGCGTAGAAGACCCCGGGGAGGTCGGCGGCCTCCCGGGCCGCCAGCGCCGCGGCCTCCCGGCCCCCCGGTACGACGCGCACGGCCGCCCCGTGCGCCCGCATCTGCTCCGTCTTCTTCTCCGAGGTGCCCTCGGGCACGAAAACTTCACATCGCAGCCCGGCCCGCGCGCAGTACGCCGCCACGGACGTCCCCGCGTTCCCGCTGCTGTCCGCGACCACCCGCTCCGGAGCCAGCCGCCGGGCCACTTCCGCGAGCATCACGGCGCCCCGGTCCTTGAACGACAGGGTCGGCATCAGGAAGTCCAGCTTGGCGTGAATGCGTTCCGCGAGCGGGACCAGCGGAGTGTTCCCCTCCGACAGCGTCACGGAGAACGCACCCGGCAGGGGCAGTGCGGAGCCGAACCGCCAGAGCGAGTTGGGCCCGCCGGCCGGTTCGAGCGGACTGGCCGGATCCGGGGTGAAGTCGAGGTCCCACGGTCCGCCGCACAGCGGGCAGCACCACGGGGCCGTCCGGGCGTCGGCGCGCGTGGCGTCTTCGGGGCAGACGTAGCCGGGCAGTGCGTGCGTCATGTGCGGAGCGCCTTTGCTCTTTCATGGCCGTTGTATGGCACGGATGTTAAGCGTTCGTTGACCTCTTGTGGGATTGCGAGAGGGTGCGTCAACCTTTCGGCAGCGGCAGCCGGCAGAACACGAAGCGTTGTCATGTGCATGACCATCACGTGTCCGCTGCCGGATGCCGCTCTTCATGTCACCGACGAGGAGGACCCCCCACATGTCCGCGATGCGTCACACCCGCCGGCAGATCGCCGGCCTCAGCGCGATCGCCGTCGCCGCCCTCGCGCTGGGCACGGCCGCCGCGTTACCCGCTTCCGCCGCCGACGCGGGCCCCCAGGGCGTCATCGAGAACGCCGGGGCCCCCGGCGCGGTCGCCGAGAGCTACATCGTGACCCTGAAGGACTCGGCCGCCCGGTCCACCGCCGACAGCGGCAAGGCCGTCGCCCGCCGCTACGGCGCCACGATCGGCCGCACGTACAGCGCCGCCCTCAACGGCTACTCCGTCAAGGTCTCCGAGGCGCAGGCCAGGAAGCTCGCCGCCGACCCGGCGGTCAAGTCCGTCGTGCAGAACCGGACGTTCACCGTCGACGACGCCCAGGGCACCCAGCCCAGCCCGCCGTCCTGGGGCCTGGACCGCATCGACCAGCACCCGCTCCCGCTCGACAACAGCTACACCTACCCGGACAAGGCCGGCGAGGGCGTCACCGCGTACATCATCGACACCGGTGTCCGCATCAGCCACACCGAGTTCGGCGGGCGCGCCTCCTACGGCTTCGACGCCATCGACAACGACAACACCGCCCAGGACGGCCACGGCCACGGCACGCACGTCGCCGGCACGGTCGCGGGCAACTCGTACGGCGTGGCCAAGAAGGCCAAGATCGTCGGCGTCCGCGTGCTCGACAACAACGGTTCCGGCACGACGGAGCAGGTCGTCGCCGGCATCGACTGGGTGACCCAGCACGCCGTCAAGCCGGCCGTGGCGAACATGTCGCTCGGCGGCGGCGCCGACTCCGCGCTCGACACCGCCGTCCGCAACTCCATAGCCTCCGGCATCACGTACGGCGTCGCCGCGGGCAACGAGTCCACGGACGCGAGCAGCAAGTCCCCGGCGCGCGTCGCCGAGGCCATCACGGTCGGCGCCACCACGAGCACCGACGCCAAGGCCGGCTACTCCAACTACGGCTCCATCCTCGACATCTTCGCCCCCGGCTCCTCCATCACCTCCTCGTGGGGCACCGGCGACACCGCCACCAACACCATCTCGGGCACCTCGATGGCCACGCCGCACGTCGTGGGCGCGGCGGCGCTGTACCTCTCCCAGAACCCGGCGAGCACCCCGGCGCAGGTCCGCGACGGCCTGGTGGCGGCGGCCACGCCGAACGTGGTGACCGGTCCCGGCTCCGGCTCCCCGAACCGCCTGCTCTACGTCGGCGGCGGCACCACCCCGCCGAACCCGGGCAAGCGCTTCGAGAACACCGCCGACTACGCGGTCAACGACAACGCGACGGTCGAGTCGCCGGTCACCGTCAGCGGGGTCGCGGGCAACGCGCCGGCGGCGCTGAGCGTCTCGGTCGACATCAAGCACACGTACATCGGTGACCTGAAGGTCGACCTGGTCGCCCCCGACGGCTCGGTCTACAACCTGCACAACCGCAGCGGCGGCAGCGCGGACAACATCGTCAAGACGTACACCGTCAACGCTTCTTCGGAGGTCGCCAACGGGGTGTGGAAGCTCCGCGTGAACGACAACGCCAACGTCGACACCGGGAAGATCGACTCCTGGGCGCTGCAGTTCTGAGGCACGCCCGGGGCACGTCCGAGGCGTGTCCGAGGCGCGTGTGAGGCACGTGTGACGCACGGAGATCGCGGGGGCGACCGTTACGGCGGTCGCCCCCGCTGCGTACTATTTCGCGCATTCGTTCGTGCACCTCCCGTGATGGAGCCCCCGCCCCGTGAGCACCCCGCCGCCGCCCCACTGGCTCCCCCGGCCCGCGCAGCAGGCTTACGCGGAGCCGGCGCTGAACGGCTTCGCGCTCGCGTCGCTGCTGGTGGGGCTGGTGTGCCTGCCGCCGCTCGGCGTCGTCTTCGCCGTCGTGGCCCTCGTCCAGATCGCCCGGAAGGGGGAGCGGGGCAAGGGGCTCGCGATCGCGGGACTGGTGGTGTCGCTCGCGATGACCCTGGCCCTGGTCCTCGTCGCGGACCGGGTGGGCGGGCGACTCTTCGAGCGGCTGGACACGGTCGAGCAGTACGAGGACGTCGAGGGCGAGTTGACCGCCATGGACGAGATGCGCAGGGGTGACTGCTTCAACGTCCCCGGCGGGGACCTGCTCGCCGAGCGCCCGTTCATCTACAAGACCGCGTGCGCCGGGCCGCACGAGGGGGAGGTCACCTCCTCGACCCGGCTCGCGGGCGGTGCCTTCCCCGGCACGCCCGAGCTGAGGCGGACCGCCGTGGACGCGTGCTGGAAGGCGCAGGACGCGTACGCGATGGACACGTGGGCGCTGCCCCCGTACGCGGAGATGTTCTACTTCGTGCCCACGCACGAGTCCTGGGGCGGCGGCGACCGCCGGCTGCTCTGCGTCATCGGCACGGCGGAGCAGGAGCACCGCGGCAGCCTGCGCAGGGACGCCACGATGCTGACGCCGGAGCAGGTGGCCTTCCTGCGCGTGATGAACGAGGCCGACCTCGCGCTGGGCGGCCAGCCGGAGGAGGAGATCGACGAGGCGCTGCCGCGCTACCGGGAGTGGGCCGCCGCGGTGGACCGGGCGCTGGGCGTGGAGGCGGGGCTGCTGGACGGGGTGCGGGAGCGGCCGGAGCTGGCCGGGCCGGCCGGGGCGCAGCTCAAGGGGGTCGAGGCGGCGCGCGCGGGGTGGCAGCGGGCGGCGCGGGCGACGAAGCCGGCGGACTTCCAGACGGCCTGGGACGAGGCCGCTGCCGCGGAATCCGTGGAGACGGAGAGGGTGCTGCGCGGGGCGTACGGGCTTTCGATGACGGTGCCGGAATGGCTGGCGGGGGAGTCCGACGGCTCGGACGGCGACCCGGAAGACTCGGCCGTCGAGGATAGCGCGATGTAACGCGCGGTAACTGGTTTCAGTGACCTGGCTTCATCACTTCGGGTGAAACTCTGGCCCTTGCTTGCGATGCACAACCGTCGGTTGCCAGGGTGTAGCTGTCTGTCAAGCTGATGGGAGTGGCCAGTGACTTTCGGTGAGCAGCCGGCCTATCTGCGCGTCGCCGGGGATCTGCGACGGAAGATCGTCGATGGGTCCCTGCCCCCGCACGCCCGGCTCCCCTCGCAGGCCCGGATCCGCGAGGAGTACGGGGTCTCCGACACCGTGGCGCTGGAGGCGCGCAAGGTCCTCATGGCGGAGGGGCTGGTCGAGGGCCGTTCCGGGTCGGGTACGTACGTGCGGGAGCAGCCCGTGCCCAGGCGGGTCGCCCGCTCCGGGTACCGCACGGGCGGGGCGTCGACGCCGTTCCGGCAGGAGCAGGCCGAGGCGGGTGCGCGCGGCACGTGGGAATCCAGCAGTGAACAGGCGGCCGCGCCGGCGGAGATCGCCAAACGGCTCGGCATCGAGCCGGGCGAGCGGGTGATGCGGACGCGGTACGTGTTCCGCGACGCGGGCGAGGCGATGATGCTGTCGACCTCCTGGGAGCCGCTCGCGGTCACGGGCCGGACCCCGGTGATGCTCCCGGAGGAGGGGCCGCTCGGCGGCTCGGGGGTCGTGGACCGGATGGCCGCCATCGACGTGGTCGTGGACAACGTGGTGGAGGAGGTCGGGGCCAGGCCGGGCCTGGCGGAGGAGAACATGCTGCTGGGCGGGGTCCCGGGCCACGTGGTCCTGGTGATCGGCCGGACCTACTTCGCCTCCGGGCTGGCGGTCGAGACCGCGGACGTCGTCGTCCCGGCGGACCGCTACCGCCTCTCCTACCACCTGCCGGTCCGCTAGGGGGTGTCCGCGAAGTGGCGCCGGCCGCCCGGAGGGCGGTCGGGACTTCGCGGACACGCCCTTAGGGGGTGTCCTGCCGAGCGGCGCTCCCCGGGTGAGGTGTCCCCGGGGAGCGCCTTCGTGTGACGGGGCGTCATGGACCCGGCGGGTTTCGGCGCGATGGTGATCGTTCCCGCCGCGCCGGTCCTCGTCTTCTTCGCGGCGCGCGCCCCCTGCGCCGAAGTCCGCCCGCGCCCCGCGCCCGCCGCGCGGCCGGACTCGCCCGCGTCCCGTGCCCGTTGACCGTGCGGTTCGCCCCGCGGTGCGCCCCGGTTCGCACCGGCGCGCACGGCGCTCTCGTACGCATGGCCGGATGCGTACGCCTGTGAGGTACCTCTTCGTAAAAAACCGTATCCGCTCCGTAAAGGTCGGGCGTAGGCTCCGGCATATGCGCAATGCGGTTTCCCGGGCAGGTACATCGGCGGAGGGTGAAACGCGATGAACGACAGCGGTGCCCTGCTCCCATGGCTGGTCATACGTCAGGACGACAACGGCAACCGCTACCGGGTGGGCCGCTACCCCACCCGGTCCGAGGCCCAGAAGGTCGTCGACAGCCTCGAAGACAGGGGCCACAAGCAGCTGTACTGGGTCGAGCGGGTCGGTCAGACCGCCACGACGAACTGAGCGTCCGCACGGTGGCATAGGCTCCGCCCATGACGGTACGCGTGGTCGTGGGCGGAGCCCTTTGTCATGAGGGCCGCCTGCTGGCCGCCCGCCGCAGCGCACCCCCCGAGCTGGCCGGACGCTGGGAGCTGCCCGGCGGCAAGGCCGAGCCCGGCGAGTCCGTGCCCGAGGCGCTCGTGCGCGAACTGCGCGAGGAGCTCGGTGTGGAGACCGAGCCGCTGGAGCGGATCCCGGGGGAGTGGCCGCTGAAGCCCGGGCTCGTCCTGCACGTGTGGACCGCGCGGCTCCTGTCCGGGGAACCCGCGCCGCTGGAGGACCACGACGAGCTGCGCTGGCTCGGGCCGGACGAGCTGGACTCCGTGGACTGGCTCGACCAGGACCGGCCGGCCGTCGCCGAAGCCGGCCGCCGGCTGCGCGACGGTCGCGGCCGGGCGGAGGGGTCGCCCGGGGCGGCCCGGCGGGACGGGCGCGACGGGCGCGACGAGCGCCGTGAACGGCACACCAGGTCGCACGGGGGCGCGTGACGCGCGTGCGCTGGGCCGTCTGCGCCACAGTGCGCCGGTGCGTGAAGGATCGGGTGGTACGACGCCTCGAATATCGGGTATGTCGCTATTAGTCCCTATCGTGTACTGCCCCTCGTGGCTCTGTCCCTGCGGAATCGGACTGGGGCCGTTGCCGGCCCGGGAAGTGATCGGCGTGATCGACACAGACGGTGAATGCGCCGAGTGGGCCTTCCCCGCAGAGCCCGGCGCCGTCCGCACCGCCCGTCACGCCGTACGCGGCACGCTGAGTTCCTGGGGCCTCGACTCCGTCGGCGATGTCACCGTCCTGCTGGTCAGCGAGTTGGTCACCAATTCGCTGCGGTACGCCTCCGGCCCCATCGGGGTCCGGCTGGTGCGGCAGAATCCGGCCAGCGGGAGCCCCGCGGGGGCTGCCGCGCTGTTGGTGGAGGTTTCCGATCCGCTTCCGGATCCGCCCCGCGAACGGGTGGCGACGCCGGACGACGAGGGCGGGAGGGGGCTTCATCTGGTCGCCGTCTCGGCGCAGCGCTGGGGAACCCGCCACGGGAAATCGGGCAAGACCGTGTGGTTCGAGTTGGCACTTCCTGGTGAGTAACAAGGTGACGGATGGCCGACGATCACACGGCATGGCTCGAAATAGTCGGGACCTTTTTGTGATCGTGAACGCCGTGCCGTGCGGGGCCGTGGTGCTGAATACTTCGGTCATGGCCGGTCCGGTTGCGGTGAGCTGGAGGGGACGGTCGCGTGAGCGAGATACCTGCGCAGGCACATCAGGCCCGTGTGCCCGGGGAGACATGGCACGACTCCCTGTGGCACAGCAGCCCGCCTGGCTCGATATATGACTACATAAAGGTCGCGTCCTTTTCCATCGGACCCGACGGGCTCGTCGACCAGTGGAGCCTGCGCGCCGAGGAGCTGTTCGGGCTGACCGCCGGGGAGGCCGTGGGCCGTGACCCGGTGGACGCCTTCATGCCGCCGGAGCTGCGCGCCGACGGCCACCGCAGAATGGCCGAGATCCTCGACGGCAAGGAATGGACCGGCCTCGTCCCCTTCCGCATCCCCGGCGGGGACGGCGCCCACGGCGTGGCCGAGATCTACGTGATGCCCACCCAGACCGAGACCGCCGAGCGGGCCGCGCTGTGCGTCGTCGTCGACGTACGCGCGCTGCGCCGCATCGAATCCGACCTTGCCGCTTCGCAGGCCATATTCGGCCAATCTCCTTTCGGCTTCCTGCTCTTCGGCACGGACCTCACCGTGCAGCGGGCCAACCGCCGTTTCGCGACCGTTTTCGGCGGTGCCGTCGAGGAACACCGCGGCCGCACCGTCCACGACTACCTCCCGGCCCAGGAGGCCGACCGGATGACCGAGGCCCTGCGGCGGGTCCTGGAGACCGGAGACTCCGTCACCGATCTCCGGATCACCGGCGCCGCCCCCGGCAGCCGGGACCACCGCCACTGGTCCATCAACCTCTACCGCGTCCACGGCGGCACCGGCCGCCCCATCGGCGTCGCCGGCCTGGGAACCGACGTCACCCGCCGCCACCTCGCCGCGCGCGAGGCCGCCGGGGTCCGGCGCAACCTCGCCCTGCTCAACGAGGCCGGACACCGCATCGGGAACTCCCTCGATCTGGAGACCACAGCCCGCGAACTGCTGGACGTGACCGTCCCGGGCTTCTGCGACCTCGCCGCCGTCGACCTCTACCAGGGGCTGCTGCTCGGCGACGACGACAGGCCCGCCCGGCCGCACGGACCCGGTGTGCCCCCGCTGCCGCACGGGCGGGGCCCCGGACGGGCGCCCTCCCCGCCGCTGCGGCGGGTCGCCTTCGCCTCGGCCGTCTCGGACGGTCCGCTGTCCGACCCGGGCGCGGCCGTCTCCGTGGGGGAGGTCCACCGCTATCCGGCGGCCTCGCCGGGGGCGCTGGCCCTGCGGACCGCCCGGCCCCGGCTGATCGAGGGCGGCGGACCGGACGACCTCGTCCAGTCCACGCTCGTCGTGCCGATGGTCGCGCACGACACGGTGGTCGGGCTCGCCCAGTTCTCCCGTACGAAGGGCAGCGAGCCCTTCGGGGAACGGGACCGGGCGGTGGCCGTCGAGCTCGCCGCCCGCGCCGCCGTCTGCATCGACAACGCCCGCCTCTACCGGCGCGAGCACGAACGGGCGCTCATACTCCAGCGCAGCCTGCTGCCGCCCGGGGACCCCGAGGCGGCCGGCCTGGACATCGCCTGCCGGTACCTGCCGGGGAACGCGGCCACCGAGGTCGGCGGGGACTGGTTCGACGTCATCGAGCTGCCGGGGCACCGCACGGCGCTCGTCGTCGGCGACGTGATGGGCCGGGGGCTGCGGGCCGCCGTCGCGATGGGCGAACTGCGCACCGCCGTACGGACCCTGGCGCTGCTGGACCTGGAGCCGGCGGAGGTGCTGACCGCGCTCGACGAGATCGCCCGCGGGCTCGGCGCACCCGGCGGCGCCCAGCAGGCCTCCCGGGCGGCCCTGCACTCGCGGGACGCCGACCGCTCGGAGGTGTACCTCGCGACCTGCGTGTACGCCGTGTACGACCCGGTGACCCGGCGCTGCACCATCGCCAACGCCGGCCACATGCCGCCGGTTCTGGTGGAGCCGGCCGAACCGGGCGCCCCGCCGCGGCCCGCGCTGCTGCTGGAGGTGCCGCCCGGGATGCCGCTCGGGGTGGGCGGGGAGCCGTTCGAGGAGGTGGAGGTCGACCTCCCCGAGGGCGCCCTGCTGGCCCTCTACACGGACGGGCTGGTCGAATCCCGCGACCACCCGCTGGAGGAGGGGCTGCGCGGACTGCGGGACGCGCTCGCCGACCCGGTGCGGCCGCTGGAGGACGTCTGCGACCACGTGCTGAACACGCTGAACACCCGGCACGGAGAGGACGACATCGCGCTGCTGATGGCACGGGTGCAGGGGCTGCCGATCGACGCCGTCGGGGACTGGCAGCTGCCGCGTGAGGCCCGCTCGGTGGGCCGGGCGCGGGAACTGGCGCGGGCGAAGCTGCCGGCGTGGGGGCTCGAGGGACTGCTCGACACCACCGAACTGCTGGTCAGCGAGCTGGTGACGAACGCCCTCCGGTACGGCGAGGGCGAGATCCGGCTGCGCCTGCTCCTCGACCGCACCCTCGTCTGCGAGGTCTGGGACGGCAATCTGGTGCAGCCGCGCCGCCGCCGTGCCCGGGACACCGACGAGGGCGGGCGCGGCCTCCAGCTGGTCGGCATGCTGTCGGCGGGCTGGGGCACGCGGCGGACCCACCGGGGGAAGACGGTGTGGTTCGAACTCCCGCTGCCGGGCGGCGGTTCGGAGCCGGTGACGGAGCTGTCGGCGGAGCAGCTGCTGAGCATGTACGGCTGAGGGCCGCCGGGCGGGGTCCGGGGCGGCCGCCACCGGACCCCGCCCGGCGGTGTCGTCACGCGGCCTTGCGGGACTTGAGCGCCGCCAGCCGGGCATCGATCTCCGAGGACGTGTCCAGGTCGTCCAGGGCCTCGAACTGGGCGTCCAGGGACGAGGCCGCCAGCTCCTGCTTGCCGAGCGCCCGGGCCTCCTCCCGGCGGACCTTGTCCTCGAAGCGGGCGATGTCGCTCGTCGGGTCCATGACGTCGATGTTCTTCACCGCGTCCATCATCGTGTTCTGCGCCTGCGCGGTCTTGGCCCGGGCCACCAGCTCGTCGCGCTTGGCCGTCAGCTCCGTCAGCTTGTTCCTCATCGAGTCCAGCCCGGACTTGAGCTTGTCCACGACCTCCGTCTGGGCGGCGATCGTCGGCTCCGCCGTCTTCGCCTCCTTCTCCGAACGCAGCTGGCGGCCCAGCGCGACCTTCGCCAGGTTGTCGAACTTGTCGGCGTTCTCGGCGTCGCCCGCCGTCCCCGACGCCCGCAGCTCGTCCGCCTTCCGGCTCGCCGCCAGCGCCTTGCCGCCCCACTCCGCGGCCGCCTCCACGTCCTCCCTGTGGTCCGCCTCCAGCATCCGCAGGTTGCCGATCGTCGTGGCGACGGCCTCCTGCGCCTCCGCGATGTTGTTCGTGTAGTCGCGGATCAGCTGGTCCAGCATCTTCTGCGGGTCCTCCGCCTGGTCCAGCAGCGCGTTGATGTTGGCCCTCGCGAGCTGGGTGACGCGGCCGAGGATGGTCTGCTTGCTCATCGGTGCCCTTTCCACGGGGTGGTGAAGAGTGGGTCAGAAACGGCCGCCGCCGCCCATGCGGCCGCGGGTGCCCCCGCCGCCGAACGAGCCCGGGCCGGGTCCCCCGCCGCCGAAGCCGCCGCTCCCGAAGCCCCCTCCGAAGCCCCCGCCTCCGCCCCGGCCCCGGCCGCCGCCCAGGATCTCGCCGAGGATGATCCCGCCGAGGACCGCGCCGCCCATGCCCCCGCGCTGCTGCCGCTGCCCGCCGTACGGGTTCTCGTACGCCCGTACGTCCTGCTCCGCCAGCTCCTGGGCCTGCCGCGCCAGCCCGTCCGCCTGCTGCGCCTCGGCCAGCGCGCCCGCCGGGTCCGAGCCCGCCAGCGCCTGCGACCGCTCCAGCCTCCGCCGCGCCTCCGCCAGCCGGGTCCGGGCCTGGCTGCCGACCGCGCCCCGGCTCGTGGTGACGTAGTCCGTCGCCGCCCCGATCGCGCTGCGCGCCGAGAGCATCGCCTGGTCCAGCAGGGCGGCCGCCCGCTGCCGGCCCGTCTCCCGCTCCCGCGCCCCGGCCAGCGCCTCGTCGAGGACGGCGTCGGCCTCCTCCACCCGGCGCAGGGCGTCGATCGGGTCGTACCGGCCGGCCGCCTGCTCCCGCCGTACGCCGGCCAGGACCGCCTCCGCCCGGCCGATCCGGCCGCGCAGGTCCGCCGTCGAGGCCCCTTCCGCGGTACCGGTCAGCAGGCCGCGCGCATCGGCGAGGTCGGTGTCCGTCTCCGTGAGCGCCCCGGGCAGCTTCCCGGCCGCCTCCGCCAGCTCCTGCGCCCGCCGCTCCACCGCGTCGACGAGCGTGGCCGCCTGGTCCACCGCGCCCTCGGCGGCCCGTACGTGCACGGCCGCCTTCCCGTTGTCGCCCCCGTCGATCGCCGCCCGGGCCTCGCCGAGGCTGGTCGTCGCGAACAGCAGCCGGTCCTTGGCCTGTTCGGCGTTGGAGGCCACCGGCGCGGCCGCCGAGTCCGCGTAGCGCCCGGTCAGCGCGGTCAGTGTCGCCTCGGCCGTCGTCGTACGGCCCGTCAGCGCGCGGAAGTGCGCCTCCACCGTGGCGAGCGCCTGCGGGGCGTTCTTCTCCAGGTCCCGCAGCCGGTCGAAGTCGGCCGACTCGGCGTCGAGGCGCCGGTTCGCCTCGGTGCAGCGGGCCACGATCTCGTCCAGCATCCGCCTCCGCGTCGGATCGTCCTCCGGGTACGCGTCGTCGAGCTGCTGGCGCAGCCGGAACGCGGCCGTCAGCTCGCTCTGGGCGAAGGCCACGGCCGCGGTGAAGGTGCCCACCGCCTCGTCGCCGAACTGGGCGGAGGCGAAGCCGAGCTCCTCGCTGCTGGTGCGGATCGCGTCGTCGGTCTCGACCAGCAGGGACTTGGCCTTGGAGTCCAGTTCGGGCAGCGGGAGCGCGGTCGTGGTCGCGGGCTGACCGCCCCACCCCGTGGTGCCGGAGCCCGCGCCCCCGCCGCCGCCCTTGCGCTTGCGGCGGCTGTACGCGTACACCCCGAGGGCCCCCGCCGCGCCGACGACCACCACCGGGAGCACGTAGTCCCCGGCCCCGCCGCCCTCGTCCGGGCCGCCTCCGGGGTTCGCGACGCCGGGGGTGACGGCCGGCACGGGTACGGGCTTGCCGTCGAGCACGGCCCCGTACCCGTCGGCGGCGCCGATCGCGGCCCCCGCCCAGTCGTTCTGCCGCAGCGCGGGCTCGATGGCGGTACGGGCGACGTCCGCGAGCTGCGCCTGCGTGAAACCGGAGTCGACATCGGCCGAATAGGCGTACTGGCGGGCCCCGGTCGCCACCGCCAGCAGCACGTCGTCCTGGCCGAGGCCGTTCTTCTGGGCGGTGGCGTCCGCCCAGCTCTGCGCGGAACGCCCGGAGAAATCGTGCACGTACGTCACGAAGAGCTGGATCCGGTGGCCCGCGTACAGCCGCTCCAGCGCGGCGGTGACGGCGGCCGTCCGGTCGCCGAGGGCGCCCACGCGGTCGGTGATCTGCCCCTGCTGTGACAGCGTGACGGGATCCTCGGCCCGGGCGGCCGGCGCCCCGGCCACCCCCCAGCCGCCGAGCCCCAGCAGAGCGGCGGCCAGGACGAGCCCGGCCCGTACGGTTATCCCGGCGGTGGTGCGTCGCTTCGACCTGCTCCTGGGCGGCATCACATTTGGGAGGGTATGGGCCCTTCCACCCAGCCGCACCCGGAGCGGACGGCGCCCCTACGGGAGTGCGTACGCCGACAGTTCCGGGCGGGCGAGGACCAGGTGGTCGCCGGTCAGCAGGACCTCCCCCGGACCGGATGCCGGCGGCTCCCACCGGCGGCGCTGTTTGCCGGTGGCAGGGTCCAGGACGGCGACGAAGGGCTCGGCGGAGCGGTTCAGGAGGCCGCGCCGGCCCCCTTCGGGCACCTGGACGTACAGCCCGCCCGGGCGCAGGCCCAGCAGTTCGATCGCGCGCGGCGCCGAGTCCCGCCGGGTCAGCGCCCGCTGCCAGCGCAGCGCCCCCGACCGCGCGTCGAGCGAGCACACCAGGTCCCCCTGGCCCGGGCGGTACGCCGTCACGTACACCGCCCCGCGCTCGACCAGCAGCCGCGGCGCCGGGGCGCCCGGGGCGAACCGCCACAGCTCCCGCCCGGTGGCGCGGTCCAAGGCGCGCAGGTGCCCGCCGTCCAGCACGTGGACCGCAGGCGAGTCGCCGGACGTGCGGTGGGCGGTCTCCGGGCCCCGCAGCCGGGACCACAGCCGCCGCCCGGACGGCAGGTGCAGGGCCTGGACCCGCCCGGCGTCCGCGAGGACCAGGCAGTCCCCCTCCGCCGCCAGGGACCGGGTGGCGGGCGGCAGGGAGCGCCGCCACTCCACCTCGCCCGTCGTCGCGCGCAGTACGGTCAGCTCGCCCCGCGCGTCGTGCACGAGCACCGGCCCGGCGTTGCGCAGCAGCCCGTCCCGCGGCAGGTCCCGCCACCAGCGCACCCGACCGTCGCGCGGCTCCCGCGCCACGATCCGCATCCCCGGCTCGCCGGTCCGCTCCACGACGACGTACACCGTGGCGGCGTCGGCCACGCAGTACACCCGTACGTCCCGCCCGGCCCCGGGCAGCGGCGGCGCGGCCGCGCCCTCGTCGGCGTACGCCGTCCAGCGGACCGCGCCCGCTTCGGCCCGTACGCAGCCCACCTCGGCGCCCGACCGCCACACCAGGGCGTCCCCGGCCCGGTACAGGGCGTCCGGGCGGACCCCCTGCCGCCAGCGGAGGTCGCCGCCTGCCGCCGGCCGGGGCGCCGCGAGGGGCTCGGCGAGCGCCGTGGCCCCGGCCGGCGGCGGGCTCCCGGTGCCGGCCGCCGGCCCGGACAGCCAGGGCGTACCGGCCCCGGCCACGCAGTCCCGGGCGACCAGCGCCAGCGCCCGGGCCCGGTCGGCCGGCCCGGGCAGGGCGCGGGCCGCCGCGGCGCGTTCGCGGGCCCGTGCCGGGTCGAGCGCCGGCGCGGCGGCCCGGGCCACCCGCTCGCGGGCCGCCGCGAGGGAGGCCAGGGCATGGCCGGCCTTGTCGTCGCCGGCCGTCTCCGGGCTGTCGCGCAGCAGGGCGCCGGCCAGCGTGCGCAGACGCTCCGCCTCGACCTGGCCGAGCCGGCCGCTCACGTCCTGCCCGGCCGCCTCCTCGCGCAGCCACGCGGCCCGCTCCCGCAGCACCTCGGGCAGCGCCGCCTCGGCCTGCTCCAGCGCGCGGGCCCCGCCCGCCGGATCCCCGGCCCCGGCCCGGTCCTCGGCCACCTGGCACAGCGCCAGCAGGCGGGCCCCGGCGGAGCCGATCCGCCCGCTCAGGCGCAGGGCCGTCTCCAGGTCCCGCGGGGCGACGGCCAGCACCGTGTCGTACGTGGCCGCCGCGCGCTGTCCCGGGTCCCGGATCAGGGACAGCCGGTGCTCGGCCTCCTCGGGCCGCGCCGCCACGAGGGCCGCCTCGATCCGGGCGCGGAGCCCGCCCGGCGCGGGGCGTCCGCCGAGGTGGTACCCGGCGATCTGGGAGGCCTGCTCGGGGGCCACCTTGACCAGTTCCTCCGCCAGCGCGCGCAGCGGAGCTTCCCGCCGGGAGCCGGAGACCGTGAACAGCGCCTGCTGCGCGTCGGTCAGCAGCCGCCGGGCCCGCGCCGGGGCGTGCGGGGCGGTGGCCCGGGCCAGCGCCGTCAGCAGCCGGGCCACGCGGGCCCCGTCGCCCCCGCCGTCCGTCCATGCCGCGGTCTCGGCTTCGGCGAGCAGCGAGGCCGCGAGCTCCGCGTCGAAGCGGGCCGCGGCGTCCGCGGCGACGGCCAGCACCTCGACGCGGGCGTCGTCGGCGCCGCGCAGCTGCCGCAGGGCGTCCTCCGCCTCGCCGAGCAGCCCCCGTACCAACTCCCGCACTCCGCAGGCCACGCCCGCGCCCGTCGCGGCGGCGCCCACCCGCTCGGCGGCCGGCCCGGCGCCGGAGCCGGAAACGGGCCCCGGAGCCCGACCGGCCCCCGCGCCGGTCCCGTGCACCTGCTCCGGACCGGCCTCGGGCCCTGGTCCGGGCGCCTGCCCGGCGCCGGCCTCCGGCCGGGCTCCCGGCGCCCGGCCGGCCCCGTCCCCCGGGTCTGGTCGCGGCGTTGCGCCGTCCCGGCCCTCCGGGCCCGTACCCGACCCCCGCTCGGCCCCGGCCTCGACCCCGGCCCCGCCCTCGGCGTCGACCCTGGCCCCGCCATCGCCGTACATCCCCCGGAGGGCCTTGCCCACGGCCTCCGCCGACTCCGGCCGGTCCGCCGGGTCCTTCGCCAGCAGGGCCAGCACCAGCCGGTCCAGCTCCACCGGGACCGGCGCCCCCGCCTCGCGCAGCGGGACCGGCGCCTCGGCGACGTGCCGGTGCATCAGCACGTACGGGGACTCGGCCTGCCCGAACGGCGGCGCCCCGCTCACCAGCGCGTACAGCACGCACCCCAGCGCGTACAGATCGCTCCGGGCACCCACCCGCTCGCCCCGCCACTGCTCCGGCGCCATGTACGCGGGGGTGCCGATGATCCGCCCCGTCACCGTCCAGCCCGCGGTCGCGTCCGCGGAGTGCGCGATCCCGAAGTCGCATATCTTGATCCGCGCACCCGGCAGCAGGAACAGGTTGCCCGGCTTCAGGTCCCGGTGGACCACCGCCTGTCCGTGTGCGACGGCCAGCGCCTGCGCCGTCTGCGCGGCCAGGTCCACCGCGAGGTCCACGGCGAGCCCGCCGTCCCGCGCCAGCACCGTGGCCAGGTCCTCTCCGGACAGGAGCTCCATGACGATGAACAGCCGGCCGTCCTGCTGTCCCACGTCGTGCACCACGGTGATCCCGGGGTGCTGGAGCCGCGCCCCGATCGTGGCCTCGCGTCTGAACCGCGCGACCACCTCGTCGTTCGTGACCGCCTCCAGCAGCACCTTGACCGCCACGGACCGGTCCAGCAGCAGGTCGTGCCCGCGCCACACCTCGCCCATGCCGCCCTGGCCGAGCCGCTGCTCCAGCCGGTACCGGCCGGCCAGTTCATCCCCCACCCGCACCGCAGAGCCCCCTGACATCACGTCATGCGACGTTTTCCCAGGGGGCATTGTGTCCTGCCGAGTGAACGGCCGGGGGTGCTACAGACCGGCACGCCTGCGGATCTTGGCGCCCAGCCACACCAGCGGGTCGTACTTGCGGTCCACCGCCCGCTCCTTCAGCGGGATCAGCGCGTTGTCGGTGATCTTGATGCCCTCGGGGCAGACCTCCGTACAGCACTTGGTGATGTTGCAGTAGCCGAGCCCGTGCTCCTCCTGGGCGGTGCGCTTGCGGTCCAGGCCCGCCTCGTCCGCCGCGTCCAGGGGGTGCATGTCCAGCTCCGCGACCCGCATCAGGAAGCGGGGACCGGCGAAGGCGGGCTTGTTCTCCTCGTGGTCGCGCACCACGTGGCAGGTGTCCTGGCACAGGAAGCACTCGATGCACTTCCTGAACTCCTGCGAGCGCTCCACGTCCACCTGCTGCATCCGGTACTCGCCCGCGGCCACCCCCTGCGGCGGCACGAAGGCCGGGACCTCGCGCGCCTTCTCGTAGTTGAAGGACACGTCCGTCACCAGGTCGCGGACCACCGGGAAGGCGCGCAGCGGCGTGACCGTGATCGTCTCGGACCGCTCGAAGGTGGACATGCGGGTCATGCACATCAGCCGCGGCCGGCCGTTGATCTCGGCACTGCACGAGCCGCACTTGCCCGCCTTGCAGTTCCAGCGCACCGCGAGGTCCGAGGCCTGCGTGGCCTGCAGCCGGTGGACGATGTCCAGGACCACCTCGCCGTCGTGCACCTCGACGGTGAAGTCCCTGAGGGATCCGCCCTCCGCGTCGCCCCGCCAGATCCGGAAGCTCGCGTCGTACGTACTCATTCGTACAGCTCCTCTTCGGCGAGGTACTTGACCAGCTCTTCCTTCTCGAAGAGCGCGAGCAGGTCGGGGCGGACGGGTTCGGTACGGGTGCGGACGAGGACGATCCGGTCGGCTGCGGGGTCCTCGGGCGCCGGCTCCACCGGACGGCACAGCAGGTTCACCGGACGCCAGGCGCGCTCCATCGACGGGCAGTCCTCCCGGGTGTGCCCGCCGCGGCTCTCGGTGCGCTCCAGGGCCGCGCGGGCCACGCACTCGCTGACCAGCAGCATGTTCCGCAGGTCCAGGGCGAGGTGCCAGCCCGGGTTGAACTGGCGGTGCCCCTCGACCCCGGCCCGGGCCGCCCGTACGCGCAGACCCGCCAGCTTCTCCAGGGCCTCGGCCATCTCGCCCTCGCGGCGGATGATCCCGACCAGGTCGTTCATGGTCGTCTGGAGCTCCTGGTGGAGCGTGTACGGGTTCTCCGCGCCCTCGGCGGCGTGGAACGGTGCCAGCGCCTCCGTCGCGGCCGCGTCGATCTCCGCCTGGGAGACCGCGGGCGGTGCGCCGGCGAGGCCCTCGGCGTACTCCGCCGCGTGCAGCCCGGCCCGCCGGCCGAACACCAGCAGGTCGGAGAGGGAGTTCCCGCCCAGCCGGTTCGAGCCGTGCATGCCGCCCGCGACCTCACCCGCCGCGAACAGGCCGGGGACGCCCACGGTCGCGGCGGTGTCGGAGTCCACCGCGATCCCGCCCATCACGTAGTGGCAGGTCGGGCCGACCTCCATCGGCTCGGCGGTGATGTCCACGTCCGCCAGCTCCTTGAACTGGTGGTACATGGAGGGCAGCCGCCGTTTGATCCGCTCGGCCGGCATCCGGGTGGACACGTCGAGGAACACCCCGCCGTGCGGGGAGCCGCGGCCGGCCTTGACCTCGGAATTGATGGCCCGGGCCACCTCGTCGCGGGGGAGCAGCTCGGGCGGGCGCCGGTTGTGGTCGGGGTCCTCGTACCAGCGGTCGCCCTCCTCCTCGGACTCCGCGTACTTCTCCTTGAAGACGTCCGGGACGTAGTCGAACATGAACCGCTTGCCCTCGCTGTTGCGCAGCACCCCGCCGTCGCCGCGCACCGACTCGGTGACGAGGATGCCCTTGACCGAGGGCGGCCAGACCATGCCGGTCGGGTGGAACTGCACGAACTCCATGTTCAACAGGGGCGCCCCGGCGAGCAGGGCCAGCGCGTGGCCGTCGCCGGTGTACTCCCAGGAATTGGAGGTGGTCTTGAAGGACTTGCCGATCCCGCCCGTGGCCAGGACCACGGCCGGGGCCTCCAGGACGAAGAACCGGCCGGACTCGCGCTCGTAGCAGAAGGCCCCCGAGACCCTCTCCCCGCCGTTCGGACCGCGATCCTTCAGCACCCTGGTGACCGTGCACTCCTGGAAGACCTTGAGCCGGGCCTCGTAGTCCCCGAACTCCTTGAAGTCCTCCTGCTGGAGCTGGACGATCTTCTGCTGGAGGGTGCGGATCAGCTCCAGGCCGGTCCGGTCGCCCACGTGAGCGAGGCGCGGGTACTCGTGCCCGCCGAAGTTGCGCTGGGAGATCCTCCCGTCCGGGGTGCGGTCGAACAGCGCCCCCCAGGTCTCCAGCTCCCAGACCCGGTCCGGGGCCTCCTTCGCGTGGAGTTCCGCCATCCGCCACTGGTTCAGGAACTTGCCCCCGCGCATGGTGTCGCGGAAGTGCACCTGCCAGTTGTCGCCCCCGTTGACGTTGCCCATGGAGGCGGCGATCCCGCCCTCCGCCATCACCGTATGGGCCTTGCCGAACAGGGACTTGCAGATCACGGCCGTACGCCTGCCCCGCTCGCGGGCCTCGATCGCGGCCCGCAGCCCGGCGCCGCCCGCGCCGACCACGACCACGTCCCACTGCTGCCGGTCGACTTGAGCCATCTCAGAAGAACCTCGGATCGGTGAAGGTGCCGCTGGCCAGCAGGTACACGTAGAAATCGCACAGGGCCACGCTGATCAGGGAGGCCCACGCGAGCTGCATGTGACGGGTGTTGAGCCGACTGACCCAGCCCCACAGCCGGTAGCGCACCGGGTGCTTGGAGAAGTGGCGCAGGCGGCCGCCCATGATGTGCCGGCAGGAGTGGCAGGAGAGCGTGTAGGCCCAGATCAGCGCGATGTTGACGAGGAACAGCAGCGTCCCGAGGCCCATGTGGCCCCACGCGTACCGGTCATCGCGGAAGGTCAGCACCGTGTCGTAGGTGAGGATGCCGGCGACCGGCAGCGCCGCGTAGAAGAAGTACCGGTGGATGTTCTGGAGGATCAGCGGGAAGCGGGTCTCGCCGGTGTACTTCGCGTGCGGCTCGGCGACGGCGCAGGCGGGCGGCGAGGCCCAGAAGCCCCGGTAGTACGCCTTGCGGTAGTAGTAGCAGGTCAGCCGGAAGCCGAGCGGGAAGACCAGGATCAGCAGCGCGGGGGACAGGCCCCACCAGCTGCCGAACAGGTCGAGGTTCGGGCCGCCGCGCATCTCCCGGCAGTTCTCCGCGAGACACGGGGAGTAGAACGGGGAGACGTACGGGGCCGCGTAGTAGTCGGCGTTGGCGAAGGCCCGCCACGTCGAGTAGACGATGAAGGCGAGCAGCCCGGCCGCGGTGACGGCGGGGGCCAGCCACCACCGGTCGGTGCGCAGGTGCCGGGCGGCGATGGCGGCCCGGGAGGCGTCGTGGACGCCGGTCAGCTGCCGGGGTGGTTCCGTGCCTGTGGCCAAAGGGGACTCCGGGTGGAGTGATGAGGGGTGCCCCACGGGGCCCGGCCGCGGACGGCCGGGCGGGGCGGGGCGCTGGGGTGGCGCGGGGGTGCGGGTGCTGCACGGGGGCCCGGGTGCGCGGCTGCGCCCGCCGGGCCGGGTCTCAGGGCGCCCGTCGGTCGCGGGCGCCGAGACCCTCGTCGTCGGCGTCCTTCCACAGCGAGCTGTCGTACGGGGTGTCCGGGACCAGGACCATCCCCTCCTGCCGTGGGGCCCGCGGGGTGGCCGGAGCCTGCCGGGCCGCGTCCTCGACGTCCCGCTCCAGCCGTTCCACCGAGCGGACCAGCTCGTTCAGATTGCGCCGTACGGCCGTCAAATCGTCCTGCAGGGACATGACTTGCCCTCACTTCCGCTGGTTGCGGTGGCAACGCTCATGTGCGCCTGCGAGTGTCGCGCCTCCCGTCCCCGGTTGTGAAGGGACGTGCAGCGATTGCGGGCGCGCAGGCGCGATCCGTGCGCCCTCCCCGCTCCCGGTTCGGTCCCCCTTACGAGCGAACGGCCGTCAGCGGTGCAAGCCGGATTGGTCCGCACGGGTGGGGTTCGCGGCGTGGCGAGGGTCGGCTGCGGGAGGTGCGGCGAGCTGTGGATTTCAGTGTGTTGCGGCACCCAGTGTGATCAGCTCCATATACCGCCAAACGTGATCAAGCTGCCCCTTTCGCGCCCCGCCCCGGAGGTACCACCCATGTCCCAGAGAAGGCGCAGGTCCTTGGCGCTGCTGACCTCGGGAGTCCTCGCACTGCCGCTGCTCGCGGGCTGCGGCTCTGGTGACGACGAGGGCGGCCCGGTGGCCGCCGGACAGGACATCGCGGCGACGGCCCGCGACAAGGTCGCCGACGGCGGAGTGCTGCGCTGGGCCGTGGACTCCCTCCCGGACACCCTGAACACCTTCCAGGCCGACGCGGACGCCACCACCAACCGGATCGCCGGGGCCGTGCTGCCGCAGCTGTTCGTCCTGGACGAGAAGGGCCGGCCGGTCGCCAACCCGGACTACCTGGAGAAGGCCGAGGTCGTCGAGCGGGAGCCCAAGCAGGTCGTCCTGTACAAGCTGAACCAGCAGGCGGTGTGGAGCGACGGCCGCGAGATCGGCGCCGCCGACTTCGTGGCGCAGTGGCGGGCCCTGAACGGCAAGGACTCGGCGTACTGGACGGCCCGCAACGCCGGGTACGACCGGATCGAGAAGATCGAGCGCGGCAAGACCGACCTGGAGGTCAAGGTCACCTTCGCCAAGCCGTACACCGACTGGCGCTCCCTCTTCTCCCCGCTCTATCCCAAGCAGGTCACCGGCACCCCGGACGCCTTCAACGAGGGCGCCCGCGGCACCATCAAGGTCACCGCCGGTCCGTTCAACCTCGGGGCCATGGACAAGAAGGCCGGCACCGCCGCGCTGACCCGAAACGCCCGCTGGTGGGGCCGGCCGGCCAAGCTGGACTCGCTGGTGCTGACCGCCGTGCCGCGGGCCCAGCGCCCGGCGGCGCTGGCCGCCGGCAAGGTGGACCTGGCGGAGGTCGACCGCGCGGGCGCCGACCGGATCGCGCTGGCCCACCGGGACGCGGCGCACGGCCCGGGCACGGGCGGGGCCCCGGCGCAGGGCCCCGACGCGGCGGTGACCCCGGCGCAGGCCACGCTCTCGTGGGCGCACGCGTACGGCTCCGACGAGGGCAAGGCGGCCACGGAGCGCGAGACGCGGGCGCAGAACGCCGAGGCGGCCGCGAAGTACGCGGACGAGCAGTCGGCCCTGCGGACCTTCACGGTCCGCAAGTCCCTGGAGCCGGCCTACACGCAGCTCGCCATGAACGGGGCCTCCGGCCCGCTGGCGGACGAGCGGGTCCGGCGGGCGGTGGCCCGGGCCCTGGACCGCAAGGAATTGGCCGAGATCGTACTGAAGCCCCTGGGCCTGCCGGCGAAGCCGGTCGGCAGCCACGTGGCGCTGGCCGGGCAGCGGGCGTACGCCGACAACAGCGACGCGCTCGGCGGCAAGGACCTCCAGGCGGCCCAGGCCCTGCTCGCGGACGCGGGCTGGCGCCGGGGCGGCAAGATCACCGAGCCGGCCGGCGCGAAGGCCGGCCCGGAGTCGGAGGAGGGCCAGGACGACTCGAAGACCCCGTCGGGCCCGGGCACCGGCAACGACGGCCTGTACATCGTGGGCGAGACCGACGGGAGCAACGGGGACGGGCTGGACCGGGGGCTCCCGGTGGTGAAGTCCGCGATCAAGACGGGTGCGGAAACGTCTCCCCAGGGCAAGCGGGGCGAGCGGATCGACCCGTCCGACCAGGAGGCCGAGGCCGCCGAAGGAGACGCCCGGGACGACGCCAAGCGCGGCCCCGCCCGCGACGGCGAGGCGCCCGGTCCCGGCAAGGCCGCCAGCGCCTCCCCGGCGCCGGCCCCGGCCAAGCAGACCCGTACCTCCGGGAACATGCTCGCCAAGGACGGCAAGGCCCTCAACCTGCGCTTCGTCCTCCCGGCCGGCCCCGGCTCGGAGGCCCTGCGCTCGGTCGGCGAGCGGATCGCCCAGATGCTCAAGAAGGTCGGTGTGAACACCGAGGTGACCAAGGTCGCCGACGAGAGCTTCTTCAAGGACCACGTGGCCTCGGGCCAGTACGACCTGGCGCTCTACTCCTGGCCCGCGACGGCCTACCCGGCCACCGACGCCCGTCCCATCTTCGCCAAGCCGGAGCCGGCCGCCGACGGCTCGCTCCTCGTCGAACAGAACTACACCCGCGTCGGCACCGACCACATCGACCAGCTCTTCGACCAGGCGCTCGGCGAGCTCGACGAGGAGGCCTCGCGCGACCTGATGCGCAAGGCGGACGCCCGGATCTGGGCCGCGGCCGGGTCCATCCCGCTCTATCAGCGCCCCGAGCTGGTGGCCGTCAAGCCGAACCTGGCCAACGCCGGCGCCTTCGGCCTCGGCACCCCCCGCTTCCAGGACATCGGCTGGAAGAAGCCGGCGGCCGCGAAGGAAGAACCGAAGAAGATGAAGTGACAAAACGGGGCCGGACAGGTTGAGCTTCGGCTCCCAAGCTCAGATGTGACTCAAGTCGCTTGCCCGCCGGAACTCCGGCGGGCAAGGTCGTTCCATACCCGTTGACCCGCGGCAATACCCGCACCATCCTCGGCCGGGACCCCCCCACCCCGTACCCGGCCTTGCTCAGCCTTCCGGCCTCTTGACAGACCCCCCGGCGGGCGGTTCCCGCCACGCGACGTACGATGGGGTAAGGCCGTGGCAGGTTTTCCGCCCGGTCGAGGCGCGCGTGCCGGACCGTACGCGCCGCCATCCACGATCCCGGGAGAAGCGCCGAAGTGCCCACGCGCCACGACATCCGTAACGTCGCCATCGTCGCCCACGTCGACCATGGCAAGACGACCATCGTCGATGCCATGCTCAAGCAGGCCGGTGCCTTCGCCGCCCACCAGCACCTCGACGACCGCATGATGGACTCGAACGACCTGGAGCGTGAGAAGGGCATCACGATCCTCGCCAAGAACACGGCGGTGAAGTACCACCCCAAGGACGGCGGGGCCCCGATCACGATCAACATCATCGACACCCCCGGCCACGCCGACTTCGGTGGCGAGGTCGAGCGCGGTCTGTCGATGGTCGACGCCGTCGTCCTGCTGGTGGACGCCTCCGAGGGTCCGCTGCCCCAGACCCGCTTCGTCCTGCGCAAGGCCCTGCAGGCGAAGATGCCGGTCATCCTCTGCATCAACAAGACCGACCGCCCGGACTCCCGGATCGACGACGTCGTCAACGAGACGTACGACCTCTTCCTGGACCTGGACGCGGACGAGGACCAGATCGAGTTCCCGATCGTCTACGCCTGCGGCCGTGACGGCGTGGCGTCGCTGACCAAGCCGGAGGACGGCACCGTCCCCGCGGACAGCGACAGCCTGGAGCCGTTCTTCTCCACCATCCTGGAGCACGTCCCCGCCCCGGTGTACGACGACGAGGCGCCCCTGCAGGCCCACGTCACCAACCTGGACGCCGACAACTTCCTCGGCCGCATCGCGCTGCTCCGCGTCGAGCAGGGCGAGCTGCGCAAGGGCCAGACCGTCACCTGGATCAAGCGTGACGGCACCCAGTCGAACGTCCGCATCACCGAGCTGATGATGACCGAGGCGCTCACCCGCAAGCCGGCCGAGGTGGCGGGCCCGGGTGACATCTGCGCGGTCGCCGGTATCCCCGACATCATGATCGGCGAGACCCTGGCCGACCCGGAGAACCCGATCGCGCTCCCGCTGATCTCGGTCGACGAGCCGGCGATCTCCATGACCATCGGTACGAACACCTCCCCGATGGTCGGCCGCGGCGGCAGCGGCAAGGGCGCGGACGCCAAGTCCGCGGTCAAGGACCGCAAGGTCACCGCCCGCCAGGTCAAGGACCGCCTCGACCGCGAGCTCATCGGCAACGTCTCCCTCCGCGTGCTCGACACCGAGCGCCCGGACGCCTGGGAGGTCCAGGGCCGCGGTGAGCTCGCGCTCGCCATCCTGGTCGAGCAGATGCGCCGCGAGGGCTTCGAGCTGACCATCGGCAAGCCGCAGGTCGTCACGCAGGAGATCGACGGCAAGACCCACGAGCCGGTCGAGCGCATGACCATCGACGTGCCCGAGGAGCACATGGGCGCCGTCACGCAGCTCATGGGCGTCCGCAAGGGCCGCATGGACAACATGTCGAACCACGGCTCCGGCTGGGTCCGCATGGAGTTCGTCGTCCCGTCCCGCGGCCTCATCGGCTTCCGCACGGAGTTCCTGACCAACACCCGCGGTACGGGTATCGCCCACTCGATCCACGAGGGCCACGAGCCGTGGTTCGGCCAGCTGGTCACCCGTAACAACGGCTCCCTGGTCGCCGACCGCGCCGGTTCGGTCACGCCGTTCGCGATGATCAACCTGCAGGAGCGCGGCGTCCTGTTCACCGACCCCGGCACCGAGGTGTACGAGGGCATGATCGTCGGCGAGAACTCGCGCTCCGACGACATGGACGTGAACATCACCAAGGAGAAGAAGCTCACGAACATGCGTGCGGCTTCGGCGGACAACACGGAGAACGTGATCCCGCCGCGCAAGCTCTCCCTGGAGCAGTCCCTGGAGTTCTGCCGCGACGACGAGTGCGTCGAGGTCACCCCGGAGGCCGTCCGCATCCGCAAGGTCGTCCTGGACCAGAAGGAGCGCTCGCGCACCGCGTCGCGCGCCAAGTCCGCGAAGTAACGGCAAGTCGGCCCGGCCGGGCCGACGTTCCGTCCGCAACCCCTTCACCACGGTTCCGTGGGGGAGGGGTTGTTGGCGTTTGTCAACCGGATTGTTGCGTTCCAGTGTCCACGGTGTCCGTATACCGACCGTGACACTCCGGAAGATGAACTAACAGTCCGTTTCGCACGTGTCTGTCTCCTATCTGTTTGTCCGGATTTCGGGTTTTCGCCATGAGGTGATGTTGTGAAAACGAGACCAGTTAAGTGTGGTTTACGGTCAAGGCGTCCCTGAGGATGGCTCCATTGAGCTCGGGTCAATGGGTCACACGCTGTGGGGAGCGTCGACTCACGAGCACACTCGGGGCACTGTTCAACTCGCCGTCAGGGGTGTCGGCGAAACGTCCATGTGTCCCGCACATCAAACAGTGGACTCATGAGGAGGAAACCCATGCGCGGTGCCAAGAGCGCCAAGTGGGTAGCGGGCGCGATTGTCGTCGCCCTGGCTGCGACCGCCTGCGGTGGCAACGACAAGGGCGACGCCGCCGGCAAGGGTGAGGTTGACCCGAACGGCATCTACTCCGTCGAGGTGGGCGAGCCCGAGAAGCTCCTCCAGCCGGCCGACACGATGGAGTCGAACGGCTCGATCGTCATGTCCGGGCTGTTCTCGCAGCTCGTCGACTACGACGCCGACGGCAAGCTGACCATGGTCAACGCCGAGTCGGTCGAGTCCAAGGACAGCAAGCTCTGGACCGTCAAGCTCAAGCCGGGCTGGACCTTCCACGACGGCACCAAGGTGACCGCCGAGTCGTACGTCAAGGCCTGGAACTGGGCCGCGAACATCAACAACAAGCAGGGCAACGCGTCCTGGTTCGCGGACATCAAGGGCTTCGACGCGCTCCACCCCGAGGCCGAGGGCGCCAAGCCCACCGCCGAGGCGCTGGAGGGCCTGAAGGTCGTCGACGAGAACACCTTCACCATCGAGCTCGGCAACGCCGTTCCGTACTTCGCGTACAAGCTCGGCTACGAGGTCTTCTCCCCGCTGCCCGAGTCCTTCTACAAGGACCCGAAGGCCGCCGGTGAGAAGCCGGTCGGCAACGGCCCGTACAAGTTCAAGTCGTGGGAGCACAAGAAGCAGATCGAGCTCACGCGCTTCGACGACTACAAGGGCGAGAACAAGGCGAAGAACGGTGGTGTGATTCTCAAGAACTACTCCACCCTCGAGACCGCCTACGAGGACCTGAAGTCGGGCAACGTCGACGTCCTGCGTCAGATCGGCCCGAAGGACCTCCCGGTCTACCGCAACGACCTCGGCGACCGCGCCGTGGACCAGGCGTACTCCGCGATCCAGACCCTGGCCATCGCCTTCTACGCCGACCAGTGGAAGACCCCGAAGCCGGTCGACCCGAAGGTCCTGCAGGGCCTGTCGATGGCGATCGACCGCGACACCATCACCAAGACGGTGCTCCAGGGCACCCGCGAGCCGGCCACGGGCTGGGTCGCCAAGGGCGTCCTCGGCTACACGCCGAACGCCACCGGTGACGTCACCAAGTACAACCCGGCCAAGGCCAAGGAGCTCATCACCGCCGGTGGTGGCGTTCCGAACAACGAGATCTCCATCCAGTTCAACTCGGATGGCGGTCACAAGGAATGGGTCGACGCTGTCTGCAACAGCATCACCCAGGCCACCGGCGTCAAGTGCACCGGCGACGCCAAGCCGGACTTCCAGGCCGACCTCCAGGCCCGCAAGTCCAAGCAGGTCAAGTCGATCTACCGCTCCGGCTGGGTCCTCGACTACCCGGTGAACGCCAACTTCATCAGCGACCTGTTCCGCACGGGCGCGGGCGGCAACCAGGGCGGCTTCTCGAACCCCGACCTGGACGCCAAGATCGCCGCTGCCGACACGGCCGCGTCGCTCGACGAGTCGGTGAAGGCGTACCAGGCCGTTGAGAAGGACCTGGTCAACTACATGCCCTCGATCCCGCTCTGGTACTACAAGGTCAACGCGGGCTTCTCGGAGAAGGTCCAGAACGTGAAGTACGCCCAGGACGGCGACCCGATCCTCGAAGGCGTCGAGGTCAAGAAGTAAGTCCCACAGCGTAATTCCGCTCGACGGATGTGGGCCGGCGGGGAGCCGGCCCACATCCGGGCCTAAATGCAGAGCCCGGGGGGCCCTTTCGCGACGCAGTGACGATCCCGTCACGTGCGTGCGTGGCGAAAGGGCCCGTCCGGCTGCCTCTGCCGCATCTTCTACGGAGGCATGATGGGGCGCTATGTCGCACGACGACTGCTCCAGATGATCCCGGTCTTCTTCGGGACGACCCTGCTCATCTTCTTGATGGTTTACAGCCTGCCCGGCGACCCCGTGGCCGGACTCTTCGGTGACAAGGGCACAGACCCCGCCACGCTGGCCGCACTCCGGCACGAGCACGGGCTGGACCTGCCGATCATGCAGCAGTACTGGAACTACATCTCGGACATCCTGTTCCACTTCGACTTCGGCAAGCAGATCCGAAGCGGACGTGAGATCACGGACGTCCTCAGCAGCGCCTTCCCGGTCACGCTCCGCCTGGCCCTGCTGGCCTTCGCCATCGAGATGGTCGTGGGCCTCGGCCTCGGCATCGTCGCCGGCCTCAAGGCCGGCAAGCTGGCGGACAACCTGGTGCTGATCCTCACGCTGCTGATCATCTCGATGCCGGTCTTCGTGCTCGGCTTCATCATCAAGACGGTGTTCGCCTTCCAGCTCGGCTGGATCGAACCCAACGTCAGCAACAACGAGACCTGGGGCGAACTGCTGACGCCGGCCATCGTGCTCGGCTCGCTGTCCCTCGCCTACGTGGCCCGTCTGACCCGCACCTCGATGGCCGAGAACCTGCGCGCCGACTACGTGCGCACCGCCGTCGCCAAGGGTCTCCCGAAGCGCCGCGTCATCGGTGTGCACCTGATGCGCAACTCGATGATCCCCGTCGTGACCTTCCTGGGTACCGACATCGGCGCCCTCATGGGCGGCGCCGTCGTCACCGAGGGCATCTTCAACGTCAAGGGCGTCGGTGGTCTGATCTACGACTCGATCATCCGTCGCGAAGGCCTGACCGTCGTCGGTGTCGTCACCGTCCTCGTCGTGGTCTACCTCGTCGCCAGCCTTCTCGTCGACCTCCTCTACGCGGTCCTGGACCCGAGGATCCGGTATGCCTGACATGACCAAGACCGAAGCCCTGTCGACCGAGGGCGCTGTCGCCCCCGTCGACGCGATCGCACCCGTCACCCACGAGAAGCCCCGCAGTCTGTGGGGCGACGCCTGGGCCGACCTGCGCCGCAACCCGTACTTCCTCGTGTCGTCGGTGCTGATCTTCGTACTCCTGCTGATCGCCGCCTTCCCGGGCCTGTTCACCAGCGCCGACCCCACCAAGGGCGACCTGGTCCACCACTTCCTGACCAAGCCGGAGCTGGGCAGCATAGGTTCGCCCGACTGGTTCGGTTACGACGGCCAGGGCCGCAGCGTGTACGCCCGCCTGATCTACGGCACCCGTGCCTCGATCATCGTCGCCGTCGCGGTGACGCTGATCGTGACGGTCATCGGATCGATCACGGGCATGATCTCCGGCTACTTCGGTGGCGCCACGGACGCGATCATCTCCCGCATCACCGACATCTTCTTCGGCATCCCGTTCCTGCTCGGCTCGATGGTCGTCCTCCAGGCCTTCACCAAGCGCACGGTGTGGACGGTCGTCTTCGCCCTGGCCTTCCTGGGCTGGACCCAGATCACCCGCGTCATGCGCGGTTCGGTGATCACCGTGAAGCAGGCCGACTACGTGCACGCCGCGAAGGCGCTGGGCGCCGGCACCGTCCGGATCCTGTTCCGGCACGTCCTGCCGAACGCCATGGCGCCGGTGATCGTGGTCTCCACGATCGCGCTCGGCGGCTACGTCGGCGCCGAGGCGACCCTGTCCTACCTGGGTCTGGGCCTCGCGTCCCCGACCATCTCGTGGGGTGTGGACATCTCCGCCGGTGCCGCCCAGATCCGCGTGGCCGAGCACATCCTGCTCTACCCCTCGCTGATGCTCAGCGTGACCGTGCTCGCCTTCATCATGCTCGGCGAAGCGGTCCGCAACGCCCTCGACCCCAAGCTGCGCTGAGGAGGGCGTACGTGATCACCATGGACAACACCAGCACCGTTCCCTCCCCGCGTGACGGGAACCCGCAGACCCCGCTCCTCGAAGTGCGCGACCTGCACGTCGAGTTCCACACCCGCGACGGCGTGGCCAAGGCCGTCAACGGCGTCAACTACAGCGTGAGCGCCGGCGAGACCCTCGCCGTCCTCGGCGAGTCCGGCTCGGGCAAGTCCGTGACGGCGCAGGCCATCATGGGCATCCTCGACATGCCCCCCGGCAAGATCCCGCAGGGCGAGATCCTCTTCCGCGGTCAGGACATGCTCAAGATGAGCTTCGAGGAGCGGCGCAAGCTGCGCGGCCGGAAGATCGCCATGATCTTCCAGGACGCCCTCTCCTCCCTGAACCCGGTGCTCTCCGTCGGCTACCAGCTGGGCGAGATGTTCCGCGTCCACCAGGGCCTGTCGAAGAAGGAAGCCCGCCTCAAGGCCATCGAGCTGATGGACAAGGTCAAGATCCCGGCGGCGAAGGAGCGTGTGGACGACTACCCGCACCACTTCTCCGGCGGTATGCGCCAGCGCATCATGATCGCCATGGCGATCGCGCTGGAGCCGGACCTGATCATCGCGGACGAGCCGACCACGGCTCTCGACGTGACCGTCCAGGCCCAGGTCATGGACCTGCTCGCGGAGCTCCAGCGCGAGCTCAACATGGGCCTGATCCTGATCACCCACGACCTCGGCGTCGTCGCCGACGTCGCGGACAAGATCGCGGTCATGTACGCCGGCCGGATCGTCGAGACGGCCCCGGTGCACGAGATCTACAAGCGCCCGGCGCACCCGTACACCCGCGGTCTGCTGGACTCGATCCCGCGCCTGGACCAGAAGGGCCAGGACCTCTTCGCGATCAAGGGTCTGCCGCCCAACCTCCTGCGGCTGCCGACCGGCTGCTCGTTCAACCCGCGCTGCACCGTTGCGCAGGACATCTGCCGTACCGACGTGCCCCTGCTCCAGGTGGTCAGCGAGCAGGACGGCTCCGAGCTGCCCGGCCGCGCCAGCGCCTGCCACTTCTGGAAGGAGCAGCTCCATGGCTGAGCTCACCAAGACCGCCCCCCAGGGCGAGCCGATCCTCCAGGTCCGCAACCTGGTCAAGCACTTCCCGCTGACCCAGGGCATCCTGTTCAAGAAGCAGGTCGGCGCGGTCAAGGCCGTCGACGGCATCAGCTTCGACCTGTACCAGGGCGAGACGCTGGGCATCGTCGGTGAGTCCGGCTGTGGCAAGTCCACCGTCGCCAAGCTGCTGATGAACCTGGAGCGGGCCACCGCGGGCGAGGTCTTCTACAAGGGCCAGGACATCACCAAGCTGTCCGGGCGCGCGCTGAAGGCCGTCCGCCGCAACATCCAGATGGTGTTCCAGGACCCGTACACCTCGCTGAACCCGCGCATGACGGTCGGCGACATCATCGGGGAGACCTACGAGATCCACCCCGAGGTGGCTCCCAAGGGCGACCGGCGCCGCAAGGTCCAGGAGCTCCTGGACGTCGTGGGCCTCAACCCGGAGTACATCAACCGGTACCCGCACCAGTTCTCCGGCGGCCAGCGCCAGCGCATCGGCATCGCCCGCGGCCTCGCGCTCAACCCGGAGATCATCATCTGCGACGAGCCGGTCTCCGCGCTCGACGTGTCGGTGCAGGCGCAGGTCATCAACCTGATGGAGAAGCTGCAGCAGGAGTTCAACCTCTCCTACATCTTCATCGCGCACGACCTCTCGATCGTCCGGCACATCTCGGACCGCGTGGGCGTCATGTACCTGGGCAAGCTGGCCGAGATCGGCACCGACACCCAGATCTACGACCACCCCACGCACCCGTACACCCAGGCGCTGCTGTCGGCCGTCCCCGTCCCGGACCCGGAGGCCCGCGAGGGCCGCGAGCGGATCATCCTCACCGGTGACGTCCCCTCCCCGGCCAACCCGCCGTCGGGCTGCCGCTTCCGCACCCGCTGCTGGAAGGCCGAGGAGCGCTGCTCCACGGAGGAGCCGCTGCTGGCGATCCCGACGCGCTTCCAGGGCGTGAACACCCTGGCCGCGCACGAGTCGGCGTGCCACTTCGCGGAGGAGAAGGCCGTCCTGGCCGTCTGATCCCGCCGGAACGGCAGGAGGGGGCCCAGCCGATCGCGGCTGGGCCCCGTCCGTTTTTCCCGCCCCATCGAAAGCGACTCCCGAGGAGACACCACCCATGCGCACAGCGAGCGCCCAGTGGATCGTCGGTGCCGTCGTCGTGGCGATGGCCGCCACGGCGTGCAGCGCCGGTGAGGACACGGAGGCCGGCCGCACCGGCGGGCACATCACCGTGGTCCTCGGAGAGCCGCAGCACGGGCTGGTGGGGCAGGAGACGGCCGAGACCGAGGGCGCGGAAGTCCTCCACGCCCTCTTCACCGGCCTGGTCACGTACGACACGAAGACCAACGAGCCCAAGCTGGCGATCGCCGAGTCCGTCGACACCACGGACTCGAAGACCTGGACGATCAGGATCAAGGACGGGTACACCTTCCACAACGGCGAGAAGGTCGACGCGCAGTCCTTCGTCCGGGCCTGGAACTGGGGTGCCAACCAGGAGAACACCGCCGAGGCGATGGGCTTCTTCTCGAAGATCGAGGGCTCGGAGGAGCTGGCCCCGGGCAAGGGCAGGACGCCCACCGCCAAGGAGCTCAAAGGCCTGCGGGTCATCGACGACCGGACGTTCACCGTCACCCTGAAGGCGCCGTTCTCCCAGTTCAGGACCGTGCTGGGATACGACGCCTTCTACCCGCTGCCCAAGGCGTTCGAGGCCGACCCGAAGGGCTTCGGCGAAGCGCCGATCGGAAACGGCCCGTTCCGCATGGACGGCAGGTGGGAGCACCACAAGCAGATCAAGGTCAAGAAGTACGACAAGTACCCGGTCGAGGGGCGCGCCAAGCTCGACGGCGTGACCTTCAAGATCTACGACGACCTGGACGAGGCCTACGGCGACCTGCACAGGAACGCCCTGCAGATCACCGACAAACTGCCGGTCTCCGCGCTCGCCACCGTCTCCGAGGAGTTCGGCGACCGCTACATCTACAAGCCGGAAGCCTCCGTCGGCTACCTCGGCCTCCCGCTGGAGGCCAACCCCGAGACCTTCGGCAAGGTCGAGATCCGCAGGGCGATCTCGATGGCCATCGACCGCGAGGCCATCTCCAAGAAGATCTTCCAGGGCACCCGCAAGCCGGCCGACGACTTCATCAGCCCGATCGTCCCCGGCTACCGCAGGGGCGCCCTGGGCGAAGCGGGCACGTACAACCCGAGCAAGGCGAAGGCGCTGTTCCAGCAGGCGGGCGGCGTACCGGGCAACAAGCTGGAGCTCGGCTACAACGAGGACGGCGGCCACAAGGAGTGGATCGAGGCCGTCGCCGCGCAGCTGAAGGCGAACCTCGGCGTCGAGGCCACCGCGAAGCCCTACCCGAGCTCCGCCGCGCTGATCGACGACGTGAAGTCGCAGAAGTTCAAGGGCGCCTTCCGCATGGGCTGGGCCATGGACTACCCGGCGGCGGAGAACTACCTGCGCCCGGTCTTCTCGAAGGAGGCCATCGCCAACGGCTCCAACTTCGGGCGCTACGGGAACGACGAGTTCGAGGCGGTCCTCGCCGCCGCCGACCGGGCGACCGACCCGGCCGAGAGCCTGAAGCTCTACCAGCAGGCCGACGACATCGTCATCAGGGACCTCCCGTACATCCCGGTCTTCACCTACATGTCGGCCGTGGCCTACTCCAAGACCGTGAAGAACGTCGGGGTCGACGCGCAGGGCCGCATCGACCTGGCGCACGTCGAGCTCAACTGACGCCCGCCGGGGCCGCGCCGAAAGGCGGTTGCGGCGGCCCCCGCGGCGGGCGGAGAGTGGTCGGGTGACCGCGACACCGTACGCCCGCCGCAGCCGGAGCACACTGACCGTACGGCCCGCCGGGCCCGGGGACGCGTCCGACATCTGCGCCCTGCTCAACGCCGTCGACCTCATCGAGATCGGCAGACCGGAGAGCGATCTCGCCGCGGTCGAGGCCGACCTCCACCACCCCGGGATCGACCTGGCCAAGGACTCCTGGCTGGCCTTCGAGGGGGGCGGACTCGTGGCCTACGCCCAGGTGTGGGCCGACTCCGGGCCCGGCAGGGTCGACTCCGAGCACTACGTGCTGCCCGGCCGTCGCGCCGCCGCCGTCCGGCTGCTGGAGCTGATGGAGGCCCGGGCCCGCGAGCTCACCGCCGGAGCGGTGGACGCCGTCATGCGGCTCCAGCTCCACGCGAAGCCCGTCCTCGACGCCGACGTGCTGCCCGGCCGCGGCTACCGGCCCGTACGCCACCACCAGGTGATGACCCGGTCCCTGTCCCCGGCCGCCGACCTGCCGCCCTCCGCTCCCGGCGGGCTCCTCCTGCGCGACTGCGCCGCCGACGAGGCCGACCGCCGCCGGGTCCACGCCCTGGTGGAGGACACCTTCTCCGCCCACTTCGGCCACGTGCACCGCCCCTACGAGGCGTGGCTGGACCACCTCGACGCCCGCGCCCTCGACTGGTCCCTGGTCTGGATCGCGAGCCTGCCCGGCGCCGGCGACGCGGGCGTCCTGCTCACCCGCGACGACCGCACCAGCATGGCCTGGCTCAGCCACCTCGGTGTCCGCTCCGACCTGCGGGGCCGCGGCATCGGCGGCTTCCTGCTGCGCCACGCCTTCGCCGCCTACGCGGCCCGCGGCCGGGACACCCTGGGCCTCGGCGTCGACACCCGCAACGAGACCGGCGCGCTCGCGCTGTACGAGGCGCACGGCATGCGCCTGCACTACGCGGTGGACACCTGGGAGCTGAGTTTGCACTCGCGCGGGTGACAGCCGCGGGACGCGAGGGTGCAATCGGTCCAACGACGGGTGTTCCGGCCCCCACATAGGGTGACATTGGGCCCTAAGTGAGTCTTGGGAGCCATAGGAGGCACTCCATGCGCGGAGCCACCCACGCCAAGTGGGCCGCATGTGCGGTGGCCGTCGCCCTCGCGGCGACGGCCTGCGGCGGTAGCGACAGCGGCGGAGGCGGCGGCGGCGCGGGAATCGTCAGCTCCTCCTGGGGTGACCCGCAGAACCCGCTGGAGCCGGCCAACACCAACGAGGTGCAGGGCGGCAAGGTCCTCGACATGATCTTCCGGGGCCTCAAGCGGTACGACCCGAAGACCGGCGAGGCCAAGAACATGCTCGCCGAGAAGATCGAGACGACCGACAGCCAGAACTTCACCATCACGCTGAAGGACGGCTGGAAGTTCAGCAACGACGAGCCGGTCACCGCGCAGTCGTTCGTGGACGCCTGGAACTACGGCGCGGACGTGCGCAACAAGCAGAACAACTCGCCGTTCTTCTCCGACATCGTGGGCTACGCGGACCTCCACCCCGCCTCCGGGGAGCCCAAGGCCAAGACGATGTCCGGACTGGTCGTCAAGGACCCCAAGACCTTCACCGTGGCCCTGAAGAACAAGTTCTCCACCTGGCCCGAGACCCTCGGCTACCAGGCCTTCTCCCCCCTGCCCAAGGCCTTCTTCACCGACCACGCCGGCTGGCTGAACAAGCCCATCGGCAACGGCCCGTACGCGGTGGACTCGTACACCAAGGGCACCGGCATGAAGCTGCGCACCTGGGACGGCTACCCGGGGGAGGACAAGGCGCAGAACAGCGGCGTCGACCTCAAGGTCTACACCGACAACAACACCGCCTACACGGACCTGATCTCCGGCAACCTCGACCTCGTCGACGACGTCCCCGCGCAGCAGCTGAAGAACGTCAAGAACGACCTCGGCGACCGGTACATCAACCAGCCGGCCCTCATCATCCAGACCCTCACCTTCCCGCTGTACGACCCGCAGTGGGGCAAGGAGGGGATGGAGAACGTCCGCCGCGGCATCTCCATGGCCATCAACCGCGACGAGATCACCAAGCAGATCTTCCGCGAGACCCGCACCCCGGCCAAGGACTGGACCTCCCCGGCCCTCGGCGAGAAGGGCGGCTTCAGCGCCACGCTCTGCGGCGACGCCTGCAAGTACGACCCGGCCGCGGCGAAGAAGCTCATCCAGGACGCCGGCGGGCTGCCCGGCGGCAAGGTCACCCTGACGTCCAACGTGGACACCGGCTCGCACCGCGAGTGGATGGACGCCGTCTGCAACAGCATCAACAACGCGATCGGCGAGGGCCCGGTCTGCACGGTCAACCCGATCGGCACCTTCGCGGACTTCCGCAACCAGCAGAGCGCCTTCAAGCTGACCGGCCCCTTCCGCTCCGGCTGGCAGGCCGACTACCCGCTGATCCAGAACTTCCTCCAGCCGCTCTACTACACGGGCGCCTCCTCCAACTACGGGAAGTTCAGCAACGCGGACTTCGACAAGCTCGTCGACGAGGCGAACCAGGAGAGCGACGCGGCCAAGGCCATCGCGAAGTTCCAGGACGCCGAGAAGATCCTCGTCGCGCAGATGCCCTCCATCCCGCTCTGGTACCAGAACGGCAGCGCGGGCTACGCGGAGCGCCTCTCGGACGTGGCGCTCAACCAGTTCAGCGTCCCCGTCTACAACGAGATCAAGGTCAGCTGACCCTCCGTCGGATCGATCCTGGAGCAGTCCATGGGACGTTATGTGATCCGGCGGCTGCTCCAGATGATCCCGGTGTTCATCGGCAGCACGTTCCTGATCTTCTTCATGGTGTACGCGCTCGGCGACCCGGTCGCCGCCCTCTTCGGCGACAAGGCGCCCGACCCCGCCACCGCCGCGCGCATCCGCAAGGACCTCTACCTCGACCGCCCGCTGTGGGAGCAGTACCTCCACTACATGGGCCAGATCTTCAAGGGCGACTTCGGCACGGCCTTCAACGGCCAGCCCGTCACCGAGCTGATGGCCTCGGCCTTCCCCGTCACCCTGCGCCTGACCATCGTCGCGATCTTCTTCGAGGTCGTCATCGGCATCACCCTCGGTGTGATCAGCGGCCTGCGCCGCGGCAAGTCCGTGGACACCGGCGTGCTGGTGCTCACCCTCGTCGTCATCTCCGTGCCGACGTTCGTGACGGGCTACCTGCTCCAGTATCTCTTCGGCGTCAAGTGGGGCTGGGTCCGGCCCACCGTCTCCCCGGACGCCCCCTTCAACGAGCTGATCCTGCCCGGCATCGTGCTCGCGCTGGTCTCCCTCGCCTACGTCACCCGGCTCTCGCGCACCTCCATCGCCGAGAACGTCAAGGCCGACTACGTGCGCACCGCCGTCGCCAAGGGCCTGCCGCGCCGCCGGGTCGTCACCCGCCACCTGCTGCGCAACTCGCTGATCCCCGTCGTCACCTTCATCGGCACCGACATCGGCGCCCTGATGGGCGGCGCCATCGTCACCGAGCGGATCTTCAACATCCACGGCGTCGGATACCAGCTCTACCAGGGCATCCTGCGCAACAACTCCCCGACGGTGGTCGGATTCGTGACCATCCTCGTCATCGTCTTCCTGGTGGCGAACCTGCTCGTCGACCTGCTCTACGCGGTCCTGGACCCGAGGATCCGTTATGCCTGAGCGCAGCGAGCCCCTCTACGACCCATTGGAACCCGGAAAGGGAGAGGCCATCGCCCCCACCGGCCAGGGCGGGCCCATGGATCTGGCGCTCGACGAGGCGGAGAGCCTCGAGAAGGCGCTGGGCGACCAGCCGCCCGGGCCCGGCCCGCAGGAGAAGGCCCGCTCCCTGTGGTCCGACGCCTGGCACCAGCTGCGCCGCAACCCCGTCTTCATCATCTCCTCCCTGATGATCCTCTTCCTGGTGATCATCGCGATCTGGCCGCAGCTCATCGCCAGTGGCGATCCGCTCCAGTGCGACCTGTCCAAGTCCCAGCAGGGCTCCTCGCCCGGCCATCCCTTCGGCTACGACACCCAGGGCTGCGACGTCTACACCCGCACCGTCTACGGAGCCCGCGCCTCCATCACCGTCGGCGTCTGCGCCACCCTCGGCGCGGCCCTGCTCGGATCGGTGCTCGGCGGGCTCGCCGGGTTCTTCGGCGGCTGGGGCGACTCGCTGCTCTCCCGGGTCGCGGACATCTTCTTCGGCATCCCCGTCGTCCTCGGCGGCCTGGTCTTCCTCTCCGTGGTCACCAGCACCACCGTCTGGCCGGTCGTCGGCTTCATCGTGCTCCTCGGCTGGCCGCAGATCGCCCGCATCGGCCGCGGCTCCGTCATCACCGCCAAACAGAACGACTACGTCCAGGCCGCCCGGGCGCTCGGCGCGGGCAACGGCCGCATGCTGCTGCGGCACGTCGCGCCCAACGCCGTCGCGCCGGTCATCGTCGTCGCCACCATCGCGCTCGGCACGTACATCGCCCTGGAGGCCACCCTGTCCTTCCTCGGCGTCGGCCTGCGCCCGCCCACCGTCTCCTGGGGCATCGACATCTCCAACGCGGCCCCGCAGATCCGCAACGCCCCGCACATGCTGCTCTGGCCGGCGGGCGCGCTGAGCCTGACGGTGCTCGCGTTCATCATGCTCGGCGACGCGGTGCGCGACGCCCTCGACCCCAAACTGCGCTGAGGAGTGGGCACATGCTGCTCGAAGTCCGCGACCTCCATGTGGAGTTCCGTACGCGGGACGGAGTCGCCAAGGCCGTCAACGGCGTCAACTACTCGGTGGGCGAGGGCGAGACGCTCGCCGTGCTCGGCGAGTCCGGCTCGGGCAAGTCCGTGACCGCCCAGGCCGTGATGGGCATCCTCGACATCCCGCCCGGCCGGATCGCGGGCGGCGAGATCCTCTTCAAGGGCAAGGACCTGCTGAAGATGAAGGAGGAGGAACGGCGCAGGATCCGCGGCGCCGACATGGCGATGATCTTCCAGGACGCCCTGTCCTCCCTGAACCCGGTGCTCAGCGTGGGCGCACAGCTGGGCGAGATGTACGAGGTCCACCGCGGCATGTCGCGCAAGGACGCCAAGGCCAGGGCCGTCGAGCTGATGGACCGGGTGAAGATCCCGGCGGCGCGGGAGCGGGTGGGGGACTACCCGCACCAGTTCTCGGGCGGCATGCGCCAGCGCATCATGATCGCGATGGCGCTGGCACTGGAGCCTTCGCTGATCATCGCGGACGAGCCGACGACGGCCCTCGACGTGACCGTCCAGGCCCAGGTCATGGACCTGCTCGCGGAGCTCCAGCGCGAGCTCAACATGGGGCTCATCCTGATCACCCACGACCTCGGCGTCGTCGCCGACGTCGCCGACAAGATCGCGGTCATGTACGCGGGACGGATCGTCGAGGCGGCCCCCGTCCACGAGATCTACGCCGCGCCCGCGCACCCGTACACCCGCGGCCTGCTCGAGTCCATCCCGCGCCTGGACCAGAAGGGCCAGGAGCTGTACGCGATCAAGGGCCTGCCGCCGAACCTGCTGGCCATCCCGTCCGGCTGCGCCTTCAACCCGCGCTGCCCGATGGCCCAGGCGGTCTGCCGCACCGACGTACCGCCGCTCGCGCAGGTGGGCCAAGGCCGCGAGAGCGCGTGCTTCTTCTGGAAGGAGTGCCTCGGTGGCTGAGACCATCCTGGAGGTCAAGGACCTCGTCAAGCACTACCCGCTGACCCAGGGAATCCTCTTCAAGAAGCAGGTCGGCGCGGTCAAGGCCGTCGACGGGGTCTCCTTCGGCCTCGCCCGCGGCGAAACGCTCGGCATCGTCGGCGAGTCCGGCTGCGGCAAGTCCAGCGTCGCCAAGATGCTGGTCAACCTGGAACGCCCGACGGCCGGTGCGATCTCCTACAAGGGCGAGGACATCACCAAGCTGTCCGGCCGGGCCCTCAAGGCCGTCCGCCGCAACATCCAGATGGTGTTCCAGGACCCGTACACCTCGCTGAACCCGCGCATGACGGTCGGCGACATCATCGGGGAGCCGTACGACATCCACCCCGAGGTGGCCCCGAAGGGCGACCGGCGCCGCAGGGTCCGGGAACTCCTCGACGTGGTCGGACTCAACCCGGAGTACATCAACCGGTACCCGCACCAGTTCTCCGGCGGCCAGCGCCAGCGCATCGGCATCGCCCGCGGCCTCGCCCTGCGGCCGGAGGTCATCGTGGCGGACGAGCCGGTCTCCGCGCTCGACGTCTCCGTCCAGGCCCAGGTGATCAACCTCCTGGAGCGGCTCCAGAACGAGTTCGACCTGTCGTACGTGTTCATCGCGCACGACCTCTCGATCGTGCGGCACATCTCCGACCGGGTCGGTGTGATGTACCTGGGCCGGGTGGTGGAGATCGGCACCGACACCCAGATCTACGACCACCCCACCCACCCGTACACCCAGGCCCTGCTGTCGGCCGTGCCCGTCCCGGACCCGCAGGCGCGGGCCCACCGGGAGCGGATCATCCTGACCGGCGACGTGCCCTCCCCGGCCAATCCGCCGTCCGGCTGTCCGTTCCGCACCCGCTGCTGGAAGGCGCAGCAGCGCTGTACGGACGAGGTCCCGCTGCTGGCCGTTCCGGAGGCCTTTCCGTCGGGCCCGGCGGCCCACCCCTCGGCCTGTCATTTCGCAGGCGAAATCCGGCCACCCCGCGCGGATTCGCTCCGTTAGGGTCACCTTCCCGCCAACCCGGTTTACGTGCAGGCAACTTGACCGTTTCTGTCCCGAGATCTGGGGCGTGCAGCCTGGGTTCCGTGCGGCCGTGCGGGTGCCGACAGCCGGCCGGGGAGGCGTACAGGCTCCCCGGCCGGCCCACCCCGTGACCCTGCGCATGCGCGGCGTGCGCCCCTCGTGCTGCCGGAATTCGATCGATGCGCTGGTACGGATAGTTATGATCCGTAGCGCACGGTGGGTATGTACTCCGCCGAGCAGTGAGTACGAGTACGCGTACCGATGTCCGCTCGACGTGGAGGTGAAACGCCGTGGCACTCTCGATCTCGGCCGTGGTGCTGCTGGCGATCGTCGTCTTCCTGCTGGTCCGCCGGTCGGGCCTGAAGGCGGGCCACGCCGCTGTCTGTGTGCTCCTCGGGTTCTACTTGGCGAGCTCGACCATCGCGCCGACCCTCAGCCAGCTGACCACGAACGTGGCCAGCATGATCAGCGGCCTCAAGCTGTAGGACGCCCGCCGCTTGATCGTAGGCTTGGCCCCATGAACGGTCTTCCCGCCCGTCGGCTGCTCCTGGTGCACGCGCACCCGGACGACGAGTCGATCAACAACGGCGTCACCATGGCCAAGTACGCGGCCGAGGGTGCCCACGTCACGCTCGTGACCTGCACCCTCGGCGAAGAGGGCGAGGTCATCCCGCCGGACCTCGCCCACCTGGCGCCCGACCGCGACGACACCCTGGGCCCCCACCGCATCGGCGAGCTCGCCGACGCCATGGCGGAACTCGGCGTCACCGACCACCGATTCCTCGGCGGCCCCGGCCGCTTCCGGGACTCCGGGATGATGGGCGCCGAGCAGAACCGCCGGCCCGGGTCCTTCTGGTCCGCGGACGTGGACGAGGCCGCCGCCCACCTCGTCGAGGTGATCCGCGAGGTCCGTCCGCAGGTGCTCGTCACGTACGACCCGGACGGCGGCTACGGGCACCCCGACCACATCCAGGCCCACCGGGTCGCCATGCGCGGCGCGGAGCTGGCCGCGGAGCCCACGTACCGCCGGGACCTCGGCGACCCGTGGCGGATCGGGAAGATCTACTGGAACCGCGTGCCGCGCTCCGTGGTCGAGGAGGGCTTCGCCCGGCTGAAGGCGGCGGGGACCAAGACGCCCTTCCCGGGGGTGGCTTCGCCGCAGGACGTGCCCGGGGTCGTCGCCGACGACCGGATCACCGCCGAGATCGGGGCCGGCGAGGCGTTCGTGGCGGCCAAGGCCGCCGCGATGCGCGCCCACGCCACGCAGATCGCCGTGGACGGACCCTTCTTCGCGCTCTCCAACGACCTCGCGCAGCCGCTGTTCGCCCACGAGTACTACGAGCTGGTCGCGGGCAGCCCCGGCGCTGCGCAGGGGACGCGCGAGCACGACCTGTTCGCGGGGGTGGAGGCGTGAGCGGCACCCTGACCCCCGGGCGGATCGCCACCCTGCTCGGCCTGTTGGCCGTCGGCGTGCTGACCGGCGCGGCCGGCTGGCTCGTCGTGGACCTGTGGTTCCCCGGCGGGCTGCTGCTGGGACTGCTGGCGCTCTTCGGGCTGTTCCTCGGCGGCCGGATCGCGGTCGGGTCCGGGCTCGGCGTGGGCGCCGGGGCGCTCGGCTGGTTCCTCGCCTACGTGGTGCTCGGCGTGCCGCGACCCGAGGGCGACTTCCTGCTCGGTTCGTCCGGAATCGGCATGTACGCCTACCTTTTGGGTGGGACGATCCTGGCTGTGATGTGTGCCACGCTGCGAGGCCCGTTCGAGGGGCCGGTTTCGGCCGCGCAGTCCGGCAAGTGACGTGCCGTTGAACTCGGTCGGGGTGTGCGTTCACGGGGGTTGGGCGGGGGTCCGCGGGCTGCTCGGAGGGGGCGTGGGGGGGTTGAAGGGGAACCCCTGATTCCCCTAGGACAGTTGCGTGCGGGCCCCGGCCAGTATGGTGGTCGGGCCGCCGAGCTGCCCGCGCACGGCACGCGGGCGGCGGAGCCAACCGGGAGAACCTGCCTTGAGTCGTGAAACCGACAGTTCGTCCTCCGGGCCCCAGGGGCGCGGTGGAGCCGCTTACCCCTCGGGTACACCGCCGTATGGAACCGGCCGGAACCCGTCCTTGCCTGTGCCGCCTGGGCCTGGCGCGGCGACTGCCTCGGAGGAGAACCCTGTGACCTCGAACCCGTCCACGCCCGACACCGACGGGCCGAAGACCGAGACCACCCTGACGACCCGGATCCGGATCAACATCCCGGGTTCGCGGCCGATCCCGCCGGTGGTCGTACGCAAGCCGGTGGCGGCCGCCGAGCCGGAGCCCGAGGCCGCGGCGGAGCCCCCCGCCGTCGCCGGGCCGGACGTGGCGGAGCCCGCGCCCGCCGCCGAGCCCGAGGAGCCGGCCAGCAACTGGTTCGCCCCGCGCAAGTCGGCCGCTCCGGCGCCCGCGCCCGCCGCCGCTCCGGCCCCGGCGCTGCCGACCCGCACCCCGGCCGCGGGCCCCGCGCCCGTGCTGCCCACCCGCACTCCGGCCGGCCCCGGCCAGGTCCCGCCCCCCGGCCCGGGCGCCGGCTTCGCCCAGGGCGGCCCGGCGGGCCCCGGCCCTCGTACGGGCGCCCCGGCGGGCCCCGGCTACGGCCAGGGCCCCGGCCCCCAGGCACCGCTCGCCCCCCGGATGCCCGGCGGCCCCGGCGTCGGCACGCCCCCGGCCCGCCCCGGCTACGGAGACACCGACGGCGGACCCGCCACCGAGGCCTTCCCCGCGTACGGCGGTCCGGCCGCCGGCGCCCCCGCGGGCCCCACCGGCGGCCCCGCGCTCGGCTCGGTCCCCGGCGGCCCGCTCCCGGGCGGCGACCCGCGGGGCGCCGAGGCCCCCCGCTGGCCCGGCCCCGACCTGGACGACCCCTTCCCGCCGGTCCCCGGCCCCGGCCCCGGCGGCCCCGGCCCGGTCGTCCCGACACCGGTCCCGACGCCGGCCCCCGCCCCGGCGGCGGCCGCCCCCGCGCGCCCGAAGCCGGCCTCCATGAAGCCGACCAAGGTCAAGAAGGGCCGCTCCAAGCTGGTCCTCGCCGGCAGCGGCATCATCGCCCTGTTCGGCGTGGCCTACGGCGCCGGGCTGCTCCTCAACCACTCCGACGTCCCCAAGGGCACCACCGTCATGGGCGTCGACATCGGGGGCACCCGCGACGAGGCCGTCGGCAAGCTCCAGACGGCCTTCGCCAACCGCGCCGCCACCCCGCTCACGCTCACCGTGGGCGGCAAGCAGGTCGAGCTCAAGCCCGAGAAGGCCGGCCTCAGCCTGGACTCCCAGACCACCGTCCGCAACGCGGCCGGCAGCGACTACAACCCGGTCACGGTCATCGGCTCCCTCCTCGGCAACGAGCGCATCGCGGAGGCCGTGCTGCCCGTCGACGAGGAGAAGCTCCAGGTCGCGCTCCAGGAGCTGGCCGGCACCGCCGGCACCGCCACCGAGGGCACCATCACCTTCGACACCGGCAAGGCCGTCGCCGTCCCCGGCAAGCCCGGCAGCTCCCTGGACCCGGGCGCCTCCGCGGAACTGGTCAAGAAGGCCTTCCGCGAGCTGGTCGCCACCGGCAAGACGGCCCCGGTCGAACTCCCGGTCGCCACCAAGAACCCGGTCGTCGACCAGGCCGAACTGGACCGGGCCATGAAGGAGTTCGCCGAGCCCGCCATGTCCGGCGTGGCCACCGTCAAGGCGGGCGGCAAGTCCCTCCCCTTCGGCGCCAAGTCCCTCCCCAAGATCCTCAGCATGCAGGTCGTGGACGGGCACCTGACCGAGAAGTACGACCTGGAAGCGCTCAAGGCGACGTACGGCAACTCCTTCGACGGCGTCCTGATCACGCGCGGTACGGGAGAGAAGACCGCGGTCACCCCGCAGGACGTCGTCGGCGCCCTGCGCCAGGCGCTGCGCGGGAAGACCACGGCCGAGCGGACCGTCACGATCAACACCAACGGCAGCTGACGACCGGTTCGCGGGAGCCCCCGTCCGTTCCCCGGACGGGGGCTCCGCCGCGTCCGCCGCCGCGTCCGCCGCCGGGCCGGCGGCAGGGCCCGTCATGCCGGTCGCATGACATCTGTCATCCGGCAGTCACGACTGAGGGCACTGCCGCGCGCACCCCCGTACGGGGGAGTCTTCGGTCATGACGACGACGACCCCGGCGCACACCACCGCCGCGAAGGACACCGGCCCCGGCGCCGGCCCCGTGGTGGCCTTCCGGAACGTGACCAAGAGCTACGGCGCGGTCCGCGCCGTCGACGGGCTCTCCCTCGAACTCCACCCCGGCGAGACCGTCGCACTGCTCGGCCCCAACGGCGCCGGCAAGTCCTCCACCCTCGACCTGCTGCTGGGCCTGCGCCCCGCCGACTCCGGCACCGTCGAGCTCTTCGGCACCACCCCCCGCGAGGCCATCGCGGCCGGCCGGGTCGGCGCGATGCTCCAGAGCGGCGGCCTGATGGAGGACGTGACCGTACGGGAGGTCGTCGCCCTCGGCTGCGCCCTGCACCCCCGCCGGTACCCGGTCGAGGAGGTGCTCGGCCGCGCCGGGATCACCGAGATCGCCGACCGCATGGTGAACAAGCTCTCCGGCGGCCAGGAGCAGCGCGTCCGCTTCGCCCTCGCCACCGCGGGGCACAACGACCTGATCGTCCTGGACGAGCCGACCACCGGCATGGACGTCACCTCCCGCCAGGCCTTCTGGGCCACCATGCGGGAACAGGCCGCCCAGGGCCGCACGGTCCTGTTCGCCACCCACTACCTGGAAGAGGCCGACGCGATCGCCGACCGCGTCCTCGTCCTCAACAAGGGCCGGCTGCTCGCCGACGGCACCGCCGCCGAGATCAAGGCGAAGGCCGGCGCCCGCCGGATCGCCTTCGACCTGGCCCCGGACGCCCCGGCGGACGAGACGGCGCTGCGCGCCCTCCCGTACCTGACGTCCTACGAGCGCCACGGCGACACGGTCAGGCTCCAGTCGCGCGACGCCGACGCCACCGTCCACGCCGTGTACGCGCTGGGGCTCTACCCCCGGAACCTGGAAGTCGCCGGGCTCGGCCTGGAGCAGGCCTTCATCGCCCTCACCGAGGCCGAGGAGGCCAAGTAAAGATGCCGACCACCGGAACGATCCAGCTCGTCAAGCTCGAGATCAGCCGAGCCCTGCGCAACAAGAAGTACCTGTTCTTCACCGTGCTCTACCCGGCCGCGCTGTTCCTGATGCTCGGCGGCACCCTGAACGGCACCACGAAGGTCATGGGCACGGAACTGACCATGCCGGCCTTCTACATGGTCGCCATGGCCTCCTTCGGCGCCCTGACCGCCGTCCTGATGGGCAACAGCGAGCGCATCGCCAAGGAGCGCGAGAAGGGCTGGGTCCGCCAGCTGAGGCTGACCGCCCTGCCCGGCCGCGGCTACGTCCTCGGCAAGACCGCCAGCGCCGGCGTCCTCTCGCTGCCCGCCATCCTGGTCGTGTTCGCGGTCGCCGCGCTCGTCAAGGGCGTACGGTTCGACGCCTGGCAGTGGCTCGCCCTGACCGGTTCCATCTGGGCCGGCAGCCTGGTCTTCGCCGCCCTCGGCGTGGCGATCGGCTACCTGGCGAGCGGGGACACCGTCCGCCCGATCACGATGCTGTTCTACTTCGGCCTGTCGATCCTCGGCGGCCTGTGGATGCCGACCGCGAACTTCCCGCAGTGGCTCCAGAACATCTGCGAATGGCTGCCGACCCGGGCGTACGCGGGCCTCGGCCAGGCCATCGAGCTCGGGGGTGCGCCGCACCTGAAGGACGTGGCGATCCTGGCGGGTTACTTCGTACTGTTCACCGGTGCCGCCGCATGGCTGTACCGCAAGGACTCGCTGAAGGCATGACGGGTGTGACGAGCGTGATGGGTGCGACGGGAGCGACCGGTAGGACCGGCGCGACGGAGCCGATGACCGAGACCGGTCCGATGGGAACGAAGGGCGGCCCCCGGGTCGGCCTCCGCCCCGAGAACCGCCGGCAGAAGATCGTGAAGTCGCTGTGGATCAGCGTCTGGCTGTTCTACCTCAGCGCCCCCGTCACCGACCTCGTCAGCGGCGGACACAGCCTCGGGGCCCGGCTGCTCGGCGGCCTGGGCCTCGTGGCCTTCGTCGCCTGGTACCTGGTCCTGGTCTTCCGCACCGCGCGGCAGACCGAGACGCGGCGCGTGCTGCTCTCGGTCGCCGTCCTCTCCGCGCAGGCCACCATCCTCTCGCTCAGCCTGGGACGCGAATGGCTCGTCCTCTTCGTGTACGTGGCGATCGCCTCCGGCGCCGCGCTGCCGGGGGAGATCTCCCGGTTCACGGTGCCCGGCGCCACCGCGCTCCTCGCACTGACCGCCTTCGCGGTGCCCGGCGGCGACGCCTACCTGGCCGGGCTGCTGATCCCGGCCCTGATGGGCGGGTTCGCCATGGTCGGCATCCGCGCGATGATCCGCACGACGATGGAGCTGCGCGAGGCGCGGGCCACGGTGGCGCAGCTCGCGGCGAACGAGGAACGGCTGCGGATGGCCCGGGACCTGCACGACCTCCTCGGCCACTCGCTGTCCCTGATCACGCTCAAGAGCGAGCTGGCGGGGCGGATGCTGCCCGACCACCCCGAGCAGGCGGCCCAGCAGGTGGCGGACATCGAACAGGTCAGCCGGCAGGCGCTGGTCGACGTACGGGAAGCCGTGAGCGGCTACCGGCGGCCGACCCTGCCGGGCGAACTGGCGGGCGCGCGCACCGCGCTGACGGCGGCGGGCGTGGTGGCCGACCTCCCGGCCGAGCCGGTGGAAGACCTCCCCGAAGAGGTGGAGTCGGCGCTGGCCTGGTCGCTGCGCGAGGCGGTGACGAACGTGGTCCGCCACAGCGGCGCGCAGCGCTGCACCGTCCGGCTGGAGAGGTCGCAGACCCTCGCCGGGCCGGTGGTGGAGCTGTCGGTCGCCGACGACGGCGGGGGAGGCCCCGCGAAGGCGGGCAACGGCCTGACCGGCCTGACGGAACGGCTGGAGGCGGTCGGCGGCACGCTGACGGCCGGTTCGGCGGGCAAGAAGGGCTTCCGCCTGCTGGCCCGCATCCCCCTAGGATCGGGATCATGAGCACACGCCCCATCCGGATCCTCCTGGCGGAGGACCAGTCCATGGTCCGGGAAGCCCTCGCGGCCCTCCTCGGGCTGGAGCCGGACATCGAGGTGCTGGCCCAGGTCGCCCGCGGGGACGAGGTGGTGCCGGCGGCCCGGGCCCACGACGTGAACGTCGCGCTGCTCGACATCGAGATGCCGGGCATGACGGGCATCGAGGCGGCGGCGGCCCTGCGGACCGCCGTCCCGGACCTCAAGATCGTGGTCCTGACCACCTTCGGCCGCCCCGGCTACCTGCGCGGCGCGATGGAGGCGGGAGCCTCGGCTTTCCTCGTCAAGGACGCCCCGGCCGCGCAACTGGCCGAGGCGGTGCGCAAGGTCCTGGCGGGCGAGCGCGTCATCGACCCCACCCTGGCGGCGGCGGCCCTGGCGGAGGGCGCCAACCCGCTGACCGACCGCGAACGCGAGGTCCTGCGCGCGGCCGAGGACGGAGCCACGAACGCCGAACTGGCGGCCCGGCTCCACCTCTCCCAGGGCACGATCCGCAACTACCTCTCGACGGCCATCCAGAAGCTGGCCTCCCGCAACCGCGCGGAAGCCATACGCGTGGCCCGCGAAAAGGGCTGGCTGTGACCGGAGCGGCCGCGCGCGCCGCCGCCCGCCCCGGGCCGGGTCAGTTCAGCAGCGCCCTGGCGGACAGGGCCTCGCTCCGGATCCGCGCCGCGGCGGGCGGATCGATCGCGTCGACCACCTGCGCGTAGGACTCCATCTCGGCAGCGCCGAAAGCGAACTCCCCCCGCTCCACCAGCAGCTTCGCCCGCTCGTACCGCAACGACGCCGGATGCGAGGGCAGCAGCAGTGACAGCTCCAGCGCCCACAGCGCCACCGCCGAGTGCTCCGGCCGCGCCGAGGCCCACGCCCTGATGTTGTTCAGGATCCGCAGCACGATGTCCAGCGTCCGGGCCGGCGTCCGCGGCTCCGCGGCCTGCTCCGCCGGCCCGGCCCCCAGCGAGGCGCCCCCGGCGAAGGGGTCCACCACCAGCCCCTCGTCAGGGTCCCCGAAACCCACCACGAAGTGCCCGGGCAGCCCCAGCCCGTACACCGGCGCGCCCGCGCGCCGGGCGACCTCCAGCCAGACGACGGACAGGAGGATCGGCAGGCCCCGGCGCCTGCGCAGCACCTCGTGCAGCAGCGAGGACGACAGCCGGTCGTAGTCGGCGGGCGTGCCGTGGAAGCCCATCCGGCCCCCCAGCAGCTCCGTCACCGCCGAGGCCCACGCCTTCCCGCCGCGCAGCCCGTACGGCAGCATCCCCGCCAGCCGGTCCAGCTCGATCTGCGCCCAGTCCACGGCCCGTTCGTCCAGCTCCGGATCCGCCTCCGCGGCCAGCAGCAGGCACAGCAGCGCCAGGTCCGGCCGCTCCGAGCGGGCCTCCTCCGCGAACCGCGCCCGGGACTCCGCGCTCATCGCGAGCCCCCCGCGGCCGGGCCCGCGCCGGACCGGAGCCGGAAGTGGTGGTACGCGTGGTGCCGCGCGAAACCCAGCCCGTCGTACAGCGCCAGCGCTCCCGCGTTGTCCGCCTCCACCTGGAGCCAGGCCGCCGACGCGCCTTCCTCCAGCGCCTGCCGGGCCAGTACGGCCATCACGGCCGTGCCCAGGCCGCCGCGCCGGTGCTCCGGATCCACCTCGACCGCCGCGAAGCCGGCCCACCGGCCGTCCACCACCAGCCGCCCTATCGCCCGCCCGGGCAGCGTCGCGAACCACACCGACGGCCCCGCGACCAGCACCCGCCGGGCCACCTCCGGGTCCTTGACCCGCCCGTACATCCCGAGCCACTCCTCGTCCGGGGCGCGGGTCAGCCGCACCTCGCGGGCGCCGGCGCCCGTGTCCACGTCCGCGATCGGCGCCAGCGCCGCGATCCGGACCTCCGCCGACACCTCGTTCACCCAGCCCCGGCGCTCCAGCTCCGCGCCCAGCAGCTCCTGTGTGCCGGCCGCGCCGGTCGCCGTCTGCACGTACGCCGGAAGTTCACGTTCCGCGTACCAGGACGTCACTCGCGCGAGTGCTTCGTCCAGCGGCACCCCCGGGTCGCCGAGCGGCAGCACGGAGTTGGCCCGCCGGGTGAAGCCGCCGGCCGCCCGCAGCGTCCACTCGCCGAGCGGCTCGCTCTCCAGGGGCTGCCAGGCCCGCGCGCCGATCCGCGCCAGCTCCTCGAAAGAGGCCGCGGGACCCCGCCGCCGGGCCGGCGCCGGGGGGACGACCTTGCCCGCCACCAGCGACGATTCCGAGATGTGGACGCTCACACCGCTCTTTCGTGTGATCGTCAGCACACCTTGGTCCCAGGATGTGAGAACCCCTACCGTGTCAGTGAACGAGGGCGCCTCGCTCGACCCACTCTCCACCCGTCGTACAGAGACTCGTTTACCCACGTCAGCCGGGGTAATACGGATCTCCAGCAGCCCACCGGCAGTGATTTCCACAGCTCTGTCCGCCCCTCCTGTTCGGATCGTGCCCGGGAACGGAGATACTAGGCGTGGGCATCGACGACGCCGCGCTCCCGCGCGATATGGAAAGCCCTACCGAGGAGGAACGAGAGCGTGACCTACGTCATCGCGGAGCCTTGTGTCGACGTCAAGGACAAGGCATGCATCGAAGAGTGCCCCGTCGACTGCATCTACGAGGGCCAGCGGTCCTTGTACATCCACCCCGACGAGTGCGTCGACTGTGGTGCGTGTGAGCCGGTCTGCCCGGTCGAGGCCATCTTCTACGAGGACGACACTCCGGAAGAGTGGAAGGACTACTACAAGGCGAACGTCGAGTTCTTCGACGAGCTCGGTTCGCCCGGTGGTGCCTCCAAGCTGGGCCTGATCGAGCGCGACCACCCCTTCATCGCGGCGCTTCCGGCGGACATCAACCCGAGTCACTGACGACGGTCGGCACCGCCAGAACCGCCCCTCGGTCCCGTACGGCCCCGTGCCGCGCGGGACCGAGCCGTTTGCCCGTACGGCCGGCGGGCCCCGCACGCCCCGCCCGCCCGTACAGCCAGTACGTCCAGCACCAGTAGAGAGCAGAGAACACCGTGGCCGCAGTATCCGCACGTCTTCCCGCCTTCCCCTGGGACAAGCTGGAGCCGTACAAGAAGACGGCGGCGGCCCACCCGGACGGCATCGTCGACCTGTCCGTCGGCACGCCCGTGGACCCGGTCCCGCAGCTGGTCCAGGACGCGCTCGTCGCGGCCGCCGACTCCCCGGGCTACCCCACGGTGTGGGGCACCACCGCGCTGCGCGACGCGATCACCGGCTGGCTGAGGGGCCGCCTCGGCGCGAGCGCAGCCGGCCACCGCAACGTCCTGCCGGTTGTCGGCTCCAAGGAGCTGGTGGCCTGGCTGCCGACCCAGCTGGGCCTGGGCGCCGGGGACAAGGTCGCGTACCCGCGTCTCGCGTACCCCACGTACGAGGTCGGCGCGCGGCTGTGCGGCGCGGAGGCGGTCGTCTACGACGACCCGACCGATCTCGACCCGTCCGGCGTGAAGCTGCTGTGGCTCAACTCCCCGTCCAACCCCACCGGGAAGGTCATCCCGAAGGAAGACCTGGTCCGGATCGTGGCCTGGGCGCGCGAGCACGGGATCCTGCTCTTCAGCGACGAGTGCTACCTGGAGCTGGGCTGGGAGGCCGAGCCCGTCTCCGTCCTGCACGACGACGTCTGCGGGGGCTCGTACGAGGGCATCGTCGCCGTCCACTCCCTCTCGAAGCGCTCCAACCTGGCGGGCTACCGGGCCGCGTTCATCGCCGGTGACGCCGAGGTGCTCGGCGAGCTGCTGGAGATCCGCAAGCACGGCGGGATGATGACCCCGGCGCCGGTGCAGGCGGCCACGGTCGCCGCGCTCGGCGACGACGCGCACGTCGCGGAGCAGCGCGGGCGCTACGCGGCGCGGCGCGAGGCGCTGCGGGCGGCGCTGGAGGCGCACGGCTTCCGGGTCGAGCACAGCGAGGCCAGCCTGTACCTGTGGGTGACCCGGGACGAGCCCTGCTGGGACACGGTGGCCCACCTCGCGGAGCTGGGCGTCCTGGTCGCGCCGGGCGATTTCTACGGTGAGGCGGGCGCGCGGTTCGTCCGCGTCGCGTTCACGGCCACGGACGAGCGCGTCGAAGCGGCGGTCAAGCGCCTCGCCGTCTGATCCGCAGCGGACCCGGTGAACGGCCCGAGGGGCCGGGAGTTCGTGCTCCCGGCCCCTCGGTGTTCCTGCGTGCGGCGGGTCAGCCGCCCAGCGGGAGGCCGCCCAGCGCCTGCGTGGGGAGCGCGCCGGTCAGGCTGTTGGTGGGGACGGCACCGGTCGGAAGACCATCCGTGGGCAGCGAGCTCGTGGGCAGCGAGCTCGTGGGCAGCGAGCTCGTGGGCAGCGAGCTGGTGGGCAGCGAGCTGGTGGGCAGGGTGTCGGTCGGCAGGGCGCCCTTGGACAGCGCGTCGGTCGGCAGACCCTTGGCCGCGGGCAGCCCGCCGAGCAGGCCGGTCGCGGCGTCGGTGACCTGGGCGGGGGCGCCGGGTACGGCCTGGGCGGCGGTGTCCGTCGCGCCCGCGGCGGCGGCTTCGCCGGTGCCGACCACGTCGCCCGCGGGAGCGGCGGCGTCCGTGCTGGTGAGCGCACTGCCCAGCTGCGGCACGGACTCCAGGCCCGCGGCGCTGGCCGCGCCGGCCGCACCGACCACGGGAGCTGCCCCGGCTGCGAGCAGCAGCGCGGTACGGGCGATCCGGCGGGTCAGGGGGAGGGACATGATGCTCCTAAGCGGTAGCGGCTGAGTACGCCGTGTACAACCGCTCGGGGGGCGGGTGGAGTTGCGGAGGCCCCGGGTAAAGGATCGGTAACGCATCGTTTAATCGGCCTGCGCGGCAAGCGCGTCGAACGCGCGCCGACCAGGGATTCCGCCTTCCCCGAGGCGGATCGGGCCGCCGCCCGGTCACCCCCGCGCGGGGGACCCCTCGTACAGGCGACCCCATGGCCGGGGGTGGCTCACTGGGCCACGAAGATCCGTACCGAGCCGGCCTCCGCGCGGTGGGGATCGACCGCCCCGGACTTGCCCTGCGCGCCGGCGGGGGCCGGCTTCTGCCACTCGCCCCTCGCCTGGCCGGCCACCCAGCTCCCCGGGCCGTACGAGACCCGGACGACTCCCATCCCGCGCGAGTTGGCCACCGCCCAGCCCGCCATCACCTTGGTGCCGCGTGCCGCGGAGGCACCGCCGTCCTTCTTCTCGACGAAGGTCACCTCCGCCTCCTTGACCTTCCCGGCCGCGTCCTGGGTACGGCGCGGCTCGGCCGGAGCGGTGTGCATCTTGCTCTTGGCGAAGATCCGGGTGAGCTCGGTGCGCACCTTCTCCGGATCGCCCGGCGCGGTCGGCGCGGGTCCGCCGCAGGTCAGCTCGCCGTCCCCGGCGAACGCCGCCGCGATCACGACCGCTTCCGACTCGTGCTTCGCGTACGCCTCGGGGTAGCCGCTGCGCTGCACCTCCTGCGCGGCCTCCGTCAGCGGGAGATCGGCGTACCCCTTGACCTGGACGAGGTGGTCGTAGAACTTCCCGGCCGAGTACACCGGGTCCATGATCTGCTCCTCGGTGCCCCAGCCCATCGAGGTCCGCTGCTGGAACAGGCCGAGCGAATCCCGGTCGCCGTGCGGGAGGTTGCGCAGCCCCGACTCCTGCATCGAGGTGGCCAGCGCGATGGTCAGGGCCCGGTCCGGCAGGCCCTTGGCCACGCCGACCGCGGCTATCGTCGCGGCGTTGCCCGCCTGTTCCGGGGTCATGTCGACGCCGGTCGAGACCGTCGGCACGCTGGCCGTGCAGTGCGGCGCGCCGCCACCGCCGTTCGTCGTGTTGTACTGCACGGCGAAATAGCCGATCAGCGCGAGCAGCACCAACACACCGGCGGAGGTGAGCAGCGGCCGGCGTCGGCGACGAGGACGGGGGGGATCGTTCCGGGTCACGGCGCCCACCGTACTTGAGCCACGCGGCGCGTCCACCGGCCGGACGTGAGAGCTTCGCCGCAGTCCTGGGCGTTAGGGTCAGGGCCATGTCCGAATCCGAGCTGGACCTCACCCTGGACGCCGCCGAGCTGACCGCCCGGCTCGTCGACATCCCGTCCGTGAGCGGCGACGAAAAGGTCCTCGCCGACCTGGTGGAGCACGCGCTGCGCGCCCTGCCGCACCTCACGGTCGACCGGTACGGCAACAACGTCGTGGCCCGCACGAACCTCGGCAGGGCCGAGCGCGTCGTCCTCGCCGGCCACCTCGACACCGTGCCGATCGCCGACAACGTCCCGTCCCGCCTGGACGAGAACGACGTCCTGTGGGGCTGCGGAACGACCGACATGAAATCCGGCGTCGCCGTACAGCTGCGCATCGCCGCGACCGTGCCCGAACCCAACCGCGACCTCACCTTCGTCTTCTACGACCAGGAGGAGGTCGCCGCGGACCTCAACGGCCTGGGCAAGGTCGCCGCGGCCCACCCCGACTGGCTGACCGGCGACTTCGCGGTCCTGCTGGAGCCGTCCAACGCCGAGGTCGAGGGCGGCTGCCAGGGCACCCTGCGCGTCCTGCTCCGCACGACCGGCGAGCGCGCCCACTCCGCGCGCAGCTGGATGGGCTCCAACGCCATCCACGCGGCGGCCCCGATTCTCGCCAAACTCGCGGCGTACGAGCCCCGCAAGCCGGTGATCGACGGCCTGGAGTACCACGAGGGCCTGAACGCGGTCCGCGTCGAGGGCGGCGTCGCCAACAACGTCATCCCCGACGCGTGCACGGTGACGGTCAACTTCCGCTTCGCCCCTGACCGCAGCATGGACGAGGCGATCGCCCACGTCCGGGAGGTCTTCGCGGACTGCGGCGTCGACGAGTTCGTCATCGACGACTTCTCGGGCGGCGCCCTCCCCGGCCTCTCCCACCCCGCCGCGGCGGCGTTCATGGAGGCGGTCGGCGGCCGCGCCATGCCGAAGTTCGGCTGGACGGACGTCTCCCGCTTCAGCGCCCTCGGCGTCCCGGCGGTCAACTACGGCCCGGGCGACGCCCTGCTGGCCCACAAGGTCGACGAGCGTGTCGAAACGAAGGCCATCCTCCACTGCGAAGAACGACTCCGCGCCTGGCTGACCTCCTGAATTCCGCTTCTCGTCACCTTTGTGCGCCTAGTCTGATCCAACGATCAGCAGGAGGGAGCACATCATGGGCAACTCCGAAGGGTCCGCTCGTCGTCGGCCCGAAGAGCAGCAGCTCGGGCCGGTGCTGCGCAGGCGGAGCCAGGTGCAGGCCGGCAGTACGACGGACCAGCGGCTGCTGGACTCCGCCGGGCCTTCCGAGTGGGTGCACACCGATCCCTGGCGGGTCCTGCGCATCCAGTCGGAGTTCATCGAGGGCTTCGGCACGCTGGCGGAGCTGCCGCCGGCGATCAGCGTGTTCGGCTCGGCCCGTACGCCCGCCGGCTCGCCCGAGTACGAGGCCGGCGTACGGATCGGCAGCGCACTCGTCGAGGCGGGCTTCGCGGTGATCACGGGCGGCGGCCCGGGCGCGATGGAGGCGGCCAACAAGGGCGCCCGGGAGGCCAACGGGATCTCCGTGGGCCTGGGCATCGAGCTGCCGTTCGAGCAGGGGCTCAACCAGCACGTGGACCTCGGGCTGAACTTCCGGTACTTCTTCGTCCGCAAGACGATGTTCGTGAAGTACAGCCAGGGCTTCGTGGTCCTGCCGGGCGGACTCGGCACGCTGGACGAGCTGTTCGAGGCCCTGACCCTGGTCCAGACCCAGAAGATCACCCGGTTCCCGATCGTGCTGTTCGGGTCGGAGTACTGGTCGGGCCTGGTCGACTGGCTGAAGAACACGGTGATCGCGCAGGGCAAGGCCTCGGAGCGCGACCTCTACCTCTTCCACGTCACGGACGACGTGGACGAGGCGATCGCGCTGGTGACCAAGGAAGTCGGCAAGTAGCCGCAGCCGCCGCCGTCAGGCGAGCCCCCGGCGGGCCACCGCCGGGGGCCGGTGGCCCTGGATCGTGCGGACCATGTCCAGGATCTGCTTCGTCTCCGCGACCTCGTGGACCCGGTAGACCTGGGCGCCGAGCCAGGCCGAGACGGCCGTCGTGGCCAGGGTGCCCAGCAGGCGCTCCTTGACGGGCTTGTCCAGGGTCTCGCCGACGAAGTCCTTGTTCGACAGCGAGACCAGCACCGGCCAGCCGGTGTCCGTCATCTCGCCCAGCCGGCGCGTGGCCTCCAGCGAGTGGCGGGTGTTCTTCCCGAAGTCGTGGCCCGGGTCGATCATGATCGCGTCCCGGCGGACGCCGAGTGCGGCGGCGCGTTCGGCCAGCCCCACCGTGACCCGCAGGATGTCCTCCATCACGTCCTCGTACGCGATCCGGTGCGGCCGGGTACGCGGCTCGACCCCGCCCGCATGGGTGCAGACCAGGCCGACGCCGTGCCGGGCCGCGACCTCGGCCAGCTTCGGGTCCACCCCGCCCCAGGCGTCGTTCAGCACGTCCGCCCCGGCTTCGCAGACGGCCTCGCCGACCTCGTGCCGCCAGGTGTCGACGCTGATCACCACGTCCGGGTGGCGGCGCCGCACCTCGGCCACGAAGCCGACCGTGCGGCGGGCCTCCTCGGCCGCGTCCACGTGCTCGCCCGGGCCCGCCTTGACCCCGCCGATGTCGATGATCGCGGCGCCCTCGGCGACCGCCTGCTCGACCCGGTCCAGCGCGGGCTCGTCGCGGAACGTCGCGCCCTGGTCGTAGAAGGAGTCCGGAGTCCGGTTCACGATGGCCATGATCACCGGCTCGTGGGTGTCGAACTCGCGCCTGCCCAGTCGCAGCATCCCGTTCTTTCCTCCTCCGGCGGCCCTCGCGCCTCGTTGCGACCTTAACCTGGTGCCCGGTGGCCCGATGTCTCTCAGGGAGTTGCTCGTGTTCTGGTTCTTGCTGATCGCGCTGGTCGTGGTCGTCGCGGCGGTCACCCTGGCCGTGGTGGGCGGTGGTTCCGAGGCCGTGCTGCCGGAGGCGGAGCCGGACCAGGTGGCCGACGGGCTGCCGGAGAGCCGCCCGGTCGTGCGGGCCGACATCGACGCCCTGCGCCTGCCCGTCGCACCGCGCGGGTACCGGATGGCCGAGGTGGACGACGTACTGGAGCGGCTCGCGGCGGAGCTCGCCGAGCGGGACGCGCGGATCGCGGAGCTGACGGCCGCTGCCGTGCAGGGCCGCGCGCAGGCGGCGCCGGCCGCCGTCGACCTGCACAAGGACACCCCGGAGGAGGGCCGGTGACGGCGGTCGCGGGTCCGGACGGCGGGCTGCGCTGCCCCTGGGCGCTGGCCACCGAGGACTACATCGCGTACCACGACACGGAGTGGGGCCGCGCGGTGCACGGGGACGACGCCCTGTACGAGCGGCTGTGCCTGGAGGCGTTCCAGTCGGGGCTGTCCTGGCTGACGATCCTGCGCCGGCGGGAGGGTTTCCGTACGGCCTTCTCGGGGTTCGTGATCGCCGAGGTCGCGGAATTCGGGCCGGCCGACGCGGAGCGGCTGCTCGCCGACGAGGGCATCATCCGCAACCGGGCCAAGATCGACGCCACGCTCGCCAACGCGAAGGTCCTGGCGCAGTGGGAGCCGGGTGAACTGGACGCGCTGATCTGGTCGCACGCGCCCGAGCCGGGCCGCCCGGCACCGGCGACGATCTCCGAGGTGCCGGCGGTGACGCCCGAGTCCACGGCCCTGTCCAAGGCGCTGAAGAAGGCCGGGATCCGATTCGTCGGGCCCACCACCGCCTATGCGCTGATGCAGGCCTGCGGGCTGGTCAACGACCACCTGGCCGCCTGCGCCGCCCGCGAACCCGCCTGAGGTGGGGGAGGGCGGGGCGCGGGCGGCCGGGCGGCGGACTCAGCGGCCCAGGTACTTCGGCGGCTGCTTCGCGAGGAAGGCCTGGACGGCGATCGAGTGGTCCTCGGAGGCACCCGCGCGGGCCTGGAGGGTCTCCTCGTGGTCCAGCGCCTCGGACAGCGAGCGCGAGGCCCCGTGGGCCAGGGACTCCTTCAGGGCCGCGTAGGCCACCGTCGGGCCGGCCGCCAGGGTGCGGGCCACCGCCTCGGCCTCCGCGTGCAGGGAGTCCGAGGGGACCAGGCGGTTCACGATGCCGAGCTCGTACGCCTCCTGCGCCTTCACCGAGCGCGGGAAGAGCAGCAGGTCGCTGGCGCGGGAGGCGCCGATCAGGCGGGGCAGGGTCCAGGAGACGCCCGAGTCGGCGGTCAGCGCCACCCCCGCGAAGGAGGTGTTGAAGGAGGCCGTGTCGGCGACGACCCGGAAGTCCGCCGCCAGCGCGAAGCCGAAGCCCGCCCCGGCCGCCACGCCGTTGACGCCCGCCACCACCGGCTTGGGCATCTCGGTCAGGGCGCGCACGATCGGGTTGTAGTGCTCCGCGACCGTGTTCATCGTCAGGGAGGAGCCGGTCTCGCGGTCCGCCGCCAGGTTCCCGATGTGCTCCTTGAGGTCCTGGCCGACGCAGAACGCCCGGTCGCCGGCCGCCGTCAGCAGCACCGCGCGGACGGCCGGATCGGCGGCCGCCGCCTGGACCGCGTCGCGCAGCGCGACCTTGGCCTCGGTGTTCATCGCGTTCATGGCGTCGGGACGGTTGATCGTGATCTTCGCGAGTCCGTCGGTCACTTCGTAGAGCACGCTGTCGGCCATGGCAGGGGGTCCCCCTTCGTCGCGGGCTTGGCTACCGGCCGGTACCGGCCGGTGCAAGGGCCAGCATGGCGGACCGGACCGCTCCGGGGCATGTGATGTGCGTCAAAGAAAGACGAGGGCGGACCCCGGGTGCGACGGCGAAGTATCGCAGGCACGTCCCCGAAATGAGTGGTTTTGGTCGAGCGCGTTGCGCAAGCGTTCCCTGCCGATGTTGGTCATCGGGTCCTGACATGCGGGATAATGGCCAAGAAGCAATGTGTTCGATGCCGGGTTCCAGGCGCCTGAATGGGGCCGTCGGCTGACGATGAGCTGGTTTCAGGAAGGGGAACGAGCATGGCGGCCATGAAGCCGCGGACGGGCGACGGCCCGCTCGAGGTCACCAAGGAGGGGCGGGGCATCGTCATGCGCGTACCGCTCGAGGGCGGCGGTCGGCTCGTCGTCGAGCTGACTCCGGACGAGGCGGACGCCCTGGGTGACGCCCTGAAGAAGGTCGTCGGCTAACCCGTCGGCAGCAACGCAGTACCCGTATTCTCTGCGCCGCCCCGGCCGCTTCCCGCGGCCGGGGCGGCGTTGCGTCATGTCGGGGGAGCCCGTCCCCGACCGGTCCCCAGCGCCTCGCGGAGCCAGCCGTGCCCTTCTCCCCGCCCGCGCCGCCGGCCTTCGCCGACTGCACCCCCCGCCAGAAGGCCGCCCGCCTCGTCTCCGACGGACTGGCGCCGGCGAACATGGTCGTCGCCCTGCTGCTGCTCGTCGGATGGCACGCCGGTACGTCGTGGACCGGTCTCGGCTGGGGCCTCTTCGCCGCCCTCTTCTGCGGCGCGGGCCCGATCGCGATCATCGCCCTCGGCGTCCGGCGCGGGGCGCTGACCGACCAGCACGTCCGCGTGCGCAGGCAGCGGATCGTCCCGATGGCCCTGAGCCTGGTCTGCGTGGTCACCGGGGTCATCCTGCTGCGCGTCCTCGGCGCCCCGGGCGAGGTGTTCGCGCTCGTCGTCGCGATGCTCGTGGGCCTGGCGTCGGCCCTGCTCGTGACGGTCGGCTGGCAGATATCGATCCACATGTCGGTGGCCGGCGGCACCGTGATGATCCTGCTGCTCGTCTTCGGACCGCCCGTGCTCCCGGCGGTCCTGATCGCCGCCGCGGTCGCCTGGTCCCGGCTGGTGCTGCGGGCGCACACCCCGGCGCAGCTCCTCGCCGGGACGGCGCTGGGCGGTACGTCCGCCCTCACCTTCCTGCTGCTGGGCTGAGCCCGGGCCCCCGCGCCGGATCCCGCCGGGGCGTACGTGCGGTCAGCGCCGGACCGCGCACAGCAGGCCGTCGCCCACCGGGAGCAGGGCGGCCTCCAGCGCCGGGCTCTCGCGGACGCTGCGCAGCAGCTCCCGTACGCGCAGCACCTCGGTCTGCTGGGCCGCCCCGTCGACGGTGCGGCCGTCCGAGAAGACCCCCTCGAAGCAGACCAGGCCGCCGGGGCGCAGCAGGCGCAACGATTCGGCGAGGTAGTCGAGGGACTCGGAGGGGTCCCCGTCGCAGAAGACGAGGTCGTACCCGCCGTCGGCGAGCCGGGGGAGCACGTCGAGTGCGCGGCCGGGGATGAACCGGGCGCGGTTGCCCGCGAAGCCGGCGGCGCGGAAGGCCTGGCGGGCGAAGGCCTGCCGGTCGGCCTCGGGGTCGACGGTGGTCAGCACCCCGTCGGGGCGCATGCCGTGGAGGAGGTGGATGCCGGAGACGCCGGTGCCGGTGCCGATCTCGGCCACCGCCTTGGCGTCCGCGGTGGCGGCGAGCAGGCGCAGCGCGGCCCCGGTGCCCGGGGAGACGGAGCGAAGGCCCGCTTCCCTGGCCCGGTCGCGGGCCCACCGCAGAGCGTCGTCCTCGGCGACAAACGCGTCGGCGAACGCCCAGCTCGTCTGCCGGTTGCCGGTAATGACCCTCTCCTGTCCCCATAGTTGGCGCAACGGTGACTGTATCCGTTGACGTCGGGAACCCGCAGATGGGACCGGGCGTTGGAGAAAACAGCGGCGGACTGAACCAGCGAGGCGAAAAGGGGCGTATGGGCGGGCTGCGGCCGGGATAGATGGGGTGGCAGCGGGCAGATCGACGGCCCCGCCGGCCTCAGGCACGTGCAAAGTTACTGCAAAAACGCTTATCCGGAGCTGACGGGAGGGGTGGCTATGGTAGGGACTCCACTGGACACCACCAGAGCCGATAGGGGAGGTGCGGCTGCGCCTGTGGATCGTGGAGGCGTATTCAGACGCCTCTTCTGGTCGGCGGGTGAGCCGAAATCCGTGACCGACATTGCTGACCGCTTCCACACCGCTGCCACCGCAACCACCGCGACCTTTGCCGCCGATGCGGGCACCCAGGCGTGGACCCCTCCTTCATGGGAGGAGATCGTCAGCACGCACAGTGCGCGGGTCTACCGCCTCGCCTACCGTCTGACGGGCAACCAGCACGACGCCGAGGACCTGACGCAGGAGGTCTTCGTCCGGGTCTTCCGCTCGCTGTCCACGTACACGCCGGGGACGTTCGAGGGCTGGCTGCACCGGATCACCACCAACCTCTTCCTCGACATGGTCCGCCGCAAGCAGCGGATCCGCTTCGACGCGCTCGCCGACGACGCCGCCGAGCGGCTGCCGAGCCGCGAGCCGTCCCCGCAGCAGGTCCTGCACGACACCCACTTCGACGCGGACGTGCAGCAGGCGCTGGACACCCTCGCGCCCGAGTTCCGCGCCGCCGTGGTGCTGTGTGACATCGAGGGCCTTTCGTACGAGGAGATCGCCGCGACGCTGGGCGTGAAGCTCGGCACCGTGCGCAGCCGTATCCACCGCGGCCGCTCGCACCTGCGCAAGGCGCTCAAGCACCGGTCCCCCGAGGCCCGGGCCGAGCAGCGGGCGCTGGCGGGAGTGGCGGTGGGCGCACCGGGCGCCGGGGGAGAGGGCGGAACCGAGTGAGCGGAGTCAGTCCCTCTCCTGCCGAACAGCACCTGGGCGACCGGCTGGCCGCCCTGGTCGACGGGGAACTGAGCCATGACGCGCGCGAGCGGGTCCTGGCGCATCTGGCCACGTGCGCCAAGTGCAAGGCCGAGGCCGATGCGCAGCGCCGCCTCAAGAGCATGTTCGTCGAGAGCGCGCCGCCGCCGCTGTCCGCCGGGCTGCTGGCCCGGTTGCAGGGGCTGCCGGGCGGCGGTCCCGACGGTCCGTCCGGTCCGTCATCCCCGCTGGGTCCGCCCGGCGCGGATCTCTTCGGGTACGTGGCTCCGACCGCGCCGCAGCAGGGCTTCCCGATACACGAGGTGGGGCGGCCGCGCCGCCGCTTCGCGTTCGTGGCGGCCGGGGCGGTCTCGCTGGCCGCGATCGCGCTGGGCGGTTCGCTGCCGATGGACTCCCTGGACCCGACCGTACGGGGAGAGCCCCCGGCCTCCCGTCCGGGCCCGGCCGTGTCGGTGGCGGACGCGGTGGTCCGCGACCGCTCATCCGGCCCCGGCTTCGTGGCGGGCCCCAGACCCACGGCTCCCCTCCCCCCGGTGCATCCGTCGCTCTCTCCCCGCCCGGTCTCGCTGACCCGCTGAGGCCCGGGGCGACCGGGGGCGGGGCCCCCGGTCGCCGGAGGACCTGGTTGAATCGGCGGCAGATGCGCCGCCCGGCGGTGCCACAGGTACCCTCCCCCCGGCTCGGCCGGGGGCCCCCAGGGGAGCGCGCATGGCCGACCAGCAGCAGTCCGACACGGCCCCGAAGTGGTGGAGCCGCCCCGCCGCCCCGCACGCGGCACCCGAGGCGGCTCCGGAGACGGGTTCCGGCCCGGCGGCCGGGTCCGTACCCGGGCCGGACGGCGATCCGGCGGCCGGGCACGCGCCGCAGACCCCCGAAGCCGCGCCGGCGCCGCGGTACGACCCCTGGGGTGAACGGCCGCTGCAGGTGGCCGACCAGGGCAAGACGGCCGGCGGCGGCCCCGTGGTACGGATGCGGCACGCCCTCGCACTGGGCCTCGGCATCGCCCTCCTCGCCGGTGGCATCGGCGGGTGGCTCGGCGTGCTCGCGGAGCGGCAGAGCAGCACGCGCCTCGAACTGCCCCAGGCCGCCGTCGAGAACAAGGGCCGCGCCCCCGAGAGCGTCGCCGGGATCGCCGCCACCGCGCTGCCCGGAGTCGTCACCCTCCACGTACGCGGCAGCACCGGCAGCGGCACCGGCACCGGGTTCGTCCTCGACGGGCAGGGCCACATCCTCACCAACAACCACGTCGTCTCCGACGCCAAGGACATAACGGTCACCTTCAGCACCGGCGAGAGCGTCACCGCCGCGCTGGTCGGCCGCGACAGCGGCTACGACCTGGCCGTGGTCAAGGTCGACGGCGTACGGGGCCTGCACCCGCTCTCCCTCGGGAACTCCGAGAACGTGAAGGTCGGCGACCCCGTCGTGGCCATCGGCGCGCCCTTCGACCTCTCCAACACCGTCACCGCCGGCATCATCAGCGCCACCGGACGCCCCATCACCGCGGGCGGGGACAAGGGCGACGGCAGCGACATCAGCTACGTCGACGCCCTCCAGACCGACGCCCCCATCAACCCCGGCAACTCCGGCGGCCCGCTCCTCGACGCCAAGGCCCGCGTGATCGGCATCAACAGCGCCATCAGGGGAGCCGACGCCGGCGGTGACGGCGACGAGCGTGCCAAGCAGAGCGGCAGCATCGGGCTCGGCTTCGCCATCCCGGTCAACCAGGGCAAGCGCGTCGCCGAGGAGCTGATCCGCACCGGCCGCGCCACCCACCCCGTCATCGGCGTCACCCTCGACATGGAGTACACGGGCGACGGGGCCCGCGTGGGCACCAAGGGCGAGGGCGGCAAGCCCGCCGTCACCCCCGACGGCCCCGGAGCCCGGGCCGGGATCAAGGGCGGCGACGTGATCACCAAGGTGGACGGCGTACGCGTGCACGGCGGCGACGAGCTGGTCATCAAGATCCGCGCCCACCGCCCCGGCGACCCGCTCACCCTGACCGTGCTGCGCGACGGCCGGGAGCGCACCCTGGAGCTGGTGCTGGGTTCGGCGAACGGATCATGACCGGATGGGGAATCCCGGGCTGATGCGGCACCGATGTATGGGCCCGCGGACAACGCCGGGTACCGTGTGTCGTGGCCCGAAGTGAAAAGAGCCGAGGAGCGGCAAGGTGTTCAACGACATAGGCGCACTCGAGCTGGTCACGATCGTGGTGCTCGCCATCCTCATCTTCGGCCCGGACAAGCTGCCCAAGGTGATCCAGGACGTCACCGGGGTCATCCGGAAGATCCGCGCGTTCTCCGACAGCGCGAAGCAGGACATCCGGTCCGAACTCGGACCCGAGTTCAAGGACTTCGAGTTCGAGGACCTGAACCCGAAGACGTTCCTGCGCAAGCAGCTGGGCGAGAACGAGGACCTGAAGGAGATCCGGAGCACCTTCGATCTCCGCAAGGAGCTGAACGACGTCACCGACGCCGTGAACGGCCGCGAGGCGGACGCCACACCGACCGCCTCCGCCGCGCCCGCCGCCACCGGCCCGGACCTGCTGAAGAAGCCCGCGGCCCCGGCCGCCGAGCAGCGCACCCCCTACGACGCCGACGCCACCTGAGACACCCCCTCGTTCGAGCCTTCCCGGGCGATTCGGGGTCCTGTGGCTATCCTCCATGAGTCCGGACCCAGGACGCCCCAGGGTGGGGGTCCCCCCGACGACACGTGGGGGAGGGCGCGTTCCGGACCCCACGGAACGAGAGGCCGCATCGATGGAGACGACGAGCAGTAGCCGGGTAGGGGTGCAGCCCGCCGAGGCGCCCGCTCCCGCTGCCGCACCGGGTGCGCCGGCCGCGCAGCCGCAGCCCGCGCCGGCCGAGACCGCCGCCGCACCCCCGCAGCAGGCTCCCGCGCAGCCCGAGGAGGCTGCCGCGCCCGTCCCTGCGGCCCGCCGGACGGCGCAGGGGTACCTGCGGGCCGACTTCCCCTGGTACGGGCTGGACGGGGCCTTCACCGGCCCGCGCTGGCTCATGCAGGTGGGCACCGGGGCCGACGGCACCGTCGAGCACGGTTCCACCGGCCACGGCGACGAGCCGTCCGCGCGCGGGGAGCTCGCCACCGGCGAGAAGGAGCGCTTCGCGGTGGTCGTCACCGTCGCGAGCAACCCGCTGCGCCGCAGCAGCGACGGCACCGGCGTCCTGGAGGCCACCTCGGTCTCCTCGGCGGCCTGGCTGGCCGGCTCGGGTCTGCTGGCCTACAGCTGGCCGGGGCAGATGGACCACACCCTGCGCGACGACTGGCTCGACCAGCAGACCGAGGCGGCGTGGGAGCTCGCCGACGACCTCGCGGGGCCGGACTGGTCGACGCTGTCGCTCCCGGTCGACGGGGAGCCGACGACGTTCCACTACCGCGAGTCGGAGTTCGGCTGGGTCCTGGCCGGTTCGACGCCCGGCGGGGTCCACGTGGGCGCGTACGGCCGGGGGATGAGCGCGTACGGGCTCGGCTTCTCGGTGATCGCGGATCTCGCCGCGTACGAGTAACCCGGGTACGGGAAAGGGCACCGCCGGCCGGCGGTGCCCTCCTCGTTCAGGACGCTCAGAACTTGTTGCGCGGGGTGATGCCCAGCGACATGCCGGCCAGGCCGCGGGAGCGGCCGCCGAGCTTGCCCGCGATGGAGCGCAGCGCCGCGCCGGCCGGGGAGTCCGGGTCCGACAGGACGACCGGCTTGCCCTCGTCGCCGCCCTCGCGCAGCCGTACGTCGATCGGGATCGAGCCGAGCACCGGCACCGTCGCGCCGACCGTCTTCGTCAGGCCGTCGGCGACCTTCTGGCCACCGCCCGAGCCGAACACGTCGACCATCTCGTCGCAGTGCGGGCACGGCAGCCCGGACATGTTCTCGACGACGCCGACGATCTTCTGGTGCGTCTGCACCGCGATCGAGCCGGCCCGCTCCGCGACCTCGGCCGCGGCCTGCTGAGGCGTGGTCACGACCAGGATCTCCGCGTTCGGCACCAGCTGGGCCACCGAGATCGCGATGTCGCCCGTACCCGGCGGCAGGTCCAGCAGGAGCACGTCCAGGTCGCCCCAGAACACGTCCGCCAGGAACTGCTGCAGCGCGCGGTGGAGCATCGGGCCGCGCCACACCACCGGCGCGTTGCCGGGGGTGAACATGCCGATGGAGATGACCTTCACGCCGTTGGCCGAGGGCGGCATGATCATGTTCTCGACCTGGGTCGGGCGGCCCTCGACGCCCAGCATGCGCGGCACGCTGTGGCCGTAGATGTCCGCGTCGACGACGCCGACCTTCAGGCCGTCCGCGGCCATCGCCGCGGCCAGGTTCACCGTCACCGAGGACTTGCCGACGCCGCCCTTGCCGGACGCCACCGCGTAGACGCGGGTCAGCGAGCCCGGCTTGGCGAACGGGACCTCGCGCTCGGCGGTGCCGCCGCGCAGCGTGGCCGCCAGGTCCTTGCGCTGCTCGTCGCTCATCACGTCCAGCGTGACCGCGACCGAGGTCACGCCCGCGACCCGCTCGACGGCCTCGGTGACGTTCTTGGTGATCGTCTCGCGCATGGGGCAGCCCGACACCGTCAGGTAGACCGTGACCGCGACCTCGCCGCCGTCGCCGATCTCCACCGATTTGACCATGCCGAGTTCGGTGATCGGCCGGTGGATCTCGGGGTCGTTCACCGTCGCCAGCGCGTCGAGGATCGCGTCCTGCTCGGGCACGGCGGCGGAGCTTGTGTCGGTAGCCATGTCCCCGATGGTACGGCTCGGTAGCCCGCCGCAGGAAAGGCCGCTAGCGGTCGCCTTCGTCACTCTCGAGCGGGAACAGCCGCCGCTCGTCCATCTCCTTGATCAGGTCCTGGAACTCCGACCGGATCCAGTCGCGGGTCGCGACCTCGCCCAGGCCCATCCGCAGCGCCGCGATCTCCCGGGTCAGGTACTCGGTGTCGGCGATGGAGCGCTCGTTCTGCTTGCGGTCCTGCTCCAGGTTGACCCGGTCGCGGTCGTCCTGGCGGTTCTGCGCGAGCAGGATCAGCGGGGCCGCGTACGAGGCCTGCAGCGACAGCATCAGCGTCAGGAAGATGAACGGGTACTCGTCGAAGCGCAGGTGCGTGGGCGCGAAGATGTTCCACAGCACCCAGACGATGATCACCAGCGTCATGTAGACGATGAACCGGCCCGTGCCGAGGAAGCGCGCCACCCGCTCCGACAGCCGCCCGAAGGCCTCCGGGTCGTAGACCGGAAGCACCCGCCGCCGGTCCGCCCGGGGCTGGTCCAGGCGCACCCGCGGCGAGCGGCTCAGCGCGGTCGACCCTGTCGAGGAAGCGGTCGCCTTGGACCGCAGTCGCTCGGCGGACTCTTCCTCCCGGCCCGTGAGCCCCTGCTCGCGCGCGTACTCCCGGGCGTGCTCGCGCGCCAGCTCGCGCCGTACGCGGATCTGCTCGCGGCGCCGTTCGCGCGACGGCTCGCCCTTGCGCTCACTGCCCACCGGAGACCTCCTCGGAGTGGAAGTCCGTCTCCCGCCAGTCGTCCGGCAGCAGGTGGTCCAGTACGTCGTCCACGGTCACCGCGCCCAGCAGCGAGCCGCTCTCGTCCACCACCGGCACCGCCACCATGTTGTACGCGGCGAGATGGGTCGTCACCTGGGGCAGCGAGGCGTCCGGACGCAGCGGCGGCAGGTCCGTGTCCACGATCGAGCTCACCAGGGTGAACGGGGGGTCCCGCAGCAGCCGCTGGAAGTGCACCGTGCCCAGGTACTTGCCCGTGGGCGTCTCGTCCGGCGGCCGGCACACGTACACCTGGGCGGCCAGCGCCGGCGACAGGTCCGCCTGCCGTACGCGGGCCAGCGCGTCGGCGACCGTCGCGTCGGGCCTGAGCACGATCGGCTCCGTCGTCATCAGACCGCCCGCGGTGTTCTCCTCGTACGACAGCAGCCGGCGCACGTCGGCCGCGTCGTCCGGCTGCATCAGCGTCAGCAGCCGCTCCTTGTCGTCCTCCGGGAGCTCCGAGAGCAGGTCGGCCGCGTCGTCCGGGTCCATCGCCTCCAGGACGTCGGCGGCGCGCTCCTCCTTCAGCTTGCCGAGGATCTCCACCTGCTCGTCCTCGGGCAGCTCCTCCATGACGTCCGCGAGCCGGTCGTCGTCGAGGGCGCTGGCCACCTCGGCGCGCCGCTTCGGGGTCAGGTGGTGCAGGACGTTCGCCACGTCGGCCGGGCGCATCTGCTCGAAGGTGGCCACCAGGTTCTCGGCGCCCTGGCCCTCCTCCTCCAGCGAGAAGCCGGTCACCGCCGACCACTCCACGGTCAGGGTCTCGCCGCGCCGGCGCAGCGCGCCGCTCTTGCCCTTGCGCACGAAGATCCGGTCGATCTCCCAGTCGCGGCGGGCCGGCAGCTGCTGGATGGCCACGTCGAGGACGGTGACCTCCTCGCCGGTGGCGCCCAGCGTCACCCGGCGGTCCAGCAGTTCACCGAGGACCAGGCGCTCGGTGGGCCGCTGCTCGAAGCGGCGCATGTTGACGACCCCGGTGGTGATGACCTGTCCGGACTCCACGCCCGTCACCCGGGTCATCGGGAGGAAGATCCTGCGCCGGCTGACCACCTCGACCACCAGGCCCAGCAGCCGCGGCGGACGCCCGCCGACGCGCAGCATCGCGACGAGGTCGCGGACGCGGCCGACCTGGTCGCCGTTGGGGTCGAAGACGGGCACACCCGACAGATGCGAGACGAAGATCCGCGGGGCGCCACCAGCCATGCGAGCGCCTCCTAGAGCGTCGGTCCTCAGTCCTGCCGCCCCTCAGGCTAGCCCGTGCCCCGCGAGACCGTCCTGGTGGGGCGGCCGCCCGTGGGTACGGGCGGACCACCCTCCCGGCGCGGAGGCTACGGGCGGGTACGCTGCCTGCTGCTCCACGACGTACGACGACACGCACGACGAGAGGTACCTGCCCGTGACCGCCCACCTCCCCGCCGTTCGGCTGCGCCGGGCGGCCTTCGCCGGTGTCCTGTTCGCGGGCCTGGCCGTCGCCGGCACGGGCTGCGGCGCGGACCCGGACGAGGGCACCAACGGGGTCGGCAAGCTCTCCGCCGACCAGATCGAGGACAAGGCGAAGGCGGCCGCCGGCGCCGCCGACTCGGTCCACCTGTCCGGCACGCTCGTCAGCGGCGGCAAGTCCTTCTCGATCGACATGCGGCTCAAGAAGGACGGCGGCTCCGGCGAGGTGAAGTCGCAGGAGGACACCTTCCAGGTGCTGCGGGTGGGGGAGCAGCTCTACCTCAAGGCGAGCGCGGCCTTCTGGGGCAAGTCCGATTCGGCCGGAAAGCTCGGCGACAAGTACGTGAAGGTGCCCGAGGGCGACCCCACCTACAAGCAGTTCCGCGGGTTCACCGACATGCACGTGCTGCTCGACGGGCTGCTGGGGCTCGACGGCAAGCTCGCCAAGGAAGCCGACTACACCAAGGTCGGGCAGACCCGCGCGGTCCAGGTCACGGCCGGCAAGGGCAAGGGCGGCAAGCTGTCGGTCTCCCTGGAGGGGACCCCGTACCCGCTGCGCCTGGAGCGGGCCGGCGGGGCCGGGCAGGTCCAGCTCGCGGAGTGGGGCAAGGCCTTCCCGCTGGAGGCGCCCGCGCAGGACCAGACCGTCGACTACGGCAGCCAGATGCCGACGACGAAGGAGACGAAGGAGTCGGGCGGGGGCTCCGGCCCGTCACCGAGCCCGGGCAAGGGCACCGGTCAGGGCTCGGACCCGACGAAGTAGGCGTACGAGCACCCGCGGGCGCGGGACCTTCCGGGCGGTGTCGCCGACGCACCGCCCTGGAGGGTGTCCTAGCGGGCCGCCTTCTTCCGCTTGAGCAGCAGCTTCGGCAGCCCGGCCGGGACGGGCCCGCGGGTGACCGCGGGCGAGCCCAGCGGGGTCGCGGCCAGGGAACCGGCGGGCAGCTCCGTGCTCGCCGCCACCGGCTCCAGCCGCAGCAGCCGGCACTCGCGCGCCCACCGCTCGGTCATCTGCTCCGAGTCGGGAGCGTTCAGCCGCTTCCCCTTCAGCTCGGCCACCGCCGCCCGCCACTGCTCGCTGCCGGGCGCCAGCTCCCGTACGGCCGCCGTCCAGGCGACCAGCCGGCCGCCCTTGTCCTTGCTGCGCACGGTCACCTCGGCGGTCCCGCCGTCCGCGAGCCCCGGGAACGGCTGCTCCCCGGGCCCGTCGCCCAGGACGTGGGCGGCGCCGTCGACCCAGGCGTGCCACAGGGCCCGGTCGGCCCCGGAGCCGCGGACCCAGATCAGGCCGGACTTCTTGGTGGCCTCCTCGACGAGGGCCAGGTCGAGCGCGCTGAGAGTCATGCGCAACAGAGTAGGGGGTGGGCGCCGCCCCTCTAGAGCCAGCCGTGGCGGCGCAGTGCGCGGTGGATCGTGAAGCAGGATCCGGCGATCGCGGCCATCACCATCGGGTAGCCGTAGCGCCAGTGGAGCTCGGGCATGTGCTCGAAGTTCATCCCGTAGACCCCGCAGATCATCGTCGGGACGGCGATGATCGCCGCCCACGAGGTGATCTTGCGCATGTCCTCGTTCTGGGCGACCGTCGCCTGCGCGAGGTTGGCCTGGAGGATCGAGTTCAGCAGCTCGTCGAAGCCGATGACCTGCTCGTGCACGCGTGCCAGGTGGTCGGCGACGTCGCGGAAGTACTTCTGGATGTCCGGGTCCACCAGCCGCATCGGACGCTCGCTCAGCAGCTCCATCGGCCGCAGCAGCGGGGAGACCGCCCGCTTGAACTCCAGCACCTCGCGCTTGAGCTGGTAGATGCGGCCCGCGTCGCCGCCGCGCGCGCTGCCCTTGGCGGGCGCGGCGAACACCGCGTTCTCCACCTCGTCGATGTCGTCCTGGACGGCCGCCGCGACCGCGATGTACCCGTCGACGACGTGGTCGGCGATGGAGTGCAGCACGGCCGAGGGGCCCTTGGCGAGCAGTTCGGGGTCGTCCTGGAGGCGGTGGCGCAGGGACCGCAGGGATCCCTGGCCGCCGTGCCGGACCGTGATGACGAAGTCGGGGCCGGTGAAGCACATCACCTCGCCGGTCTCCACCACCTCGCTGGTGGCGGTCAGTTCGGCGTGGTCCACGTAGTGGATCGTCTTGAAGACGGTGAAGAGCGTGTCGTCGTAGCGCTCCAGCTTCGGCCGCTGGTGCGCGTGGACCGCGTCCTCCACGGCGAGCGGGTGCAGGCCGAACGTGGCGGCGATCCCCGCGAACTCGGCCTCGGTCGGCTCGTGCAGGCCGATCCAGGCGAACCCGCCGCTCTCCCGGACCCGGGCCATCGCCTCACGGGGGGTCAGACAGGCCGATCCCAGCGCGCGTCGGCCGTCGCGGTACACGGCGCAGTCGACGACCGCGCTGCTCGCGGACGGGTCGCGGGTGGCGTCGTAGCCGGGCTGGGACGGGGTGGACCTGCGCAGGGCCGGACGTACGGCGGCACGCAGGTAGGGCAGCATCGACATGGCAGGCTCCTTCGCACGCACGGCTGCGGACCGTACGGGTGGGAGGTCCCTTCCTGATGGCAAGGCCGCGGCAGGCCGGCAGGCCCGGGGCGGAGGGAAGGAACAGGACGGGAGGACAGAGTTCCGCCGTCGCTCTTCTACTGATCAGATGATCAAACGGGCGGAAACGTGTCCGTGATGCCCGTACAGGGAGTGGAAGAGCGGTTGGTACTGCACGATCGACTTCGATCCATTGCAGCCCCACCTCCTCCGGCCGGTCCCCCGTGGAGGACGTCCTGTCGTCGGCTGCCCCGAAACAGCTCTTCAAGAGTGTGGCCCCGACCAGCGGTCAACATTATCAGCCGACGGATGGTCAAGACCCGCCCTTTACCCGCCTCATACGAGTTCTATGCTCGCGTCATGGCACAAATTCTGGCTCTCGTCGAAGCCCGGCTGCGCAGCGCGCTCGGCGAACCCGACGCCCGCGCCGCCGTCACCTTCCTCGGCACCGACCGCATCGAAGTGCTCCGCTTCGCCGAGGGGGACCTCGTGCGGTACGCGACCCTCGGCATGTCCGCCCAACCGATGACCGACCCGACCGCCGTGGTCGCCGACCCGCTGCGCGGACCGCGCGCCGAGCTCGTGCTGACCGTGCGGGCGGGACTCGCGCCCACCGACGAGCTGCTGCGGCCGCTCGCGGTGCTGGGCGCCGCGCCGCAGGTGGAGGGACTGGTCGTGGCCCCGGGCGCCTCGCTCGACGTGGGCGCGCCGCTGTGGGGCGGGGCGCCGTTCACCTCCGTGCTCGTCGCGGAGCCCGGCGGGCTGGTGGAGGACCTCGAACTCGACGAGCCCATGGACCCGGTGCACTTCCTCCCACTGCTGCCGATGACGGCGAACGAGGCGGCGTGGAAGCGGGTGCACGGCGCGGCGGCCCTCCAGGAACGCTGGCTGTCGCACGGCACGGATCTGCGGGATCCTCATCGCAGCGCAGTGCCGCTGGACTGAGACACGCGGACCGGGGCATCCGGACGGGTGATCGTGTCTTGACGGGGCGCCGGGCGGGGAGGAGCGTGGCTTCTTATGAGGGGCGAACCAACATGCCCGAAGTGCGGTGGCCGGGTCAGGGCGCCCGGGCTCTTCTCCGACTCGTGGCAGTGCGCGGTGCATGGCACGGTGCACCCCCTGCAGCCCGTCATCCCGCCGAGCGTCGAAGGCCTGGGCGTGGTGGTGAACCGGGCGAAGGTGCCGGTGTGGATGCCGTGGCCGCTGCCGGTGGGATGGCTGTTCACCGGGGTGGCGGCAGCCGGTGACGACCGCAGCGGGGGCCGGGCGACGGCGGTGGCCTGCTCGGGTCCCGGTCCGCTCGGCGGGATCGGCGAGCTGCTGCTGGTCGCGGAGGAGTTGGGCGTCGGCCTGGGCTCGCGGTACGCGGGGATCGACGGACCCGACCCCGGCCCGTACATCGACGTCTCGACGCCGCCGCACGCCAAGGTCGTCGCGGCGGGCCGCCCGACACCGCTGTGGCACGTGAAGGGAGCCCCGGACGACCGGGCCGTGTTCGCCGGCGAGGCGCGCGGGCTGTGGCTGTGGGCCGTCGTCTGGCCGGAGCAGTCGGGCCTGCTGATGTACGACGAACTGGTGCTGACGGACCTGCGGGACGCGGGCGCCGAGGTCGAACTGCTGCCGTGCGGTGCGCTGAGCCCGCGCGTCCTCGGTCCCTAGGTCGTGTCGTCAAAGTCCCGTCTGGCCGGCGGGGTCTGGCACGCACGCTCGCCGCGTTGTCGTCGGTCATCGACGCTCCGCGTCGATTCCCTCCTCCGCCTTGCGATCGCACGCACCAGACCCCGCCGGCCCCGCCCTTGCGGGCGGCCGACGCGACTTTGACGACACTCCCTAGGGGGCGTCTTCCCGATCACGCCGGGCTCGCGGCGGCGGGCACCGCGCCTCGCCGCGTTGTCCTCGCTCGCCGACGTCCCCCAGCTACCGCTGGGAGGTGCCCCCACCGCGTCGACTCCTCCCCCTGCCTTCGGCGGGGGGACCCCCACGTCCGCCTTGCGATCCACGGCGCCCACCACCGCTCCCTGACCCGGCCTGATCGACAAGACACCCCCTGGGAGCCGGTGCCGGGCCCGGGCGTGGGCCCGCGGGGCGGCCGCCGGCACCGTGGCGCCCGGACGGCGGGCGGGCGTTATCCTGGGGTGTCCCCCCGTACCCGCGAGACCCCTGGAGCACCGGCAGTGCGCATCGATCTGCACGCCCACTCCACGGCCTCCGACGGGACCGACACCCCCGCCGAGCTGGTCCGCAATGCGGCAGCCGCCGGGCTGGACGTGGTCGCGCTGACCGACCACGACACCGTCCGGGGATACGCCGAAGCCCTCGCCGCGCTGCCGCGGGGGCTCACCCTCGTCACCGGCATGGAGCTGTCCTGCCGGCTCGACGGCATCGGGATGCACATGCTCGCGTACCTCTTCGATCCCGAGGAGCCCGAGCTGGCCCGCGAGCGGGAGCTCGTCCGCGACGACCGCACCCCGCGCGCCCACGCCATGATCGGCAAGCTGCGGGAGCTCGGCGTCGACGTCACCTGGGAGCAGGTGTCCCGGATCGCCGGCAACGGCTCCGTCGGGCGGCCGCACATCGCCACCGCGCTCGTCGAGCTGGGCGTCGTCCCTACCGTGTCCGACGCGTTCACGCCGGACTGGATCGCCGACGGCGGCCGCGCGCACGCCGAGAAGCACGAGCTCGACCCCTTCGACGCCATCCGCCTGGTCAAGGCGGCCGGCGGGGTCACCGTCTTCGCCCACCCCGCCGCCGTCAAGCGCGGCCGGTGCGTCCCCGAGTCCGCGATAGCCGAGCTCGCCTCCGCGGGCCTGGACGGGATCGAGGTGGACCACATGGACCACGACGGCGAAACGCGCGGGCGGCTGCGCGCCCTGGCCGGCGAGCTCGGACTCCTCGTGACCGGGTCCAGCGATTACCACGGCAGCCGCAAGACCTGCCGCCTCGGGGAGTACACGACCGACCCCGAGATCTACGGCGAGATCACGCGCCGCGCGACGGGGGCCTTCCCCGTCCCCGGCGCCGGCGGAGCGACCGGCGCGTAACGCGCCGACCGGCGCGCACGCGCGCCGATGCGCCCCTTTTCCTTTCTTCGAAACACCCCTCTCTCCTGCAAGGCATCACTGTGTTTGACTTCGCCGTCTTCGGATCCCTATTTCTCACGCTTTTTGTGATTATGGACCCCCCGGGGATCACGCCGATCTTCCTCGCCCTGACCTCGGGCCGCCCCGCCAAGGTGCAGCGCCGCATGGCCTGGCAGGCCGTCTGCGTGGCCTTCGGCGTCATCGCCGTCTTCGGGATCTGCGGCCAGCAGATCCTGGACTACCTGCACGTCTCCGTCCCCGCGCTGATGATCGCGGGCGGTCTGCTGCTCCTGCTCATCGCGCTCGACCTGCTCACCGGCAAGAACGACGAGCCCAAGCAGACCAAGGACGTGAACGTCGCCCTCGTGCCGCTCGGCATGCCGCTGCTCGCCGGTCCCGGTGCGATCGTGTCCGTCATCCTGGCCGTGCAGAAGGCGGACGGGGCCGCCGCGCAGGTCTCGGTCTGGCTGGCGATCGTCGCCATGCACCTCGTGCTGTGGACCGCCATGCGCTACTCGCTGGTCATCATCCGGGTCATCAAGGACGGCGGCGTCGTCCTCGTGACGCGCCTCGCCGGCATGATGCTCTCCGCGATCGCCGTCCAGCAGATCATCAACGGCGTGCTCCAGGTCATCCACACTGCCTGAGCGCCGCCCGGCCCGTTCCCGCACACGCGAACGCCCCCGCACCGATCCGGTGCGGGGGCGTTCGACGTTGTTTCGCGGCGAGTCAGGAGGACGCACTCTCGGCCGGTCGGATCAGAATGCGCTGGCCTACGGCGGCCGCCTGCTGCACGATCCGGTTGACGGAGGCCGCGTCCACGACGGTGCTGTCCACGGCGGATCCGTCGACATCGTCCAGGCGCAGAATCTCGAAGCGCATGGTGCTTCTCCCTTCGTCAGTGTTCTCCTTGCACTGTTCCAACGAAGTGTAAGAGGCAAACATTCCCTACGCTAAGGAAATTTTTTCACTCGCTAACTAACCTCGCGGGTGGGCATCCCAGAACGAGGCCAGCGCACCGGCTGTGACCTGCGGATTCTCCGCATTGGGGGAGTGCTCGGCGCCCCCCACGACCACCCGGGCCGCACCCAGTCGCCGTGTCATCTCGTCCATCAGCGGAACCGGCCACGCGTAGTCGACCTCGCCGGACAGCACCAGCTTCGGCAGTTCCACGGCGCTGAGCCCGTCCACCCGGTCCGGCTCGGAGACCAGGATCCGGCCCGTGGCGATCAGCTGCTCCGGCACCGTGGCCAGCCACCGCTCGCGCAGGAAGTCCGCGAGCTCGGGGGAGTCGGGCACCGCGTCCTCGGGATCGAAGGACCGCATCGCCGTCCACACGCCCGGCATGTCCTCCCGCATCGCCTCCAACGCGGCGACCAGCAGCTTCGTACGCTCCTGCTGGTCCTCGGCGATCGCGGCCGGCCCGCTGCTCATCAGGGTCAGGGAGGCGAAGGGAGCCGCGTCGCGCAGCACGGCGGCCCGCGCGATCACCCCGCCCAGCGAGTGGCCGACCAGGTGGACGGGGCCCCCGTCCACGGCGGCGGCCTGGGCGAGCACGTCCTGTGCCAGCTCCTCCAGTGCGTACGCCGACTCCTCGCGCGGTCCGGGGCTCTCGTGCTGCCCGCGCCCGTCGACCGCGACCACCCGGTACCCGGCTGCGGCCAGGGGCTCCAGGAGGCCGATGAAGTCCTCCTTGCTGCCCGTGAACCCCGGGACCAGCAGGGCGGTGCCGCGGACCGGCTCGCCGGCCTCGTGCACGGCGAACTCTCCGCGGGCGGTGGACAGGAGGTGCGCGCGGGCACCGGACGGCAGCGTGAGGCGGGGCGGCTTGCTCATGGGCCAGAGGCTACCGGCCCGGGGTTACCGGCGCGTAGGGGCGGTGTACACGGCCCGGACGTGCGAGCGTCCCGGCCGTGAACGCGCCGGTGGCCCGGCCCCCTCGGAAGGGGACCGGGCCACCGGACGGTGCTGCGGGGATCAGGCTTCCGCGGTCTCCGCGACGGGAGCGGCGACCTTGCGGGTCCGCGTGCGCTTCGGCTTCGCGGGGGCCTCCTCGGCCACCGGCGCGGCCGGAGCCTCGACGACGGCAGCGGCGGTCTTGCGGGCCCGGGTGCGCTTCGGCTTGACCTCGGCCTCCTCGGCCACCGCGACGGTCTCGGCGACCGGAGCGGCCGCCGCGACCTTGCGGGTCCGGGTGGCGGGAGCGCTGCGACGGGCCTTCACCGGGGGCTCCACGGGCGGGGCCACCTGGAAGTCCGGCTCCGGGGCCGCGTCGACGACCTTGCGGGTACGGGTGGTCCGGCGGGCCTTGACCACCGTCTCCGCGGCCGGAGCCTCGGAGATCGGGGTCAGCTGGGCGAGGACCGGCTTCTGGGTCGGGACCCGGCGGGCGCGGACCGGCTCGGCCTTGACGGGCTCGGCCGCGACCGGCGCGGCCTGCGCGAACTCCGGCTCCGCGAAGACCGGGGCCTCCGCGACCTTGCGGGTGCGGGTCCGGCGGGCCTTGACCGGGGCCTCCTCGGCCGGAGCCTCGGCGACCGGAGCCTCGACGACCGGGGCGACGGCGACGGGGGCAGCCTCCACGACCGCGGCGACCGGGGCCGACTCGGCCACGGCGGCGGCAGCGGCGGCTGCCGTCGTCACCGAACGCGTCCGGCGGCGGCGCGGCTTGCGCGCCTCGTCGCCGGCCGGGGCCTCGGGAGCCTCGGCCACCGGCGTCACGGCGGCGCCCTCGGCGCCGAGCTCGCTGCCACCGCGCGTACGGCGGCGCTGACGCGGGGTGCGCGTACGGGCGGCACGCTCCTCGACGGGGGCGGCTGCGGCCGGACCGCGGTCACCGCGGTCACCGCGACCGCCACGGCCACCGCGGCCGCCGGTCTCGCCCAGGTCCTCGAGCTCCTCGGCCTTCAGGCCGGCCCGCACGCGCTCGGCGCGCGGCAGGATGCCCTTGGTGCCGGCCGGGATGTGCAGCTCCTCGAACAGGTGCGGAGACGTGGAGTACGTCTCGACCGGGTCGTGGAAGTCCAGCTCCAGCGCCTTGTTGATCAGCTGCCAGCGCGGGATGTCGTCCCAGTCGACCAGGGTGACGGCCGTGCCCTTGTTGCCCGCGCGGCCGGTGCGGCCCACGCGGTGCAGGAAGGTCTTCTCGTCTTCCGGCGTCTGGTAGTTGATGACGTGGGTGACGCCCTCGACGTCGATGCCGCGCGCGGCGACGTCGGTGCACACCAGCACGTCGACCTTGCCGTTGCGGAACGCGCGCAGGGCCTGCTCGCGCGCGCCCTGGCCCAGGTCGCCGTGGACGGCGCCGGAGGCGAAGCCGCGCTTCTCCAGCTGCTCGGCGATGTCGGCCGCCGTGCGCTTCGTACGGCAGAAGATCATGGCCAGCCCGCGGCCCTCGGCCTGCAGGATGCGGGAGACGAGCTCCGGCTTGTCCATGTTGTGCGCACGGAAGACGTGCTGCTTGATGTTGGCGACGGTGACGCCCTCGCCCTCGGGCGAGGTGGCGCGGATGTGCGTCGGCTGCGTCATGTACCGGCGGGCCAGGCCGATGACCGCGCCCGGCATGGTCGCCGAGAACAGCATCGTCTGACGCTTGGCCGGGAGGTAGTTGATGATCTTCTCGACGTCGGGCAGGAAGCCCAGGTCGAGCATCTCGTCGGCCTCGTCCAGGACGAGGGCCTTGACGTGCGACAGGTCGAGCTTGCGCTGGCCGGCCAGGTCGAGCAGGCGGCCCGGGGTGCCGACGATCACGTCGACGCCCTTCTTGAGCGCCTCGACCTGGGGCTCGTACGCGCGGCCGCCGTATATGGCGAGGACGCGGACGTTGCGGACCTTGCCCGCGGTCAGCAGGTCGTTGGTGACCTGGGTGCACAGCTCGCGCGTCGGGACGACGACGAGGGCCTGCGGGGCGTCGGTCAGCTGCTCGGGCGTCGCCCGGCCCGCCTCGACGTCCGCGGGGACGATGACCCGCTCCAGCAGCGGAAGGCCGAAACCGAGCGTCTTGCCGGTTCCGGTCTTGGCCTGGCCGATGACGTCCGTGCCGGAAAGGGCGACGGGGAGGGTCATCTCCTGGATCGGGAAGGGGGACACAATGCCGACGGCCTCAAGGGCTTCGGCCGTCTCGGGAAAGATCCCGAGGTCTCGGAACGTAGTCAGGGTGCTGCCTCTTCTGTGAGACGCGGCGCGAGGCGGCGAGGGGGGTCGTACCGTGCCTGGCTTGCAGTACTGCGCCCTTCCAGACATCGGAAGAGCCATTACTAAGCTGCGCGGGACCACTGGCCTTCGCTCAAGCGCTCATGCCGCTGAGGGGGCCCCTCGTGGAGAGGCGGTACGCATGGACGTACGCATCACGCCGAGGGCGGTCGGGTGGAGCCGATCGGGCCACCGACCGGGCATCCTCATTCGGATGGCCCGCCGAGTATCCGGCAGGCGCATTACCACTGTACCCCGGAATCGCGCAGGTGTGTCGGGTGAATTCACCTGGTAGTCGCGTTTAGGCAGACCATCGGTGACCCGATGCGGTGCCTGTGGCGGGGTTCCGGCGGGCTATTGTGCGGAGCATGTCGACCGTTGAAAACGCATCGCCCTCCGACGACAGCGCCGGCGCCGGGGCGACCGGGATCGCCGCCCAGGACTGGGCGACCGCCTCCGCCTCGCCGCAGTACCGGGCAGCCGTCGTGGACCTGCTGGGAGCGCTCGCGTACGGAGAGCTCGCGGCCTTCGAGCGCCTCGCGGAGGACGCGAAGCTCGCGCCCACCCTCGACGACAAGGCCGAGCTCGCGAAGATGGCCTCCGCGGAGTTCCACCACTTCGAGCGGCTGCGCGACCGCCTCGCGGCGATCGACGCCGAGCCCACCGCGGCCATGGAGCCCTTCGCGAAGGGCGTCGACGACTTCCACCGCCAGACCGCTCCGTCGGACTGGCTGGAGGGCCTGGTCAAGGCCTACGTCGGCGACTCCATCGCCAGCGACTTCTACCGCGAGGTCGCCACCCACCTGGACAGCGACACCCGCGCCCTCGTCGTGAGCGTGCTCGACGACACCGGTCACGGCGGCTTCGCCGTCGAGAAGGTCCGCGCCGCCATCGAGGCCGATCCGCGCTGCGGAGGCCGGCTCGCGCTGTGGGCCCGCCGGCTGATGGGCGAGGCGCTCTCGCAGGCGCAGCGCGTGGTCGCCGAGCGCGACGCCCTCTCCACGATGCTGGTGGGCGGCGTGGACGGGATGGCGGCCGGCTTCGACCTGGCGGCCGTCGGCGAGATGTTCACCCGGATCACCAAGGCGCACACCAAGCGCATGGCCGCACTGGGCCTCGCCGCCTGATCGTCTTCACCCGCTCGTACGCCGGCCCCGGCGCGGAATCCCGCGCCGGGGCCGGCGTACGAGGTGACGGAGTGCGGACGGATCCCGATCAGGTCGGCCGGAGGACCGCTCAGCCCTGCGACGGGAGCGAAAACGGAGTCCGGCGCGATGAGCGCCGGGGACCCGCGCCGGGACGCAGCAGCAGCGACAGCACCACCGCGGAGACCAGCACCGAGCCGACCAGGGTCGCGAAGAGCGTGTTGTGTCCCGGACCGAGTGCGAACTGTGTCAGGTACGCCCCGAAGAGGGCTCCCAGAACCCCGCTGACCAGCACCGTCCTCGGGGACGGCAGCCGCAGGGCCAGCACTCGCAGGGCCGCTCCGGCAAGGGCGAGGCCCAGGAGGGCGGAGCCGAGCGCTTCCAACAGCAGCATGGGGGTCTCCCGCAGGTCAGGGGCAAACCGGGTCACTGCGGTCCTACCCGAAGCGGAGGAAAGGGAAACGGCCCGGTGGAATCAACCACCGGGCCGTTTCACCCAGTTCTGCCGAATGCCGGTCGCGATGCGTCAGAGCGCGCCGAAACCGACCTTGCGCACGCTCGGCTCGCCCAGGTCGACGTACGACAGGCGATCGGCCGGCACCAGGACCTTGCGGCCCTTGTTGTCGGTGAGGCTCAGCAGCGGCTCCGAACCGGTCAGCGCGGCGGTGACGATGCGCTCCAGCTCCTCGGCGCTCAAGTCGCTCTCCAGCACGATCTCCCGGGGTGCGTGCTGCACGCCGATCTTGACCTCCACGGCTTTGTCCCTCCGATGGTCGGTTGTGCGCGATCAGCCGCGCCGTACCCGGTCCACATTAGCCCGGAGAGGGGACCCGGATGCGGCGCTCCGGACACGCTCGCAGCGAACATCGGGCCTGGCAGCCGCCCGGCGGCCGCCAGGCCTGCGGTCGGGTCCGCGGTCGGCTCCGCGGGTCAGGCCTGCGGGGCCTGGCCGCCCTCCGTGCCGTGCAGCGGGAAGCCGGCGATGCCGCGCCAGGCCAGCGAGGTCAGCAGGCCCACCGCGGTGTCGCGGGCGACCGGGCTCTCGCTGGAGAGCCAGTACCGGGCCACGACCTGCGAGACCCCGCCCAGGCCCACGGCCAGCAGCATCGACTCGTCCTTGGACAGGCCCGTGTCCTCGGCGATGACGTCGGAGATGGCCTCGGCGCACTGCAGCGAGACGCGGTCGACGCGCTCGCGCACCGCGGGCTCGTTCGTCAGGTCGGACTCGAAGACCAGCCGGAAGGCGCCGCCCTCGTCCTCCACGTACGCGAAGTAGGCGTCCATGGTGGCGGCCACGCGCAGCTTGTTGTCCGTCGTCGACGCGAGCGCCGTGCGCACGGCGAGCAGCAGGGCCTCGCAGTGCTGGTCCAGCAGCGCCAGGTAGAGGTCGAGCTTGCCCGGGAAGTGCTGGTAGAGCACGGGCTTGCTGACGCCGGCCCGCTCCGCGATGTCGTCCATCGCCGCCGCGTGGTAACCCTGCGCGACGAAGACCTCCTGGGCCGCGCCCAGCAGCTGGTTGCGCCGGGCTCGGCGCGGCAGTCGCGTGCCCCGGGGACGCGCTGCCTCCGTCTGCTCGATGGCTGTCACGCCGCCTCCCACTTTCTCTAAGAACACAGTGCGCTCTGCGCCGCGCGGCCATCGTACTTTTCGGTAACCGAATCTGTAGGGTCCAAGCGGAGTTTTCTCGCTGTGCGGACCGTGTACGGACTGCCCGGAGGCGCTGGTCAGCGGTAGTCGTCCTCGTCCAGGGTCACCACCCGCGCCTGTTCGGCGGCGTCCCCGTCGGCGGCCTCGTCGCGGTCCACCCCGGTGACCCGGTCGTCGTCGTCCGGCTGCAACTCGGCCAGCTGTTCCGCCGCATCGGCCTCGGGCGCCTCGGTGTCGAGGGTCTCCGGGAAGCGCTCCCGGAAGGTTTCCGGCTCTGCGGGGTCGACGGTCATGTGGCTCCCCTTCTTCCCTCGCCCCTCGTGGGCGGACCGCCTCTGTGGCCTGCCTCATCTATGAGCGTAGGAGGATCGCGAATACCCCGCTACGTGGATCCCCATGCATCTGTGATGCCGAACACAAGAGTCCGGACGTGATCGTCTCGTAACATTGGCGGCATGTCTTCGACCGAGCTGCCGGGTGTGCGATCCGCATCCGAAGCGTTCTCCCAGGTGGGAGCCGTCCACGTCGCCGAGGGGGAGCAGCTGCGCCTCGCGGTGCTGCCCGGACTGGAGCTCGCCGTCCGGTCCCGGCCCCCGCTGCGCACGGGGCTGCCGCCCGCGCTGTTCGTCCACGGACTCGGCGGTTCGTCGACGAACTGGACGGACCTCATGGCACAGCTGGAGGACAGCGTCGACGGCGAGGCGCTCGACCTGCCCGGCTTCGGCTGGTCCCCGCCGCCCGCCGACCGCGACTACTCGGTCACGGCACTGGCCCGCGCCGTCATCCGGCACCTCGACGCCGCCGGCCGCGGCCCCGTCCACCTCTTCGGGAACTCCCTCGGCGGCGCCGTCTCCACCCGCGTCGCGGCCGTCCGCCCCGACCTGGTGCGCACGCTGACGCTGATCTCGCCCGCGCTGCCCGAGCTGCGCGTGCAGAGGTCGGCCGTCCCCACCGCACTGCTCGCCGTACCCGGGATGGCCTCGCTGGTCGGCCGGCTCACCCGCGGGCTGAGCGCCGAGGAGCGCACCCGCGGGGTGACGGCCCTCTGTTACGGGGACCCCTCCCGGGTGACACCGGAGGGCTTCGCGCACGCCGTCGCGGAGATGGAGCGGCGGATGGCCCTGCCGTACTTCTGGGACGCGATGACCCGCTCCTCGCGCGGCATCGTCGACGCGTACACCCTCGGCGGGCAGCACGGACTGTGGCGCCAGGCGCAGCGGGTGCTCGCCCCGACGCTGCTGGTCTACGGCGGCCGGGACCAGCTGGTCTCGTACCGTATGGCGCACAAGGCGGCGGCGGCCTTCCGGGGTTCGCGGCTGCTGACGCTGCCCGAGGCCGGGCACGTGGCGATGATGGAGTACCCCGGCGTGGTGGCGCAGGCCTTCCGGGAGCTGTTGCACGACACCGACCCGGACGCGCCCGGCATCCCGGACACCGAAGACGGCAGAGGCTGAGGACCGTGGGACGACATAGTCGCAAGGGGCCCGCTCCGGCTCCCGCCCGTCCGGCGCCCGCGCCGCAGGCGGAACCCGAGGCGGCCCCGTACGAGGAGCGGTCCGTCTTCGAGGAGCGCCGCCCGTACGAGGGCCGGCGCGGGTCCGCGGACGCGTACCGGCCCTACGAGGAGCACCGGCCGTACGAGGAGCAGTGGCCCTCCGGCGGGTACCCCGCGTACGAGGAGCCGCGCGGCGGCCACCCCGAGCAGCGCGAGCCGGGCGGGGCCTGGGGCGCGGTGTCCGACACGGTGTACGGGGACTGGCGCGGCGTACCGCGGACGGGCCGGTCCGCGCCCACCGCGCCGGCCGCCGCCGTGCTGGACACCGACACCCCGGCCTTCGGCACTCCCGCGGTCGGCTTCCCGCAGGTGACCTTCCCGCGGCCCGCCGCCGACCCCTCGACCTCCACCGGCTCGCACCCGCGGGTGCCGGGTCCGCGCGCGCCGATGGCCGCCCCGGTCGCGACTCCGGCCGCCCCGGCCGCTCCCGCGGAGCCCGCCGCTCCCGCGGAGCCCGCCGCTCCCGCCGAGGAGCCGTCCGGCCCCGGGCGCGGGCGGAAGGTCCGTACGTACACAGGGATGGCCGTGGCCGCCGTCACCACCGCGCTCGCCGTCGTCGTGGCCGTGCAGATGGCTTCCGACGGCGACAGCGGCTCCTCGCCCACCGCGAGCTCCGCCGGAGGCGCGCAGAAGCGCGCCGACCCCGGCACGTCCGCCGCCTCCCGCTCCGACGGCCGGGCGACCCCTGCGGCGCCCGCCGCGCCCGCGGTGGAGCTGTCGTACGAGCAGAAGATGGCCCAGCAGTTCCCCATCGACGAGAAGCTGAAGGGGCCGGGAACCTTCGACACCGTTCCCGGGGTGGCGCCGGCACCCGGCAAGGGCAAGAAGGTCCGCTACCGGGTCGACGTCGAGCAGGGGCTCGGCCTGGACGCGCAGCTGTTCGCCGAGGCCGTCCACCGCACCCTCAACGACGACCGCAGCTGGGGCCACGGCGGTACGAAGACCTTCGAGCGGGTGCCGGGCGGCGAGGCCGACTTCGTCATCACGCTGGCCAGCCCCGGCACCACCGGCGTGTGGTGCGCCAAGTCCGATCTGGACACCACCGTCGACAACGTCAGCTGTGACTCCGCCTCCACGGACCGGGTCATGATCAACGCGTTCCGCTGGGCGCAGGGCTCGACGACGTACGGCGCGGACCAGATGTTCGCGTACCGGCAGATGCTCATCAACCACGAGGTGGGCCACCGGCTCGGGCACGGGCACGTGAACTGCCAGACCCCGGGCGCGCTCGCGCCGATCATGCAGCAGCAGACGAAGTCCCTCAACATCGGCGGAATCCAGTGCAAGCCCAACCCCTGGGTGTTCCCCGGGAGTTGACCGGCGAGAGGTGGTGAACGGCCGAATGTCGCGTTGACAACTTGTCCGATGATCGGTAATTGTTCTTCGCATGTCGCACCACCACACCACCATCGCGAGCGCCGCCATTGAGCTGGCGCTGCTCGGTGTGACCGCGCACAGCGTGGCCGACATCCTCTGTCGCTGACGCGTACCCGATCGCGCCGCGACTTCTCCTTCTTCCCTGCTTCGCCGCGCCCGGGTGCATCCATGCCCGCAGGTGCGGCTTTCTCGTTCCACCCGCATGCGGCCGCTCACCGGCCGCCGCTGCCGGTTTCCGACTGCTGACCGCTGCCCCTCGCGTGGCCCTTTCCTCCCTTTTGCCCGGCTCCTGAAGCCGGGCGATCCACGATTCACGCCGAGAGGTCCCTTTTCCCATGCTCCGTCAGTCCCAGACATCGCGCCGTGTGGCCGCGGTCGCCGTCAGCCTCGTCCTGGCCGGGGGCGCCGCGGCGTGCGGGCCCAAGGGCGCGGCGGACCAGTCCGGCGCCACGTCCGGCGCCGCCGGCGGCGCCCCGCAGAAGGGCGGCACCCTGACCGTCCTCAACTCCGAGCCGCAGAGCGACTTCGACCCGGCCCGCCTCTACACCTCCGGCGGCGGCAACGTCCCCTCGCTGGTCTTCCGGACGCTCACCACCCGCAACCGCGAGGACGGCGCCGCCGGCACCAAGGTCGTGCCCGACCTGGCCACCGACACCGGCAGGCCCAACGCCGACGCCACCGAGTGGACGTACACGCTCAAGGACGGGCTGACCTACGAGGACGGCACCCCGATCACCACCGCCGACATCAAGTACGGCATCGAGCGGTCCTTCGCCGCCGAGCTGTCGGGCGGCGCCCCGTACCTGCGGGACTGGCTGGTCGGCGGGGAGAGCTACGAGGGCCCGTACAAGGACGGCGGCAAGGGGCTCGACTCGATCCTCGTGCCCGACGCGAAGACGATCACCTTCAAACTGCGCAAGCCCGAGGGAGAGTTCCCCTTCGTGGCGACCCAGACGCAGTTCGCCCCCGTGCCCAAGGCCAAGGACACCGGGGTGAAGTACGAGGAGCACCCCGTCTCCTCCGGCCCGTACAAGGTCGTCAAGAACGAGAACGACGGCGAGCACCTCACCCTGGAGCGCAACGGGAACTGGGACCCGAAGACCGACGAGGAGCGCAAGGCCTACCCGGACCGCATCGACGTCCGCTCCGGGCTGGACGCCGCGGTCATCAACCAGCGGCTGTCGACCAGCTCGGGCGCCGACGCGGCCGCGATCACCACCGACACCAACCTCGGGCCCGCCGAGCTCGCGCAGATCGGCAGCAACAAGGAGCTGGAGGGACGCGTCGGCACCGGCCACTTCGGCTACGTCAACTACCTCGCCTTCAACCCGAAGGTGGCCCCCTTCGACAACCCGAAGGTGCGCCAGGCCGTCTCGTACGCCATCAACCGCACCAGCGTCGTCAACGCGGCCGGCGGCTCCGCCCTCGCCGAGCCGGCCACCACCTTCCTGCCCGAGCAGAAGGCCTTCGGCCACACCCCGTACGACCACTTCCCGGCGGGCAAGGCGGGCGACCCGGCCAAGGCCAGGGAGCTGCTGAAGGAAGCCGGCTTCCCGGACGGGCTGAGCATCACCCTGACGCACTCCACCGCGCAGAACCGGCAGACCAGCCCCGAGGTCGCGACCGCCGTGCAGCAGGCGCTCGCCGCCGCCGGCATCACCGTCAAGCTGGAGGGCCTGGAGAACAACGCCTTCAACGAGAAGCGCTGGGACGCCAAGAACACCCCCGGCTTCTTCCTCTCGCGCTGGGGCGCCGACTGGCCCTCCGGCGGCCCCTTCCTCGCGCCGATCTTCGACGGCCGGCAGATCGTCGCCAACGGCACCAACTACAACCACGCCCAGCTGAACGACCCCGCCGTCAACGCCGAGATCGACGAGATCGCCAAGCTGACCGACCTCGCCGAGGCCGGCAAGCGCTGGGGCGCGCTCGACAAGAAGATCGGTGAGCAGGCCCTCGACGTGCCGCTCTTCCACCCGGTCTACAAGCGGCTGGTCGGCAAGGACGTCAAGAACGTCGTCATCAGCGACTGGACCGGCGTCCTCGACATCTCGCAGGTCTCCGTCAAGTGACCGCCACCCTGCAACAGCCTGCCGCGCCGTCCGCGCCCGGGGCCCTCGCCCCGGGCGCGGGCGCCGCGCGCCAGGTCTGGCGGCGGCTGCGCCGGCGGCCCTCGGCCGCCACGGCCGCCGCCGTCCTGGCACTCCTCGTCCTCCTCGCCCTCGCGGCACCCCTCCTCGCCGGGCTGGCAGGCCAGGACCCGAACGCGTACCACGACGATCTCGTGGACTCGGCGCGCGGCGGCGTCCCGCTCGGCCCCCTCGGCGGGATCTCCGCCGACCACTGGCTCGGCGTCGAACCGGGCACCGGCCGCGACCTGTTCGTCCGGCTGCTGTACGGGGCCCGGATCTCCCTGCTCGTCGCGCTCGGCGCCACCGCCGTGCAGATCCTCGTCGGGATCGCCGCCGGACTCGCCGCCGCCCTCGGCAACCGCCTCGTCGGACAGCTCGTCGGCCGGCTCACCGACGTGATGATCGCCCTGCCGGCGCTGGTGTTCGCCATCGCGCTCACCGCCGTCGTACCGGCCGACTTCCCGCGCCCGCTGCTGCTGATCCTGGTCATCGGCCTGCTGGGCTGGGGGTCGACGGCCCGGATGGTCCGGGCCCAGACCCTGGCCCTGCGCGAACTCGACTTCGTGGCCGCCGCCCGGCTCTCCGGGAACGGCACCGTGCGGATCGCCCGCCGCGAGCTGCTGCCCGCACTGGCTGCGCCCCTCATCACCTACTCCGCGATCCTGGTCCCGGCCGACATCGTCGCCGAGGCCTCGCTGTCCTTCCTCGGCGTCGGAGTGAAACCGCCCACCCCCTCGTGGGGGCAGATGCTGTCCGGCGCCCAGACCTGGTTCCGCGCCGACCCCGCCTACGTCCTGCTCCCCGCCGGACTGCTCTTCGTCACCGTGCTCGCCTTCACCGTGCTCGGCGACGCGGTCCGCACGGCCCTCGACCCGCGCGAAGGCTCCCGCCTGCGGATCGGCACCGGAAAGGAGCACGCGCGATGACCCGCTTCGTGCTGAACCGGGCCGGCGGCGCACTCCTCGTGCTGCTCGCCCTGTCCGTCACCGTGTACGTCCTCTTCTACGTCGCCCCCGGCGACCCCGCCCGGCTCGCCTGCGGGGAACGCTGCAACCCGGTCCAGGTCGCCCAGGTGCGCGAGCAGCTCGGACTGAACGACCCGGTGGTCGTCCAGTACCTGCACTTCCTCCAGGGGCTGTTCACCGGCCGCGACTACTCCGGCGGCGCCGGCCTGGTGCTGCACTGCGACGCGCCCTGCCTCGGATTCTCGTACCAGAACGACCGGCAGGTCACCGAACTGCTGCTGGACCGGCTGCCGGCCACCCTGTCGCTGGCCCTCGGCGCCCTGGTGATCTGGCTCGTCGTCGGCGTCGGCACCGGACTGCTGTCCGCGCTGCGCCGCGGCGGCATCACGGAGCGGGCCCTGACCGCGCTGACCCTGGGCGCGACCGGAACCCCCGTGTTCGTCCTCGGACTGCTGCTGCTCATGGCAGTGTGCGCGTACCTGCAATGGCTGCCGTTCCCGACGTACGTGCCCCTGGGCGAGGACCCCGAACAGTGGGCCTGGAACCTGTTGCTGCCGTGGATCACGCTCGGCGTCTTCGAGAGCGCCAAGTACGCGAGGCTCACCCGCAGTTCCACCCTGGAGACGCTCGCCGAGGACCACATCCGCACCTTCCGCGCCTACGGGGTGGGGGAGCGGGCCATCATCACCCGGCACGCCGTCCGCGGAGCGGTCGCCCCGGTGATCGCGCTCAGCGCGGTGGACTTCGGCACGATGATCGGAGGCGCGGTGCTCACCGAGTCGCTGTTCGGGATACCCGGGCTCGGCAAGACCCTGATCGACGGCGTACGCGTCGTGGACCTGCCGGTGGTCGTCGGCGTCGTCCTGGCCATCGGCGCGGCCGTGGTCGTCGCGGGCGCCGTGGCCGACCTGCTGTACGCCCTCGCGGACCGAAGGGTGGCCCTGGCATGAGCGAGCTGCTGGTGGAGGTCGCCGACCTCACGGTCGACTTCCCCGTCGGAGAGCCCGGGACGTCCGTACGCGCCGTCGACCAGGTCTCCTTCACCCTGGAACCGGGCGCCGCGCTGGGCATCGTCGGCGAGTCCGGAAGCGGCAAGTCCACCGTCGCCGCGGCCCTGCTGGGACTGCACCGCGGGACCGGGGCCCGGCTCGGCGGCTCCGTCCGGGTCGGCGGCACCGACGTCGGCGCGGCCTCGGCCGCGGAACTGCGCGCGCTGCGCGGGGGCACCGCCGCCATGGTCTTCCAGGACCCGCTCAGCTCCCTCGACCCGTACTACGCCGTCGGCGACCAGATCGCCGAGGTGTACCGGGTCCACGCGGACGCCTCGCGGCGCGCAGCGCGGGCCCGGGCGGTCGAGGTGCTGGACCGGGTGGGCATCCCCGACGCGGTGCGCCGCGCGCGGGCGAGGCCGCACGAGTTCAGCGGCGGCATGCGCCAGCGCGCGCTGATCGCCATGGCGCTGGCGTGCGAACCCCGTCTGCTGATCGCCGACGAGCCGACCACCGCCCTCGACGTCACCGTGCAGGCCCAGATCCTGGAACTGCTGCACGGGCTGCGCGAGGAGCGCGGGCTCGCCCTGCTGCTCGTCACGCACGACGTCGGCGTGGCGGCGCACAGCGTGGACGAGCTGCTGGTCATGCGGGGCGGCGCCGCCGTGGAACGCGGCCCCGTGGGGCAGGTCCTGACCGCGCCCTCGGACCCGTACACCCGGGGTCTGCTGGCGGCGGTGCCCAGGCTCGACAGCCCGCGGCCGCCCCGGGAGCCCGCCCCGGCGGCGGGCGCCGACGCGGGCGTGCCCGTCGTGGAAGCCCTCTCGCTGCGGCGGGAGTTCGGGCGGGGCAAGCGGCGCGTGGCCGCCGTCGGCGGGGTCTCGCTCTCCGTACGGGCGGGGGAGACGCTGGGCATCGTGGGCGAGAGCGGCAGCGGCAAGAGCACCCTCGGGCGGATGCTCGTGGGCCTGCTGGAGCCCGGCTCCGGACAGGTCCGCCACGACGGCCGGGCGAGCGCGGGGGTGGTCCCCGGAGTCCAGATGGTGTTCCAGGACCCGGTGTCCTCGCTCAACCCGCGCCGCTCCGTCGGGGAATCCGTCGCCGACCCGCTGCGCGCGGCGGGGGAGCGCGACGAGGCCGCGATCCGGGCCCGGGTCGGGGAACTCCTGGTCCGGGTCGGGCTGGAGGCCGCGCACCACGACCGCTACCCGCACGAGTTCAGCGGCGGCCAGCGCCAGCGCGTCGGCATCGCCCGGGCCCTGGCGCCGCGGCCGCGGCTGATCGTCTGCGACGAGCCCGTCTCCGCGCTCGACGTGACCACGCAGGCGCAGGTCACGGCCCTGCTGGCCGAGCTTCAGCGGGAGCTCGGGATCGCGCTGGTCTTCATCGCGCACGACCTCGCCGTGGTCCGGCAGGTCAGCGACCGGGTCGCCGTCATGCGGGGCGGCCTGGTCGTCGAGGAGGGCCCGGTCGACGAGGTGTACGACCGTCCCCGGCACGCGTACACCCGCCAACTGCTCGCCGCCGTACCGGCTCTGGGGAGCGTGGGGGGAGACATCGGGGGCGCATGAGCCACGAGGGCCGCAGGCCCTTTCTAGCGCGCTCGAACGCGGACCGTGGGCGAAAGTTACGACTCTTCACCCCTTCCGGTGGCGCGACGGACAACCGTCCGTCGCGTCATCGGCATATCCGCTTGAGTTTCCCGCGGCGGGTCACCGGGCCTCGGAGACCGCCTGAACGGGAGATCGGGGGTGCCACTCGTGCGGATCGGACTGCTCACGGAAGGTGGTTATCCGTATGCGACGGGAGAAGCGCGGCTGTGGTGCGACCGGCTGGTCCGCGGGCTGCCGCAGCACGAGTTCGAGCTGTACGCGCTGAGCCGCAGCGCCGAGCAGGAAGAACGCGGCCGGGTCGTCCTCCCCGAGCACGTCACCCGCGTCTGGACCGCCCCGCTCTGGGCCCCGGCGGACGACGGGCGCACGTACTCCCGGCGTGAGCGCCGGCGCTTCGCCGACAGCTTCAAGGAGCTGGTCCGCGGGATCTGCGCGGGCGAGCCGGAGCCCGGGCCCTTCGCCGCGGGACTGTACGGACTGGCCGAACTCGCCCGCGAACAAGGCGGGTTGTATGCGGCCCTGCGCTCCGAGACCGCGGTCCGGGCGGTCGAGTCCGGCTGCCGGGCCCCCGGCGCACGGCGCTCCGTACAGCGCGCCCAGGTGGCCGACCTGCTCGACTTCGTCGACGAACTGGAGCGGCTGCTGCGGCCGTTGTCCCTCGACTGGTACGAGGACCTGCGCGAGGTCGACGTCTGCCACGCGGCGGCGGGCGGGATCGCCGCGCTCCCCGGCCTGCTGGCCAAACGCTTCTTCGGGGTTCCGCTGCTGGTCACCGAGTACGGGGTCCAGCTCCGGGCCCACTACCTGGAACACGCGGCGGACCCCCCGGCCGCCGGAGGCACCGGCGGGCGGGGGGCCGCGCCGAGACCCGCCGTACGGGCGCTGCTCGCGGCCTTCCACATGCGGCTGGCCTCCGAGATCTACGCCGAGGCCGACCTCCTCACCCCCGGCAACGCGCACGCCCGGCGCTGGCAGGAGCGCTGCGGCGCCACCCGCGACCGGCTGCGGACGGTGTACCCGGGGATGGAGGCGGACCGATTCGCCACCGTCGGGGAGGACCCCGGCGGCGGGGACCCCGACACCCTGGTCTGGGTCGGCCGGATAGAGCCGGCCAAGGACCTGATCGCCCTGCTGCACGCCTTCGCCGAGGTGCGCCGGGCCGCGCCCGGAACCCGGCTGCGGATCTTCGCGACCGCCGCGGTCCCCGGCTACCTCGCCGACTGCCGCTCGCTCGCCGCGCAGCTCTTCCCCGACGAGGCCGCCGACGCCGTCACCGTCGGGGAGAACCCCGTCACCTTCGAGGAGATCGGCGGCCCCGAGGTCCCGACGCCGGCGCACGCCTACGGCTCGGGACGGGTGGTCGTGCTGTCCTCGGTGATCGAGGGCTTCCCGATCACGCTCGCCGAGGCGATGCTCTGCGGCCGGGCCACCGTCTCCACCGACGTCGGCGCCGTGTGCGAGGTCATCGGCGGTACGGGGCTCGTCGTCCCGCCGCGCAATCCGCGGGCGCTGGCCGACGCCTGCCTGTCGCTGCTGCGGGATCCCGAACGGGCCCTGCGGCTCGGCGCTGCCGCCCGGGCACGGGCCCTGGAGCTGTTCACCGTCGAGCAGAACGTGGCCGCCTTCCGCGAGATCTACCTCCAGCTGCTGGCCCGCGGACCGGCCCGGGCGGAGGGCGGGGTCCCGTTCGAACAGCCGCTGGAGGCGCGGGTCCCGGGGCACTGGACGAGCCCGACGTGGGCGGAGCCGGGGGCGGACCGGGCAGGGGGCCCGGCTCCGGCCGGCGCTTCGGCTCCCGCCGCTCCTGTCCCTGTTCCCGTCCCTGTTCCCGTCCCTGCTCCTGCAGCTCCCGCCGCCGGGGCCCCGGCCGCGGCCCCGGCCCCGGGCGCGCCTTCGGCGACGGCCCAGGGCGCCGTGGCCGCGAAGACCCCGGGTACGACCACCACCACGGCCACGGAGGCGACCGTATGACCCTGGACGAAGCCGCCCCCGTCGCCCCGGCCCCCCGCCGCCGGGCCGCCGGGGACCCCGTCAAGGCGCTGCTGCACCGCCACCGGGCGCTCTGCGAGCGGGCCGTGGACCCGCTGGAGATCGCCGCGGGGCTGGAGGTGCAGGGCATCACCGACCGCACCGCCGCGCGCTTCCGGCACCGGGACGTGTTCTCGCTCGCCGAGGAGCTCTACGCCCGCACCCCGCGCGGGGACGAGCCGACCGCGCCCTCCGCCGCCCGGCCCCGCGACGCCCGGGCCTTACGGGGCTTCGGGTACGCGGTGCTCCCCGGAGCCCTCGCGCTGGGGGCGAGCGCGGCCGGGACGCCGTTCGCGGGCCCCGTCGCCGCTCTCGCCGCCGTCACCGCCCTGGTGTGGCCCGCCGGGCCCGGGCGGCCCGCCTCCGGCCGGTTCCCGTATGCCGTGCTGCTGCTCGCCGCGGCCGTCGTGGGCTGGGCGGTGTACCGCGGCGGCACCGCGCTCGGGGCCGGCCTCGCCCTGGCCGCGGCCCCCGGACACGTGGTCGGCGCCGTGTTCGCCGCCCGCGCCCGGAGCCGGCTCGCGGGGAGCCGGGCCCTGGAGGACTTCGCCGACCGTGCCCGGCCGCTGCTCGTCGCGGCCGTCCTGGCCTTCGCCGCGGCCGCCGCGGGGGCGGCCGCGCTCGCCGGGACCCCGCTCGGCGTCGCCGTACCGCTCGCCGTGCTGCTGTTCCTGACCCGCCTGCTGCTCGGGCACGGGGCTCCGCGCGGGCCCGTCGCCGCGGCCCTGGCCCTCGCCCTGGTGCCGACCCCGCCGGCGGTGTCCGCCGCCGCGGCGGTGCTCCTCGTACACGCCGTCCTCGCGCTGTCCCGGGCGTCCGCGCACGCCCGGCCCTGAGCCCGGCCGCCGCCTCCCCTTTCCCGCCGCCGCTCTTCGGAGCCGTACCCGCCCCACCCCCACCCCCACCAACCCCGACCCCCGACCATCGACCAAGGAGACACAGGATGACCGGCCAGCCAACCAACCAAGGGGCCGCGCGATGAGGGTGCTGCTGATCGGAGCCAACGGATACCTCGGCCGCTACGTCGCCGACCGGCTGCTCGCCGACCCCGCCGTCCAGCTCACCGCGCTCGGCCGCGGTGACGACGCGGACGTCCGCTTCGACCTCGCCACCGGCAGCCCGGGCGCCCTCACCCGGTTCCTGGACGCCGTCCACCCCGGCGTCGTCATCAACTGCGCCGGGGCCACCCGCGGCGGGGCCCGGGAGCTGACCCGGCACAACACCGTCGCCGTGGCCACCATCTGCGAATCCCTGCGCCGCAGCGGCTGCGGGGCCCGTCTCGTCCAGCTGGGCTGCGCCGCCGAGTACGGGCCCAGCCAGCCCGGATCGTCCACGGCCGAGGACGCCGTGCCGAGACCTGGCGGCCCGTACGGCGTCAGCAAGCTGGCCGCCACCGAGCTGGTCCTCGGTTCGGGGCTGGACGCGGTCGTCCTGCGGATCTTCTCGCCCGTCGGGCCCGGCACCCCCGCCGGATCCCCGCTCGGCCGGCTCGCCGAGGCCATGCGCCGCGCCATGCAGAACGGGGACGGCGAGCTCAAGCTCAGCGGGCTCGGCGTGCAGCGCGACTTCGTGGACGTACGGGACGTGGCGCGGGCCGTGCACGCCGCCTCGCTCTCCGCCGCCCAGGGCGTCGTCAACATCGGCACCGGGCGCGCGGTCCGGCTGCGCGACGCGGCCGCGGTCCTGGCCAGGGTCGCCGGATACGGAGGCGCCCTGCACGAGCTGGACCTGCCGCAGCAGGGCCAGCACGGGCCGGGCCACGGTCAGGGCCACGGACTCGGCCCGGGCCACGGGCTCGGGCACGGCCACGGCCACCAGGGCGGCGGCCGGCCTCCGGGGCTCGCCGCCATCGGCTCCCCGCGCTCCGAGGCGACGGCCGAGCAGCTCGCCGGCGGCGCCGCGACGCCCCCGTACCCGTACCCCGACGGCTGCGGCGCCTGGCAGCAGGCCGATGTGCGCACGGCCCGGGACCGGCTGGGCTGGCGGCCCCGGATCAACCTGGAGGAGTCCCTCGCGGACATCTGGATGGAGGCGGCGTGCCGCATCTGACGACCGCGGCCACGGCGGCCGCCGCCACCGATGCGGGCCGGCTCGGCCTCGGCGCCCCCGGGTACGCGCACCCGCTGCTCGCGCCGGTCGAGTGGGCCGAACTGACCCGGCCCGGGACCCCGCTGCACTGGACGGTGCTCAACGTCACGGACGGGCCGGGCGGCCGGCCCGATCCGCACTGCACGGAGGCCGCGGGCAAGCTCCGCGAGGCCGGCGGGACCGTACTCGGCCATCTCGCGATGCGAGACGGATCCCGCTCGTTCGGCGAGCTGGTCTCCGACGCCCACCGCTTCCGCGACTGGTACCGGGTCGGCGGTTTCTACCTGGCCGACGTCCCGGCGGACCGGGACGAACTGGCCGCCGTGCGCCGGGTCACCGACGCCCTGCGCGGCCTCGGCGAGGACCTCCGCATCGTGCTGGGCCACGGCACGCACCCGTACGAGGGGTATGCGGAGGCCGCGGACCAGCTGGTCACCTTCTCCGGGGCATGGGCCGACTACCGGTGGTCGCAGGTGGCGGAGTGGACCGCCGAGCACCCGCCCGAGCGCTTCTGCCACCTGGTCCACGGGGTGCCGCAGACGCACCTGGAGGAGGCGGTGCGGATCGCCCGCTGGCAGGGCGCCGGCACGATCTGGTTCACCGACCGGGGCGGGGCCGCCGGCCGCGATCCGTGGGCCTCGCTGCCCGCGTACTGGGACGAAATCGTCTCGCGGATCGGACCGGGTGTCTCGGAATGAAGAAGGGCGTGGCAGTGTTACGGGAAGAACCACCGTTACGACGTAACCATCTACGGAGTCCCCGTGTCGCTGCCACCCCTGGTCGAGCCAGCTGCTGAGCTCACCGTTGACGAGGTCCGTCGGTACTCCCGCCACCTGATCATCCCGGACGTCGGGATGGACGGCCAGAAGCGCCTGAAGAACGCCAAGGTGCTGGCCGTGGGCGCGGGCGGCCTCGGCTCCCCCGCCCTCATGTACCTGGCCGCGGCCGGCGTCGGCACGCTGGGCATCGTGGAGTTCGACGAGGTCGACGAGTCGAACCTCCAGCGCCAGATCATCCACAGTCAGGCGGACATCGGCCGTTCCAAGGCCGAGTCCGCGCGCGACAGCGTGCTGGGCATCAACCCGTACGTCAACGTGGTCCTTCACGAAGAGCGGCTCGAAGCCGAGAACGTGATGGAGATCTTCAGCCAGTACGACCTCATCGTCGACGGCACGGACAACTTCGCCACGCGCTACCTCGTCAACGACGCCTGCGTGCTGCTGAACAAGCCGTACGTGTGGGGTTCGATCTACCGCTTCGACGGCCAGGCCTCGGTCTTCTGGTCCGAGCACGGTCCGTGCTACCGCTGCCTGTACCCGGAGCCCCCGCCGCCGGGCATGGTCCCGAGCTGCGCCGAGGGCGGCGTCCTGGGCGTGCTCTGCGCGTCCATCGGCTCCATCCAGGTGACGGAGGCCATCAAGGTCCTCACCGGCGTCGGCGAGCCGCTCGTCGGCCGCCTGATGATCTACGACGCCCTGGAGATGCAGTACCGCCAGGTCAAGGTCCGCAAGGACCCCGACTGCGCGGTCTGCGGTCCGAACGCGACGGTCACCGAGCTCATCGACTACGAGGCCTTCTGCGGCGTCGTGTCGGAAGAGGCCCAGGAGGCGGCCGCCGGCTCCACGATCACTCCGAAGCAGCTCAAGGAGTGGATCGACAGCGACGAGCCGATCGAGATCATCGACGTCCGCGAGAAGAACGAGTACGAGATCGTCTCGATCCCCGGCGCGAAGCTGATCCCCAAGGGCGAGTTCCTGATGGGCACCGCCCTCCAGGACCTCCCGCAGGACAAGCGCATCGTCTTGCACTGCAAGACGGGTGTCCGCAGTGCGGAAGTCCTCGCGGTCCTGAAGTCCGCGGGCTTCGCGGACGCGGTGCACGTGGGCGGCGGCGTGATCGGCTGGGTCCACCAGATCGAGCCCGAGAAGCCGGTCTACTAGACGGGCGGGACGACAGAAGGCCCTTACTCCGCCGACGGGCGGCGGTAAGGGCCTTCTCGCTTGTCAGGCCGGGGTGCAGACGGTGTCGGCGGGGGGCACCTTCCCGTCCAGCAGATAGCCGTTGACCGCGGCCTGCACGCACTTGTCGCCGCTGTTGTAGGCGCCGTGCCCCTCGCCCTTGTACGTGAGCTCCACGCCCACGCCGGGGCCGAGCCGCTCCACCATCTTGCGGGCGCCCTCGTACGGGGTGGCCGGGTCGCCGGTGTTGCCGATCACCAGGATGGGCGCCGAACCGGGGGCCGAGACGTCCGGGGTGTCCCAGGCGCCCGGGACGGGCCAGTCGGTGCAGCTCATCATGGCCCAGCCGAGGAAGTCCCCGAAGACGGGGGAGGCGGCGCGGAAGTCGGGCAGCTTCGCCTTCGTCTGCGCCAGCGTGTACCGGCCCTTGGAGTCGGCGCAGTTGATCGCCGTGTTGGCGGCGCCGATGTTGCTGTAACGACCTTGCTGGTCGCGGCCGTTGAGTGCGTCGGACAGTGCCATCAGCAACTGCCCCTGCCCGCCTTCGGCCTCGTCCAGCCCCTGCTCCAGCAGCGGCCACAGCTCCTTGGAGTACAGGGCCTGGGCGATGCCGTTGGTGGCGGCGGAGTCGGTGAGCATCCGGCCGCCGATGCCGGGGATGGGCTTGCCGGCCAGGCTCTTCTGCAGCTTGATGATGTTGTCCTCGATCTCCTTGGCGGTGCTGCCCTGGAGCCGGCACTCGTCGCCGCGGTTCACGCAGTCCTGCGCGAAGTTGCCGAGGGCGAGCTGGAACCCCTTGGCCTGGCCGAGCGCGCCCTCCTCGGAGGTCTGGGTCGGATCGACGACGGCGTCGAAGACGGCCCGGCCGACGTTCTTGGGGAAGAGGTGGGCGTAGACCCCGCCGAGCTCGGTTCCGTAGGAGATCCCGAAGTAGTTCAGCTTCTCGTCGCCGAGGGCCTGCCGGATCCGGTCGAGGTCGCGGGCGGCGTTCTCGGTGCCGACGTGGGGCAGCAGGTGCCCGGACTTGTCCTTGCACGCCTGTCGGTACTTCTCGAGGTTCGCCAGGTAGGTCTTCTCCTCCTGGGGGGTCTCGGGCGAGGAGTCCTGCGCGTAATAGGCGTCGAGCTGCTTGTCGTCCTCGCACTCGACGGGGGCGCTGCGCCCGACGCCGCGCGGGTCGAAGCTCACGAGGTCGTACCGGGCCCGCAGCGCCTCGTACTCCTTGGCGGCGCCCGGCAGCGTACTGATCCCGGACCCCCCGGGGCCGCCGAAGTTGAACACGAGCGAGCCGAGCCTCTTGTCCTTGTCCCGGGCCTTGGCCCGGATCAGCGCGAGCGGGATCGTCTCGCCCTCGGGCTTGGCGTAGTCGAGGGGCACGTGGAGCGTGGCGCACTCCCAGTCCTTGGGCGGCGCCTGCCCGCCGCCTTCGGCGGCGTCCGGAGCGGTGCACTCCCCCCACTTCAGGGGCACGGCCCCCGGGGTCCCCCCGGCCTTGGGCTTGCCTTCGCCGCTGTCGGAGCACCCGCCGACCCCGGCCAGCCCGAAGGCGACGACGACGGCCACGGCACCCCGCACCAAGTTTCGACCCATACCCCCATCCTGAGACCCCCACCCCCACCCCGCCCCCGCGCTGACCCATTGGGGTGCCCCGGCCAGGGACGACCTGGCGGTTTCAGTGGCCGGGAACGCTGACGAGCAGTTCCTTGAGGCCGATCCGCCCCGCTCCGCCGCCGACCAGGGTGATCTTGGCCGGCGGACCGCGCCACCCGGCCTCCGGCCGGGGCGGGGTCGTGATTGACGTCGCCGGTGGACATGCCCTCCGATTCCGCCGGACCCCGGCCTCGGACGCGGTCAGGGGCGGGTGAGGAGTTGGTGGGCTGCTTTGCGTGCCGTGGCCACGCAGGCCGCCACCCCTACTCCCTCGTACGCCGCGCCGCACACGGCCAGGCCGGGGAGCTTCGACGTGGCCTCGCGGATGCGGGCGACGCGGGCGTGGTGGCCCACGGCGTACTGGGGGAGGCCGTGGTTCCAGCGCGTGACGCGGGCCGCCACCGGTTCGCCCATCGGGCCCACCGCGCGGTGGAGTTCGGCGATGGCCGCGCGGATCAGGTGGCGGTCCGGGCGGGCGAGCGCGCTCTCTTCGCCCGCGCGGCCCATCGAGGCGCGCAGGACGAACATCTCGGGGGCCGAAGCGTGCAGCCACGGCCACTTGTTGGAGAGGAACGAGGCCGCCTTGAGCAGGTGGCCGTCGACCGGCGGGACCAGGAAGCCGTTGCCCGTCGGGAGGAAATGGGCCCGCGAGCGGGCGAAGGCCATCGTGACGACCGCCGTCGACGCGTGGGGGATCGCCGACAGTTCCTCCTCGGCGAGCGGCGAGTGCGGGCGCAGCAGCTGCGCCGCCTCGTACGCCGGGACGGCCAGGACGACCGCGTCCGACTCCATCGTCAGGGGGCCGTCGCCCGTCATCGCCGAGACCCGCCAGCGGTCGCCGGGCAGGCGGTGCAGGGAGCGGGCCGTCGTCGCCGTCAGGACGCGGGCCCCACAGGCCTCGGCGACGGCCCGGGGGAAGCGGTCCGTGCCGCCGGCGACGCCCTGGACGGCCACGGGGGCGGAGCGCGGGGCGCCCGCGGCCCGCATCCGGCGCAGGGCGGGGAGGAGGGGGCCGCCCTGCTCGGCCAGCGCCGCGATGCGGGGCATGGCCGCGCGCAGCGAGAGGCGGTCGGCGCTGCCCGCGTAGACCCCGCCGAGCAGGGGCTCGACCAGCCGGTCCACCGTCTCCCGGCCGAAGCGGGCGGTGAGGTACTGCGCCACCGAGCAGTCCTCCGCCAGGGGGGTCGCGGGAAGCGTCTCCTCCGCCATCGCACGGGCGATGCCCTCGGGGGAGAGCAGGCCCGCGCCCGTCAGCGCCGTCGGGTCCGTGGGGATGCCCATGACGTGGCCGGGCGGCAGCGGTCGCAGCCCGCCGTCGGTCCAGATCGTGGTGGGGGCCTTCGCGGGGTCGCACAGGGCGTCGCCGAGTCCGACCGCGCAGGCCAGCTCCACCGCTTCAGGGCGCAGCGCCATCAGGGACTCCGCACCCTCGTCCACGGCGATCCCGGCGATGGTGCCGGTGCGGAGCTTCCCGCCGACCTTGGTGTGGCTCTCCAGCACCGTGACATCGGCGTGGCCGCGCAGCTGCCACGCCGCCGCCAGTCCGCTGATCCCGCCGCCTATGACGATCACCGAGCGCATTCGTTTCTCCCTCGTGCCGCCGTCTTCCCCTGCCGAGCGTAGGAGGACGGGCGGCGCTGGTGCTTCGTGCTTTCGGCCAGAGCCGCCGGAGCCGTCGGTGCCGTCGGTGCCGCCGGCGCCGTCAGGGCCCCGAGCTCCTCCGGGTACGGGAAGCTGCCCGGCTCGTACGCGCAGTACGGGTCCGCCGCGAGCACGTCTCCCGTGCACCCGTACGCCCGCGAGCGCGAGCCCCCGCACACCTCCTTGAACTCGCACCGGCCGCACGTGCCGCCCAGCAGCGACGGGTCCCGCAACGTCGTGAACAGGGCCGAGTCCCGGTAGATCCCGGTCAGCGGACGGTTCTTCACGTTGCCCGCCGAAACGGGCAGGAAGCCGCTCGGGTGGACCTCCCCGGTGTGCGAGACGAAGACGAAGCCCCGTCCCGAGGAGACGTCCATCGGCGGCCGGCGGGCGGTGCGGCGGGCACCGTCGAACAGCCCGAGCTCAGCGGCCCGCGCCGACAGGCGCCCGTACAGCCGTCCGAGCGCCGGCCGCTCGCCGCGCGCCTCCAGGACCGTCCGCTGGAGGGCGACGCGCCGGAAGTGGTGGCCCTCCGTCGTCTTCGTGGCGAGCACGGCCCCGCAGTCGTAGAGGAAGTGCAGTACGTCCTCGACCTCGCCGGGGTCGAGGGAGTCCAGCCGCCCGCCGCGGCCCGCCGGGACCAGGACGAAGCCGGACCACAGCATCGCGCCCTCCCGCCCGACCAGCGCCGCGATGTCCGCCAGGTCCGCCAGGGAGTGCCGGGACACCGTCGTGTTGATCTGGACCTTGAGCCCGAGTTCCCGCGCCGCCCGCCAGCCTTCCAGGGTCTGCCCGTAGACCCCGGGCACGCCCCGGAACGCGTCGTGCCGCCGCGCCGTCGAGCCGTCGAGCGAGAGGGAGACGGCGACCGCCCCCGCGTCCCGCACCGCCGCGAGCCGCTCGCGCGTCAGCGTCGGCGTACCGGAGGGGGAGACCGCGACGCGCAGCCCGAGGGAGGTCCCGTACGCGACGAGGTCGGTCAGGTCGGGGCGCTGGAAGGGGTCCCCGCCGGTGATCACGAACAGCGGGGCCGGCCGCCCGAAGGCGGCGACCTGGTCCATCACCCGGCGGGCGCCGGCCCCGTCGAGCTCCTCGGGGTGGCGGGCGGTCTGCGCCTCGGCCCGGCAGTGCAGACAGGCCAGCGGGCAGGCCCGGGTGGCCTCCCAGATCACGATGAACGGGCGCTCGGCGATGGCGTGCCGGGGGCGGCGGACGACGGTCCGCCCGGCGCCTTCGGCGGTCACGAGACGCGCTCCCAGCCGCGCCTGTCCGGACGGTCGGCGAGCTGCTGCGGATCCCGCCTGCGGTAGACCACGTACGGCCGGAACAGGTACTTCAGGGGCGCCGAGAACATGTGCACCAGCCGCGAGTACGGGATCAGCGCGAACAGCGTGAACCCGAACAGGACGTGCGCCTTGAACGCGAGCGGCGCGGCCGCCATCAGGTGGTGGTCGGGGGTGAGGGTGAACAGGCTGCGGAACCAGAGCGAGACGCCGTCGCGATAGTCGTAACCGTCCGTCATGCCGGTCGAGTTGAGGGCCGTGGCCGTCAGCCCGAGCGCCATCGCGCCCAGCAGGAACGTGTACATCAGGTGGTCGCCGCGCAGCGTCGACCGGCGCACCGCCGGGACCGTGAACCGGCGGTACACGAGGATCGCGATGCCCGCCGCGGCCGCGACCCCGGCCGCCGCGCCCGTCGTGACGGCCAGCAGGTGGTAGGCGTGGTCGTCGAGCCCGGCCGCGTCCGTCCAGCTCTTCGGCACCAGCAGGCCCACGACGTGGCCGAGGACCACGAACAGCATGCCGAAGTGGAAGAGCGGCGAGCCGATCCGCAGCAGCCGGGACTCGTGCAGCTGCGAGGAGTGGCTGGTCCGGCCGAACGCGTCGAAGCGGGCGCGCCAGACCGTGCCCGCGATCAGCAGGGCGACCGAGACGTACGGCAGTACGCCCCACAGGAAGAGGTCCATCAGGCCGTCCGCCTTTCGGGTGTCGTGGGCCACGGGAGGTCGGCGGGGAAGTCCGCCGGCGGGCCGACGGGGAGGCCGACCGGCAGGTCGGCGGGCAGGTCGAGGGGCCGGTCGATCCCCGGCCCGAAGGGTTCGAGCGCCGAGCCCGCGCCCACCAGCTCCTGCGGCGGCCCGTTCTTCGCGAGCGCCTTCGCCTCCGCCTTGGTGGCGGGCGAGGGCCCCGGCAGCGTCGCGCAGACGGCCTCCAGGACCCGGGCGTACGGGGAGTGCGACTCTGCGAGCGAGAGGCGCAGCAGCTCCAGCCCGGCCCGGTACTCCCGCAGCAGCTCGGCGCCGGCCTCCTCGCGGCGGGCCGCGAACTCCAGCGCCACCGGCAGGAAGTCGGGCAGCTCCTCGCCCGCGAACTCCAGGCCGAAGTCCCGGTAGATCCGCTTCAGCCGCACCAGGGACAGGCCGCGCCGGCGGGTGTCGCCGTCCACCCACCAGGTCAGGTAGAGGCAGCGCCGGTTGCGGGTGTCGAACGTCCCGGTGTACCGGGCGCACAGCTCGATGGGGGTCAGCGCCTCGGCCTCGTCGAGGAAGGCCCCGAGCAGCGCCGCCGGTTCGGCGGGCGCGCCGGCGAGGGCCGCACGCAGCCGGGGGAGCTCGTCGTGGAAGTGGTCGCCGGGGTACTGCAGGACACAGCCCGCGACCAGTCGTACCAGCGCGTCGCCGCTCATCCGGTTCCCCGCGTCGATCGTTCCCATGCTCACGAACTCCTTCTGGTGGGACCGAGATTGAGCATCACCCGGGGCTCGGCGGGATCCCCGACCGGGCACGCGGCGTCCAGCGGGTGCGTCTGCGCGAGCGCGTCGGCGTCGGCGCGCGCCGCGCTCGGGACCACGAACCGGTCCTCCTGCTTGGCGACCGCGAGCAGCCGGAACATGTCCTCCATCTCGACGCCCGTCAGGCCCACCGCCTTCGCGATCGACTCGTCCCGGTCCTCGCCGAGGTTGACGCGCCGCATGTACGCGCGCATCGCCGCCATCCGCCGCAGCACCGCCTCGACGGCGTACGTGTCGCCCGCCGTCAAGATCGCCGCGAGGTACTCGACGGGGATGCGCAGGGCCTCGATCGCGCCGAACAGGTTGCCCGCGTCCTCGCCGTCGCTCCCGGTCGCGGCGACCGCCTCGACGACGGGGGAGAGCGGGGGGACGTACCAGACCATCGGCATCGTCCGGTACTCCGGATGGAGCGGCAGGGCGACCTGGTAGGTGGCGATCAGGTCGTACACGGGGGAGCGGCGGGCCGCGTCCAGCCACTCGCGCGTGATGCCCGAGCGCCGGGCCGCCTCGATCACCGCCGGGTCGCGCGGGTCGAGGAAGCACTCCACCTGGGCGGGGTAGAGGTCGTGCTCGTCCGAGACGGCGGCGGCCCCGGCGACCTTGTCCGCGTCGTACAGCATCACGCCGAGGTAGCGCATCCGGCCGACGCAGGTCTGCGAGCACACCGTCGGCATGCCGACCTCGATGCGGGGGAAGCAGAACGTGCACTTCTCGGCCTTGCCGGTGCGGTGGTTGAAGTACACCTTCTTGTACGGGCATCCGCTCACGCACATCCGCCAGCCGCGGCAGGTGTCCTGGTCCACCAGGACGATGCCGTCCTCCTCGCGCTTGTACATCGCGCCGGACGGGCAGGACGAGACGCACGCCGGGTTCAGGCAGTGCTCGCAGATCCGGGGGAGGTAGAACATGAAGCTCTGCTCGAACTCGAAGCGGATCTTCTCGCCGACCTCGTCGCGGATCTTCTCCACGATCGGGTCCCGGGGCGCGTGCGCGGGGGCGCCGCCGAGGTTGTCGTCCCAGTTCGGGCCCCATTCGATCGTGGCCATCGGTTCGCCGGTGAGCTGCGAGACGGGCCGGGCGGTCGGCAGGTCGTCGCCCGCCGGGGCCTCGGTGAGGTTCTTGTACTCGTACGTCCAGGGCTGGTAGTAGTCCTCGATCTCCGGCAGGTCGGGGTTGGCGAAGATCTTGCCGAGCTTGGCGAGCCGGCCGCCCGCGCGCAGCCGCAGCCGGCCCGAGCGCGTGCGCTCCCAGCCGCCCTTCCACCGCTCCTGGTCCTCCCAGCGGCGCGGGTAGCCCTGGCCGGGGAGGGTCTCGACGTTGTTGAACCAGACGTACTCGGTGCCCTGCCGGTTGGTCCATGCCTGTTTGCAGGTGACCGAGCAGGTGTGGCAGCCGATGCACTTGTCGAGGTTCATGACCATCGCGATCTGTGCCATCACTCGTCCGACAGTCGCTTCGCGTCGGGTCATCGTCTAGAACTCCACGTTCTGGTCGCGGCGGCGGATGACCGTCACCTCGTCGCGCTGGTTGCCGGTCGGGCCGAGGTAGTTGAAGGCCCAGGTCAGCTGGGCGTAGCCGCCGATCAGGTGGGTGGGCTTGAGCATCACCCGGGTCAGCGAGTTGTGGATGCCGCCGCGGCGGCCCGTCTTCTCGGTCTTCGGGACGCCGACCGTCCGCTCCTGCGCGTGGTTCATGTACACCGTGCCGGGCGGCATCTTGTGGGAGACGATCGCGCGGGCGGTGACCACGCCGTTGCGGTTGACCGCCTCGATCCAGTCGTTGTCCCGGACGCCGATCGCCCCGGCGTCCTGCGGGGACATCCACACGGTCTGGCCGCCGCGCCCCAGGGTCATCATGTAGAGGTTGTCCTGGTACTGGCTGTGGATGGCCCACTTGTTGTGCGGGGTCAGGTAGCGCACGGCCACCGTCTTCCCGTCGACGACGCCGAGTTCCGGTTCCCCGTACAGGGCGTGCATGTTCAGCGGAGGCTTGTAGACCGGCAGCGATTCGCCCACCTCGTGCAGCCAGTCGTGGTCGAGGAAGAAGTGCTGGCGCCCGGTGAGGGTGTGCCAGGGCTTGAGGTGCTCGGTGTTGACGGTGAAGGCCGTGTAGCGGCGCCCGCCCGCCTCCGATCCCGACCACTCGGGCGAGGTGATCACCGGGACCGGGCGGGCCTGCGTGTCCGCGAAGGTGATCCTCTTGCCCTCGGCCTCGGCGGCCAGGTGTGCCATGTGCGTGCCGACCCGCTTCTCCAGGGTCTCGAACCCCTGCATGGCCAGGCGCCCGTTGGAGGTGCCCGACAGGGAGAGGATCGCCTCGCAGGCGCGCTGCGCGGTGTCCAGGCGCGGCCGGCCGTCGGCGGTACCGCCCCGCACCGTGCCGTTCTTCTCACGCAGGTACGCGACCTCCTCGGCCACGTCGTAGGTGATGGCCTTGGTGGTGACCCCGAGGGTGTCCACGAGCGGGCCCAGTGCGGCGAACTTCTCGCCGACGGCCCCGTAGTCGCGCTCGACGACCGCCAGGCCGTACATCGTCCGGCCGGGCACCGGCTCGCACTCGCCCTTCGACCAGTCCAGCGCGACCCCGCCGGGCTGGGCCATCTCGCCGCCGGGGGTGTCGTGCTGGAGGGCGGTCGCCACCAGGTCCCTGCGGACGCCCAGGTGTTCCGCGGCGAGCTCGCCGAACCGCTCGGCGATCCCGAGGAAGGCGTCGTAGTCGGACCGGGCCTGCCACGGCGGGTCCACGGCCGGGGTGAACGCGTGCAGGAAGGGGTGCATGTCCGTGGAGGACAGGTCGTGCTTCTCGTACCAGGTGGCCGCCGGCAGCACCACGTCGGACAGCAGCGTCGTGGAGGTCATGCGGAAGTCCATGCTCATCAGCAGGTCGAGCTTCCCCTCGACGTCCTCCTCGCGGTACGTGACGTCCCTCGGCGTGCAGCGCGGGCCGTCGTCGGGAAGGTTGGAGTGGGTGCCGAGGAGGTGCTTGAGGAAGTACTCGTTCCCCTTGGAGCTGGAGCCGAGGAGGTTGGCCCGCCATACGTTGAGCACGCGCGGCCAGTTGCCGGGCGCGTCGGGGTCCTCGCCGGCGAAGCCGAGCGTGCCCGCCTTGAGCTCCCGTACGGCGTCGGCGACCGGATCGGGGCCGGCGCCCAGGTCGAGGGGGTTGCGGTCGAAGGTCGGGTACGAGGGCATCCAGCCCATCCGGGCGCTGGCGGCCAGGCAGTCGGAGCCGGTCATGCCGGCGAAGGCGCCGCCCGCGAGCGGGGAGGCGAGGGCCTCGGCCGGGAGGGTGTCGTAGCGCCACTGGTCGGTGTGCAGGTAGAACCAGGCCGCGCCGATCATCTGGCGCGGCGGGCGCGACCAGTCGGAGGCGGCGGCGAGGGTGGCCCAGCCGGTGACCGGGCGGCACTTCTCCTGGCCGACGTAGTGGCCCCAGCCGCCGCCGTTGCGGCCCTGGCATCCGGTGAGGGTGAGGAGCGCGAGGAAGGCGCGGTAGATGGTCTCGGAGTGGAACCAGTGGTTCGTCCCCGCGCCCATCAGGATCATGCAGCGGCCCTGCGAGCGCTCGGCCGTCTCCGCGAACTCCCGGGCCACGCGGGCGGCCTGGGCGGCGGGCACGGAGGTCAGGGATTCCTGCCAGCCGGGGGTGCCCGGGGCGTCCGCGTCCTCGTACGAGGAGGGCCAGTCGCCGGGCAGCCCCGCGCGGGCGACCCCGTACTGGGCCAGCATCAGGTCGAAGACGGTGGTGACGAGCCGGCCGCCGAGGCGGCGCACGGGGACGCCGCGGCGGATCGTGCCGCCGCGCTCGTCGTCCTCGAAGCGGGGGAGGACGACCTCGGCGCTCTCGCCCTCCGCGAGGAGGGTCAGCCGGGGGACGGTGCCGCCGAGGTCGAGGTTCCACTCGGGCCGCTCGTTCTCGCCCCACCGGTGCCCCAGGGTGCCGTTCGGGACGACGGGCTCGCCGGTCGCGTCGTCGACGAGGACGGTCTTCCACCGCGCGTTCTCGGTGTCGTGGCCGAGATCGGCGGCGGTGACGAACTTGCCGGGAACCAGCCCCTGGTCGGTTTCGCGCAGCGACACCAGGAAAGGGAGGTCGGTGTACTTCCGGACGTAATCCGTGAAGAAAGGGGTCTGCTTCTCGACGAAGAATTCCTTGAGGATGACGTGGCCCATCGCGAGGGCGAGCGCACCGTCCGTTCCGGGGTGCGGGTGCATCCATTCGTCGGCGAATTTCGTGTTGTCCGCGTAATCGGGGGAGACGGCGACGACCTTCTGGCCGCGGTAGCGGGCCTCGGCCATCCAGTGGGCGTCCGGGGTACGGGTCACGGGGACGTTCGAGCCCCACATCATCAGGTACGCGGCGTCCCACCAGTCGCCCGACTCGGGGACGTCCGTCTGGTCGCCGAACACCTGCGGCGAGGCGACGGGCAGGTCCGCGTACCAGTCGTAGAAGCTCAGCATCGGCGCGCCGATGAGGGAGTGGAAGCGGGCCCCGGCGGCGTGCGAGGCCATCGACATCGCCGGGATCGGGGAGAAGCCGGCGACGCGGTCCGGTCCGTGCTCCTTGATGGTGTGCACGTGGGCGGCCGCGACGATCTCGGTCGCCTCCTCCCAGCTCGCGCGCACGAGCCCGCCCTTGCCGCGGGCCCGCTGGTACGCGCGCCGGCGCTCCGGGTCCGCCTGGACGTCGGCCCAGGCCAGCACGGGATCGCCGAGCCGCCGCCTGGCCTCCCGGTACGCCTCCAGGAGCACTCCGCGGACGTACGGGTGGCGCACGCGCGTCGGCGAGTACGAGTACCAGGAGAAGGAGGCGCCGCGCGGGCAGCCGCGGGGCTCGTACTCGGGGCGGTCGGGGCCCACGGAGGGGTAGTCGGTGGCCTGGGTCTCCCAGGTGATGATCCCGTCCTTGACGTACACCTTCCACCGGCACGAGCCGGTGCAGTTCACGCCGTGCGTGGAGTGGACGACCTTGTCGTGGCTCCACCGGTCCCGGTAGAAGGCCTCGGCGGCCCGGCCGCCGGTCCGGTGGACCGAGCGGAGGTCCCCGGACACCTCCGCGCCCGTGAAGGACGTGAAGAAACTGCCCGCCCTGATCAGTGAATCGGCGGCGCCCTGATGTCCGAATCGATCCTGCAAGACGACCCTCCAGGCGGGTGGTGTGACGGGTGGCGGAAAAGCACCCGTCCACGACGCTACGCCCGCCGCAAGGCCGAATCCGATGACAAAGGTCCCGTACGGGCGTGACCTAATTCCGGTCTTTTCCGGGACGGGTGGATGGCAGGCTGGAATCGCCAACTCCCGAGAGGGCACGGCAAATTACGCGATGGATTTCCAATCAACGGCGGCAGGAGGCGGTCGGTGCCGAGGAGAAGGAGCGCCTGGCTGCCGGACCAGCACGGCGCGTGGGCCATGCTGACCGTGCCGTTCCTGGCGGGAACCCTGCCGGCCCCCCGGCCGGGGTGGGCGCACGCGGCGCTCTTCGCGGCCTGGCTGCTCGGGTACGCGGCCGTCTTCCACGGCCAGCAGTGGCTGCGCCTGCGCCGCGTCGCCCGCCGCCGGCCGGACGCGGCGGCCCGGCACGTACGGCCGGCGCTGGTCCCGGGGGCCGCGTGCGCGGTGCTCGGCGTGCCGGTCGCGGCGGCGCACCCGTGGCTGCTGCCCGCGGCCGCGGCGGCGGCGCCGTTCGTCGCGGTGAACACCTGGTACGCGTGGCGCGGCCGCGAGCGGGCAGTGGCCAACGGCCTGGCGGCGGTGGTCCCGGCGTGCGCGATGCTGCTGGTGGCGGCCCGGCTGGGCGGGATGCCCGCCGCGGCGGCCTGGCGCCCGGCACTGGCCTGCCTGCTGTACTTCGCGGGCACGGTGCCGTACGTGAAGACGATGATCCGGGAGCGGAACTCGCGGGCGTACCGCCGGGTTTCGGTGGCCTACCACGCTGCGGCCCTGGCGGTGGCCTCCTGCCTGTCGCCCTGGCTCGCCATCCCGTTCGCGGCCTACCTGGCCCGGGCCGCCGTCCTCCCGGGCCGCTCCCTGAGGCCCCCGGTGGTGGGCGCGCTCGAGATCGCCTGCTCGGCGGCGCTCCTGGCGACGCTGGTACCGGTCTTCGGCGGCCGCTGATCCGGCCCGGGCCGGAGCCGGCCCGGCCCGGGCCGGCCCGAGCCGGGCCGGCTCCGCCGGATCCGCCCGGTCCGGCCCACCGCCGAAGACGCGGCCTAGATGGCCTCTTTCCGGGTCAGGTAGTTGAAGGACAGCCAGCCCGGCAGCACCGGCAGCCAGAACGTCATCAGGCGGAACAGGAGCACCGCCGAGATGGCGACCTCCTTCTCCAGACCCGCCGCGATCAGACCCAGTGTCAGCGTGGTCTCCACCGCGCCGATGCCGCCCGGTGTCGGCGCCGCCGACCCCAGGGCGTTGCCGGCCAGGAACACCACCGCGATGCTCGCGTAGCTGATGGCCTGGCCGCCGCCGAACGCCCGGATCGACGCGTCCAGGCACATCACGAAGCAGCCGGTCAGCAGCAGCATGCCGCCGATGCCCGTCATCAGCTTCTGCGGCCGCTGGAGCACGTCCAGCATGCGCGGCACCACACCCGCGAACAGCGCCCGCACCCGGGTCGCCACGAACTTCCGCAGGAACGGCACGGCCGTCACCACCAGCACCAGCACGGCCACCGTCAGCAGACCCGCGATGACCGTCCGGGACGGCGTCATCTCCGGGGTCTTCTCCGTGCCCGTCAGGTAGCCGAAGGCCAGCAGCAGCAGGATGTGGCTCGCCAGACCGAACAGCTGCGAGGCGCCCACGCTCGCCACCGCCAGCCCCGGCCGGATCCCGGCCCGCTGCAGGAACCGCGTGTTCAGCGCGACACCGCCGACCGCCGCCGGCGCCACGAGCTTCACGAACGACCCCGCCACCTGCGCGACCACCGTCCGCAGGAACGGCACCCGCTCCGGTACGAACCCCAGCAGGCTCATCGCCGCCGCGAAGTAGGTGAGCGCCGAGAAGGCCAGCGCGGCCCCCACCCAGCCCCACTGCGCCTCGCCGACGATCGTCGTGAAGTCCACGTGCGCCAGCTGCGTCAGCAGGAAGTACGCACCGAACGCACCCGCGATGAAGGACACCAGCGTGCGCGGCCGGATCCGCTCCAGACGGGCCGGCTCCACCGGCGCCTGCGGGCGGATCAGCAGCACCTGCTGGCGGATCTGGCTCAGCAGATCCTCCTCGCGGGCCCCGTCGAGCGCGTCGTCCAGCGCCTTCTTCTCGGCCTTCTTCTCCGCCGCCGTGGTCGCCGCCGGCTTGGATCCGGCCTTGCCGGCCTTCCCCGTCCTGCGGTCCGGCCTGGCCTCCTCGGCAGCCGCCTCGCGCGCCGCCTTCGCCGCCCGCGAGGACTCCAGTACGGCCTCCCGCTGCCGGTCGGCCCGCTCCCGGGCCAGCCGGCGCAGCGTGGCCCGCGTGGAGCGGCTCAGCGCGATCGGCTGGAGCAGCGGCAGGCAGTCCGCCACCGCGTCGGGGCCGAGCACCGACACCGCCGCGGCCACCGAGCGCTCGGCACCGATCCGCAGGCCGAGCGTGGTCAGCAGCTGCGCGATGTCCATCCGGAGCACCAGGTCCCCGGCCGCGATCTCGCCGCCGCGCAGGTCGGTGAGGACGACATTGCCGGAACGATCCACCACGAGCGCGTCGCCGGTCAGCCGCCGGTGGGCGATCCGCCGCGACTGCAGGGCCCGTACCTGCTTCCACGTGTTGCGGGTCAGGTCGTCGGTGATCTCCTCGTCGGCGAGCGCGTCGAGGGGCCGCCCGTCCAGGTGCTCGTAGACGAGCATCACGGCGTCCGGGCCGAGCTCGGAGGTGGCGATCAGCTTCGGCGCGTTGGCCCCGGCCGCGATGGCCGCGTACGCGAGGAGAGCCTCCTGCTCCAGCGCCTGGCGCAGCGACTGCAGGCTGCGCCGCGTCGTGATGCCGCGCAGGGTGAGCCGGCGCCAGACCCGGTAGAAGAACCCGTGCGCCTGCTGCTCGCGGTCGACGACGGTGACGTCGAGCGGCGGTCCGTCCTCCAGCGTGACGTGGTAGCGCCGGCCCCGGTCGCTGACCTCCGAGGCGTCGGCGCCGTCCGGGAGCTCCGCGCGCATGGCGCTGACCGGCTTGAAGCCGACCCGGCGCAGGCCGGCGAGGAGGGTCTGCCCGGTGGGACGGACGTTCGGCGAGCCGACGGCGTACAGGGTCCCGTACGCGACGCTCCAGCCGATGAGCACGGTCAGGATGATCGAGAACGGGGTGGTGTAGCCGCTGACCAGCATCGCGAAGGCGTCGAGCAGCAGGACCACCCACAGCGCGACCCGCCAGCGGGGCCTGCGGGTCATGCCGACGGCGGTCATGTACGCGATGACGGGCGCGAGGTAGCCGTGCACCGGGTCGGTGAGGGGGCCGCCGATGCCGGTGGGACGGGTGAGGGCCTCCTGGATGGTGTCGGAGGCGGCCTGGGAGACCCACAGGTCGGTGGCCAGGGTGACGCCGTGGGCGAGGACGGCGGCGAGCACGCCGTCGGCGATGCGCAGCCCGTCCCGCTTGATCAGCCGCTCGATGGCGAAGGCCACGGGCACGAGCAGCACGGCGATGCTGGACACCAGACCGGCGACCTTGATCAGCAGGTCGGGCGCGGCGCCGGTGCCCTGGGAGATGTCGGCTTCGAGTCCGGCGGTGGTGCGGTGGGCGAAGGCGGCGATGGCGAGGACGACGGCGATGCCGAGGACGCCGACGAGCAGGCGCACGAGGTCCGAGGGGCGGTGGACGCGGGCGGCGAGCAGCGGCTCGTCGACCTCGACCTGTTCGGCGGACGCGGAGGCATGCCCGTGCGACCCGTCGGCGTCGGCCGCGGGCTCCGCCCCGGCCTTGGCGCGGGCCCGGCCGGGAGGCTCGTCGGGGAGCTTCCCGGACCCGGGGTGCGGGTCAGGGCGCGTGCCGTCGTCCTCAGCCGCGCCGTCCGGAGGGCTCACACCCTGCTCCTTCGTCGTCACTTCCGTCTCTTCTTGATCACGTATCACCAGTCACCGCCCGGAAGATGGTGGCACGGACCGACGTGCGGGCGGGGCATCAGGGTGCGTGCCGGTACGGAAGGAAACCTTCCGGGAACCGGTCCGTGATGTACGGCACCATGGGCGGAATGAGCGAAGAGCTGCCCGCGTACGCGGAGCGGGTGCTGGAGGCGGCCGAGCGGATTCCGCCCGGGCGGGTGATGACGTACGGGGACGTCGCCGAGTGGCTCGGCGAGGGCGGACCGCGCCAAGTCGGGCGTGTGATGGCCCTGTACGGGGGAGCGGTGCCCTGGTGGCGCGTGGTCCGGGCGGACGGCCGGCCGCTGCCCGGCAGCGAGGTCCGGGCCCTGGAGCACTACCGCACGGAGGCCACTCCGCTGCGGCTGACAGCCGCAGGCGAGGCCCGGCTGAACATGCCGCGGGCGCGTTGGGACGGGCGGGAGGAGCACGCCGCACGGGACGAGGGTCACATCTGACAGCTTCGGCCATGCGGGGGCGGGGCGGGCGGCCCTGCGCCCGTACGGGCGACGGCGCGGGGGCGCTCCGTCCCGACCTCGGGGAACTGCGCCGGCCCCGGCGGTTGCCGTAGCGTTGCCCCTTCGGCTTCGGCTTCGGCAGGCGCGGCGGTGACCGCGGCCCCCGCGGGGACGGCCGAGACCGCAACAACCGCAGACCCACCAGGACCTGGACCGGCACCCCACGTGATCACCTCTCCATCCGACCGCACCGAACGGCGGCGTACGCGGACCCCCGACGCGTACCGCCTCGTGCGCACCGGGCCGCAGCGGGTGGATCCCCCTGTTCTGGACGCAGCGCAGCAGGCTGTGGTTGATCACACGGGCGGACCGCTTCTCGTCCTGGCCGGACCGGGTACCGGGAAGACCACCACGCTCGTCGAGGCGGCCGCGGCCCGGGTCGAGGCCGGGACCGACCCGGCCCGGATCCTCGTCCTCACCTTCAGCCGCAAGGCGGCCGTCGAACTGCGCGACCGGGCCGCCCTGCGGCTCGGCGGCGCGCGCGCCCCGCAGGCCACCACCTTCCACTCCTTCTGCTACGGACTGGTCCGCGCCCACCAGGACACCGACCTGTTCGCGGATCCGCTGCGGCTGCTGTCGGGCCCGGAGCAGGACGTGATGGTCCGCACCCTGCTCGACGGCCAGCGCCGGATCCGCTCCATCCGCTGGCCGGACGACCTGCGGGCCGCGCTCACCACGCGCGGCTTCGCGGACGAGGTCCGCGCGGTGCTCGCCCGCGCCCGCGAGCTGGGCCTCGGCCCGGCGGCGCTCGACGCGTTCGCGACCCGGCTCGGCCGCCCGGACTGGAAGGCGGCGGCCGCGTTCCTGTCGGAGTACCTGGACGTACTGGACATGCAGGGCACGCTGGACTACGCGGAGCTCGTCCACCGGGCGGTCCTCCTCGCCGAACGCACCCCGTCCCTCGCCCTGTCCTACGACGCGATCTACGTGGACGAGTACCAGGACACGGACGCCTCCCAGCTGCGGCTGCTGCGGGCCCTGGCCGGCCCGGCGGGCACGCTGGTCGCCTTCGGCGACCCGGACCAGTCGATCTACGCCTTCCGCGGCGCCGACATCAACAACATCCTCGACTTCGAGAGCTCGTTCCCGGGCGCGGCGGTCCGCGCCCTGACGGTGGGCCGCCGCTCGCGGGCCGGCCTCCAGGCGGCGACCCGCCTCCTGACCACCCGCATGCCGGTCCCGCGCCTCCCCTCGGCGGCGGTCCGCGCCCACCGCGCCCTGACCCCGGTCCGGGAGGGCGGCGGGGTGGAGGTGTTCACGTACCCCACGGCCGGGGCCGAGCTGGACAACATCGCCGACATCCTGCGCCGGGCGCACCTGGAGGACGGCGTTCCGTGGCAGGACATGGCCGTCCTGGTCCGCTCCGGCGGCCGCACCCTCCCGGCGATGCGCCGCGCCCTGATCTCGGCGGGGGTCCCGGCGGAGACGGACGGCACGGACACCCCGCTGCGCCACGAACCGGCGATCGCCCCCCTCCTGACGGCCCTGCGCATCGCCGCGGCCCCGATCCCGGCCCCCGCCGGCGAGCCCTCCCCGGCCCGGGTCGCCGAGGACCCGGACGCGGAGCCGGGCACCTCGGACGCGGAACCGGAACACGAGACCGAAGCCGAATTCGAGACCGAAGCAGAGACCGAAGCAGAGACCGAAGCCGAAGCCGAAGCAGAGGCCGGGGCCGGGCCCGCCGCGGGCGACGGGTGGGTCGGGGTCGAGGCCGCGCTCGCGCTGCTGACCTCGCCGCTCGGGGGGATGGACGCGGCCGATCTGCGGCGGCTCGGGCGGGCCCTGCGCGACGAGGAGCGGGCGGCCGGCATCAAGGTGCCGGCCCCCTCCGACGTCCTGCTCGCCCGCGCCCTCGCCGAGCCCGAGCGGCTCACCGCCCACGACCCCGCGTACGCCCGCGGAGCGCAGCGCCTCGGGCTGCTCCTGCGCAAGGCCCGCGAGCTCCTCCAGGGCGGCGGCACCGCCGAAGAGGCCCTCTGGACCCTCTGGGAGGGCACCCCCTGGCCGCAGCGCCTGGAGCGCGGTGCCCGCCGCGGCGGCGCGGCCGGCCGCAACGCCGACCGCGACCTCGACGCCGTCTGCGCGCTCTTCGACACCGCGGCCCGCGCCGAAGACCGCACCGGCGGCCGCGGCGCGCTCAACTTCCTCGAACAGCTCGAAGCCGAGGACATCGCCGCCGACACCCTGACGGGCAAGGCCACCCGCACTGACGCCGTACGCCTCATGACCGCCCACCGCTCCAAGGGCCTGGAGTGGTCCCTCGTCGTCGTCGCCGGCGTACAGGAAGGGCTCTGGCCCGACCTGCGCCGCCGCGGCTCCCTCCTCGAAGCCGACCGCATCGGCCAGGGCGGCCTCGCCGAGCCCCTCACCCCCGGCGCGCTCCTGGCGGAGGAGCGCCGCCTCTTCTACGTCGCCGCCACCCGCGCCCGCGACCGGCTCGTCGTCACCGCCGTCAAGGCACCGGCCGAGGACGGCGACCAGCCCTCCCGCTTCCTCACCGAGCTCGGGGTCACCCCGAAGGACGTCACCGGCCGCCCCCGCCGCCCCCTCGCCGTCCCCGCGCTCGTCGCGGAACTGCGCGCCACCACCGTCGACCCGGACGCCTCGCCCGCCCTCCGCGAGGCCGCCGCCCGCCGTCTCGCCCGCCTCGCCGCGCTCACCGACGAGGACGACCGCCCGCTGGTCCCCGCCGCGCACCCGCAGCGCTGGTGGGGGCTGTACGAGCCCACCCGCAGCAGCGTTCCGCTGCGCGACCGGGACCGGCCCGTCGCCCTCTCCGGCTCCGCCCTGGACCAGCTCGCCAACACCTGCTCCCTGCAGTGGTTCCTCGGCCGGGAGGTCAAGGCCGACGCCCCCTCCACCGCCGCCCAGGGCTTCGGCAACGTCGTCCACGTCCTCGCCGACGAAGTCGCCTCCGGCCGCACCCCCGCCGACCTCGCCGTCCTGATGGAACGCCTCGACTCCGTCTGGGACGCCCTCGCCTTCGACGCCCCCTGGAAGTCCCGCCAGGAGAAGGACAACGCCCGCGCCGCCCTGGAGCGCTTCCTGCGCTGGCACACCACCGACCGCGGGGGCCGGGCGGCCGTGGCCACGGAGCACGCGTTCGACGTCACGCTCGAAGCCGGAGACGTCGCCGTCCGCATCCGCGGCTCCATGGACCGGGTCGAGGCCGACCCGCAGGGGCGCGCGTACGTCGTCGACTTCAAGACCGGCAAGTCCGCACCCACCAAGGCCGAGGTCGAGCGCCACCCCCAGCTCGCCGTGTACCAGCTCGCCGTACGCGAAGGCGCCGTCGACGAGGTCTTCGACGGGGTGCGCCCGGAGGCCGGCGGCGCCGAGCTGGTGCAGCTGCGCCAGGGTGCCGCCCAGCGGGAGGGCGGCGATACGGTGCCCAAGATCCAGGCGCAGCAGCCGCTGAACGGCGAATGGGTCGGCGACCTCCTCGCCACCGCCGCCGGCCGGGTCCTGGACGAGCGCTTCGCGCCCGCCACCGGCAAGCACTGCGACCACTGCTCCTTCCGCAGCGCGTGCAGCGCGCGCCCCGAGGGCCGCCAGACCGTGGAGTGAGTCACACGGCCGGCCCCCGCGGCCAACCGGCCGTTGACCGCGGCCGGCCGGTGACCGGCCGGCCCGTGAGACGGCGGCCGGGAGTGTCGGCGGGTCCGGCTAGCCTCTTCACGTGCCCGCGCGTCCGTCCGTCCTCACCGACCCCGAGCAGCTCAAGGAGCTCCTCGGCATCCCGTTCACGCCCGAACAGCTGGCCTGCGTCACCGCCCCCGCCGCCCCCCAGGTCATCGTGGCCGGCGCCGGTTCCGGCAAGACCACCGTCATGGCCGCCCGCGTGGTCTGGCTGGTCGGCACCGGAGCGGTCGCCCCCGAGCAGGTCCTCGGCCTGACCTTCACGAACAAGGCCGCCGCCGAGCTCGCCGAACGCGTGCGCAAGGCCCTCGCGCGGGCCGGCATCACCGACCCGGACCCTTCGCCGGCCGATGCCGACGCGGCCGGCGGCGAGCCGCGCATCTCCACGTACCACGCCTTCGCCGGCCAGCTGCTCAAGGACCACGGCCTGCGCATCGGCCTGGAGCCCAGCGCCCGCCTCCTCGCCGACGCCACCCGCTTCCAGCTCGCCGCGCGCGTGCTGCGCGAAGCCCCCGGCCCGTACCCGGCGCTCACCAAATCCGTCCCCGACCTGGTCAGCGACCTGCTCGCGCTCGACGGCGAACTCTCCGAGCACCTGGTCACCCCCGCCGAGCTGCGCGCGTACGACACGGAGCTCCTCGACGCCCTCGCCGGCGCCAGGCTCACCAACGAGGACCTGCGCAAGGTCCCCGAGGCCGTCCGCGGCCGCCTCGAACTGCTGGAGCTGACCGAGCGCTACCGCACCGCCAAACGCTCCCGCGACCTGCTCGACTTCAGCGACCAGATAGCCCTCTCCGCGCAGCTCGCCACCACCCGGCCCGAGGTGGGTGCGCTGCTGCGCGAGGAGTTCCGGGTGGTCCTGCTCGACGAGTACCAGGACACCTCCGTGGCCCAGCGGCTGCTGCTGTCCGGCCTGTTCGGCGGGGGCAGCGGGCACGCGGTGACCGCCGTCGGCGACCCCTGCCAGGCGATCTACGGCTGGCGCGGCGCGTCCGTGGCCAACCTGGACGACTTCCCCGAGCACTTCCCGCACGCCGACGGCCGTCCCGCGACCCGGTTCTCGCTGAGCGAGAACCGGCGCAGCGGCGGCCGCCTCCTCGACCTGGCCAACGGGCTGGCCGCGCCGCTGCGCGCGATGCACGAGGGCGTGGAGGCGTTGCGCGCGGCGCCGGGGGAGGAGCGGGCCGGCTCCGTCCGCTGCGCCCTGCTGGAGACGCACGCCGAGGAGCTGGACTGGCTCGCGGACTCGGTCGCGCACCTGGTCCGTACCGGGACGGAGCCGCGCGAGATCGCGGTGCTGTGCCGGTCGGCGCGGGACTTCGCGCAGATCCAGGCCGTACTGGTGGCCCGGGACGTGCCGGTGGAGGTCGTCGGGCTGTCCGGGCTGCTGCACCTGCCGGAGGTCGCGGACCTGGTCGCGGTGTGCGAGGTGCTCCAGGACCCGGGCGCCAACGCCTCCCTGGTACGCCTCCTCATCGGCCCGCGCTGGCGGATCGGCGCGCGCGACCTGGCCCTGCTGGGGCGCCGGGCGCGGCAGCTGATCGGCCGCGCGCCGGGCGAGGTGGAACCGGACGAGCGCCTCGCGGCGGCGGTGGAGGGGGTGGACCCGGCGGAGGTCGTCTCGCTGGCGGACGCGCTGGAGACGTTCCTGGACGGTTCCGGATCGGGGTCCTCCGCCGACGACCTGCCGTTCTCCCCGGCGGCCCGGGTCCGCTTCGCGCACCTGGCCCAGGAACTGCGCGACCTGCGGCGTTCGCTCGCGGACCCGCTGATGGACGTACTGCACCGGGTGCTGGCCGCGACCGGCCTGGACGTGGAGCTGTCGGCGTCGCCGCACGCGCTGGCGGCCCGGCGGCGCGAGTCGCTGTCCGGCTTCATGGACGTGGCGGCCGGCTTCGCGTCCCTGGACGGCGAGGCGAGCCTGCTGGCCTTCCTGGGCTTCCTGCGCACGGCGGTCCAGTACGAGAAGGGCCTGGACCACGCCCTGCCCGGCGGGGAGAACACGGTCAAGGTGCTCACCGCCCACAAGTCCAAGGGACTGGAGTGGGACGTGGTGGTGGTCCCGGACCTGTGCGCGGGCGCGTTCCCGAAGGAGAAGGCCCCGGAGCCGTGGACCTCGTACGCCAAGGTCCTGCCGTACGGCCTGCGCGGCGACGCGGCCACCCTTCCGGGTGATCCGGCGTGGACCCCGGCCGGCCTGAAGACCTTCAAGGCGGCGCTGAAGGAGCACAAGGCGGTGGAGGAACTCCGCCTGGGCTACGTCACGTTCACCCGCCCCCGCTCGCTCCTCCTGGCCTCGGGGCACTGGTGGGGTCCGACGCAGAAGAAGCGCCGGGGCCCGTCCGCCTTCCTGTCCGCCCTGTACGACCACTGCGCGGCGGGGAACGGCGAGATCGAGGCCTGGGCGCAGGAACCGGACCCGGACGCGGAGAACCCGTCCCTCGCCGCGGAGTCCGCCCCGGACCGGTCCTGGCCGCTCCCCCTGGACCCGGCGTCCCTGGCCCTGCGCCGCGCGGCGGCGGCCCTGGTCGAGTCGCACCTGGCCGCTCCCGGGCCGGACCCCGCCCCTGCCGCCGCCCCGGAGCCGGACCCGGAGCCGGAGTCCTACCTGTGGCCCCCGGACTGCGAGGACCCCGCGTACGCCGAAGAGCCGGACGAAGAGGACCTCTGGGCGGCGGACGGGGCCTGGGCCGCGGACGAGGCCTGGGCGGCCGACGAAGCGTGGCCGGCGGACGAGGCGTGGCCGGCGGACGAGGCCCCGGCCGTACGGGGCGGGGCGGCGGCCGTCCCGCACCCCCGCACCGGGCCCGCGCCCCGGGGCACGGCTCCCGCCGGTCCGCCCGACCAGGGCCGCGGCTCCGCCCCCGCGGGACGGCGCACCCCGGGAGCGGCCGCCCTCACCCCCGAAGAGGCCCGCGCCATCGCCTCCTGGGACCGGGACCTCGACGCCCTCGAGGGCGAGCTCCGGCGTGCCCGCGCCGCCGTGCGCGACGTCGAGCTCCCGGCCGCCCTCTCCGCCAGCCAGCTCCTGCGCCTCGCCGCGGACGAGCAGGGCTTCGCCCGCGACCTGGCCCGCCCCATGCCGAAGCCCCCGCAACCCGCGGCGCGCCTGGGCACGCGCTTCCACGCCTGGGTCGAGTCCCGCTTCGACGAGCTCCCGCTGCCGCTCCTCGACGTACTCGACCCCGTCACCGAGCTGCCCGGCTCCGACCAGGACATCGCCGACGGGGCCGACCTCGACTCCCTCAAAGCCGCCTTCGAGCGGAGCGAGTACGCCGAGCGCACCCCGTACCGCATGGAGGTCCCGGTCCAGTTCACCCTCGCCGGCCGCGTCGTCCGCGGCCGGATCGACGCCGTGTACCGGACCGAGGACGGCGGCTACGAGATCGTCGACTGGAAGACCGGCCGCACCACCGAGGCCGACCCCCTCCAGCTCGCCGTCTACCGGCTGGCCTGGGCCGAAGCCACCGGCACGCCCCTCGACCGGGTCGGCGCCGCCTTCCTCCACGTCCGCAGCGGCCGCGTGATCCGCCCCCGGGACCTCCCCGGCCGGGACCGTCTTGAGCGGATCCTCCAAGGCAAATCGGGCACGGACAGTGACCGGCACCCCGACAGTTAGGCTCGTAGGCATGAGCGAAACCCCGGCGGACAGCGTCGTCCGCACCGTCCGCACGTACATCGACACCCACCGCGCCGCGTTCCTCGAGGACCTCGCCGAGTGGCTGCGCATCCCCTCCGTCTCGGCCCAGCCCGAGCACGCGGACGACGTACGGCGCAGCGCCGAGTGGCTCGCCGCGAAGCTCAAGGAGACCGGCTTCCCGGTCACGGAGATCTGGCCGACCCCCGGCGCGCCCGCCGTCTTCGCCGAGTGGCCGAGCGCGGACCCGGACGCCCCGACCGTCCTCGTCTACGGGCACCACGACGTGCAGCCCGCCGCCGTCGCCGACGGCTGGCACACGGACCCCTTCGAGCCGGTCGTCCGCGAAGGCCGCCTGTACGCGCGCGGCGCCGCCGACGACAAGGGCCAGGTCTTCTTCCACACCCTCGGTGTACGGGCCCACCTGGCCGCCACCGGCGCCGAGGCCCCGGCCGTCCACCTCAAGCTGATCATCGAGGGCGAGGAGGAGTCCGGCTCCCCGAACTTCCGCGCCCTCGTCGAGCGCGAGGCGCAGCGCCTCGCCGCCGACGTCGTGATCGTCTCCGACACCGGCATGTGGTCCGAGACCACGCCCACCGTCTGCACCGGCATGCGCGGCGTCGCCGACTGCGAGATCGACCTGCACGGGCCCGACCAGGACATCCACTCCGGCGCCTTCGGCGGGGCCGTGCCCAACCCGGCCACCGTCGCCGCCCGCCTGGTCGCGGCGCTGCACGACGCCGACGAGCGGGTCACGATCCCCGGCTTCTACGACAACATCGCCGAGCTCACGGACGAGGAGCGGGCGCTCATCGCCGAGCTCCCGTTCGACGAGTCCGAGTGGCTGCGCACGGCCAGGTCGCACGCGGCCGCGGGAGAGAAGGGCTACTCCACCCTGGAGCGGGTCTGGGCCCGCCCGACCGCCGAGGTCAACGGCATCGGCGGCGGCTACCAGGGCCCAGGCGGCAAGACCATCGTGCCCGCCTCCGCCCACCTGAAGCTGTCGTTCCGCCTGGTGTCCGGGCAGGACCCGTACGAGGTCGAGGCGGCCGTCCGGGACTGGGTCGCGGCGCGGATCCCGGACGGGATCCGGCACTCCATCGCCTTCGGCGCTCCCACCCGGCCCTGCCTGACGCCGCTGGACCACCCGGCGCTGCAGTCCGTCGTACGGGCCATGGGGCGGGCGTTCGGCGAGAAGGTCCGCTTCACCCGCGAGGGCGGCTCCGGACCGGCGGCCGACCTCCAGGACGTGCTGGACGCGCCCGTCCTGTTCCTCGGCATCTCCGTGCCGTCCGACGGCTGGCACTCGCCGAACGAGAAGGTCGAGCTGGACCTGCTCCTCAAGGGCGTCGAGACGGCCGCCTACCTGTGGGGCGACCTGGCCGCCTCCCGCGGGAAGCCCGCCTGAGGCAGCCGCGGCCGCACCGGTCCACCGGGTCCACCGAGCCACGAGCAACGAGTCACGAGTCACGAGTCACGAGTCACGAGTCACTGAGCCTGCCTGTCCCACCACCGGGGGAGTTGGAAGTACCTGTGAGCACCCATACCGAGCACCCGATCTCGCTCGCCGCGCCCAGCGGAATCGACCGCGCCGCGCACCACCGCCTCGACGAGGCCTGGCTCGCGGCGGCCTGGAGCCACCCGACGACACGCGTCTTCGTGGTCTCCGGCGGCCAGGTCCTGATCGACGACACCCCCGACGGGGGGACCGGGATCGTGATGACCCCGGCCTTCGAGGCCCCGGTCACCGAGACGCACCGCTATTTCCTGGGCACCGACGACGACGGCGTACGGTACTTCGCGCTCCAGAAGGACTCCCTGCCCGGCCGGATGGACCAGTCGGCGCGCGCGGCCGGCCTGCGCGAAGCCGGGCTGCTGCTGTCCCCGCGCGACGCCGGGCTGATGGTGCACGCGGTGGCCCTGGAGAACTGGCAGCGGATGCACCGCTTCTGCTCCCGCTGCGGCGAGCGCACGGTGGTCGCGGCCGCCGGGCACATCCGCCGCTGCCCGGGCTGCGGCGCCGAGCACTACCCGCGCACCGACCCCGCGGTGATCATGCTGGTCACCGACGAGCACGACCGCGCGCTGCTGGGCCGCCAGGTGCACTGGCCGGAGGGGCGCTTCTCGACGCTGGCCGGGTTCGTGGAGCCGGGCGAGTCGATCGAGCAGTCGGTCGTGCGCGAGGTGTGGGAGGAGGCGGGCATCAGGGTCGGCGAGGTCGAGTACGTCGCCAGCCAGCCCTGGCCGTTCCCGTACAGCCTGATGCTGGGCTTCACGGCGCGGGCCACTACCACCGAGATCACGGTCGACGGCGAGGAGATCGAGGAGGCCCGCTGGTTCTCCCGCGAGGAACTGCGCGCCGCGTTCGAGTCGGGCGAGATGCTGCCCCCGTCCGGGATCTCCATCGCGGCCCGCCTGGTCGAGCGCTGGTACGGGGAGCCGCTGCCGCGCCCGGTCGCGTGAGACCGGCCGCGTAAGACTCGTCACACGGCGGCGCGCAAGGCCCGTCGCACGGCAGAAGGCCCCCGCACACCGCGGGGGCCTTTCTGTGCGCGCACCGAGCCGGGCGGCGGACGCCGCGGATCAGACGGCGAGGGCCTGCTTGACCTGGGCCAGGCTCGGGTTCGTCATGACCGACTCGGCGCCGGCGGCGGACTTCACGAGCACGGTCGGAACCGTCTGGTTGCCGCCGTTCGCCTTCTCCACGAACGCCGCGGACTCGGGGTCCAGCTCGATGTTGATCTCGTTGTACGCGATGCCTTCCCGGTCCAGCTGGGTCTTCAGCCGGCGGCAGTAGCCGCACCAGGTCGTGCTGTACATCGTGACGGAACCCGTGTCCTGCATGCTGCGCTCTCCTCTGTGGGGTCTGGGTGGTCCGAGTACTCGAACGTACGGGACCGCGGGGCCATTCCCGCACCCGCGTCGCGGCCGGGACGCCCGAGTACGTCACGTACGCCGCGTCCGTCAAGTACGACGGTGCGATGAACGGCGCACCCTGTGGACGACTTTCCCGGCAGCCCCCCGGGACCTGGCAGCATGGCGGGGTGACATCAGCAACGCACCCCTCATCCTTCCCCGCCGGCGCGGACTCGGCCGACGCGGTGCTCCTGGGCCTGGACCCGGAGCAGCGCGAGGTCGCGACGACCCTGCGCGGGCCGGTGTGCGTGCTGGCGGGCGCGGGCACGGGCAAGACCCGGGCGATCACCCACCGCATCGCCTACGGGGTCCGCTCAGGCCAGCTGATGCCGGCGAGCGTGCTGGCCGTCACGTTCACCAACCGCGCCGCCGGCGAGATGCGCGGCCGCCTGCGCTCCCTCGGCGCGGGTGGGGTGCAGGCGCGGACGTTCCACTCCGCAGCCCTGCGCCAGCTCCAGTACTTCTGGCCCAAGGCGATCGGCGGAGACGTGCCCCGGCTCCTCGAGCGCAAGATCCAGCTCGTCGCCGAGGCCGGCGCCCGCTGCCGCATCCGGCTCGACCGCGGCGAGCTGCGCGATGTCACCGGTGAGATCGAGTGGGCGAAGGTCACCCAGACCGTGCCCTCCGACTACCCGGCGACCGCGCTCAAGGCGGGCCGCGAAGCCCCCCGCGACATGGCGGAGATCGCCCAGATCTACGGGACGTACGAGCAGCTCAAGCGCGACCGCGGCATGATCGACTTCGAGGACGTGCTGCTGCTCACCGTCGGCATCCTCCAGGACCGCCACGACATCGCCGAGCAGATCCGCACCCAGTACCAGCACTTCGTGGTGGACGAGTACCAGGACGTCAGCCCGCTCCAGCAGCGGCTGCTGGACCTGTGGCTCGGCGAGCGCGACAGCCTCTGCGTCGTCGGCGACGCCAGCCAGACGATCTACTCCTTCACCGGCGCCACCCCGGATCACCTGCTGAACTTCCGCACCCGCTACCCGCAGGCGACCCTCGTCAAGCTGGTCCGCGACTACCGCTCCACCCCCCAGGTGGTCCACCTCGCGAACGGGCTCCTCGCCCAGGCCGGCGGCCGCGCCGCCGAGCACCGCCTGGAGCTGGTCTCCCAGCGCGAGCCCGGCCCCGACCCGGTCTACGCCGAGTACCCCGACGAGCCCGCCGAGGCCGAGGGCGTCGCCCTGCGGATCCGGGACCTGATCGCGGCGGGCGTCCCGGCCGGCGAGATCGCCGTGCTCTACCGCATCAACGCCCAGTCCGAGGTCTACGAGCAGGCCCTCGCCGACGCGGGCGTCCCGTACCAGCTGCGCGGCGCCGAGCGCTTCTTCGAGCGCCCCGAGGTGCAGAAGGCGATCCTCGCCCTGCGCGGAGCCGCCCGCTCCGGGGGCAACGACCCGCTGCTCGAGGACGTCGTCGAGCTCGGCTCGCAGGTCCGGGCCGTGCTCAGCTCCACCGGCTGGACCGCCGAGCCGCCCGCCGGCTCCGGCGCCGTCCGCGACCAGTGGGAGTCGGTGGCCGCCCTGGTCCGGCTCGCCGAGGACTTCGCCCGCGGCCGGCCCGGGGCCACCCTGGCGGAGCTGACCGTCGAGCTGGACGAGCGCAAGGCCGCGCAGCACGCCCCGACCGTCCAGGGCGTCACCCTCGCCTCGCTGCACGCCGCCAAGGGCCTGGAGTGGGACGCCGTGTTCCTGGCCGGCCTCACCGACGGCATGCTGCCGATCACGTACGCCAAGACCGACGAGCAGGTGGAGGAGGAGCGCCGGCTGCTCTATGTCGGCGTCACGCGGGCGCGGCTGCACCTGACGCTCTCCTGGGCGCTCTCCCGGGCTCCGGGCGGCCGGGCCTCCCGACGGCCCAGCCGCTTCCTGAACGGCCTGCGGCCGGGCTCTGCGGCCCCGGGAAGCCGGCAGGGCGCCGAGGCCGAGAGAAGGGTCCGGGGGCGCGGGCGCCGCGGACCGGCGCTGTGCCGGGTCTGCGGCAAGACCCTCACCGAGGCCGCCGAGCTGAAACTGATGCGCTGCGACGACTGCCCGTCCGACATGGACGAAGGGCTCTACGAGCGGCTGCGGGAGTGGCGCGCGGGGCAGGCGAAGGAGCAGGGACTGCCCGCGTACTGCGTCTTCACGGACAGGACGCTCGTCGCGATCGCGGAGGCCCAGCCGTCCGAGGCGGGCGAGCTCTCGATGATCGCTGGAGTCGGCGGCCGCAAGCTCGACCGGTACGGGGCCGATGTCCTGGCCATCTGCGCAGGTCAGGAGCGTGGGGGCGCAGATGCTGACGACGCGTAGAAACTCGTCGGAAAAATAGTTTGCACATGCCCAGCGAATCCCCATAGGTTCTTAGCAACGGAAACGGTGGCTTCTCCGAAGCTCCGGATCCGTGCTGTACTTATCCGAATACGCATGGGACAGGCCCCCGGGCCCCGTCCCCGAGACGCCGAGAGGAGGCGAGACCAGTGACCAGCTTCATCACCACCACCAAAATGACCGATCGCTCGGTCGCCGCTTCCTGCACGCTCGGCTCCTCCTCGCTCCTCCCGCTCCTGGGTACCGGTCTGTCCGCGATTTCCGCTGACAGCCGCGCCCTGCTGGCCGCGCCCTCCGCGCTCCTGGCGAGCGAGCGGAATGAGCGACCGACCCAGGCACCGGTGGCAGTACTGGAAGCCCAGGCGCATGGCGCCTATGGGTTTGCGGCCGCAGCCGGTGCCGGATCCAAGACGACGCAGACGAAGCAGCAGCACCACCTGATGTGGGCCTTCCGTGGGCTCGAACCCTGGAGTGATCCAGCCTGATCCATGATCAGGCCGGCGCCTTCAGGGCCGCGGAACCCCACCCGGGATCCGCGGCCCTTCTGTTTGTCCCCGACCGGGGGACGACGGCACGAAGGAGCCTCGGGACTGGCAAGACCAGGTACCAGCCGCCCCCGGCCGAACCCGGCCGGAACGACTAGCCAACCAAGACGAGGAAGAAAACACCGTGCAACTCGAAGCGCACGCCCCGTCCGTACCGCAGACCCAGACGATCTCCCCGCCCGCAGTCCCGGAGGACTCCACCTTGACTCCCCTCACCGCGCTGACCGCGCTCGACGACGCCATCGAGAACCTCGGCGTACCCGTCGCCTGCCGTACCTACGACCCCGAGGTCTTCTTCGCCGAGTCCCCCGCGGACGTCGAGTACGCCAAGTCCCTCTGCGCCACCTGCCCGCTGGTCGAGGCCTGCCTCGCCGGTGCGCTCGAGCGCCGCGAGCCCTGGGGTGTCTGGGGTGGCGAGCTGTTCGTCCAGGGCGTCGTCGTAGCCCGCAAGCGCCCCCGTGGCCGTCCGCGCAAGAACCCGGTTGTCGCGGCATGACCGCCATCGGAACCATCGACCGCCCCGTGACGCACGACCCCTTGAAGCAGGCCCTCATGACCGCCCACACGACGAGCGAGCAGCCGCACGGCTCCGCCCACGCAGACTTCATCACCACCGGCGCGATCACCTCGCGTCAGAACAGGACCCGAGAAATGCAACTCATCCCAGAAGCCCTGGCCCGTGCCCATATGGACGACCGCATGCGCGAGGTCGACGCCGAGCGTCGCGCCCTGCGCCTGGTCGCCGCCCGCCGCATGCAGCGGCGTGCCGAGCGCGTCTCGCTGCGCGCCCGGCGGGCCCTCGCCATGGCCGTCATGCACTGAGCAACCGCTGAACCGCCGCTGACCAGCGGCGCAGCAGCGTACGGGGGACCGGTCCGAACGGACCGGTCCCCCCGGTGCGTTGCGGACGGCTCTCCACCCCTCGCGGGGATATCGTCTGGAGGTGGACCAGCCGAATCCCCACCCCGCCCCGTCGGGACCCGAGGCCCAGCCCGTCGTCTGCGCGCGCTGCGGCAAGAAGGCCCCTGACGGCGCCCCGCCCACCTGGACCTGCTCGGTGGAGAACGGGAGCAGACAGTACTTCTGCGTCGACTGCGCGCGAGCCAACCTCAGGGCGATCGAGGGCCGCCTCGACTCCTCCTGGTGGTGAACCGGAGTCCGAGGCGCTCATGCGCTCACTCCTCGGGCAGGAACCCCGGGAGCCAGGACTCCAGTTCGTCCCGCAGCCGTACCGTCGCGCCCAGCTGGCAGAGCACCCCGATGGTGCTCAGCGTCACCCGGTGGATCAGCAGGTACGAGGGCGGCAGATTGATCTGCCGGCCCAACTGGTGCGCGGGGGAGCGGGGATCGGCGATCCGGGCCGCCTGACCGCGCAGCCACGGCCGCGTGAAGGTGAACTCCTCCGCCTGGGCGGGCTCGATGATGGGCAGCAGATAGTCCAGCACCGCCTCCGGGTCGAGTTCGATGGACTCCCTCACGAACCCCTCGGCGCACAGGTGCCCGTAGATCCCCTCGGCGTCGCCTTCCAGCGTCATCCGCAGCGAGGTGCCTATGGGCTTGGGCCAGCCGCCGGGCAGCCGGTCGACGGTGCCGAAGTCCAGCACGCCCAGCCGTATCCGCCCGTCCGCCCCCGTCAGCAGCCGGAAGTTGCCCGGGTGCGGATCGGCGTGCAGCAGCCCGGTGCGCGCGGGCCCGGAGAAGAGGAACCGGGCCAGCAGCTGTCCGGCGCGGTCGCGCTCCTCCTGGGTGCCGTCCGCTATCACCTCCGACAGCGGGGTCCCCTCCATCCACTCGGTCACCAGCACCTGGTCGCCCTGGTGCACGACGTCCGGTACGACCACGTCCTCGTCGCCCTCGAACGCGTCCGCGTGGGTCCGCTGCGCCTCCGCCTCCAGCTCGTAGTCCAGCTCCTCGGAGACCCGGTCGCGCAACTCCTTGATCAGCGGCTTGACGTCCATGCCGGGAATCAGCGGTCCCAGCAGCCCCGCGAACCGGCCCAGTTGCTTCAGGTCGGACAGCAGCGCCTCACCGGCTCCGGGGTACTGCACCTTGACCGCGACCTGCCGGCCGTCGTGCCACACCGCCCGGTGCACCTGCCCGATCGAGGCGGCCGCAGCCGGCTTGTCCTCGAACTCCTCGAACAGGTCCCGCCAGTCGGCTCCCAGCCGGTCCGCCAGCACCTGGTGCACCGTCTGGGCCGGCAGCGGGGGAGCCGCCTCCTGGAGTTTGGTCAGCGCCGCCCGGTACGGTCCGGCGACCTCCTCGGGCAGGGCCGACTCGAAGACCGAGAGCGCCTGCCCGAACTTCATGGCACCGCCCTTCAACTCCCCGAGCGTGCGGAACAGCTGCTCGGCGGTGCGCTGCTGGAGCTCGCGCGCCACGATCTCCGCCGACTTGCCCCCGATCCGCTTCCCCAGCCCCCAGGTGACCCGGCCCGCGAAGCCGAGCGGCAGCGCGGCCAGCTTGACGGTACGGGTGACCGCCTTCCGGGGAAGATCAGACATGCGCCCCTCCAGTTCCCAGACAGCTGTGCCGCAAGCGGCGGTTCAGGATGACCCCTCGGACAACCGCATCCTGTCATGGCGCCCCCACGCCACCCCGTCCGAGGCGCCCACCCCGGCGGCGGGCGGATCCCCGGTGCCGGGTCGTTCCCACCCCCGTGGGTCCGCGCTGCCGGCGAACCCGTGGAGCCTTCACGAGGGCACCGCCTCTTCCGCCGGGACCCGGGCCGCAGCGCAGGGGCAGCCGGGGTGGGGGCGTACGGCAGTCCGCTGCCAGTCGAGGCCCGGGAGGGCGGCTTCCCAGCGCGCGGCCGTGGAAGCGGGGAGTTCCCCGTCGAGGAAGGACAGGGCGTGGGCCGCGGCCAGCCCCGCCACCGCCGCGGCCAGGCCCAGATCACAGGCCCCGGTGGCCCGGCGGCGGTGTGCCGAGCGCCATTGCACCAGCATGCGGGGCCAGGCCGGATCCGCCTCGACCCGGTCCCGTTCCATGCAGCCCGCGCACGCCGTGGCCCCGGGCAGCACCAGTGGCCCCACCAGCCCCGTCGCTTCCAGCACCCCGGCGTACAGATGAGGGGTGCCGGAGGCGATCCAGTCGGCCGCGGTCCCCGGATCCGGGGCCCACGCCTGCAAGCCGTCCCGGGGCGCGACCACCACCAGGGACACCCCCGGCTCCGGCCCCTCGTGCTCCGCGGTCCGCGGAGGGCTGCCCGGGGCCGAGGCGCGGACCAGCCCGGCCGCGGCCTCCGCCCGCATCCGGCCCACGCTGTCGGGGCCGAGCCCGCCCGGCGCCACATCCGCCGGCTCCACCCGGCCGCCGTCGAGCACCTCGACCCGGCCCACGCCCGCAGCCGCCAGGACGCCGGCGATCATCGCGCCCACCCGGCCGCTCCCGCGCACCTGGACCCGTATGGCCCGCCGCGCCGCGACCGCCCGCAAGTCACCCCCCGGCGCGCGGTGCACCAGCGACAGCGAGCCCAGATCGGGCCCCAGCCGCTCCAGGGTCCGCGGCCGCTCGCGCACGGCCTGCGCCCGTGGACCGCCCGCGGTGGCATCGTCCAGCAGCCCGGCCTCCGCCAGCCGCCGCACCAGCGCGTCGACCTGCCCCTCCGGCAGCCCCACCGCCGCCGCCTCCGCGCGCAGCAGCTCCATCCCCCGCGTCCCGTCGATCCGGTCGATCAGCGACCCCGTCGCCGTGTCCACCGGGCCGAGCACCACCGCATGCGCGGGCGTCACCCCGAACTGCACCGTCTGCAGATCGCGCCACGCCCTCGCCAGCGCCGGCTTCACCTTCGGATACATGGCTCTCCCCCTCCTGCGAACCCCGCCTCGTTCCCGTCCTTCGAAGAGTGCCCGCCCGCCGCATTCCGTGCGTCCGTTTGTCCACAGGCAGGTCCTATCAGGCATATGAGATGGAGAAAGCGGGTGCTTCCCGTGCCGCCTTCGAATCGCTCACGTTCGAACCGTGGAGCGTGAGGACTTCGGGCAGGCGAGCGGGTACGGTCTTGGGCGTGTCCGCCGACCCACAGCAGCGCGCCGTCGAAGTCCGCCGCAGCGCGCGCCGCCGCAGGACCGTATCGGCCTACCGCGAGGGCGACCGTACGGTCGTCCTCATCCCTGCCCGGATGTCCGAGGCCGAGGAGCAGCGCTGGGTGGGGGTCATGCTGGACAAACTGGCCGCGCAGGAGAGCAAGCGCACCCTGGGGGACGCGGAACTCACCGAGCGCGCGGAGCGTTTGTCCGACCAGTACCTCGGCGCCCGCGCCCGCCCCCGCTCGGTCCGCTGGGTCACCAACCAGAACACCCGCTGGGGCTCCTGCACCCCCGCCGAAGGCAGCATCCGGCTCTCCCACCGCCTCCAGGGGATGCCGGAGTACGTCGTCGACTACGTGCTGCTCCACGAGCTGGCCCACCTCCTCGTGCCCGGCCACGGCCCCCGCTTCTGGGAACTGCTCGAGGCCTACCCGCGCACCGAAAGGGCCCGCGGCTACCTGGAGGGAGTGGTCGCCGCCGAGCGCCTCCCCAAGGTGCCCGCGGCCCGCGAGGAATGATCCGCCCCGAGATCCCGCCCGGGCCCGGTCCCCGAGGTCCCGCCCCGACCCCGTCCCGAAGGCAGTCCCGCGCACCCCGGGCGCCCGACGTCTCGATATGTACCGGGTCGGTACCGACTTGGCCGGATGTCGGCGGATGCGGCTAGCCTGAGCGGCACGCAAATCACTGTCGGGATGGGGGACGGTCGTTACGTATGGCCAGGGAATTCCAACGCGGTCACAAGGCCAAGATCAGCGATCTGACGGCAGGCACGGATCTGTACGTGGGCGTGCAGGTCGCCGGTCCGGGACTCGCCTTCGACATCAGCTGCTTCGGCCTTGACGCCAACGAGCAGCTCTCGGACGACCGGTACTTCGTCTTCTACAACCAGCCGAAGTCGCCGGAGGAGTCGATCCAGCAGCTCGGTGCCCAGGCCGGCGACACCGAGTCCTTCCGGGTGACGCTGGACCGCGTCCCGGCGGGCATCCACAAGCTGTCCTTCACCGCCACGATCGACGGCGCCGGACAGATGTCGCAGATCGGACCGGGCTACATCCGGATCGTGGCCGGCGGCGAGGAAGTCGTCCGGTACTCCTTCACGGGCGCGGAGTTCAGCACCGAGCGCGCGGTCATGCTCGGCGACTTCTACCTCAAGGACGTGTGGCGCTTCGCCGCCGTGGGCCAGGGCTTCGACGGCGGGCTCGCCGCGCTGCTCAAGAACTTCGGCGGCGAGGTCGCCGAGGAGGACGAGCAGCCGGCGGCGCAGCAGCAGGCCGCGGCCCCGGCCCCGGCCGGCGCCGCGCCGGGATTCGCCCCGCCGCCGCAGGCCGCCGCTCCGGCGCCGTCGTTCGGCGCCCCGGTCCAGGCCCCGCAGGCACCCCAGGCCCCGTACGTCCCACAGCCCGCGCCCGCGCCGGCCCCCGCCCCGCAGTACCAGCAGCCCGCCCCGCCGCCGGCCCCGGTGCACTCGGCCCCGACCATGGTCGGCCCGATCACCACCCCGCCGGCCCCCGCCCCGTACGGTCAGCCGCCGCACGCCCCGCAGCCGCCCGGCCCGCCCTCGTACGGCCAGCCGCCGCAGCCCTCGTACGGCCAGGTGCCCGGCTACGGCGGCCAGGTCCCGCCCCCCGCCCCGGCTCCCGCCCCCTACGGCCAGGTCCCCGGCCAGCAGCCGCCCCCGTACGGCCAGCAGGTCCCCGGCCAGCAGCCCGGCTACGGCCAGGGCGCCCCGCAGGCCGCCGGCGCCGGCCTCGCCGCCGCCCTCCAGCCGTACAAGGAGGTCCCCACGGGCACCCGCTGGACCTCGCAGAACCAGCAGCTCATGCGGGTCGACCTGGCGATGGGCGGCCAGCCCGTCCTCGCCCGCCAGGGCAGCATGGTCCTCTACCAGGGCAAGGTCGACTTCAGCTACAAGGGCGCCGGCTTCGCCGGCCGCATCGTGGGCAACGCCACGGGCCAGGAGATGCAGCTGATGCGCTGCAGCGGCCGCGGCCAGGTCTTCCTCGCCGAGAACGGCGCCCACCTGCACGCCATCGAGCTCCAGGGCGACGGGATCTGCGTCTCCGCCGAGAGCGTCCTCGCCTTCGACGAGTCCCTCCAGCACGAGGTCCGCCGCATCGAGGGCCACGGCATCCCCGGCGGCGCCCTGTTCACGATGTTGTTCCAGGGCTCCGGCACGGTGATCGTCAAGACGCACGGCACGCCCGTCGTCCTGCCCGTCACCCCGACCACCTTCGCCGACAGCAACGCCATCGTCGCGTGGTCGGCGGCCTCCCAGGTGATCGTCTCCAGCCAGGTCCGGCTGCGGCGCAACGCCTACCCCGGCCACAGCGGGGAGACCGTGAACCTCCAGTTCCGCGGCGCTCCCGGCAACTTCATCGTCGTCCAGCCGTACGAGGTCTGAGGGAGCCCCACATGAATGCCATGAACGCTATGAACCAGCAGCTCGCGGGCTACGCCCCCACCCCCGTCACGGCCCGCATGGAGAACCACGGCAAGGCCATGCTCAAGGTCGCCATGCAGAGCGGCCAGGACCTCTTCGCGCGCACCGGATCGATGGTCGCGTACGAGGGCTTCGTCCAGTACGAGCCCAACCCGCCGGCCCTGCGCCAGATGGCCTCCCAGTGGCTCACCGGCGAGGGCGCCCCGCTGATGAAGTGCACCGGTGACGGCCTGCTCTACCTCGCCGACTACGGCGCCGACGTCGTCGTGATCAACCTCAACAACGACGCGCTCTCGGTCAACGGCACCAACCTGCTCGCCTTCGACGCCCACCTCCAGTGGGGCGTCGAACGGGTCAAGGGCATGGCCAAATTCGCCGGCCAGGGCCTGTTCAACGTACAGATCTCGGGCACCGGCTGGGTCGCCATCACCTCCCGCGGCACCCCGATCGTGGTCGACTGCGGCCGGGGCGACGACGAGACGTACGTCGACCCGGACGCGCTCGTCGCCTGGTCCCCGAACCTCAAGGTGAAGGGCAAGCGCAGCTTCAAGGCCTCGTCGATGATCGGCCGGGGCAGCGGGGAGGCCTACCAGATGGCCTTCTCCGGCCAGGGCATCGTCGTCGTACAGCCCAGCGAGGACAGCACCGACCGGCTCCGGACCCGGGGCTGAGGGGGAGCGGACACATCATGCAGAGCTCACTTTTCGGCCACGCCGAGCAGCAGTCCCAGGAGCGGTACGCCGTCCAGAACCCGCAGCTGCTGCGGGTCACCCTGGCCGGCTCCGACGACGTGCTCGCCCGCAAGGGCGCCATGGTCGCCTACCAGGGGATCATCGACTTCGACGGCGAGTACCAGAGCACCACGCAGCGCACCGCCCGCGCCCGCACCGGCGAGGGCCTCGACCTGATGCGCTGCTCCGGGCAGGGCACGGTCTACCTGGCCAACCTCGCCCAGTACGTGCACGTCGTGGACGTGGACCAGGACGGCCTCACCGTCGACAGCAGCTACGTGCTGGCCCTGGACTCCACCCTCCACACCGAGGCCATCGCGGTGGACAGCCAGTACGGGATCTCCGGCTCGGGCAAGTACCAGCTCAACATCACCGGCCGCGGCAAGGTCGCGCTGATGACCTCCGGGCAGCCGCTGATGATGCAGGTCACCCCCGACAAGTACGTCAACGCCGACGCGGACGCGATCGTCGCCTGGTCCACCTCGCTGCGCGTGCAGATGCAGGCCCAGACGCACTCCACCGGCGTCTGGCGGCGGCGCGGCAACACCGGCGAGGGCTGGGAGCTCAGCTTCCTGGGCACCGGCTTCGCGCTGGTGCAGCCGAGCGAGGTGCTGCCGCCGCAGAACGCCCAGCTCGGGCAGGGCATGGCCGCGCAGTACGGGATGGGCCAGCACGGCGTCCAGGCCCAGAACCAGAACAACGCCTGGAACTAGCGAGCCCGGACGGGTACGCGCAAGGGGCGGCTCCGCGGGATGCGGGGCCGCCCCTTCCGGGCTGTCCGAGGGGCGTCAGAGCCGCGCCCGGGTCGCCTCCATCAGCCGTACGACCGAGGTGTCGGCCGCCGCCGCCACCTCCTCGTACGCGAACCAGCGCAGGTCAAGCGACTCCTCGCTGATCTCCGCCACCGCGTCGGCCGGAGCCAGCGCCGCGTACTGGACGTCCAGGTGCCAGTTGCACGGCGCCGGGATCGGGTGCCGGTCCAGCCGTACGGGGCCGCCCGGAAGCAGGGTCAGCCCCGAGGCGATCCCCGACTCCTCGACGGCCTCGCGCAGCGCGGCTCCCGCGAGGGTGGTGTCCTCGGGCTCGCAGTGGCCGCCCATCTGCAGCCAGATGCCGAGCTTCTTGTGCAGGGTCAGCAGCACGCGCCCGCCCGCCGGGTCGATGACCAGCGCGCTGCCGGTGACGTGCCCGGCCTGGCAGGGCTTGTACATCCCGTCCGGGTGGGCGGCCAGGTGCTCCAGATAGAGATCGCGCAGCTCGGGCTGGCCCTCGTACTCCTTGAGGACCAGGACCGCGTCGTCGTAGAGGCTCACTTCTTCGTTTCACCCTCACCGTCGGAGCCGTCGGAGCCGTCGGAGCCGCCGGAACCGGCTTCGCCCTCGGGGCCCTGTCCGCCCTGCTCGCCCTGCGTGCCCTGATCGCGCTTCTGCGCGGCCTCGCCGAGCATCTTGTCGATCTCGGAGAAGTCCAGCTGCTCGCGGTGGACGAACCCGTCCGGGTCGTCCAGGTCGGAGGCCGTCGGCAGCATGTCCGGGTGCTCCCACAGCCCGTCGCGGCCGTCCACGCCGCGCGCGTCGGTCAGCGAGGCCCACAGCCGCGAGGCGTCGCGCAGCCGGCGCGGGCGCAGCTCCAGTCCGACCAGCGTCGCGAAGGTCTGCTCCGCCGGGCCGCCCGAGGCCCGCCTGCGGCGCATGGTCTCGCGCATGGCGTCCGCCGAGGCCAGCCGGGGCTTGGCCGCCTCGTGCACGACCGCGTCCACCCAGCCCTCGACCAGCGCGAGCGCCGTCTCCAGGCGGGCCAGCGCGGCCTTCTGCTCGGGGGTGTCCTGCGGCTGGAACATGCCGCCCTGGAGCGCCTCCTGCAGCTGCTCCGGGTTCGACGGGTCGAGCTGGCCGACCACGTCCTCCAGCTTCGAGGTGTCGACCTTGATGCCGCGCGCGTACCCCTCGACCGCGCCGAACAGGTGCGAGCGCAGCCACGGCACGTGCGCGAAGAGCCGGGCGTGGGCCGCCTCGCGCAGCGCCAGGTACAGCCGCACCTCCTCGGCGGGGACGCTCAGGTCCTTGCCGAAGTCCTCGATGTTCAGCGGCAGCAGGGCCGCCTTGCCGGCCGGGCCCAGCGGAAGCCCGATGTCGGTCGAGCCGACGACCTCGCCCGCGAGGGTGCCCACGGCCTGGCCGATCTGCTGGCCGAACATGGCCCCGCCCATGGAGCGCATCATGCCGAGCAGCGGGCCCGCCATGGCCTGCATCTCCTCGGGCAGCACGCCGCCCATGGCCGCGCCGACGCGCTCGGCGACCGGGTCGACGAGCTCCTTCCACACCGGGAGGGTCGCCTCGACCCACTCGGCGCGGCTCCACGCGACGGCCGTGGTCGCGCCCGAGGGCAGCGAGGTCACGCCGTCCAGCCAGTGGTCGGCGAGGCGCACGGCCTCCTCGACGGCGGACTTCTCGGCGACGCCGACGCTGGTGTCCTTCACCCCGTCCGCGGTGCCCTGGGCGACGGTCTGGCGGGCGATGTCCTTGGCCATGTCCCAGTTCACGGGACCGCCCTCGTAGCTGAGCATCTGCCCGAGCTGCTGGAAGGCCGCGCCCAGGTCGTTCGGGTTCATCGAGCCGAACATCGCCGCGAACGGGTTGTCCGCGCCGCCGGCGCCGCCCGGCAGGCCCATGCCCGGGAACCCGAACGGATTCGGGCCGCCCTGACCGCCCTGATTGCCCTTCTTCTTGCCTTCGTCGCCGTTCTCCGGCTCCTCCGGCGGAAGGCCGAATCCGAATGGGGTGTCGCTCACGGGTTTCCTCGGCTCGTAGGGCCGCCGGCGGGAGCCGACGGGAAATGGTCCGACAACACCACCCAGCGTAGACACCTGACCCGCTTCCGGGCTCGGTGCTCCGCCGACTCCTGGGCTGCGGCAGGATGGACATCACCTGGTGGGTACGCGTCACGACGCGTCCCCACTGAAGACAACCGCTGGAGACGCCTGGTGAGTTCCCCAGATCCACAGGTTCGCGCGCCGCACGACGCCGAAAACCGCCCTGAGCACGGTGAGAGCGCCCACGGCGTTCGCCGGCCGCGAAACCAGGCTGCACGAGGTCCCGTGATCGCCGTGACCGGCGCCGCCTCCGGGGTCGGAGCGGCCCTGGTGGCCCGCCTGGCCGCATCCGACGAGGTCAAGCAGGTCGTGGCGATCGACGAGCGGCGCGGCGAGTGTGCCGCCGCGCAGTGGCACGTCCTGGACGTGCGCGATCCCGCGATCGCCGAGAGACTGCGCGGCGCCGACGTGGTCGTCCACCTGGCGCTGGACCTCGACCTGGAGACGGATCCGGCCGCCCGTACGGCGTACAACGTCCGCGGGACCCAGACCGTGCTGACGGCGGCCGCGGCGGCCGGGGTGCACCGGGTCGTGCTGTGCACGTCCGCGATGGTCTACGGGGCGCTGCCGGACAACGACATCCCGCTGTCGGAGGACTCCGAGCTGCGCGCCACGGCCGAGGCGACGGGCGTCGGCGACCTGCTGGAGATCGAGCGGCTGGGCCGGCGGGCGCCGCGGGCGCACCCCGGTCTGAACGTGACGGTGGTCCGCCCGGCGGTCCTGGTCGGCGGTACGGACACGGCGCTGACCCGCTACTTCGAGTCCCCGCGGCTGCTGGTGGTGGCCGGATCCCGGCCGACCTGGCAGTTCTGTCACGTGGAGGACCTGGTCAGCGCGCTGGAGTACGCCGCGCTGGAGAAGGTCGAGGGCGAGCTGGCGGTGGGCTGCGAGGGCTGGCTGGAGCAGGAGGAGGTCGAGGAGCTGAGCGGCATCCGCCGCATGGAGCTCCCGTCGGCGGTCGCGCTGGGCGCGGCGGCACGGCTGCACCGGATCGGCCTGACGCCGTCCCCGGCGGGCGACCTCGCGTACACGATGCATCCGTGGGTGGTCAGCGTCAGCGGGCTGCACGCGGCCGGCTGGCGGCCGCGCTGGACCAACGAGGAGGTGCTGGCCGAGCTCCTCCAGGAGGTCGCGGGCCGGCACACCGTCGCGGGGCGCCGGCTGGGCCGCAAGGACGCCACCGCGGCGGGGGCCGCGGGCGCGACGGTCGCCCTCCTCGGCGCCGCGGCGGTGGTCCGCGCCGCCCGCCGCCGCCGCGGCCTCTGACCCGCCCGGACCGGGGCCCGGCTCCGGGCTTCGGACCGGCCTCCCGGCCCCCGGCCGCCCGTCGGGGCGGCCGGCTCCGGGCCCCGGTCCTGTAGGAGGCTCCATACGCGTGGGTCGTACAGCCGGTCGAATCGGCTATACCGCGATGTGAGACCGGTGGTGCACGATGGCTGCATGGCACCGCACTTCGACCACCCCGGCGAGCAGGCCGCTCCGGACCCGATCCGGCTGCTCGAGATCCGCGAGACCCCGCTCTCGATAGACGAGGTCTTCAAGGCCGTCGGCGACGACGCCACGGGCGGCACCACGCTCTTCGTCGGCACGGTGCGCAACCACGACAGCGGGGCCGACGTCGACGCGCTCGGCTACTCCTGCCACCCGACGGCCGAGGCCGAGATGCGCCGCGTCGCCGAGCGCGTGATCGCCAAGTACCCGGTCCGCGCCCTGGCCGCCGTCCACCGCATCGGAGACCTGTCGGTCGGCGACCTCGCGGTGGTCGTGGCCGTCTCCTGCCCGCACCGCGGCGAGGCCTTCGAGGCCTGCCGGATGCTGATCGACGACCTGAAGCACGAGGTCCCGATCTGGAAGCACCAGACGTTCTCCGACGGCACGGAGGAGTGGGTCGGAGCCTGCTGAGGGCCTTCGGAGGAACGGGCCGGGGCCTGCCGGGCCGCGTCCGGCACCCCCGCGCGCGGGGTGCGCGGGCCGAACGGGTACTGTCCCACCCGTTCGGCCGCGCAACACGCCCTCGATTTGCGTAACCCCTTTCCGGGCACGAGCGTTGAAGCCACCAACGACACGTACTTTCGGGGCAGGGAGGCACGTCCATGGCGTCATTGGCGTGGTTGCTGATTCCGCTGTTCGCCGCCGTCGGAGCGGCGATATGGGGCAGCTGGGCGGCTCGCGACCGCACGCAGGGCGACATATCCGAACTCGCGGGATACGCGAGGTTCCGTGAAGCCATGGACAAGGCCGATCAGGCCAGGGTGAAGGAAGCGGCCCATTCCGGTTCCGACGCGGTGTGACGCGTCCCGGGCGAGGCCCCCAGGCCCTCTGAGAATCCCCTGAGAGTTTCCGCGGGCGCCCCCCGTACGGACCGGCCCCGGCGGCCGCCCGTCTGGGCCGTCACGTACTGTCGATCCATGCCACGCCGCACTGCGACGATGCTCGCCTCCACCCTCATGCTGTTCGCGCTGCTCTGCGCAGGGGTGTTCATCAAGGTCCCGTACTCGGAAATGAGCCCGGGCCCGACGGTGAACACGCTCGGGGACTCGCGCGGCGAGCCCGTCATCAGCATCGCGGACCACAAGACGTACCCGACCAGCGGGCACCTCAACATGACGACGGTCCGCGTCACCGGCGCCGACTACGACATGAACCTGCTGGAAGCCGTCTACGGCTGGCTGTCCGACGACAACATCGTCGTCCCGCACGAGAACCTCTACCCGGGCGGCAAGACGGAGGAGCAGTCCACCCAGGAGAACGCGGAGGAGTTCAGCCAGTCGCAGGAGAGCGCCAAGGTGGCCGCCCTCAAGCAGCTGGGCACGCCGGGCGTCACCACCCGCGTCGTGGTCTCCACCGTCGTCAAGGGCAGCCCCGCCGAGGGCAAGCTGCACGCAGGCGACGTGATCCGGGCGGTCGACGGCAGCCCGGTGGTCGCCCCCGAGGACGTGGCCAAGCTCGTCACCAAGCGCAAGGCCGGCGAGCAGGTGGAGTTCACCATCGTGCCGGCCGCCGAGGCCGCCGAGGCCGAGAAGGCGCACCGCGAGCCCACCGGCTCGTCCAAGGTCGTGATCACCACCGCCAAGGCGGAGGGCGACGGGCACGCCATCGTCGGCATCCGGGCGGGCACCGACCACACCTTCCCGTTCAACATCGACATCAAGCTGGCCGACGTCGGCGGCCCGAGCGCGGGCCTGATGTTCGCCCTCGGCATCGTCGACAAGCTCACCCCCGGCGACCTGACCGGCGGCAAGTTCGTCGCGGGCACCGGCACCATCGACGACGCGGGCAAGGTGGGACCCATCGGCGGCATCCAGATGAAGACGATCGGCGCCCGCCAGGCCGGCGCCCAGTACTTCCTGACGCCCGCCGAGAACTGCGGTTCCGCCTCCGAGCACGTCCCCGACGGCCTGACCCTGGTCAAGGTCGCCACCATCGACGACGCCGCGAAGGCGCTGGAGAAGATCGGCAAGGGGGACACGGCCGGGCTGCCGCGGTGCGACAAGCCCTGACCGGTCCGCCGCCCCGTCCGGAGCCCGGGATCAGTCCAGGAACGTGGCGGCCAGCGCCTCGGCCAGGCCCGGGACCAGGCTCGCGCCGGTCAGCACCTCGGTCGACGAGTCCTTCTCGCGCAGCCGTACCGCCGACTCCCGCGACCCGTCGCGCAGCACGCCCACGGTGAGGCGCACCTCCTGCCGGTCCGGGTGCGCGGCGACCCACTTGGCCAGCTGCTTGTCGCCGAGCCCCTCCGGTACGGAGGCCTCCGCGGACGGCGGCAGCATCAGCCGCTCCACCGTCAGCGCGCAGCCCACGATCGACGGGGGCCAGGCGATGGTTCCCAGGAACTTGTCCAGCGGCATTCCCTTCGGCACCTCGTCCTGCTCGATCGGGGTGAGCTGGCTCTTGCCCGCGTCGTCCTGGTCGAGGCCGAGCTGGCCCGCGAGGCGCGGCTCCGACTTGCGCAGCTTGGCGGTGTCGACGAGCGCGAACAGCCGGGCGGGCTTGTCCCAGCCGAGGGAGGAGGCGTACTCGTCGATCTCGAGGACGGCACGCGTCAGGGGGGTGGCGGCCATCGGCGTGCCGCCCTGGGAAGGCGAAAGGTTGGACATGGACAACATCCTGCCTCCTTTCCACCCGATAACGGGAACTGACTAAAGCCTCAGTAAGTTGCATGAGTGGGCCCTACCATCGGGGGCCCAGCTTTTGAAATGTCCCGCAACGAGACTCAGCGACTTTCGAGGTGCGCACCTTGGCTTTCCAGATGCCGGACCGCGGCGGAGGCCCCTCCGGGCCACGGATGAGAGTCGGCCGCCCCTCCCGGCGCGCCCGGACTCTTCTGATGACCTTGGGCGTGCTGGCCGTCCTGGCCATGGCGTTCATCATGTTCGCGGGCTTCTGGACGGACTGGCTCTGGTTCCGGTCCGTGAAGTACTCGACCGTCTTCACCACCACCCTGTGGACCAAGATCGGCCTCTTCGCCGTTTTCGGCCTGCTGATGGCCGGTGCCGTCGGGTTCAACATCTGGCTGGCGTACCGGCTGAGGCCGCCGCTGTCCGCGATGTCGATGGAGCAGCAGAGCCTCGACCGCTACCGGATGAGCGTCGCCCCGTACAAGAGGTGGCTGCTCCTCGGGATCGCGGCGCTCGTCGGCATGATCGCGGGCGCCTCGGCGGCGGGCCAGTGGAAGACCTGGCTGATGTACGTGAACGGGGTGCCCTTCGGGCAGAAGGACCCCCAGTTCCACCTGGACGTGTCGTTCTACACCTTCGACCTGCCCTGGTACCGCTTCCTGCTCGGCTTCGGCTTCGCCGCCGCCGTGCTGTCGGTGATCGCCGCGGTCGTCGTCCACTACCTCTACGGCGGACTGCGCGTGACGAGCCCGGGCGCCCGGGCCACCGCCGCCGCGACCGGGCACCTGTCGGTGCTGCTCGGCTTCTTCGTGACGCTGAAGGCGATCGCGTACTGGCTCGACCGCTACGGCCTCGCCGTGAAGTCCAGCGACTTCAAGGCCGCGGACAACTGGACCGGCCTGCGCTACGTCGACGCGAACGCGTACCTGCCGGCGAAGACGATCCTCGTCGCCATCGCCGCCATCTGCGCCGCGCTCTTCTTCGCGACGCTGTGGCGCCGCACCTGGCAGCTGCCGGTCATCGGCTTCGGCCTGATGGTGCTCTCGGCGATCCTGATCGGCGGGCTGTACCCGGCGATCGTGCAGAAGTTCCAGGTCCAGCCGAACGAGCAGGCCAAGGAATCGCCGTACGTCGAGAAGAACATCAAGGCCACGCGCGACGCCTACGGGATCGACCAGGCGGACGTCAAGGACTACCCGGGCGTCCCGCAGACCGAGGACAAGACCAAGCTGCGCGAGGCGGCCAACACCACCGCCAGCGTCCGGCTCCTCGACCCGAACATCGTCTCCCCGGCCTTCCAGCAGCTCCAGCAGGTCAAGGGCTACTACGCCTTCCCGTCCACGCTCGCCGTGGACCGGTACAGCGGCCAGGACACGGTCATCGGGCTGCGCGAGCTGAACATCGGCGGCATCCCGAAGAACAACTGGATCAACGACCACTTCAAGTACACGCACGGCTACGGCGTGGTCGCGGCCAAGGGCACCACCGTCAAGGACGGCGCCCCCGACTTCACGCAGTCCGACCTGCCCTCCAAGGGCATGTTCGGCACGGACTTCGAGCAGCGCATCTACTACGGCGAGCAGACGAAGCAGTACTCGATCGTCGGCGGGCCGCAGAAGGAGCTCGACTACTCGGACGACAAGGGCGAGAAGGAGACGAGCTACAAGGGCGACTCCGGCGTCAACCTCGACAACCCGGTCAACCGGGCGGCGTACGCGCTCGCGTTCAGCGAGCCGCAGATCCTGTACTCCGGCGCCATCGGCGACGGATCGCGGATCCTCTACCACCGCACGCCCAAGGAGCGCGTCGAGGCCGTCGCCCCCTGGCTGACCATCGACGGCGCCCCGTACCCGGCGGTCGTCGACGGCCGGATCAAGTGGATCGTCGACGCGTACACGACGACCAACGGCTACCCGTACGCCTCGCGCACCACGCTGGGCCAGAGCACCGCGGACTCCCTCACCAACAGCCAGCGTGCCGTGGTGGCGCAGGAGAACCAGGTCAACTACATCCGCAACTCGGTCAAGGCCACCGTCGACGCGTACGACGGCACGGTCGACCTGTACCAGTGGGACACCGCGGACCCCGTCCTCAAGACCTGGATGAAGGCGTTCCCGGGAACGGTCAAGCCCAAGAGCGACATCTCCAAGCCGCTCATGGACCACCTGCGCTACCCGCAGGACCTCTTCAAGGTCCAGCGCGAGCTGCTCACCCGGTACCACGTGACCGACCCGCAGACCTTCCTCAGCGGCAGTGAGGCCTGGGCCGTCCCGGACGACCCGACGACCAAGGCCGGCACGGCGGTACCGCCGTACTACCTGTCGATGAAGATGCCGGGACAGAAGGAGAAGGACCAGGTCTTCTCGCTCACGACGACGTTCACGCCGAACGAGCGGGACAACCTGAGCGCCTTCATGGCGGTCAACGCCGATCCGGGCACCCCGGACTACGGCAAGATCAGAATCCTGAAGCTGCCGACCAGCAAGCCGGTCGACGGCCCCAAGCAGGTCCAGAGCAAGTTCCAGTCGGAGCCGAAGATCGCCGAGTCGATCCGGCTGCTGCGCGGCGGCGACTCCGAGGTGGAGTACGGCAACCTGCTCGCGGTGCCGCTCGACGGCGGAATGCTGTACGTGGAGCCGGTGTACGTGCGCAGTTCGGGGCTGAAGTACCCGCTGCTGCGCAAGGTGCTGGTGACGTACGGGAACCAGACGGCGTTCGAGGACAGCCTGGAGAAGGCGCTGAACGTGGTCTTCGGGGCGGAGGCGCCGACGGTGCCGACGACTCCGGTGACCCCGCCGGGCGAGGGCACCACCACGCCCCCGACCGCCACGGACCCGACGGTCAAGACGGCGCTCGACGACGCGAAGAAGGCGATCGAGGCAGCCGAGAAGGCCCGCCAGGCCGGTGACTGGGCGGCCTTCGGCAAGGCGCAGGACGACATCAAGGCGGCGCTGCAGCGGGCGATCGACGCGGAGGCGAAGCTGACGGCCCCGAAGCCCGGTACCTAGACGGAAAGGGTGCCGCTTCGGTAATGGCTCAGTCCCGCGTCGTGATACTGTGGTTTCACCGACGCGGGGTGGAGCAGCTCGGTAGCTCGCTGGGCTCATAACCCAGAGGTCGCAGGTTCAAATCCTGTCCCCGCTACTGAAGATGAAGGCCCGGATCCATGGGATCCGGGCCTTCGTCATGTCCTGGATCATCAGGTCGTTCGTCATGTCCAGGGGGACACGCGGGGGTCATGAGATAGCTGAGACGGGTGAGTTGGGGTGGGAGCGTGTTTGACTTATCTCTCTGTGGGCATGTCGACAAAACGCTGTAGTGACCTCACAGGCTGCGACATACCAGGTGTACGCGGGTAGCAGGTGATGCGACGATGGGATTTATGGGGGACAGGTCAACTCTGCTGGAGACAGGGCGGTTTGTGAGGGCGGAAGTCGAATCGGGCGCAGAGGCCAACGAGGAGGCTCCGGTCGTTAACGCGCAGACCGCACTGACCGATGCGGATTTCGCGGAAGAAATGTTCGCCGAGACGGACCCGGCGAGCGACACCGAGCTGGAAGCACGGCACCGGGTCGCGGCCGACCGGGGGGACCCGGGCGCGATGAGCGTGCTCGGGGCGCTGCTGCTGCGCCGCGGCGACCTGGCCGGCGCCGAGCCGTACCTGCGCGGCGCCACCGCGGAGGGGGACCGCGCCGCCGCGAACAACCTCGGCGTGCTGCTGCTCCAGCGCGGCTACCCCGAGGAGGCCGCCGGCTGGTGGCGCGTCGCCGCCGTGGCCGGATCCGCCCCGGCCGCACACGCCCTGGGCCGCCACTTCCGCGAGCGCGGGGACGAGCCCGCCGCCGAGTACTGGCTGCGCCAGGCGGCGGAATCCGGCCATGCCCTGGGCGCGTACGGGCTCGCCGACCTGCTGGAGCACCGGGGTGACAAGGGCGTCGAGCGCTGGCTGCGCCAGGCCGCGGAGCAGGGGCACCGCGAGGCCGCCTACCGCCTGGCCCGACACCTGCGCAAGGGCGATCCGGCCGAGGCCGAGCAGTGGTACCGGCAGGCCGCCGCGCGCGGCCACCGCAGGGCCGCCCTGCACCTGGGCGCCCTCCTGGAGGCGCGCGGGGAGCTCAAGGAGGCCGGGCGCTGGTACCTGACCTCCGCGAAGCAGGGCGAGGCGCGGGCCGCGTGCGCCCTCGGCTTCCTGCTGCGCGACGCCGGCGACGAGGAGAGCGCCGTCGCGTGGTGGAACCGGGCCGCGCAGGACGGGGACGGCAACGCCGCCAACGCGCTGGGCGCCCTGCACGCCGCGCGCGGCGAGACCCAGACCGCGGAGAAGTGGTACCGCACCGCCATGGACGCGGGCGACCAGAACGGGGCGTACAACCTTGCTTTGCTGTGCGCCGCACAGGAGCGGACCGCGCAGGCCGAGCAGTGGTACCGGCGCGCGGCCTACGCCGGCCACCGGGAGGCCGCCAACGCCCTCGCGATCATGCTGCTGCAGGTCGGCGACGCGGCCGGCGCCGAGCCGTGGTTCTCGAAGGCGGCCGAGGCGGGCAGCGTGGACGCCGCGTTCAACCTCGGGATCCTGTTCGCGAGCCGGGACGAGGACCGGACGGCGCTGAAGTGGTACGAGCGGGCCGCGTCGGCGGGCCACACCGACGCCGCGCTCCAGGTCGGCATCGCGCTGGTCCGCGACGGCGAGGACCGGGCGGCCGAGCGGCACCTGCGCTGCGCCGCGGGCGGCGGCAGCGCGGAGGCGGCGTTCCGGCTGGCCTCGCTGCTCGAATCGCTGGCCCCGCCGCCGGAGCCGGTGGCGTTGGGCGAGCCGGCCGGCGGCGCCCCGAAGTCCGAGAGCGAGGAGTGGTACGAGCGGGCCGCGGAGCTGGGGCACCGGCGCGCGCAGGTGCGGGTCGGGATGCTGGCGGCCGCGCGGGGCGACCTCGCCGTCGCCGCCCGGTGGTACCGGGAGGCGGCCGAGGCCGGCTCCCGCAACGGGGCGTTCAACCTCGGGCTGCTGCTGGCGCGCGAAGGGAACGAGCCGGAGGCCGCGCTGTGGTGGACCCGGGCCGCGGTGGCGGGCCACGGCCGGGCGGCGCTGCGGCTGGGGCTGCTCGCCGCGCGCCACGGGGACCTGGCCGAGGCGCAGAAGTGGTGCGTGCGGGCCATGGAGCTGGGCCCGGCGGAGGTCTCCGAGCGGGCGGCCCGGCTCCGCGAGGCCCTGGCGGAGGAGCTTTCCGCCTGATGCCCCGGTTCCGCGGCTCCGCCGAGCCGCGGAACGTTAAGCGATTTGCATCTGTGGGGTGGCGTCACGTAAAGTCGTGTTTACCGACGCGGGGTGGAGCAGCTCGGTAGCTCGCTGGGCTCATAACCCAGAGGTCGCAGGTTCAAATCCTGTCCCCGCTACTGAAGGCCGAAGGCCCGGATCCTCTGGATCCGGGCCTTCAGTCGTTTCGAGTAGTGAACGGCATGGACGAAGGGCCCGGGAGCATCGCTCCCGGGCCCTCCTTCGTCCGTCGTGACGCGCCGGTCGGCACGCGCCGGTCGTCACACGTCCGCCGTCAGGCCCCCGCGCAGGCCGGGCACAGCCCGCGGTACGTCACCTCGACCGCCGACACCACGAACCCGAAGCGCTCCGCGTCCGGCAGGTCGGCCATCGGATTGCCCGCCGGGTGCACGTCCCGGATCGCGCCGCACTGCGCGCACACCAGGTGCTGGTGGGGCTTGTGGGCGTTCGGGTCGTAGCGCTTGGCCCGACGGTCCGTGGAGACCTCCAGGACCTCGCCGAGGGACACCAGCTCGCCCAGCGTGTTGTAGACGGTGGCGCGCGAGATCTCGGGCAGCTTGTCCACCGCGCGCGCGTGCACCTCGTCGGCCGTCAGGTGAACGTGGTCACCGTCGAGCACCTCGGCCACGACACGCCGCTGTGCGGTCATGCGCCATCCGCGTCCGCGAAGTCGTTCCAGCAGGTCACTCATGGACACCAGCCTAACAGCGAGGGATTCGGTGTAACTCCCGAACCTGTGCGGACTTGGAACCTTACTTGACCTAGACAAAGTCCATTGTAGGATCGAATCGACAGGGCCGAGGACAGGCACACGGCAGGAACGACGCAGGAGGCGCACGTGACGCAGGGACCGCTCACCACGGAGGCCGGGGCTCCGGTCGCCGACAACCAGAACAGCGAGACGGCCGGCGTCGGTGGCCCCGTCCTGGTCCAGGACCAGCTGCTCCTCGAGAAGCTGGCCCACTTCAACCGCGAGCGCATCCCGGAGCGCGTGGTGCACGCCCGCGGCGCCGGCGCGTACGGCACCTTCACGCTCACCCGTGACGTCTCGCAGTGGACCCGGGCGAAGTTCCTGTCCGAGGTCGGCAAGGAGACCGAGACCTTCCTGCGCTTCTCCACCGTCGCGGGCAACCTCGGCGCGGCCGACGCGGTGCGCGACCCCCGTGGCTGGGCGCTGAAGTTCTACACCGAAGAGGGCAACTACGACCTCGTCGGCAACAACACCCCGGTGTTCTTCATCAAGGACGCCATCAAGTTCCCGGACTTCATCCACACCCAGAAGCGCGACCCGTACAGCGGCTCGCAGGAGGCGGACAACGTCTGGGACTTCTGGGGTCTGTCGCCCGAGTCCACGCACCAGGTGACCTGGCTGTTCGGCGACCGCGGCATACCGGCGTCCTACCGCCACATGAACGGCTACGGCTCGCACACGTTCCAGTGGAACAACGAGGCCGGCGAGGTCTTCTGGGTCAAGTACCACTTCAAGACCGACCAGGGCATCAAGAACCTCACCCAGGCCGAGGCCAACGCCCTCGCCGGCGAGGACTCCGACTCGCACCAGCGCGACCTGCGCGAGTCCATCGAGCGCGGCGAGTTCCCGACCTGGACCGTGCAGGTCCAGATCATGCCGGCGGCCGACGCGGCGGAGTACCGCTTCAACCCGTTCGACCTCACCAAGGTGTGGCCGCACGAGGACTACCCGCCGATCGAGATCGGCAAGCTGGAGCTCAACCGCAACCCGGAGAACGTCTTCGCCGAGGTCGAGCAGTCGATCTTCTCCCCGGCGCACTTCGTCCCCGGCATCGGCCCCTCCCCCGACAAGATGCTCCAGGGCCGCCTCTTCGCGTACGGCGACGCCCACCGCTACCGCGTCGGCATCAACGCCGACCACCTGCCGGTGAACCGTCCGCACGCCACCGAGGCGCGCACCAACTCGCGTGACGGCTTCCTGTACGACGGCCGCCACAAGGGCGCGAAGAACTACGAGCCGAACAGCTTCGGCGGCCCGGCCCAGACCGACCGCCCGCTGTGGCAGTCCGTCCCGGTCACCGGCGGCACGGGCAACCACGCCGCCCCGGTCCACTCCGAGGACGACGACTTCGTCCAGGCGGGCAACCTCTACCGCCTGATGTCCGAGGACGAGCAGGCCCGTCTGATCGAGAACCTGTCCGGCTTCATCGCCAAGGTCTCCCGTGACGACATCGCCGAGCGCGCGATCGGCAACTTCCGCCAGGCGGACGCCGACTTCGGCAAGCGGCTCGAGGCCGCGGTCCAGGCCCTTCGCGGCTGACGGGACCCGCTCGCCGAGAGTTGAAGGGCCGGACCCCGACGGGGTCCGGCCCTCCGGCTCTACGCCGGTACGGTGCTGCGCCGGGCCGGTACCCAGCAGCGGATCACGTCGCGTACGGACACGATGCCGACGGGGCCGCCGTGCTCCAGCACGATCAGATGGCGGAAGCCGCCGCGGACCATCGCCTCGGCGGCCTCCTGGACGGTGGCCTGCGGGGTGCAGAACACCACGTTGTTGGTGGTGTGCGCGCCCACGTTCTCCCGGTCGGGATCGTGTCCCGCGCCGATGGAGTTGAGGATGTCGCGCTCGGTCAGGATGCCGATGCCGCTGTGGTCGGGATCGAGGACGACTGCTGCGCCGACCCGTCGGCCGGACATCAGGCAGGCCGCCTGCCTGAGGGTGTGGGCGGGTCCGAGGGTGAGGATCACGGTGCTCATGGCGTCGCGGACGAGCATGAAAGGAGCCACCTCCTGGGGAGAGTCCTCCGCGCACTTAGAGAAGGTCTTCACAAGCGCACAAGCGGAGGAGTCTCAGATTCCCATGGGTACGGAGGGTCATCAAGAGGGCGCACCCGGTTGTCCGGATGCAGGAACCGTACGGCTCGCGCGGCTCAGGCGCGCGGGCGCAGCCACCCCAGCATCTCCTCGTGCAACAGCCCGTTCGAGGCGGCCGCGTTCCCGCCGTGTACGCCCTCCACGCCGTCCAGGTCGGTGAACCGGCCGCCCGCCTCCTGGACCACGACCGCGATGGCCGCCATGTCCCACAGGTTCAGCTCCGGTTCGGCGCACAGGTCCAGCGAGCCCTCCGCGACCATCATGTACGGCCAGAAGTCGCCGTAGCCGCGGGTGCGCCAGCACTGCCGGGTCAGCTCCAGGAACCCGGCGAGCCGGCCCTGCTCCTCCCAGCCGCCCAGCGAGGAGTAGGCGAACGAGGCGTCGCCGAGGGAGCCCACCTTCGAGACGCCGAGCGGTACGGGCGCACCGCCCAGCGCACCGCCGGCGTACGCGCCCCGGCCCTGCGCCGCCCACCAGCGGCGGCCCAGCGCCGGCGCCGAGACCACGCCGACCACGGGCCGGAAGACCCCGTCGGAGCCCTCCTCCATCAGCGAGATCAGCGTCGCCCAGACGGGGACGCCGCGCACGTAGTTCTTCGTGCCGTCGATCGGGTCCACGACCCAGCGGCGCGGGCCGCTGCCCTGGAGCCCGTACTCCTCGCCCAGGATCGCGTCGGCCGGCCGCGCGGCTTCGATCCCGGCGCGGACGATCTCCTCCGCGGCCTTGTCCGCCTCGCTCACCGGGGTCATGTCCGGCTTCGTCTCGACCTTCAGATCGAGGGCGCGGAACCGCTGCATCGTGGCGGCGTCCGCCGCGTCGGCGAGCTCAAGGGCGAGGCGGAGGTCATCGTCATACTCGGGCATGCCCGAACAGTATCGGGACCGCCTGCGGGCGGCGAACGGCGTCCACCGTGCGACCCTCCGGCGCCCTTGACAGGATCTGTCGGTCCGTCAACTCTGGCGGGGGAGCCGAGCGGGGAATCGGAGCGGGGGAAGTCGAGCGGGGAGGCGCGCATGCCGGCAGCCCGGGAGTCCTTGCTGGAAGCGGCGGGAGCCGCGCTCTTGGCGCGCCCCTGGCCGTCCGTGCGGATGGTCGACGTGGCCGCGACCGCCGGGGTGTCCCGGCAGACCCTCTACAACGAGTTCGGCGGCAAGGCCGGGCTGGGCAGAGCCCTCGTGCGCCGCGAGGCCGACTGGTACCTGGAAGGGGTGGACCGGGTCCTGCGCTCCCCGGCCGCCGCGGCCGAGCGGCTCGCCTCGGTCGCCGAGTGGACCGTACGGGCGGCCCGCGCGCGTCCCCTCGTACGGGCGCTGCTGACGGGGTGCTGGGACGGGAACCTGCCGGTGCCGCCCGGGCAGGGCGTGCGGCCGGGAGTTCCGGCCCCCGGACCCGGGGAGCTGGCCCGGGCCGTCCGGGACCGTGCCTCGGCCACGCTCGGTCCGCAGGAGGGGGCGCAGCACTGCGAGCTCGCCGTGCGCCTGGCCCTCTCGTACGTGATAGCGCCGGGGGAGGAGCCGGGGCTCGGGGAGCTGATGCGGTTACTGCGCCTGCTCAGTGAGCCGAACCGGACAGCTGCAGGCCGATGACGCCCAGGATGACCAGCGAGATCGAGACGAGTTTGAGGGTCGAGACGAGGTCGCCGAGGAAGACCATGCCGTAGATGGCCGTTCCGGCGGCCCCGATGCCCGTCCACACCGCGTAGGCGGGGCCCACGTCCAGCTTCTTCAGCGCGAGCGTCAGCAGGCCGAAACTGCCCAGGGCGAAGCAGGCGAACGCGATGGTCGGCCACAGCCGGGTGAACCCGTGCGACAGCTTGAGGCAGACCGCGAAACCGGTCTCCAGGATTCCGGCGACGACCACCAGCAGCCAGGCCATGGCGAATGCCTCCCGCGTCAGGTGACGTCGTGTCACGTGGTGCGATTATGCATTTACCAGACCCGGTGGGTGGCAAACCCCGCCGGGCGATCAGTCTCCTTCGCGGCGCTCGCGGGTCTGCAGCAGCCGCCGCAGCGAGTACAGGCGCGCCGGATCGGCGTGGCCGTCCTCCACCCACTTGTCCAGCGCGCAGTCCTGCTCGTCGTGGCTGCAGGCCCGCGGGCAGCCCTCCGTACCGGGGACGAGGTCGGGGAAGGCCAGGATCACCCGGGACGGGTCCACGTGGTGCAGGCCGAAGGAGCGCACGCCCGGGGTGTCGATGACCCAGCCGTCGCCGCCGGGCAGCGGCAGCGCGAGCGCCGAGGTGGTGGTGTGCCGGCCGCGGCCGGTCACCGCGTTGACGTGCCCGGTGGCGCGCTGGCGGCCCTCGGCGACCAGCGAGTTCACCAGCGTGGTCTTGCCGACGCCCGAGTGGCCGACGAAGGCGGTGATCCGGCCGTTCAGGCGCTCGCGCACCCGGTCGGCCGCGTCGCCCGTCGCCAGCTCCTCGCGGTTGGTCACCACGTAGTTGAGGCCGAAGGTGGAGTAGATCTCCAGGATCTTGTCCGCGGAGGTCAGGTCCGACTTCGTGAGCACCAGCAGCGGCTCCAGGCCGGCGTCGTACGCGGCCACCAGACAGCGGTCGATCATCCGGGGCCGGGGCTCCGGGTCGGCCAGCGCCGTGACGATCGCCAGCTGGTCGGCGTTGGCGACGACCACCCGCTCGTACGGGTCGTCGTCGTCCGCGGTGCGCCGCAGGACGGACTTGCGCTCCTCGATCCGCACGATCCGCGCGAGGGTGTCCTTCTTGCCGGTCAGATCGCCGACGATCCAGACGCGGTCACCGACCACCGCCGCCTTGCGGCCCAGCTCGCGGGCCTTCATCGCGTGGATGGTGCGGCCGTCGACCAGGCAGGTCAGCCGGCCGCGGTCGACGGTCAGGACGAAGCCCTCGGCCGCGTCCTCGTGCTTGGGCCGGATGGTGGTCCGGGGCCGGTTGCCCTTGGGGTTGGGCCGCTGGCGGATGTCGTCCTCGTCGGTGTGCTTGCCGTACCTGCGCATGACGGGGCCCTACGCTCCCGCTACTCGCGCCGGCTGGCCGAGCATGTCGGCCCACATCTTCGGGAAGTCCGGCAGGGTCTTCGCGGTCGTCGCCACGTTCTCGATCCGCACGCCCTCCACCGCCAGGCCGATCACCGCGCCCGCGGTGGCCATCCGGTGGTCGTCGTACGTGTGGAACACCCCGCCGTGCAGCGGACGCGGGCGGATGTGCAGGCCGTCGGCGGTCTCGGTGACCTCGCCGCCCAGCCCGTTGATCTCCGCGGTCAGCGCCGCCAGCCGGTCCGTCTCGTGCAGCCGCAGGTGCGCCACCCCGCGCAGGGTGGAGGGGGAGTCGGCCAGCGCCGCGACGGCCGCGATGCCCGGGGTGAGCTCGCCGACCTCGCCCAGGTCCACGTCGATGCCGTGGATCTTGCCGCTGCCCGTGAAGACCAGGCCCGCGTCGGTCAGCTCGCAGGAGCCGCCCATCTCCGTGAAGATCCGGCGCAGCTCGTCGCCGGGCTGCGTGGTGCGGCGCGGCCAGTCGGGGATGGTGACCGTACCGCCCGTGATCAGGGCGGCCGCCAGGAAGGGCTGCGCGTTCGACAGGTCCGGCTCCACGACCACGTCACGGCCCAGCAGCGCGCTCGGCGCGACCCGCCACACGTTCGGCTCGCCGCCCGCCTCGGGGGTGTCGACCTGGGCGCCCGCCGCGCGCAGCATCTCCACCGTCATCCGGATGTGCGGCATCGACGGCAGGGTGGTGCCGGTGTGCCGGACCTCGACGCCCTGGTTGAAGCGCGGACCCGACAGCAGCAGCGCCGAGACGAACTGCGAGGAGTTGGAGGCGTCGATCTCGACGACGCCGCCCTCCAGCGCCCCGCCGCCCTGGACGGTCAGCGGCAGCGCGCCCCGGCCGTCGTCGTCGATGCGGGCACCGAGGGTGCGCAGGGCGCTGATGACCTGGCCGAGGGGGCGCTCGTAGGAGCGCGGGTCGCCGTCGAAGCGGATGTCGCCGGAGGCCAGGGTGGCGACGGGCGGCAGGAAGCGCATGACCGTGCCCGCGTTGCCGACGTCGACCGTGGCCGGGCCGTGCAGGGCGGCCGGGATGACCCGCCAGGCCTCGCCGCCGGAGCCGTCGCCGGAGCTGGAGGAGGCGGTCTCCTCGATGCCGACGCCGAGCGCGCGCAGGGCGTCCGACATCAGCTGGGAGTCGCGCGAGCGCAGCGGGCGGCGCACCCAGCCCGGCTCGGCGGCGAGGGCGGCGAGGACGAGGGCGCGGTTGGTGACCGACTTCGACCCGGGCACGGTGACGGTGGCGTGGACGGTGCCGTCGGCGAGCGGAGCGGGCCAGAGGGCGGGGAGCGCGGGGGTCTCGGTCATGGCCCCCACTTTAGTGGCTCGTCCCGGGCCCAGATCTTGATCGCACGCTGGTCTCGGAGGTTGGACGCGGAGTTCGGACGCGGAGTTCGGACACGGACGCCGGACACGGACGCCGGACACGGACGTCGGGCCCGGACGGCTCAGAGGCCGAGGAGCCAGCGCCCGCCGCCGATCAGCGAGCACAGCGCGACGGCGTGGAAGAGGAGCAGCCAGGCCACCGGGTGGACGTGCGTGAGCCGCCCCAGCTGGTCGGCGTCGGAATCCGGCGCCCCGCCGTGCCGGCGCTTGGCCCCCAGCTCGAAGACCGGCCGCACCCCGCCCAGCAGCAGGAACCACACCACCAGGTACGCGAAGACCGCCTGGACCTCGGCCGGGGCCAGCCACGAGACCAGCACGAACGCGGCGCCCGACAGCACCACCGTCAGGGCGCCGTACGCGTTGCGGATCATCACCAGCATCGCCAGCAGCAGCGCGGTGGCCGCCCACAGCAGCAGCGTGATCCGGTGGGCCGACAGCAGGGCGGCCCCGCCGAGCCCGAGCAGCGAGGGCGCCGTGTACCCGGCCGCGGCGGTCAGGATCATCCCGAGCCCGGTCGGCTTGCCGCGGCTGACGGTGACCCCGCTGGTGTCGGAGTGCAGCCGGATCCCGTCGAGCCGCCGGCCGGTCAGCAGCGCGAGCAGCCCGTGGCCGCCCTCGTGGGCGATGGTCACGGCGTTGCGCGACAGCCGCCACAGCGGGCGCGGCCCCACGGCGACCAGGGCGACGACGCCCGTCACGATCACCAGCCACAGGGCCGGCGGGGTCTGTATGCCCGTGAGCCGGTCCCACAGGCCGGCGGTCGCGGAGCTGTCCGTGGTGCTGTTCATGGAGTGGCGGACTCCTTGCGGTGGTGGACGGATGGGATGGCAGTCTGGCAGCCATGTGCGGACGGTATGCAGCGAGTCGTCGGCCGGAGGACCTGGTGGAGGCCTTCGGCATCGAGAAGTGGGAGCCCGAGGAGACCCTGGCCCCCGACTGGAACGTGGCGCCGACGAAGGAGGTCCACGTCGTCCTCGACCGTCCGGTGAAAGACGCTCCGGACCCGCGTCCGGTTCGTCAGCTGCGCACGGTGCGCTGGGGGCTCGTCCCCTCCTGGGCCAAGAACCCCGAGGGCGCCGCCCGGATGATCAACGCCCGGTCCGAGACCGTGGCGGAGAAGCCCTCCTTCCGCCGCCCCTTCGCGCAGCGCCGCTGCATCGTCCCCGCCGACGGCTACTACGAGTGGGTCACCGCCGCCGACGAGCGGCAGCTGGAGGTCGAGGGCAAGAAGAAGCGGGCCCGCAAGCAGCCCTACTTCGTGCTCCCCGCCGACGGATCCGTCTTCGCCATGGCCGGCATATACGAGTTCTGGCGCGACCCCACGCTGCCCGGCGACCACCCGCAGGCCTGGTGGGCCACCTGCTCCGTGATCACGGCCGAGGCCGAGACCGGGCCGCTGGGCGTGGCACCCGCGGAGGGGCCCGCCTCGCTGGCCGAGATCCACCCCCGGATGCCGCTGATGCTGCCCCCCGACCGCTGGGATGCCTGGCTGGACCCGGCCCGGACCGACACCGACGAGCTCCAGGCCCTGCTCGCACCGCCGCCGGGCGGGCTGATGCGCGCGTACCCGGTCTCCACCGCCGTCAGCAACGTGCGCAACAACGGGCCGGAGCTGCTGCAGGAGCTGGCCGCGCCGGAGGAGGCCACGCTCTTCTAGGGCCCGTCCGGGCTCGCGTCCCGGGCAGGATGGGCGCCATGACCACGCGTACGCGCACCGAGAGCGTCGACACCCCGGCGGGCGAGGCCCGCATCACCTGGCACCCCGTCCCCGCCGGTACGGCCGCACGCCTCGTGCTGGCCGTGAGCCACGGCGCCGGCGGCGGGATCGAGGCCCGCGACCTCGTGGCCCTGGCCGCCGCCCTGCCCGCCCACGGGGTGACCGTGGCACTGGTCGAGCAGCCGTGGCGGGTGGCCGGGAAGAAGGTGGCCGCCGCGCCCAAGGTGCTGGACGAGGGCTGGCGGGGCCTGTGGCCGGCGCTGGCCGCACCCGGGCTGCCGGTGGTGGCGGGCGGCCGCAGCGCCGGGGCCCGGGTGGCCTGCCGGACCGCCGCGGAGCTGGGGGCGGCCGGGGTGCTGGCCCTGGCGTTCCCGCTGCACCCGCCGGGCCGGCCCGAGAAGTCCCGGGCCGGGGAGCTCACCGGGGCCGGGCGGCCCGCCCTGGTGGTCCAGGGCGGCCGGGACCCCTTCGGGCGGCCCGGGGAGTTCCCGCCGCCGACCGCGCAGGCACCGTACGAACTGGTGGAGGTCCCCTCCGGCGATCACGGTTTCGCCGTGCCGAAGAAGGCGGACCTGACCCAGGACGAGGCCCTCGCGGTGATCACCGGGGCCGTCGCCGCATGGCTCGCCGGGCTTCCCCTGTGACGGACGCGGTCCGGGGAGTGAGACGGACCCGGGAGTGATCCGTACCACACTGTGGACGCCCACCTGACAGAGGCCGGAGGTACGGGCCCCGGCGGGGAATGCGCGGCCCGACCCTTCTGTTGTGCGGGATGTCAGAACGCACGGGATCAGTCGGAGGAGAGGGACCGCATGACCCAGGTCATCAGCCAGCACCGTCCGCAGGCGGCAGGCCTGGACTGGACGGTCCTGCCCGCGCCCAAGCGCCGCCCGCTTCAGGCGGCGGAGGGCCGGGATGGTCGACTATTCTCCGATTCGAGCGGGTCCGCTTTCGGAGCCGTCACGCAGTCGGAGGAGGTGGGTCCTGTCGCTGGGACCGACGAAGGCCACGCGGAGGAGACGACCCCGGAGCGCAATGCGCGCTTCGAGAGGGACGCCCTCGGCTACCTCGACCAGATGTACTCGGCCGCGCTGCGCATGACGCGCAATCCGGCCGACGCCGAGGACCTGGTCCAGGAGACGTATGCGAAGGCATACGCGTCCTTCCACCAGTTCCGCGAGGGCACCAACCTCAAGGCGTGGCTCTACCGCATTCTGACCAACACGTTCATCAACTCCTACCGCAAGAAGCAGCGTGAACCGCAGCGCAGTGCGGCCGAGGAGATCGAGGACTGGCAGCTGGCGCGCGCCGAGTCGCACATGTCGACGGGCCTTCGTTCCGCGGAATCACAGGCACTCGACCACCTGCCCGATTCGGACGTGAAGGAAGCGCTGCAGGCGATTCCGGAGGAGTTCCGCATCGCGGTCTATCTTGCCGACGTAGAGGGCTTTGCGTACAAGGAGATCGCGGACATCATGGGTACACCCATCGGTACGGTCATGTCGCGACTGCACCGTGGCCGCCGTCAACTCCGCGGAATGCTGGAGGACTATGCCCGTGAGCGCGGGCTGGTCCCCGCCGGCGCGGGAGAGTCGAACGACCTGAAAGGCTCGGGCTCATGAGCTGCGGAGAGCCGCACGAGACGGATTGCTCTGAGGTCCTGGACCACCTGTACGAGTTCCTGGACCACGAGATGCCGGACAGCGATTGCACGAAGTTCGAGACGCACTTCGGCGAATGCAATCCCTGCCTGGAGAAGTACGGCCTCGAGCAGGCCGTCAAGAAGCTGGTGAAGCGCTGCTGCGGTTCGGACGACGTGCCGACCGACCTGCGCTCGAAGGTCATGGGACGGATCGAGCTGATCCGTTCCGGGCAGGCCGTCCCCGAGCACGACGTGACCGCGGACCCCGCCGCCGGCTGATCGAACAACCGCCCCTGGAAGCCGAATCGTTCACTCGATGGTGCTAATCCGGGGGTGCCCGTACGGCGCAATACGAAAATGTGGCCCCCTGTGCGAGGGGGCCCCACTTATTCTCCCCAAACGGTGTGCACGGCACAGGGGAGGAGAGCGTCATGCGGGGACTTCCGCCGGCGGCGCGCCCCGATCCCGTGTGGGCCGTCGTCTTCTGCGCCGTCCTCGCGGCATCCGCCTGCACCGCCCCGGCCTTCGCCGACTCCGGCACCCCCTGGTCCGCCGTCGTGCTGCTCGCGGTCCTCTACCTCGGCTGTGAACTGGTCGGGATCTGCCCGCTGCCGGGCAAGCGGGTCCCCGAGGGCATCGGGTCGTTCTTCCCCGTGCTGCTCGCCGCCGTCTTCCTGCTGCCGCCGGCCGCCGCCGCGCTCGTCGCGCTGCCCGGAGGGTTCGCGCAGGCGGTGGTCCGCAGGCCCGCCCGGGTCCGGCGCGTGTGGCACGCGGCCCAGCAGGCCCTCGCGGCCTGGGCGGCGGGGCGGACGTTCGGGCTGCTGGGCGGCGGCAGTTCGGCCGGCTCACCGCCCGCCCCCTTCGCGGAGCTCCCGCACTTCCCGTACGCGCTGCTGCCCGCGGTGGCCGCGGCCGCCGCCTTCTGCCTCGTCCTGGCCTCCCTCGACGCGGGCGTCCTGGCCGCCGCCGAACGAAGGCCGCTGCGCTCGGCATGGCGCGGACCGCTCGGCCGCTCGCTGGTGCCGCACTGCGTGCACGGCCTCGCCGGGCTGATGATGGCCGTCCTGTGGCGCAGCCCGTACGGGCTGCCGGCCGCGCTGCTCGTCCTGCTGCCCATGTACATCTCCTGCTGGGTCTTCGCCCAGTACCACCGGGAACGGGCCGCCCACCAGGCCACGATCCGGGCCCTCGTCCAGGCCGTCGAGCTCAAGGACCGCTATACGCGCGGCCACGGCGAGCGCGTCGGCCAGGCCTCCGCGATGATCGCCCGCGAGCTGGGCATGGACGGGGACCGGCTCGAAGTCGTCCGCATCGCCGGGATCCTGCACGACGTCGGCAAGATCGGCGTCCCGACCCGGCTCCTGCGCAAGGACGGCCCGCTGACCCCGCAGGAGCGGCGGATCATCGAGCTGCATCCCGAGTACGGGCACGAGATGGTCCGCGGCATCGGCTTCCTGGGCGAGGCGCGGTCCGCGATCCTGCACCACCACGAGCGGGTCGACGGCTCCGGATACCCGTACGGGCTGACCGGCGAGCAGATCCCGGTGCCGGCCCGGGTGGTGGCGGTGGCCGACGCCTTCGACGCGATGACCTCGACCCGCTCGTACAGCCGGGCCCGGCCGGTCCCGGTGGCCCTCGCCGAGCTGGAGCGGTGCGCGGGGGCCCACTTCGACCCGGTGATGGTGCGCGCGCTGGCCGAGGCGATCGGCCGGGACGGCTGGCACCCGGTGGTCACGGCGGCCGAGGACGACCTCCAGGTGATCCCGGCCGGCTCCGCCCCCGGCCGGGCGGAGGCGCCCGCCGCCGCGGCCCCGGACCCCGGCGGGCCCGCCCTGTCCGGGCTCCCGGCCCAGGGCGCCCGGACGCGCGTACGGACCGTGCACCCGCCGAAGGGGCCGGAACCGGACGGCGGGGGACGGCCGTGAGGGGCGCGGTCGCCCGGGGAGCGGTCGTCTGGGGGGTGCGCGGGGCCGCCGTGCTGCTCACCCTGGCCGGGCTCGGGCACACCCTGTGGAACGGCCTCGTGGAACCCGGCACCGCCCTGGCCTTCGGCGCCCTGATCGCCTGCGGCGAGCTCGCCCGCCCCGACCCCCGGGACGCCGGGGACGCGCGCGGCCCCCGTGATGCCCGTGCCCCCTGGAGCACGGGGGCCCCCGCCGCCGCACCGGACGCCGCCGAGGACCGCCGTCCCGCGCCGCTGGCCTTCGCCGGGGCCCTCGCGTACGCCCTGCTCGGCCCGGACGCCGCCGAGCCCACCCACCACGGGGTGCTCCAGATCGTCACGGTCGTCGCCGTCGCGGCCCTCGCCGGGATCGTCCCGCACATCGCCCGCGGCCGCGCTCCCGCCGCCGACCAGCTGGCCCGGCGGGTCCTCACCGTCGCCTTCGCCGCCGTCTGCTTCCAGCCGCTCTACAACTCCGGCCGGCTGGAGGACGGGATCGGGCAGGGCCCGTACCTCGTCCCCTTCCTGCTCCTCCTGCTCGGCCTCACCGCCCTGTGCGACGCCGTGCTCGCCGCCGCCCTGGCCCGTGCCCGCACGGGCTGGCCGTACGGGCCCCTGCTCCGCGACGAGCTGCGCGCCCAGCTCGGCATCGGCTCCGCGATCTGCGCCACCGGGGTCGTCATGGCCCTCGGCGTGGCCGCCGCCGGCCTGTGGGCGCTGCCCGTCTTCTGCCTGCCCCTGCTGCTGACCCAGCTGTCCTTCCACCGGATCACCGCGATCCGCACCACCTACCGCCAGACCCTCACCTCCCTGGCCCGGGCCACCGAGATCGCCGGGTACACCCGCCCGGGGCACTCCCGCCGGGTCGCCGCGCTGAGCTGCGCCGTCGGCCGGGAGCTGGGCCTCACGGCGCGGGAGCTCACGGTGCTGGAGTACGCCGCCCTCCTGCACGACATCGGCCAGCTCTCCCTCGTCGACCCGGTCCGGTCCGGGGCCACCGCCGGGCTGCCGGCCGCCGAGGCCCGCCGGATCGCGGAGCTCGGCGGGGAGGTGGCCCGCCAGAGCGGGGTGCCCGCCGAGGTGGCCGTCATCGTGGAGCGGCAGGCGGACCCGTACCGGGAGCAGCCCGCCCTGGCGCGCATCGTGCGGGCGGTCAACGCGTACGAGGACCTGCTCGGCGGGCCCCGTCACCCGGGTGGCCCCCTCGCGGCCCTGGAGCAGCTGCGGCTGGGCACCGGGCACGACTACCAGCCGGAGGTCGTGGAGTGTCTCGCGAGGGTTCTGGCCAGGGGCGGACGTGACAGAGTTGTTCCCGTCCCACCTGGGTAACCCATGGGTAATGAGCGGCCGTCCGAGTGGGCATGGTTGGATGCCAGTAGGAGTGTCCGTGAGGGTGTCCGCAAGGCTGCACCGTTGGACCGGCAGGCGGGAATCGTGAGGATCTTCGGGAAGGTACGGCATCGGCCCTCCGCTTCGTGGCGGCAGGCCACCGACCGCGCGTTCACGCTGATCGGCGACGGGCGGTACGAGGACGCGGGTGCGCTGCTGACCAGAGCCGCGGACCTGGAGCCCTGGCTGTCCGAGTCCTGGTTCAACCTCGCCCTGCTGCACAAGTTCCGGCACGACTGGGAGCAGGCCCGGGCCGCGGGGCTGCGCGCCGTGGCCCTGCTGGACCGCGAGACCGGCGCCCCGGACTGGTGGAACGTCGGGATCGCCGCGACCGCGCTGCAGGACTGGCCGCTGGCCCGCAGGGCCTGGCAGGCGTACGGGCTGAAGGTCCCCGGGGACCCGCACGGCTCGGGCACCCACCCCGGCAAGGGCAGCGGCGAACCGGTCGGCATGGAGCTCGGCAGCGCCGCCGTGCGGCTGTCCCCGGAGGGGGAGGCCGAGGTGGTCTGGGGCCGTCGGCTGGACCCGGCCCGCATGGAGGTCCTGTCGATTCCGCTTCCCTCCTCGGGGCGGCGCTGGGGCGAGGTCGTCCTGCACGACGGGGTCCCGCACGGCGAGCGGGTCACCGCGGCCGGCCCCTCCTACCCGGTCTTCGACGAGATCGAGCTGTGGGCCCCCTCGCCGGTGCCGACCTGGGTGGTGCTGCTGGAGGCGGCCACCGAGGAGGACCGCGATGCGCTGGAGCAGCTGGCCTCGGACGCGGGCTTCGCCGCCGAGGACTGGTCGTCCTCGGTGCGGCTGCTGTGCCGGACCTGCTCGGAGAGCGTGATGCCGAGCGGCGAGGGCGACGGGGAGCACCTGGACCCGCACGACCACAGCGAACCGGGGCATCCCGGACCCTTGGGCCACCGTACGAACGGTTCCGGCCCGCTCTGGGTGCCCGAACGCGAATGCGGGATCGCGGCGCCTCCCGGCCTGGTGCGCGGACTGCTCGACGGCTGGGTCGCGGACAGCCCGGACACCCGTGAATGGCGGGATCTCGAAGAGGTCTGCTGACCCGGCACCGTAGGCTGTACCGGCACATTGTGAACGGGTGGACTTACGGAAGGCGTACGGCGGACATGGCGCAGCAGGAGAACGAGGTCGTCGAGATCGTCAACGACGGGTACGTCGTGGACACCGAGGACTGTGAGGCGCGCGAGCTCGCCCACCGCGAGCGCGGCACCGCCCGCCCGATCACGGTGGTCGGCAACCCCGTGCTGCACAAGGAGTGCAAGGACGTCACCGAGTTCGGTGACGAACTGGCGCAGCTGATCGACGACATGTTCGCCAGCCAGAAGGCCGCCGAGGGCGTGGGCCTGGCCGCGAACCAGATCGGCGTGGACGCCAAGGTCTTCGTCTACGACTGCCCGGACGACGACGGTGTGCGCCACACCGGTGTCGTGGTCAACCCGAAGCTGGTGGAGCTGCCGGCCGGTTCGCGCGTGCTCGACGACTCGAACGAGGGCTGCCTGTCGGTCCCGACGGCCTACGCCTCGCTGGCCCGCCCGGACTACGCCGAGGTGACCGGCCAGGACGCGCAGGGCAACCCGATCAAGGTCCGCGGTACGGGCTACTTCGCGCGCTGCCTCCAGCACGAGACGGACCACCTGTACGGGTACCTGTACATCGACCGCCTCTCGAAGCGGGACCGCAAGGATGCCCTCCGCCAGATGGAAGAGGGCACCCCGCGCTACGAGACCGTCCCGAACGCGTAGCACCCCCGCCCGCCCCGTCGCCCCATGACCTGCGGGAAGACGGAGCGGAAGGCTCCGGCCAAGTGATCACCAAGCACTGGTAATGCCTCGAGTACGCACCCCCTATGCGCCCCTTAGGGGGTGCGCCCCACCCCCTGACTGCGGCCTTCTCCCGTGACGCGGCTTCCTGCGGATCGTAAATTCCTGGAAAAGCCGATTCCGCTGTGGAACGTGTTGAGGGGTGTGGTCAGTGACCAGGGAGTACAGCGACGACCGGTGGGCGGTTCGACTCGAATCCGTCCGCAAGGTCTACGGGAAGGGGGGCGCCGCGGCGACCGCCCTCAGCGACGTGTCCATCGGGTTCCGGCCCGGCAGTTTCACGGCGGTCATGGGTCCGTCGGGTTCGGGCAAGAGCACGTTCCTGCACTGCGCTGCCGGTCTCGACCAGCCCTCCTCGGGCCGGGTCCTGCTGGCGGGCCAGGATCTGAGCGGCATGAACGAGACGCAGTTGACCAAGCTGCGCCGCGAGCACATCGGCTTCGTCTTCCAGGCCTTCAACCTCCTTCCCGCCCTCACCGTCACCCAGAACGTGACGCTGCCGATGAAGCTCGCGGGCAAGCGGGCCGACCGGCGCCGCGTCGCGGACGTCATCGAGCGGGTCGGGCTGGCCGAACGGGCCGGCCACCGCCCGGCGGAGCTCTCCGGCGGCCAGCAGCAGCGCGTGGCCATCGCCCGCGCCCTGGCGGTACGTCCGACGGTGCTCTTCGCCGACGAGCCGACGGGAGCGCTGGACACCGCGACCGCCGCGGAAGTCCTGGCGCTGCTGCGGGAGTCGGTGTCCGCCGACGGCCAGACGATCATCATGGTGACGCACGACCCGGTCGCCGCCTCGTACGCCGACACCGTCGTCTTCCTCGCCGACGGCCGGATCATCGACGAGCTCAACGCGCCGACCGCCGACACGGTCGCCGAGCGGATGACCCGCCTGGGCGCGTGGGAGCGCGACCGCCGGCGGGCCGCTGTGCGGGGGGCCGCCTGATGCTGGCTCTGGCAGCGCGCATGCTGCGCTTCCGCATGGGCGGCTTCATCGCCACGTTCGTGGCACTGCTGTTCGGCGCGCTGATCGTGATGGGCTGCGGCGGTCTGATGGAGACCGCGCTGCGCAACAACGCCCCGCCGTCGCGGCTGGCCCAGGCGGACGTGCTGGTCAACGGCAACCGCTCGTACGTGGTGCCGCACTCCGGCGAGGACGCCGAGACGGTGGTCCTTCCCGAGCAGGTCCCGCTGCCCGCCGGCCTCGCGGACAAGGTCCGCGCGGTCCCCGGCGTCCGGGACGTGGTGGCGGAGCGCACGCTCGAAGCGGCGGTCCTGCGCGACGGCCGCCCCGTGGGGCCGGCCGAGGGCAAGGCCAAGGCCCACGGCTGGGAGTCGGCGGCCCTGACGCCGTACGGCCTGGCTTCCGGCGCCGCTCCGAAGGGCGCCGACGAGGTCGTCCTCGACAGCGCCCTCGCCGCGGCCGCCGGAGCGAAGACCGGCGACCAGGTGCAGATCACCGCGAGCGGCGGCACCGCGACGTACCGGCTGTCCGGCATCGCCCGCCCGGAGAACCGCCGTACGGTGGACGAGCCGACCCTGTTCTTCTCCACGGGCCAGGCCGAACGGCTGGCCCGTCCCGCGGGGGCGATCGCCACCCTCGGCGTCATGGTCGCGCCGGGCACCGACAGCGGTGCCGTACGCGACCGGATCGCCAAGGCCCTGGACGGGCAGCCGGTCCAGATCGTGACCGGCGACGACCGGGGCGCCGTGGAGGACCCGCTCGTCCTCACGGGCAAGCAGAAGATGATCATCATGAGCGCCGTGTTCGGCGGCATGGCCACGATGGTCGCCGTCTTCATCGTCTCCAGCACGATCGGCCTGGCCGTACAGCAGCGCCGGCGCGAGTTCGCCCTCATGCGGGCCATCGGCGCCACGCCGGGTCAGCTGCGGCGGATGCTGCTGGGCGAGACGCTCCTGGTCACCGTCGTCTCCGCGGCGATCGCCTGGGTGGCCGGCCCGGTGCTCAGCGAGGCCCTGCTCGGCCAACTCGTCGAGGCGGGGCTCGTCTCGGGCGCCGTCGAGTTCAGCATGGGCTGGATCCCCACCCTCGCCGCCTCCGTGGCGATGCTGCTGACCTCGGTGCTCGGCGGATGGCTCGGCGCCCGGCGTGCGGTGAGCGCCAAGCCCACCGAGGCGCTGGCCGAAGCGGCACTCCAGCAGAAGTGGCTCACGAAGACGCGGCTCGGCTTCGCGCTCGTCTTCCTGGGCGGAACGGCCGCACTCGCCACGGTCACCATGATGGTCTTCGACGGCACCATCGCCGCGGCCACCGCCGGCCCCGGGGTGATCGTCGCCGTGATCGGGCTCGCGCTGATCTCGCCCGGACTCACCAAGGTCCTGCTGCGGTGGTTCGCCGTGCCGCTGCGCCGATTCGTCGGTGTGGACGGGCAGCTCGCCCTGCTGAACTCCGAGGTACGGGCCCTGCGGGTGGCCGCCGTGGCCACCCCGGTGATGCTCGCCGTCGGGTTCGCCACCGGCAACGTCTACCTCCAGACGACCCTGGTCGACGCCTCGCAGCGGGCGTTCGTGGAGAACCTGCGGGCGGACGCCGTCCTCACCGCGCCCGCCGGCGGCATCGACCCGGAGCTGCTGAGCCGGGTCCGCGACATCAAGGGCGTCGCGGGCGCCAGCCTCTACACCACCAGTACCGGCTTCGTGGAGCGTCCCTTCGACTCCTCCCAGGACGACGGGGGGCTGCCCCTCCAGGGCGTCAGCGCCGACGGCGTGGCCCAGACCCTCACGGCCCGTACCACCGACGGGAACCTGGCCGGGCTGACCGGCAACTCCGTCGCGCTCACCGAGCAGAAAGCCAGGGAACTGCGGCTCGGCATCGGGGACGGCCTCACGCTCCGCATGGGCGACCGCAGCACCCTGGAGGTGCGGCTCGTCGCGGTCTTCGAGGGCCGTGACGGCTACCCGATGGGCCTGATGCCGGCCGACACCCTCGCCGCGCACACCACCAACGGGCTGCCCGGACAGATCCTGGTCCGCGCCGGCGAAGGCGGCGAGCACCTCACGGCAGCCCTGGCCGCCGTGGCCAAGACGCAGCCGGGCGTGGCGGTCGTCGACCGGGACGCCCTGGTCGAGGCGCACTCGACCGGCATGGAGACGATGGCCTGGATCAACTACCTGCTGGGCGGGGCGATCGTCGCGTACGCCGCCATCTCGGTGATCAACAGTCTGATCATGTCCACCCACAACCGCCGCCGGGAGCTGGGCCTGCAGCGCCTCAGCGGTGCCACCAAGGCGCAGGTCATGCGGATGGCGGCGGTGGAAGCCGGGCTGGTGAGCGCGATCGGCGTCGTGCTCGGCACCGTGGCCGCGGCCACGGCCCTGATCCCCTTCAGCATCGCGGCCGCCGATTCGCTGATGCCCTCGGGGCCGATCTGGATCTACCTGGCCATCACCTCGACGGTGACCGCGATCACCGTGGGCGCCACCCTGGCCCCCACGTGGGCGGCCCTGAAGATCCGCCCGATCGAGGCGGCGCGAGCGGCGGACTGAGCCACCGCATCGCTCCGTCCCCGGCAGCAGCGCCGACCACGCGAACGGCGGCTGCGCCCGGCACCAGGCCGGGCGCAGCCGCCGTTCGTCCGTACGTGCGGACCGTGCGGACTAGAAGTCCTCGTCCAGGTCGACGGTGCCCTCGACCGCGACCTGGTAGGCCGACGGGCGGCGCTCGAAGAAGTTCGTCAGCTCCTGGACGCCCTGCAGCTCCATGAAGGAGAACGGGTTCTGCGAGCCGTACACCGGCGGGAAGCCGAGGCGGACCAGGCGCTGGTCCGCCACGCACTCCAGGTACTCGCGCATCGACTCGGTGTTCATGCCCGGCAGGCCGTCACCGCACAGGTCGCGGCCGAACTGGAGCTCGGCCTCGACGGCCTCCTTCAGCATGTCCGTGACCTGCTGCTGGAGCGCGTCGTCGAAGAGCTCCGGCTCCTCCTTGCGGACGGTGTCCACGACCTCGAACGCGAAGTTCATGTGCATGGTCTCGTCGCGGAACACCCAGTTGGTGCCGGTGGCGAGGCCGTGCAGCAGACCGCGCGAGCGGAACCAGTACACGTAGGCGAAGGCGCCGTAGAAGAACAGACCCTCGATGCACGCCGCGAAGCAGATCAGGTTCAGCAGGAAGCGGCGGCGGTCGGCCTGCGTCTCCAGCCGGTCCAGCTTCTCGACCTCGTTGATCCACTTGAAGCAGAACTGCGCCTTCTCGCGGATCGACGGGATCTCCTCGACGGCGTCGAAGGCGGCCGCGCGGTCGTCCGGGTCGGGCAGGTAGGTGTCGAGCAGCGTCAGGTAGAACTGGACGTGCACGGCCTCCTCGAACAGCTGGCGCGACAGGTACAGGCGCGCCTCCGGGGAGTTGATGTGCTTGTAGAGCGTCAGCACCAGGTTGTTCGAGACGATCGAGTCACCCGTCGCGAAGAACGCGACCAGACGGCCGATCATGTGCTGCTCGGCCGGCGTCAGCTTCGCCAGGTCGGCGACGTCCGAGTGGAGGTCGACCTCCTCGACGGTCCAGGTGTTCTTGATCGCGTCCCGGTAGCGCTCGTAGAAGTCCGGGTAGCGCATGGGGCGGAGAGTCAGCTCGAAGCCCGGGTCGAGCAGGTTCTTCTTGTCGGTGGAGCTCATTACTGGCAGGCCTCGCAGGACTCGGGGTTCTCAAGGGAGCAGGCCAGCGCTTCCGCGGCCGCGGCCTCGGCGGCGGCGTCGGCCAGGGGGAGCGCCGCGGGGGCGGCCGCCTGCGCGGCGCGGGCGATCTTCGTCGCCGGGCGCGAGCGCAGGTAGTACGTGGTCTTCAGGCCCTGCTTCCAGGCGTACGCGTACATCGAGGACAGCTTCCCGATGGTCGGCGTCTCCAGGAACAGGTTCAGCGACTGCGACTGGTCGAGGTACGGCGTACGGGCCGCCGCCATGTCGATCAGACCGCGCTGCGGGATCTCCCACGCCGTGCGGTACAGCTCGCGCACCTCGGCCGGGATCCAGCCGAAGCCCTGGACGGAGCCGGACGAGTCGCGCAGCGCCTCGCGGGTCTGGGCGTCCCACACGCCGAGCTTCTTCAGCTCCTCCACCAGGTAGCCGTTGACCTGGAGGAACTCACCGCTCAGCGTCTCGCGCTTGAAGAGGTTGGAGACCTGCGGCTCGATGCACTCGTACACGCCGGCGATCGAGGCGATCGTCGCCGTCGGCGCGATGGCCAGCAGCAGCGAGTTGCGCATGCCGGACTTCGCGACGCGGGCGCGCAGCGCGTCCCAGCGCTCGGGCCAGTTCAGCTCGACGTCGTAGTGGTCCGGGTGCAGGACGCCGCGGGCGGTGCGGGTCTGCTCCCAGGCGGGGAGCGGTCCGCTGCGCTCGGCGAGGTCGCAGGAGGCCTCGTACGCGGCCAGCATGATGCGCTCGGAGAGCTTGGTGGACAGCGCCTTCGCCTCGGGGGAGTCGAACGGCAGCTTCAGCTTGAAGAAGACGTCCTGCAGGCCCATCGCGCCCAGACCCACCGGACGCCAGCGGGCGTTGGAGCGGCCCGCCTGCTCGGTCGGGTAGAAGTTGATGTCCACGACGCGGTCGAGGAAGGTGACGGCCGTACGGACGGTCTCGTCCAGCCGCTCCCAGTCGATCTCACCGGTCTCGGTGAGGACGAACGCGCCCAGGTTGACCGAGCCCAGGTTGCAGACGGCGGTCTCGCCGTCGTTGGTGACCTCGATGATCTCGGTGCACAGGTTCGAGGAGTGGACGACGGTGCCCGGCTCGGCGGTCTGGTTCGCCGTGCGGTTGGAGGCGTCCTTGAAGGTCATCCAGCCCTGGCCGGTCTGCGCGAGGGTGCGCATCATCCGGCCGTACAGGTCGCGGGCGGGCATGGTCTTGCGGGCCAGGCCCGCGGCCTCGGCCTTGTGGTACGCGGCGTCGAACTCGTCGCCCCACAGGTCGACCAGCTCGGGCACGTCGGCCGGGGAGAACAGCGACCATTCGGCGTCCGCGTTCACGCGGCGCATGAACTCGTCCGGCACCCAGTGCGCCAGGTTCAGGTTGTGCGTACGGCGCTGGTCCTCGCCCGTGTTGTCGCGGAGCTCCAGGAACTCCTCGATGTCCGCGTGCCAGGTCTCCAGGTAGACCGCGGCGGCGCCCTTGCGGCGGCCGCCCTGGTTCACGGCGGCGACGGAGGCGTCGAGGGTCTTCAGGAACGGCACGATGCCGTTGGAGTGGCCGTTCGTGCCGCGGATCAGCGAACCGCGGGCGCGGATGCGCGAGTATGAGAGACCGATGCCGCCGGCGTGCTTCGACAGACGCGCGACCTGGTGGTAGCGGTCGTAGATCGAGTCGAGCTCGTCCAGCGGGGAGTCCAGCAGGTAGCAGGAGGACATCTGCGGGTGCCGGGTGCCGGAGTTGAAGAGCGTGGGGGAGGACGGCAGGTAGTCGAGGCGGCTCATCAGCCGGTAGAGCGAGGCCACTTCCTCGACGGCCTGGACGCTGTCGTTCTCGGCGAGGCCGCAGGCCACGCGGAGCATGAAGTGCTGCGGGGTCTCGATCACCTGGCGGGTGATCGGGTGACGCAGCAGGTAGCGGCTGTGCAGGGTGCGCAGACCGAAGAAGCCGAAGCGGTCGTCGGCGCCCTCGGCCAGCGTGTGTTCGACCAGCGCGTCCAGGCGGTTCGCGTGCAGCGCCACGAACTCGGCGGTGCGGTCCGCGATCAGGCCCTCGCGGTGGCCCACCGCGACGGAGGCGGAGAAGGAGGTGGCCCCCTGGCCGGCGGCTTCCTCGGCGACGGCCAGCGTCAGCAGCCGGGCGGCGAGGCGGGAGTACGCCGGGTCCTCGGAGATCAGACCGGCCGCGGCCTCCGTGGCCAGCCCGCGCAGTTCGGCCTCGTCGGCGGCGGCGCTGCGCCCGCGGAGCGCGGCGGCGGCGACCCGGCCCGGGTCGGTGTCGGGGAGGTCGGCCGTCAGCTCGGTGAGGGTACGCAGCAGTGCGGCCCCAGGTCCCCCGGTCTCGATTCCGGTGTCGGACGGGTCGGACTCGGCGCGCGGTGCGGAAGGCGCGATGGTCACGGGGGGAGCTCTCCCTCGCTCGGCTCCGGGACACCTGCGGTGCGGCGCGAGCGGGCGCGCGCGGGCATGACGGGGCAGCACCGCGCGGCGTCCACCGGCCCAACCGCGAGGCCCGGACGTATCGACACCCGGTTCGGTCGAGCCGGGCGCACTGTCGGCAGGTCATCGGACTTGCGGTGACACCAATGGGTGTACTTCATACCGTTGCGGGACAGTTCCGGATTCACACCGGATTCCCCTGCGACGACAGCGAGGACGAGCATACATGTGGGGGCCCCTTCATGTGCGACCCCCTAGATGTTGTGTCGGCGTGGCTACAGTTCGAGACCGTACGTGCGCAGAGGGAGGCCGGGGACGGGCTCCCAGTCCCGTTCCGGCGTGCGCACGAAACCGAGCCGTTCGTAGATCCGGTGGGCTCCCACCATCTCGTCCGTGGTGGACAGCACGAGGCGCCGCACGCCCGCGACGGCCCGGGCGCGGTCCGCGCAGGCCCGCACCAGAGCCTCCCCGGCACCCCGCCCGCGGCCTTCCCGGGCGACGGCCAGCATCCGGAACTCGGCCTCGCCGGGTCCGGCGATGTCGCACAGCGGGCTCCCGGGCGCGGCGAAGGCCACCCCGCCGAGGAGCCGGCCGTCGCCCGTCGCGGCGACGAGTATCACCCCGTCGGCGGCGCGCCCGGCCACGTCGCGCAGCCGTGCGAGGTACGGATCGTCCTCGCCGAAGGTGAGCAGCCCGTCCCCGAGGTAGGCCTGCGCGGTGATCTCCCCGAGCGTCCCGTACTCCGCCGCCAGCGCTTCCCTGATCACGATGTCCATGCGGTCGAGTGTGCCGGACGGCCGTCGGTGCCCGGCGCCATCGTCGGACCGTGACGAGCGACCGGCCCCACATGCCGACCGAGGACTTCGAAGCCGTGGCGCGGGTGGCTGCCCGAGAGGTCGGGGACCGGGTGCGCCGAGAACGCCGAAGGGCCCCGCCCGGTCGGCGGGGCCCTTCGGCGAGTCAGGGCTCAGCAGCAGCGGAAGCCCTCGCGGGGGTCCGCCTCGCGGGAGTCCGTACGGGCGCGTTCGAAGGCGCGGCGGGTCATGACCCGCGCGTCCGGGTCGTGCGTCCGGGCGTGCGCGACGTAGCGCTCGTACGCCGCCTCGCCCGAGAACTCCCGTACGAAGAAGCGCGCCTTCGCCAGCGCCGCGCGGACCCCGCTCACGCCACCGGCTCCTTCACGCGGCCGCCGCCCGAGTCCAAGCCGGCGGCGGCGAGCTCCGCCCGCTCCTCGGGCGTCGCGATGAGCCCGGCCGGGGCGATGATCTTCGACTCGGTCCACGGGACCTCGGACAGCCTGACCGCCTCCGGGTTGCCGGCGGCCTTCAGGCAGGTCCGCGCCGCGTCCAGCAGCACGATGACGATCAAGGCCGCGAACAGCGCCGACAGCACGCCGTCGACCGTGGCGTTCGTGACGATCGTGTGCATCTCGCCCATGTTCTTGGCGGGCGGCAGGACCTTCCCGGCGTCGATCCCTGTCTGGTACTTGTCGCGCTGCGCGAAGAAGCCGACCTTCACGTCGTCGGAGAACACCTTCTGGTAGCTCGCGGTCAGCGTGACGGCCACGTCCCAGGCCAGCGGGACGCCGGTCACCCAGGCCCACTTGAGCCGGCCGGACTTGACCAGCAGCGTGGTGCAGACGGCCAGCGCCACCGCCGCCAGCAGCTGGTTCGCGATCCCGAACAGCGGGAACAGCTGGTTGATGCCGCCCAGCGGGTCCTTGATGCCGACCCACAGGAAGTAGCCCCAGCCGCCCACGACCACCGCGCTCGCCAGCCACACGCCCGGCTTCCAGCTGACGTCCTTGAAGGACTTGTGCACGTTGCCGAGGGTGTCCTGGAGCATGAACCGGCCGACCCGGGTGCCCGCGTCGAGGGTGGTGAGGATGAACAGGGCCTCGAACATGATGGCGAAGTGGTACCAGAACGCCTTCATCCCGGAGCCGCCCACCACGGACGAGAAGATCTCCGACATCCCGAGTGCGAACGTGGGCGCGCCGCCCGTACGGGACAGCAGGCTGGCCTCCTCCACGTCCTTCGCGGCCTGTGCGAGGAACTCGGGCGAGATGGCGAAGCCGAAGTTCGTCACGGCCTGTGAGGCGGTCTCGACCGTGGTGCCGACGACACCGGCGGGGGAGTTGACCGCGAAGAACAGGCCGGGCTCGATGATGCAGGCCGCGATGATCGCCATGACGGCGACGAAGGACTCGGTCAGCATCGCGCCGTAGCCGATGACCCGGACCTGGGTCTCCTTCTGGATCATCTTCGGGGTCGTGCCCGAGGAGACCAGCGCGTGGAACCCGGACAGCGCCCCGCAGGCGATGGTGATGAAGACGAACGGGAACATCGACCCGGCGAACACCGGCCCGTCCCCGCGGGCGGCGAAGTCGGTGACCGCGGGCATCTTCAGGGTCGGCATGGCGACGACCACGCCCACGGCGAGCAGTGCGATGGTGCCCACCTTCATGAAGGTGGAGAGGTAGTCGCGGGGTGCGAGGAGCATCCACACCGGCAGCACCGAGGCGACGAACCCGTACGCCACCATCCAGAGGACCAGCGTCTCCTTCTCCAGCGTGAAGGTGCTCGCCAGCGAGGAGTCGGCGACCCAGCCGCCCGCGACGATGGCGAGCAGCAGCAGCGCGACGCCGATGACGGAGATCTCGGTGACCCGGCCCGGGCGCAGCACGCGCAGGTAGAAGCCCATGAAGAGGGCGATCGGGATGGTCATGCCGATGGAGAAGACGCCCCAGGGGGAGTGCGCCAGGGCGTTGACGATGACCAGGGCGAGCACGGCCAGCAGGATGATCATGATGGCGAACACGGCGACCAGGGCGGCGGCTCCGCCGACCGGGCCGATCTCGTCCCGCGCCATCTGGCCGAGCGAGCGGCCGTCGCGGCGGGTGGAGAAGAAGAGGGTGACCATGTCCTGGACGGCGCCCGCGAAGATGACGCCCGCGACGATCCAGATGGTGCCCGGCAGGTAGCCCATCTGCGCGGCGAGCACGGGGCCGACCAGCGGGCCGGCGCCGGCGACGGCCGCGAAGTGGTGGCCGAACAGCACGCGGCGGTCGGTGGGGTGGAAGTCGACACCGTTGTCAAGGCGTTCGGCGGGGGTGGCCCGCGTCTTGTCGACCTTCAGGACCCGGTCGGAGATGAAGCGCGCGTAGAAGCGGTAGCCGATGGCGTACGAGCCCAGCGCGGCGGCGAGCAGCCAGGCGGCCGAGATCTCCTCGCCGCGCGAGAGGGCGAGGATGCCCCAGCCGAGGGCCCCGATGAGCGCGACGAGGACCCAGACGGCGACGGACTTCGGGCTCATGCCCCCCGACGCCCCCGGGTTCCGCGGCGCGGAAGGCGAGTCCGCCGCTGTGCCCGGACTCGCCGCGTTCCGTTCTGTACCTGTTGCTTCCGGTTCCGGCATGATCCTCGTCCCCTCGTTGATCATCTGCGTAAGCGCAGGGAATCTACGGGGGCCCGCCCGGTGAACGTAAGCCCCCGTCCGCATAGCGGAACGAGAGTCAAGCACGGATCAGTTGGCCTGGCCCAGAGTCGAGCGACGAACTTTTGACGCGACCCTGGGTCCGTGCGGTCCGGGCTTCCCGCTTCATCGCGCGGCGCCGGGGCTCGCGCCTCGGTCCCGCCCACGCTCCACGAGGCGTTCTTCCCGTCCGCCCGCCCGGCGGCCAGGGTGTTGGACGCAGCGTTGCCGTCACGGTCGTGGACCGCGCCACATGCCGGGCAGAGCCATTCCCGGATGTGCAGCGGTTCCGGGCCGTCCCGGTGGCCACAGGCAGGGCAGATCCGCGCGGTCGGCCCCGACCTCTGTGCCGGTCCGAGGCAGGTGCTCGGTATCGGTCTCGACCACAAAACGTGCGAAATACCGACCGGCCGAGTCTTTCGGCACCGTGAGGGAAGACGGTGCGGCCGGCAGCGGACGACACCACCTGATCCTCAGGTCGAATGGTGCGGGGTGGGATCGGACGGACCGATCCGCCTGTGTCAGGCGGGGCCCGTCCGCATGCACCGTGGCCGCCGCTGCGTCAGACGGCAGGGCGCTGGAGCCGCGCGACAAACTTGTAGCGATCGCCGCGGTACACCGAGCGGACCCACTCGACGGGTTCGCCGTCGGCGTCGAGGGAGTGGCGGGAGAGCATCAGCATCGGCAGGCCGACGTCGGTGCCCAGCAGGCCCGCCTCGCGCGGAGTGGCGAGGGAGGTCTCGATCGTCTCCTCGGCCTCCGCGAGCCGTACGTCGTACACCTCGGCCAGCGCCGTGTAGAGGGAGGTGTACTTCGCCAGGGACCGGCGCAGCGCGGGGAAGCGCTTGGCCGAGAGGTGCGTGGTCTCGATCGCCATCGGCTCGCCGCTCGCGAGGCGCAGCCGCTCGATGCGCAGCACGCGGCCGCCCGTGGCGATCTTGAGGAGGCCGGCCAGGGTGTCGTCGGCCGTCACGTAGCCGATGTCGAGGAGTTGGGAGGTGGGCTCCAGCCCCTGGGCCCGCATGTCCTCCGTGTACGAGGACAGTTGGAGGGGCTGGGAGACCTTCGGTTTCGCGACGAAGGTGCCCTTGCCCTGGATGCGCTCCAGCCGTCCCTCGACGACGAGCTCCTGGAGAGCCTGGCGCACGGTGGTCCGGGAGGTGTCGAATTCGGCCGCGAGCGTGCGCTCCGGCGGTACCGGCGTGCCCGGGGGCAGTGTCTCGGTCATGTCGAGCAAGTGCCGCTTGAGTCGGTAGTACTTGGGCACCCGCGCCGTGCGAGTGGCCGCCCCGCCTTCCGGCTCGGTGGTCGCCCCTTCGGTGGACATCGTCGCCCGCCTTCCCGACTCCAGTTTCGCTGCCGTCACCGGCTCCTCCGATATGTGCGGTCACATCGTGACACGGGTGGGAGGACAGGCCTCCTCCCTCCCCCAGGTGTCGGTCCGGTAACGGACCGATCACCCGCTCATTAGACCCTTGACACCCCTAAAGGTCTAGGCCAAGCTCCGGTTACTGGTCTAAACCAATATGGATCAGATCCCGGCCCCACGGGCAGTACTTGGTACGTCACCGCGGCGGGCGAGGGAAGTGCAGAGCATCCCTGAGGAGGGTGGCGTGAAGCGCAAGCTCATCGCGGCGGTCGGAGTCGCGGGCATGGTGATCGGCCTCGCGGCGTGCGGTGGCAACGACGGCGACGACAAGGGCAAGACCGACGCCGGCGGCGCCAAGGAGATCACCGTCTGGGTGATGGACGGCTCCGCCCCGAAGGCCTGGATCGACGCCGTCAACGCCGAGTTCTCGGCCAAGCACCCGGGTGTCACGGTAAAGGTCGAAGAGCAGCAGTGGAAGGGCATCCAGGAGAAGGTCACGACCGCCCTCTCCGAGAACACCCCGCCGGACGTCCTCGAGCTCGGCAACACCCAGACCGCGGGCTACGCCGTCACCGGCGGCCTCGCCGACCTGACCAAGGACAAGGCCAAGCTCGGCGCCGACGCCTGGCAGAAGAGCATGCTCGCCTCGGCCGAGTACGACGGCAAGCTCTACTCCGCCCCCTGGTACGCGGCCAACCGCGTCGTCGTGTACGACAAGAAGGCCTACGCCAAGGCCGGCGTCACCCCGCCGACCACCCGCGACGAGTGGATCGCCGGCCTCGAGAAGCTGAAGGCCGCGGACCCCGCCTCGCAGCCGATCTACCTCCCCGGCCAGAGCTGGTACGTCCTCGCCGGCTTCATCTGGGACGAGGGCGGCGACCTCGCCGTCAAGGACGGCGGCAAGTGGAAGGGCGGCCTCGGCACCCCCCAGGCCGCGTCCGCGATGGAGTTCTACAAGAAGCTCCAGGCGTTCTCCACCGCCCCCAAGGACAAGGACGAGGCCACCCCGCAGCAGTCCACCGACGTCGTTCCCAAGGGCGGCGTCTCCTCCTGGATCGGTCTCGGCTGGGAGGCCGGCGGTGCGGAGAAGGCCCTGAAGGACGCGGGCAAGGAAGCCGACTTCGGCTACTTCCCGATCCCGGGCAAGACGGCCGACAAGCCGGGCACCGTCTTCCTCGGCGGCTCGAACCTCGCCGTCGCCGAGCGCTCCAAGAACAAGGAGCTCGCCAAGGAGTGGCTGGCGCTGGCCGCCGGCAAGGACCAGATGACGAAGTACGCCGCCGAGACCAAGGGCGCGCTGCTCCCGAACCAGGCCGGCGCGAACTTCACCCCGGCCGCGGGCTCCTTCGCCGAGGCCATGGGCAAGGGCGGCGTCAACGGCCGCATCACCCCGGTCACCCCGGGCTGGGCGAACGTCGAGACCGAGCCCAACCCGCTCAAGGAGTTCATGACCAAGGTCCTGAAGGGTGAGGACGCCGCCAAGGCGGGCGCGGACGCGGACAAGGAAATCGCGAGCCGCATCAACAAGTAGCACGTAGCACCGGGGGTGCGGCCGGCGCCCACGCGCCCGCCGCACCCCCGGTCGCGCATTGACAGACCTGTGCGACGCCCGACCGCAGCCGAGGTAACCAAGACATGACCGTGCACTCCCAGGGAGCGGTGAGCGCTCCACAGGACGCACCACCGAAGTCCGCCGGTGGGCGGCTGACGCCGCCCACGACCAAGGGGGCCGGCCCGTCGGCTCCGCGCCGGGGCAGAAAGCCGCTTCCCGCGGGCTGGCTGCCGTACCTCCTGATCGGACCCGCGGTCCTCAGCCTGGCCACGCTGCTGCTGTACCCGCTGATCAAGAACGTGATCCTGTCGTTCCAGAAGGTCGACAAGATCGAGTTCATCCAGCGCAAGGCACCCTTCAACGGGGTCGAGAACTACACCCAGCTGCTGGGCGACGCGCACTTCTGGACCGTCGTCGTCCGCACCTTCGCCTTCACCGCCGCCAACGTCGCGCTGATCATGCTGATCGGCAGCCTCGTCGGCATCCTGCTGAACCGCCTCGGCAAGTGGATGCGCCTCGTCCTGTCGATGGCCCTGGTGATGGCCTGGGCCATGCCGATCGTCGCGTCCGTCACCGTCTTCCAGTGGCTGTTCGACGAGCAGTTCGGCGTCATGAACTGGGTCATGCGCACCCTCGGCTTCACCGGCTACGAGCAGCACAACTGGTTCGAGTCCGGCTTCTCCACCCTGGTGATCGTCACGGTCCTGGTGGTGTGGGGCTCCGTCCCCTTCGTCGCCCTCAACATGTACGCCGGCCTGACCACCGTCAGCGGCGAGCTGTACGAGGCCGCGCGGATGGACGGCGCGAACGGCTGGCAGACCTTCTGGCAGGTCGTCTTCCCGAACCTCAAGCCGTTCTTCACCGTCACCACGTTCCTCGAGGTGATCTGGGTCTTCAAGGCCTTCACCCAGGTGTACGCGATGAACCGCGGCGGCCCCGACCGCGCCTCCGAGACCCTGCCCGTCTTCGCCTTCGTCGAGGGCCAGAGCCAGGGCCACTACGCGCTCGCGGCGGCGATCTCCGTCCTGACGATCGTGATGCTCGTGATCGTCATGTCCTTCTACTTCCGCCTGATCCTGAAGCAGGAGGAGGAGCAGTGAGCACCACCACCGCCCCGAAGCCCGCACCCGCCGCGCCGAAGCCCGCCAAGCCCGCGCAGCAGCTGCGCAAGCGCCGCCCGCTGCGCCCCGCCACGGTGGCGAAGAACCTGGGCGCGCTCGTCGTGGCCGTGGTCTTCGTCTTCCCCGTCTACTGGATGTTCTCCTCGGCGCTCAAGCCGTCCGGGCAGATCCTCTCCAAGGACCCCGTCTTCGTCTTCACCCCGACGCTGGACAACTTCACCAAGGCCACGGGCGTCGAGCTGTTCTGGACCTACGTGACGAACAGCCTGCTCGTCACCGTCGGCGCCGTCGTGCTGGCCCTGGTCGTGGCCCTCGCCGCGAGCTTCGCCATCGCCCGCATGAAGTTCAAGGGCCGCAAGGGCCTCGTACTCGGCGTGATGATGGCGCAGATGGCCCCCTGGGAGGTCATGGTCATCGCGATGTACATGATCGCCCGCGACGCCGAGATGCTGAACAGCCTCCCGCTGCTGACCGCGATCTACTTCGTGATGGTCCTGCCCTTCACCATCTGGACCCTGCGCGGCTTCATCGCCGCCGTCCCGGTGACGCTGGAGGAGGCCGCCCAGATCGACGGCTGCACCCGCGGCCAGGCCTTCCGCAAGGTGATCTTCCCGCTGCTCGCCCCCGGCCTGATGTCCACCTCGCTCTTCGGCTTCATCACCGCCTGGAACGAGTTCGCGATGGTCCTGATCCTCAACAAGGACAAGACCGCGCAGACCCTGCCCCTGTGGCTGACCCAGTTCCAGACCGCCTTCGGCAACGACTGGGGCGCCACCATGGCCGCGTCCTCGCTCTTCGCGGTCCCGGTCCTGGTGATCTTCGTCTTCCTCCAGCGCAAGGCCGTCGGCGGCATGACCGCCGGCGCAGTGAAGGGATAACGCCGCATGACCCTCCTTGCGCACGGCGCCGACACCCTGACCCGCGACGCCCTCGCGGTCCTCCAGCCCGGCTTCGAAGGCACCACCGCCCCCGCGTGGCTGCTCCGCCAGGTGGGCGAAGGGCTGACCGCCGTCGGCCTGTTCGGCCGCAACATCACCTCGCCCGGGCAGGTCGCCGCGCTCACGGCGCAGCTGCGCGCCGAGCGCGACGACGTCCTGGTCGCCATCGACGAGGAGGGCGGCGACGTCACCCGCCTGGAGGTCCGGGGCGGTTCGTCCTTCCCCGGCAACCTGGCCCTCGGCGCCGTCGACGACACCGGCCTCACCCGGGACGTGGCCCGCGAGCTGGGCCGCCGCCTCGCCGAGTGCGGGGTCAACCTCAACTGGGCGCCGTCCGCCGACGTCAACTCCAACCCGGACAACCCGGTCATCGGCGTACGGTCCTTCGGCGCCGACACCCGGCTCGCCGCCCGGCACACCGCCGCGTACGTCGAGGGCCTGCAGGCCGCCGGAGTCGCCGCCTGCACCAAGCACTTCCCGGGCCACGGCGACACCAACGTCGACTCGCACCACGCGCTGCCGCGCATCGACGCGGACCTGGACACGCTGGCCGCCCGCGAACTGGTCCCGTTCAAGGCGGCCATCGCGGCCGGCACCAAGGCCGTGATGAGCGCGCACATCCTGGTGCCCGCCCTGGACCCGACCCGCCCGGCCACGCTGAGCCCGCAGATCCTGACCGGGCTGCTGCGCAAGGAGCTCGGCTACGAGGGCCTCATCGTCACCGACGGCATGGAGATGAACGCCATCGCCGGGACGTACGGCATCGAGCGCGGCTCGGTCCTCGCCATCGCGGCCGGCGCCGACGCGATCTGCGTCGGCGGCGGGCTCGCCGACGAGGCCACCGTGCTGCGGCTGCGCGACGCCCTGGTCGCGGCCGTACGGGAGGGCGCGCTCCCGGCGGAGCGGCTCGCCGACGCCGCCGCCCGGGTACGGGAGCTGGCCTCATGGACCCGGCAGGCCCGGGCCGCCGCCGCGCCGGGCGCGCCGCAGGAGGGGAGCGCGCCCGGCATCGGCCTGGCGGCGGCCCGCCGCGCGCTGGTCGTCACCGGCGCCGCCGGGCCCGTGAGCGCGCCGTACGTCGCCACGCTCGCACCCGTCGCGAACATCGCGGTGGGCGACGAGACCCCGTGGGGCGTGGCGGCCGAACTGGCCGCGCTGGTACCGGGAACCGCCTCGGGGGTGTTCCCCGAGGGGGCCACGGCCGCCGACGTGCTCGCGGCGGCGGGGGAGCGCACCGTCGTGATGGTGGTGCGCGACGCGCACCGGCACCCGTGGATGGCGGCGGCGCTGGAGGCGCTGGTCGAGGCCCGGCCGGAGACCGTCGTGGTCGAGATGGGCGTACCGCGGGCCGAGCCGCGCGGGGCGCTGCACATCGCGACGCACGGTGCCTCGCGGGTCTGCGGCAGGGCGGCGGCGGAGCTGATCGCCGGGATCTGACCACTCCCGGAGCTCCCGGTCCGCCCTGTCCCGTGCCCCCAGGACGCCCTGTCCCGGGGGCACGGGCACACCCGGGCCCGTACGCTCCGTGCGGTCCGCGGGGTCTGTGGGGGCCCCGGCGGCCGTACGGACGCGCAAGGGCCGGGCTCCCCCGCGGGAGCCCGGCCCTTCGTACGCGTGGGAAGGTGCCGCCTAAAGCCCCTGCCACGCGGGCTTGTCGGCGTACGTGTGCCGGAAGTAGTCCGCGAGCTTCAGCTTCGACGCCGCCGCCTCGTCCACGACGACCGTGGCGTGGCGGTGCAGCTGCAGCGCCGAGGCCGGGACCAGGGCGGACAGCGGGCCCTCGACGGTCTGCGCGACGGCCTCCGCCTTGCCCTCCCCGGTCGCGAGCAGCACCAGGTGCCGGGCGTCGAGGATCGTCCCGATCCCCTGCGTGATGACGTGGTGCGGCACCTGCTCCATGTCGTCCTCGAAGAACCGCGCGTTGTCGACCCGCGTCTGCTGCGTCAGCGTCTTGATACGGGTGCGCGACGCCAGAGAGGAGCACGGCTCGTTGAAGCCGATGTGCCCGTCCGTGCCGATGCCGAGCAGCTGCAGGTCCACCCCGCCCGCCTCGGCCAGTGCGCGGTCGTACGCCTCGCACGCGGCCACGATGTCCTCGGCGGAGCCGTCGGGCCCCATGAACGAGGCCTCGGACAGGCCCAGGGGCTCCACGACCTCGCGCAGCACGACCGCGCGGTAGGACTCCGGGTGCCCGGCCGGCAGGCCGACGTACTCGTCGAGCTGGCAGATCCGCGCCCGGGAGGCGTCGACCTCGCCGCCCCTGACCTTCGCGGCCAGGGCCTCGTAGACGGGCAGCGGGGTGGAGCCGGTCGCCACGCCGAGCAGGGCGTCGGGCTTGCGGCGGACCAGGGAGGCCATGGCCTCCGCGATGAGCTCGCCGCCTGCCTTGGCGTCGGGGACGATGACAACTTCCACGCGGGGCCTGCCGATCTGGAGTGGGACGATGTGGTATAGACCAATCTAGCAGAGGCTGGGCGCCTGCGGCCGGTCCGTGCCCACTTCCGTTCGCTTCCGTCCGCCCCCGCCCCCCACTTCCATCGTCGGCCTCCCTGCCGGGGCCCGCAGCCCGGCCGCGGGGCGCTTCAGAGCAGCGACAGCTGCAGGCCGCCCGTCGCGTCCAGGTGCTGGCCCGTCACCCAGCGGGCGTCCGCCGAGGCCAGGAAGGCCACCACGTCGGCCACTTCCTCTGCCGTGCCCACCCGCCCGAAGACGGAGCGGGAGGCCGCGTGCGCCCGCGCCGCGGGGTCCGCCAGCCAGCCGGCGCTGAGCTCGGTGTCCGTGACCCCGGGGCCCACCGAGTTCACGGTGATGCCGCGCGGGGCCAGTTCGGCGGCGAGCGAGCGGGTCAGCGCGTTCACCGCGCCCTTGGCGGTGATGGTGGCCAGGATCGCCGGCAGGGCGATCTCCGGGGTGCCGGTCACGTTCACGATCCGGCCCCCGTCCCGCAGCCGTGCCAGGCCGTGCTTGATCACGAAGAAGGGCGCCTTCGCGTTGAGCGCGTGGACGCGGTCGTACGTCTCCTCGTCGGTGTCCGCGAGTCCGGCGAAGGTGGCGGCGCCCGCGTTGTTGACCAGGATGTCGACCCCGTCGGTGTGCAGCGGGTGCTCCTCGTACGCCGCCCACAGCGCCCGCGCGTCGCCCGGCACCCCGAGCTCCGCGCCGATCGCGAAGGCCCGCCCGCCCGCCGCCCCGATCGCGGCGACCGTCTCCTTCGCCGCCGCCTCGTTGCGCCCGTAGTGCACGGCGACCAGCGCCCCGTCCCGGGCGAGCCGCTGCGCCACCGCCCGCCCGATCCCCCGGCTGCCGCCCGTGACCAGTGCCGTCTTCCCCTTGAGCACGCCCATGACGCGCCCCCCTTCAGCATTTGCTAGTGGTCGCTACAGAAAGGGACCGTACCAGATTCCGTAGCGTCCGCTATAGAATCTGCGCATGGTGACCGGACAGCGCGGCAGGCCGCGCTCCTTCGACCGCGACGCCGCTCTCGACAAGGCGATGCTGGCCTTCTGGGAGCGCGGCTACGAGGCGACCTCGATCTCCGACCTGACCGCCTCGCTCGGCATCGGAGCGCCCAGCCTGTACGCCGCCTTCGGCGACAAGCGCAAGCTCTTCGACGAGGTCGTGGCGGTCTACGGCGGCCGGTACACCGATTTCGCGCGCGCGGCCCTGGCCGAGGAGCCCACCGCCGGGGCGGGCCTGCGCCGCGCCCTGCGCGAGGCCGCGCAGATCTACACGGACCCGGCCCACCCGCCGGGCTGCCTGGTGATCAGCGCGGCCGTCAACACCACCTCGCAGGAGGTCGCGCAGGCCCTGCGCGAGCGCCGCGACGCCAGCCTGGGGATGTTCGAGCGCCGGATCCGGGCCGATGTCGCCGGCGGCGCACTGCCCGCCGGTACGGACGCGCAGGCGCTGGCCCGCTACGCGCTGGCGGTGCTGATCGGGATGTCCCAGCAGTCGCGCGACGGCGCGAGCCGGGAGGAACTGGAAGCCGTGGCGGAGCTGGCGATGGGGGCCTGGCCGCGGTAGGGCCGGCGAGCGGGGGCGGGTCCCGGTAACGGTGCCGCGGGAGTCGCGTTCCTCTGGGCCACGGTGCCGGGTCGGGACCCTCAACCCGCCCGGCACCGCAGCCCGGAGTACTTACGGCCGGCGGGTGTGCGGTTCCCGGCGGCCGGTGGGAGGTGCCCGCGCGGTCAGGGCAGAGCGCGCGGCTTACCTCGATCCGTCCTCCTGTGCGGGGAGGGCGGAAGCATAGGGCAATTGTGGACTAGACCAATCTGTTCTGTCCATCCAATGACGGTCTCCACGATCCCGTCACTTCATCCAACAGTACGCGGCCGGAGTGCCTCCTGGATACTCCTGAGTAGTCGCGGTGGGGAAAGTCATGGCCCATACCCGGGGTACGCTCGGCCCGTGCCCTCCATGAACGACCTCGTACGCCAGCACACCGCTCTCAGTGAAACCGACCTGGAGTGGCTCCACCTGCTGGTCTCGGAGTGGCAGCTGCTCTCCGACCTCTCCTTCGCGGACCTCGTGCTGTGGGTCCCCACCCTCGACGGCACCCGGTACGTCTCGGTCGCGCAGATGCGCCCCAACACCGGCCCCACCTCGTACCAGGACGACATGGTCGGCCACCTGGTTCCGCGCGGGCGGCGCCCGCTGCTCGACGCCGCGCTCGACGAGGGCCGGATCGTGCGCGAGGGCGACCCGGAGTGGCGCGAGGAGGTCCCCGTCCGCGTCGAGTCCATCCCGGTGCGCCGCGAGGGCCGGGTGCTCGGGGTGATCGCCCGGAACACCAACCTGCTCACTGTGCGTACACCGAGCCGACTGGAGCTCACCTACCTCCAGTCCGCCTCCGACCTGGCCCAGATGATCGCGGCCGGCTCCTTCCCCTTCCCCGGCCAGCAGGTCGACATGGACGCCTCCCCGCGTGCCGGGGACGGCCTGATGCGGCTCGACGCCGACGGTGTGGTCACGTACGCCTCCCCGAACGCGCTGTCCGCGTACCACCGGCTCGGCCTCGCCGCCGACCTCGTCGGCCAGCACCTGGGCACCACCACCTCCGAACTCGCCCCCACCCGCGGCCCCGTCGACGAGGCGATCGTCAAGCTCGCCAGCGGCTGGGCCCCGCGCGAGACCGAGGTCGAGGGCAACGGCGGGGTCATCCAGCTGCGCGCCATCCCGCTCAAGCCCAAGGGCGTCCGGATCGGCTCCCTCGTCCTGTGCCGGGACGTGACGGAACTGCGCCGTCGCGAACGCGAATTGATCACCAAGGACGCGACCATCCGGGAGATCCACCACCGGGTGAAGAACAACCTCCAGACCGTGGCCGCCCTCCTGCGGCTGCAGGCCCGCCGGATGGATTCCGAGGGCGGCCGCGAGGCGCTCAACGAGGCCGTGCGCCGGGTCGGTTCGATCGCGATCGTGCACGAGACGCTCTCTCAGAACCTGGACGAGCGGGTCGAGTTCGACGAGATCGCCGACCGCGTGATCGCGATGGTCGCGGAGATCTCGCCGGGCAAGGTGGAGTGCCGGCGCACCGGACGGTTCGGAATCCTGGACGCGGAGGTCGCCACTCCGCTGTCGATGGTGCTGACCGAGATCCTCCAGAACGCCCTGGAGCACGCCTTCACCCAGGGGGAGGGCGGTCGGGTCGAGGTGTCCGCGATCCGTACCGGCTCCGGCCGCGCGGACGGCCGGCTGCTGATCACCGTGCTCGACGACGGCTCCGGTCTGCCCGAGGGCTTCGACCCGCAGCGCGCCGGGAACCTCGGACTCCAGATCGTCCGGACCCTGGTCGAAGGCGAACTCGGCGGCACGTTCGACATGCTCCGGGCCGAACCGCGCGGCACCAAGGTCGTCCTCGACATCCCGGCCAGCCCGCAGAAGTGATGACGGAACCGTCACTCAAAGTGACGGAGTCGGGCGGCCCCGCCGCGGACAGCACTGAGCCCCGAACCGAAAACCACTCGGTCCGGGGCTCAAGAGCACGTTGCTGAGCGCTGGTGTGGTGTTGCTACGCGCTGCGGCTCGAGGCTCGAAAGTCGATGTCAGGCGGTGGCGTTGCGCGCCCGATTGCGAGCGGCGCGGCGCTTCATCGCGCGGCGCTCGTCCTCGCTGAGACCGCCCCAGACGCCGGAGTCCTGACCGGACTCGAGCGCCCACTGCAGGCACTGCTCCATGACGGGGCAGCGGCGGCAGACGGCCTTGGCTTCCTCGATCTGCAGCAGCGCAGGACCGGTGTTGCCGATGGGGAAGAAGAGTTCCGGGTCTTCCTCGCGGCAAACGGCGTTGTGACGCCAGTCCATGGCTGCTCCATCTCCTTGTATTGCGGGCAGGTTGCTTGTGAATGTGAACGCTTTCACGAATCCCCCCGTGAGGGAAGGGCGACCGCCCAGTTTCCTGGAAGGTCAGTCAGGGACTCGTGGAGGGGTTCTGGCGGTCTGTGTGGGTGCCGGGTTCTGCGGGCTGTCCCGATCGCCATGAAGAGATTCGCAAACCTCGGACGGGGATACAACCCCTTCCGGAAAGTTTTTTTTGATTCGTCGGTGTCTACTAGGTCACAGCCCTACATCGTGAGGGTGGACCGGCGTGTAAACGTTCGAGTGAAAGGACTTTAGGCCCTTCCACTCACACAATCACACGCAGTGCCCGGCGTACGCCTGTGAACCGAACGCTGGTGCGCAGGCCGAGGTGGTCTCCGTCCATCTGGAACGGAAGGGGAACCTTCGAATGCAAGGTGAAGTCCGTCAGATCGTGCAGAGACACCGCATGCTTGCCGCGCGGACCGCGCTCAGGAGTCGAGGTCAGGAGCTGTGTGGCGTAGCGGGCGACCGTCGGAGTTGACAAACGGTTGAGTGCCAATACGTCAAGCGCAGTATCGAACGACGCCTCCGGGGAGGCGTAAATCGGGCGATTCCCCAGATACGTCCACGGCGAGGTGTTGCAGACTATCGACAGCACCAGGTCCGTCACGGGATCCGCGCCGGGACGCTCCAGCGTCACCGCGCCGTGGCGCCGGTTCGGCTCCTCCCAGAACTGGCGCATCAGCTGTCGTACATACAGGGCGTGCGTCGAACGCTTGCCGCGCTCCCGCTGCTGCTCGACCCGGCCCACCACCCCGGCGTCGAAACCGAAGCCCGCGCAGAAGGTGAACCAGCGCGCCGGAACCGACTCGTCCTCCGTGCCCGGAGTGCCGGCCGCCAGTCCGAGCCCCACCGTCCGCTCGCGCTGCTCCCGCAGCGCGTCGAGCAGGGCGCCGGTCGCCTCGACCGCGTCGTTGGGCAGTCCGAGCGCGCGGGCGAACACGTTGGTCGAGCCGCCGGGGACCACCGCCAGCCGCGGCAGCCGCTCCGGATCGGGTCCGTTGTGCAGCAGTCCGTTGACCACCTCGTTGACCGTGCCGTCGCCGCCGAGCGCCACCACGAGGTCGATGCCGTGCTCGGCGGCCCTGCGGCCCAGGTCCCGGGCGTGCCCCCGGTACTCGGTGGTCACCGCCTCCAGCTTCATCTCGCTGGCCAGGGCGTGGGTGAGGACGTCGCGCGTGCGCGCACTGGTGGTCGTTGCTGCTGGATTGGCCACGAGAAGTGCACGCATGACCGCCAGCCTACCGACCCGTACGGACGCGGCCCATACTGCCCGTCCCGTACGGGGCCGCGGGGGCGCGGCTACCCTGCTGGGGTGAGTACGAAGCCCACCCCCGCCCCGGCCCAGCCGACCGCCCCGCTGCCCCGGCGGCTCACCGCCGCCGCCGCGCTGACCGCGCTGGAGGGCCTGGCCCTGGCCGGCCTCGGCGCGTACATGCTGTTCGTGGGCATCGCCGGCGACCCCGACTCCCCGCAGCAGGCCGAGACCGGCGGGATCACGCTGTTCCTCCTCGCCGCGCTGCCGCTGGTCGCGGCCCGCGGGCTGCGGCTGGGCCGGCGCTGGAGCCGCGGGCCCGCGCTGATCACCCAGCTGATGGCGCTGCCGGTGGCCTGGACCCTGTACTCCACGGGCGGGGCGATGATCGCCGCCGCCGTGGCGCTGGCCGCGGCCGCGGTGGCCGTCTCGGCCCTGCTGGTGAACCCGACGGCGACCGAGGCGCTGGGAATCGGGCCCGGCGAGCAGGCCCGATAGCCCGTTCTTCGTTCCTACTCCTCGACGAGGAGCTTCTCGCGCAGCTGGGCCAGGGTGCGGGCCAGCAGCCGGGAGACGTGCATCTGGGAGATGCCGACCTCCTGTGCGATCTGCGACTGGGTCATGTTGCCGAAGAACCGCAGCAGCAGGATCCGCTTCTCCCGCGGGGGCAGCCCCTCCAGGAGGGGCTTGAGCGACTCGCGGTACTCGACGCCCTCCAGCGCCTCGTCCTCCGCGCCCAGCGTGTCCGCCACCGCCGGCGACTCGTCGTCGGTGTCCGGGACGTCGAGGGAGAGCGTGCTGTAGGCATTGGCCGATTCCAGCCCCTCCAGCACCTCCTCCTCGGAGATCCCGAGCCTTTCCGCGAGCTCGTGCACGGTGGGGGAGCGGCCGTGCTGCTGGGACAGCTCCGCCGTGGCCGTGGTCAGCGAGAGCCGCAGCTCCTGCAGGCGCCGCGGCACGCGTACGGCCCAGCCCTTGTCGCGGAAGTGCCGCTTGATCTCGCCGACCACGGTGGGCGTCGCGTACGTGGAGAACTCGACCCCGCGGTCCGGGTCGAAGCGGTCCACCGACTTGATCAGGCCGATGGTGGCGACCTGGGTCAGGTCGTCCAGCGGCTCACCGCGGTTGCGGAACCGCCGGGCGAGGTGCTCGACCAGCGGCAGGTGCATCCGTACGAGCCGGTTGCGCAGCTCCGCCTTCTCCACCGAGCCGTCGGGCAGCGCCCGCAACTCGATGAACAGGGCCCGCGCGCCGCTGCGGTCGCGCGGATCGGGCAGCACCGGGGGTGCCGGCGGCAGCGGCGTGGCCGCCTCCGACTGTCCCCCCACCGGTTCCGGTTCCGTTTCCGGGGCCGTGGCAGCGGCCCCGGGTGGTTGTGAGACGTGTGGTTCTTCGTGCTGGTTGTCGCTCATAGGGCCCGCCCGTCGCTCCGCCGAGTCCAAAAAGCCGTATTCCGCATCCGCGTCAGCCGGGTGCGGCCGGGCGTGCTGCTGCTCCGGGATGCCGCCGTCGACCTCGTGCCGTACCCGGGGCCGATCCCCACCCCGCACCGGGATCTCCCCGCCGTTCACGCCGGGCCTGGACCCGCGCCGCGCTGTTTGTAGAGGCTGATGCTCACCGTCCGGTCCTCCTCGACCGTGGACTCGACCTTGCCGGCCAGCGCCGACAGGACGGTCCAGGCGAACGTGTCGCGCTCGGGCGCACGTCCGTCCGTGGTCGGTGCGGAGACCGTCACCTCCAGCGAGTCGTCGACCAACCGGAACACGCAGCTGAGGACGGAGCCCGGCACGGCCTGTTGAAGCAGGATCGCGCAGGCCTCGTCCACCGCGATGCGGAGGTCCTCGATCTCGTCGAGGGTGAAGTCCAAACGTGCCGCGAGGCCGGCCGTGGCCGTTCGCAGCACCGACAGGTAGGCACCCGCAGCGGGCAGCCGGACTTCCACGAAGTCCTGGGTCCCGGGCTCGCCTGCGATCTGGGACACCCTCACCTCCAAGGTGGTACGAGCTCTGTTCGCCGGTGACGCTATCGCGATCCGGGCGATCGTGTCGCGGCACCCCTCATGGGGCCTGTTACAGGCACCCCCGCCTACGGCCAGTGACTGATGGTATGCCCTTGGGTACGCACAGTGGCTAGGGGTCTGCGGGCCCAAATCAGGGGAACCGGCGGAGGGTTGACCTACCCCGACTCAGACGATCGAACCGTCGGGATAACACCACCGCCAGGTCTCGCCCGGCTCGAAGCTCCGCATGACCGGATGGCCGGTGCTCTGGTGGTGCGCGGTGGCGTGCCGGTGCGGGGAGGAATCGCAGCATGCCACGTACCCGCACTCCAGGCACATCCGCAACTGCACCGGGTGGTCGCCCAGTGCCAGACATTCGGAGCATGTCAGGGCACTCGGGACGGGCTCGGGGCGCGGCAGTTCGGCAACGTGGGTGCACTCGCTCATGATGGCCAGCGTACTGACGTGCGGGCGCCTCAGGACGACATGCCGGTCAGCGACGACGAGCGAGGATGGATCTTCGATGGAGGTATTGCCGCTGGTGGCGCTGGTGGCGGGCAGCGCGGTCGTTGCGGGGGCCGCCCGGTGGACCCGGGTGCCCGCGCCCCTGCTGCTGGTCGCCGCCGGTCTGATCGCCGCGTACATCCCGGGCGTGCCCTCGTACGCCCTCGACCCGCACATCGTGCTGCCGCTGCTCCTCCCGCCGCTGCTGTACACGGCCGCGGTGGACAGCTCGTACCTGGACCTGCGCGCGAACATCCGGCCCGTCGCGCTGCTGTCGGTCGGGTACGTGCTCTTCGCGACGGTCGCCGTCGGGTACGTGGCGTACCTGGCGGTGCCGGCGCTCTCGCTGCCGGTGGCGCTGGTGCTGGGCGCGGTGATCGCGCCGCCCGACGCGGTGGCCGCGACGGCGATCGCCCGCAAGCTGGGGCTGCCGAACCGGATCACGACCATCCTGCAGGGCGAGTCCCTGGTGAACGACGCCACCGCGATCACCGCGTACAAGGTCGCGCTGGCGGCGGTGGTCGGGGTGGGCGCCGGCTGGGCCGGCGGGATCGCGGAGTTCCTGCTGGCCTCGGTGGGCGGCGTCGGCGTCGGTCTGGTGCTGATGGTGCCGATCCACCACCTGCGCAAGCGGCTGCGGGAGCCGCTGCTGCAGAACACCCTGTCGCTGCTGATCCCGTTCGTGGCGTACGCGGCGGCCGAGCGGGTGCACGCTTCGGGCGTGCTCGCCGTGGTCGTGGTCGCGCTGTACCTGGGGCACCGGAACTGGCAGGTCGACTTCGCGACCCGGCTCCAGGAGGAGGCGGTGTGGCGGATGGTCGCCTTCATCCTGGAATCGGTGGTCTTCGCGCTGATCGGCCTCCAGCTGCCGGTGGTCCTCAAGGGGCTCGCGGAGTACGAGGGGTGGGACGCGGCCTGGTACGCGCTGGTGGTGTTCGTGGCGGTGGTGGTGGCCCGCTTCGTGTGGGTGTTCCCGGCGACGTTCGTGCCGCGGCTGTCGGAGCGGATCCGGACACGGGAGCCGGACACCAGCTGGAAGTCGCCGGTGGTCGTCGGCTGGGCGGGGATGCGCGGGGTGGTCTCGCTGGCGATCGCCTTCTCGGTGCCGATCAGCGTGCCGCACCGGAACCTGATCCTCTTCCTGACCTTCACGACGGTGATCGGCACGCTGGTCGTGCAGGGGCTGACGCTGCCGCCGCTGATCCGGCTGCTGCGGCTGCCGCAGCGCGACGCGCAGGCGGAGACCCTGGCGGAGGCCCAGGCCCAGAGCGAGGCCTCGCGCTCGGCCGAGGACCGGCTTGCGGAGCTGCTGGCGGAACCGGAGAACGCGCTGCCGCCGCCGCTGGCGGAGCGGCTGCGCACGGTGATGGAGCGCCGCCGCAACGCGGTCTGGGAGCGGCTCGGCGAGGTCAACCCGGTCACGGGCGAATCGGCGGACGACGTCTACCGCCGCCTGGCGCGGGAGATGATCGCGGCCGAACGCGAGGTCTTCGTGAACCTCCGTGACGACCGCCGCATCGACGACGAAATGCTCCGCAGCCTCCTGCGCAGACTGGACCTGGAGGAGGCGGCGGCCTACCGCGAAGACGCGGCCTGACGGCCCGGGCGGGGAGCGGTGCGGGCCCGTCCCCCGTCACGGGCGGCCGGTGACCACGGCCGTCAGGGTCGTGCCCGGGGGGAAGGCAGCCGATTCGGCGAGCGCCGCCAGGGCCCACAGCAGCTTGGCCACGTAGATGCGCTCGACGGGGAATCCGTGCCGCTCCCCGAAGTCCGCGGCGAACGCCTCCAGCCGTGCGGGCACACGGGCGTAGCCTCCGTGGTCGAACCCCTCGGCCAGGCTCCACACCCCGGCCGGCCCGCCGAAGGCCGCCTCCTGGAGGGAACGTATCTCCGCCCCCAGGAAGCCACCCGCCAGCACGGGAACGCCCAGCGCCCGCTGCCCCGGCCCCAGCCCCGCCGCGAGCCCGGCCAGCGTGCCCCCCGTACCGCAGGCCACGGCGACCACGTCCGACACGCCCCGCAGCTCGCGCCCCAGCTCCGCGCACCCCTCCAGCGCGAGCGCATTGCTCCCGCCCTCGGGGACGAGGTACGAGGACCCCGCCCGGGCCTGCGCCAGCAGCCGGTTGCGCATCTCCGGCTCCGCCTTCCGCCGGTACTCCGAACGCGTGACGAAGTGCAGCCGCATCCCGTCCGCCGCGCACCGCGCGAGCGAGTCGTTGAGCGGCCGCCCCGCGAGTTCGTCGCCCCGGACGATCCCGACGGTCGGCATCCCCAGCAGCCGCCCGGCCGCCGCGGTGGCCCGCAGGTGGTTGGAGTACGCCCCGCCGAAGGTCACGACCCCGGGGAAGCCGCCCTCGACGGCGGCCCGCAGATTCGGTGCGAGCTTGCGCCACTTGTTGCCGGGCAGCTCGGGGTGGACCAGGTCGTCGCGCTTCACCAGCAGCCGTACCCCGTACCGCCCGAACCGCTCGTCCTCCAGCTCCACCACCGGTGAAGCCGGGCGGGGCCGCAGGACGGAGCCGGGGTCAGGGGAGTGGTTCACCCACCCATTGTCCGCCCCGGGCCGTCGGTCGGGAGGCGCAGGTGGACGTACGGGACCGTCGCGCCCTCGAGGGTGTAGCGGTCGGACTCCGTGAAGCCGCGCGAGCGCGCGAAGCGCAGGCCGTCCTCGTTGGAGGCCAGGACGATCGTCTCGATCGTGGCGGGGGCCGGGACGAGGGCGCGCGCCTCGGCGAGGCCGTGGGCGTAGAGCGCGGAGCCGAAGCCCTGCCCGCGGTGGGCGGGCAGGATCCGGGCGATCACGGTGGCCACCGAGGGGGCGTCGGCCGTGGGCCGGCGCACGGTCGTGCAGCCGACGAGCACGTCACCGGCGTACGCGACGTCCAGGAGGTGGCGCCCGGCCCGCTCGCGCACCTCGCCGAGGGTGAGGGCGTCCGGGGGAACGGTCAGGTTGTGGACGTGGCGCCAGTCCTGCAGGGAGGCTTCGCCGGCCACCCGTTCGATGCGGAGATCATCGGTCATCGGGCCAGGGAAGCCGGTGGCTCTTCCCGGCGTCAACTCCCTTATTTGAGGCGCTCTCCCACCCGGGCCCGGAACGCGTCCATCGTGAAGCCCTTCGGGTCGATCTTGCCGGGCTGCCACTCCAGGTGGCCGATCACCGAGCGTCCGGTCCAGCCGTGGACCCGGCACAGGGCCGCCGCCGCACGGGCCATGGCGTCCAGCTGGACCTCCGGCCAGGGGTCGTGGCCGTCGCCGAGGTTCTCGCACTCGAAGCCGTAGAAGTGCCGGTTGCCGTCGGTGTTCGCGCGGCGGTCCGGCGGGAGCCGCTTCTCCGCGATCACCGCCGCCAGGACGTCGGAGTCGCCCGCCCCGGCGTGGTTGGCGCGGCCGTAGCCGACCAGGTGGACCCGGCCGTCCTTGGTGATCACGCCGTGGCAGAGCGGTCCGGGGAGGTCCTCGTCCCCGTCGCGGCAGAGCTCGACGGTGAACTTCGTGCCGTGCGTGACGGTGTGGTGGATCATCACCCCGTTCACCGGGCCCCACGGGCCCTTGTGGTTGCGGTTGTGGGTGCGCCAGGCGCCGACCTCGACGACGGTCAGGCCCTCGTTCCGCAGTGCGCCGATGAACCGGTCCGCGGACATGGGTGCGGACATGGCCGCCTCCTCTCCGGGTGCACGGTGGTCACATTGCGTGTCCACCTCGTTGCTCTCCGGTGTAGTGGAGGCGGCCCCTCCGGGCCAGTGCTTTCGTACAGCGAGCGAGTCGATCCGGACACTCGTCCCGGCCGGCCCACCCGTCGCAGGGGTTACGCGGAGGCCGGTGCGGGGGTCTCGGCCGAGGCCAGCCACAGGTCCGGGCCGAACACCTCGTAGTGGATGTCCGAGGCCGGGACGCCCTTGGCGAGCAGCTGCGCGCGCACGGCCCGCATGAAGGGCAGCGGCCCGCACAGGTACGCCGTCGTGCCCGGGGCGAGCGGTACGTCCGCCAGGTCGAGGCGGCCCTCGCCGTCGCCCGGCTCCGCGCCGGCCTCGTACCAGAAGCGGGCCGAGCCGTCGGCGAGCTTGTGCGTCAGGGCCCGGTGGTCGGCCCGCAGCGCGTGGTCGGCCGGGGAGCGGTCGGCGTGCAGGACGGTCACGGGGGCGGCGTGCCCGGTGTCGGCGAGGTGTTCCAGCATCGACAGCATCGGGGTGCAGCCGATCCCGGCCGAGACGAGCAGGACCGGCGCGGCGGAGTCCCGCAGGACGAGGTCGCCGTACGGGGCCGAGACGCGCAGGGTGTCCCCGGTCGCGATCCGGGCGTGGAGGTGGTTCGAGACCTCGCCGTCGGGGCCCTCGCCGTGGACCCGCTTGACGGTGATCGAGCGGACGGGGGAGCCGGGTGCGCCGCAGAGGCTGTACTGGCGTATCTGCCGGGACCCGTCGGCCAGTTCCACCTGGACCGAGACGTACTGGCCGGGCTTGAAGGAGGGGGCGGGGGAGCCGTCCGCCGGGGCGAGGTGGAAGGTGGTGCAGTCCGCGGTCTCCTCGACGCGGGCCGCCACCGTCCAGGTGCGCCACACGTCGCCGGCGAGCACCTGCTGCTCGGCGTAGAGCCGCTCCTCGATGGCGATCAGGGCGTTGGCCATCAGCCAGTAGACCTCGTCCCAGGCCTCGGCCACCTCCGGGGTGACGGCCTCGCCGAGGATCTCGGCGATCGCCGCGAAGAGGTGCCGGTGGACCACCGGGTACTGCTCGCGGGTGACGCCGAGGGAGGCGTGCTTGTGCGCGATGCGCCGCAGCATCACGTCGGGCCGGGTGTCCGGGTGGGCGACGAGGTGGGTGGCGAAGGCGGCGACGGAGCCGGCGAGGGCCTGCTTCTGGAGGCCGGCGTTCTGGTTGCCGCGGTTGAACAGGTCGCGGAGCAGCTCGGGGTGGGCGGCGAACAGCTTCGTGTAGAAGAGGTCCGCGATGTCGCCGATGGCCGCGCCGACGGCGGGCAGGGTGGCGCGTACGGTCTCGGTCGACTTCTCGGACAGCATGGGGGCTCCTCTTCGGTGCTTCGGATCTAGGGACCGGTTGACGGCGGGTAATAGGTATCTGGGATGCTTATTTTTGGGTGCGGATCCGCCCGGGTACACCCGTTCGGGCCGTTGATGTCAGGTGGCGGGAACCGGCCAACAGTCGCCGGGGCTCAAGGGCTCAAGGGCTGAAGGGCTCAAGGGCTTGCGGGCCGCCCCGGCGGGCCGCCCGCGATGCCCAGCAGCAGAGGTCCGGTCGGCGCCTGGACGAGGTCGTCCACCGTCAGCGGGTCCAGCGCGGCGAAGAAGGCCTCCTGGGCCCGGCGCAGCGCCCCCCGCAGGACGCAGGCCCCGCGCAGCGGGCAGGGGGTGGTGCCGTCGCAGTCCACGACGTCCCCCGCGCCCTCCAGTTCGCGCACGACCCCACCCACCGAGGCGGCCCGCCCGGCGCCGGTCAGCGCGAGTCCGCCGCCGCGGCCGCGCCGCGCCTCGACCAGGCCGAGGTGCTGCAGCCGGGCGACCACTTTCGCCGTGTGCGTGTACGGGACCTCCATGGTCGCCGCCACGTCGCGCGTGGTCGGGAGCTCCGCGTCCGCGACGGCGAGGCGCATCAGGACGCGCAGCGCCAGGTCGGTGAATCGGGTCAGCCGCATGGCCCCACTCTAGAAAACTCGCATCTGTCATGCAAATTAAAGCGGCCCCTGGTGGCCCCCGAGTCGCCCCGGAACCGGGGGTTGGCCGGAACCGGTGGGATGAATGCGGCCTCGTGTGCAGGAGGTGAACTCCAAAGAGTGCCCACACCCGGACGGAGTAGTCCCACCCTTTTGTGTAATGGTCCCACCACGTTGCGTACTGGAAGGCTGCATCCCGCAGATCCATGGAGTGATCGAAAGGGATACACATGTCGGTCCAGGCAGGTTCCGAATCCGAGGCCCAGGCGCCGCAGAGGAGTCTTGCGACCTCGGCCGCGCGGAACTTGGCAACCACGACCAAGTCCGCGCCGCAGATGCAGGAGATCACCTCCCGGTGGCTCCTCAAGATGCTCCCGTGGGTGTCCGTCCAGGGCGGCACGTACCGGGTGAACCGGCGGCTGAGCTACTCGGTCGGCGACGGACGCGTGGAGTTCATCAAGACCGGGACCCAGGTCCAGGTCATCCCGGCCGAGCTCGGCGAACTCCCGCTGCTGCGCACCTACGAGGACCTGGACGTGCTCACCGAGCTCGCCCAGCGGTGCCGGCAGATCGACTTCGAGGCCGGCCAGGAGCTGACCTCCTTCGGCAGCGCCTCCGACAACGTGTTCCTGCTGGCGCACGGCCGCGTCGAGCAGATCGGCCCCGGCCCGTACGGGGACGACGCCGTGCTGCGGACCGTCGCCGACGGCGCCTACTTCGGCGAGGACTCCCTCGTCGACGAGGAGGCGATCTGGGAGTACACCGCCCGCGCCGTCACCTCCGGCACCGCGCTCGTCCTGTCCCGCCAGGACTTCCGGCTGCTCGCCGACCGCGTCGACTCCCTGCGCGCGCACGTGGAGGCCCAGCGCGCCCTGCCCGCCCAGCGCGCCAACCAGTACGGCGAGGCCGCGATCGACCTCTCGGCCGGCCACCACGGCGAGGCCGTCCTCCCCGGCACCTTCGTGGACTACGAGGCCAGGCCGCGCGAGTACGAGCTCTCCATTGCACAAACGGTCCTGCGGGTGCACACGCGCGTCGCCGACCTCTACAACCAGCCGATGAACCAGACCGAGCAGCAGTTGCGGCTCACGGTCGAGGCGCTGCGCGAGCGCCAGGAGCACGAGATGCTCAACAACCCGGAGTTCGGCCTGCTCCACAACGCCGACTACGACCAGCGCATCCAGCCGCACGACGGCGGGCCCAGCCCCGACGACCTGGACCAGCTGCTCAGCATGCGGCGCGGCTCCGACCTGTTCCTCGCCCACCCCAAGGCCATCGCCGCCTTCGGCCGCGAGTGCAACAAGCGCGGGCTGGTCCCCGAGACGGTCGACGTCGCCGGCACCCGGATGACGACCTGGCGGGGCGTGCCGATCTTCCCGTGCAACAAGATCCCGATCAGCGACGCGCGGACGACCTCCATCCTCTGCATGCGCACCGGCGAGGACGTGTCCGGTGTCATCGGCCTCCACCAGCCCGGCATCCCGGACGAGATCGAGCCGAGCATGTCGGTGCGCTTCATGGGGATCAGCGAGCAGGCGATCATCTCGTACCTGGTCACCGCGTACTTCTCCGCCGCGGTGCTGGTGCCGGACGCGCTCGGCGTCCTGGAGAACGTCGAGATCGCCCGCTGGCGCTGAGCGGCCGGCCGGGCACGACAACCGGGGAACGGGGATCGGGGACACGCCATGGGCACCACTGAGGCGATGACGACCGGGGAGGGCCACGAGGCCGCGGCCCTGCTGGAGCGGACGAGGGAGACGGTCAACCCGGAACTGCGCCGCACGGTCGAGAGCCTGCCCGGCTCGATGAAGCGCGTGGCGATGTACCACTTCGGCTGGGAGCGGGCGGACGGCACCCCCGCCGCGGGCAACGCGGGCAAGGCCATCCGGCCCGCCCTCGTGCTCGCCGCGGCCCGGGCGCTGCTGGGCGGCCGGGACGACAAGGAGGCCGAGGGCGTCGTACGGGCGGCGGTGGCCGTGGAGCTGGCGCACAACTTCACGCTGCTGCACGACGACGTCATCGACAAGGACACGAAGCGCCGGGGCAGGCCCACCGCCTGGACCGTGTTCGGGGTACCGGACGCGATCATCACCGGCGACGCCATGATGGCGCTCGCGCTGAGGCTGCTGGCGGAGGATCCGCATCCCGCCTCGGCGGCGGCCTCGGGGCGGCTCGCCGCCTGTGTCGTGGAGCTGTGCGCCGGCCAGCAGGCGGACTGCGCGTTCGAGCAGCGGCCGTACGTCTCGCTCGACGAGTGCCTGACCATGGCGACGGCCAAGACCGGGGCCCTGCTGGGCTGCGCCTGCGCGCTGGGCGCGCTCTACGCGGGCGCCGGACCGGACGAGGTCGACGCGATGGACGCCTTCGGCCGGGAGGCCGGGCTGGCCTTCCAGCTGATCGACGACCTGATCGGCATCTGGGGGGATCCGGGGCACACCGGCAAGCCCGCCGGGGCGGACCTGATCGCCCGCAAGAAGTCGCTCCCGGTCGTGGCCGCCCTCACCTCGGGCACCGCGGCCGGCGAGCAGCTGGCGGCCCTGTACGCGGGTCCCATGACCGGGGAGGACGTACGTGCGGCCGCCGAGGCGGTGGACCGGGCCGGCGGGCGCGACTGGGCGCAGGCCCATGCCGCGGACCGGATGGGCCGGGCGGTGCAGCTGCTGTCCCGGGCCGTGCCGGACCTCGGGGCGGCGGGCGGGCTGCTGGCGCTGGCGGAGTTCGTGACGCGGCGTACGCGGTGAGCGCCTAGGGGGGAGGGGCGTGCGCAAGCCTCGTTCCGGTACCGCATGGTGCCGGAACGAGGCTTTGCGCTGCTCCGGGCCAACTCTAGGATCGCTCAAGGGCGTTGATACGTGAGCGAAGGGTGTGACCAGTGGCGCTGGAGATACGTCAGGCGGACCAGTCGGACCGGGACGCGGTGGCCCGCCTCCTCGACGAGGCCTTCCGCACCGACCCGGTGAGCAGCTGGGTCTTCCCGGACCCCGAGCACCGGGCGGCGGTGCACGGCAGGTTCCTGGGCGTCTTCGTGGACGTGGCGCTGGCCGAGGGCCGGATCGACTGCGCGGCCGACGGCTCGGCCGCCGCCCTGTGGCTGCGGATCCCGGCGGGGGAGCCGGAGGGGGAGGACGAGGTCCCGGCGAGGATGCGGGCGGTCGCCGACCCCGACAACGAGCGGTGCGAGCTGGTCGGCCGGCTGACGGGCGAGGTCCACCCGACCGCCGAGGAGCACGAGTACCTGCTGATGATCGCGGTGGCCCCGGGCCGCCAGGGCGAGGGGCTCGGGACCGAGCTGATGCGGCCGGTGCTGGAGCGCTGCGACCGCGAGGGCGTGCCGGCGTACCTGGAGGCGAGCAGCGAGCGCAGCAAGGGGCTGTACGAGCGGCTCGGCTGGGAGTTCACGGGCGAGGCCGTGCGGCTGCCGGACGGTCCGCTGATGTGGCCGATGTGGCGCAAGCCGCAGGGGACGGCGACGACGGCGGCGACGGAGACGGCGTAATGGCCCTTGCGTGACCACTGCACTCGCAGTACTTTGATCGCCGTGCCATGGGGACCCGTGGCGCCGTCCAGTGAAAGAGATCCCGCTTGCGCAAGCTCACGTACTTCATCGCCACGACCGTCGACGGCTTCATCGGGGCCCCGGACGGTGACGGCGACTTCTTCTACAGCTCCCTGGACCCGGAGTTCGTCGGGTACCTGGCACAGGAGTACCCCGAGACCGTCGCCGCCCGCGGGCGTGCCCACCTCGGACTCGCCGACGCCCCGCCGAAGCACTTCGACGCGGTCCTGATGGGGCGCGGGACGTACGAGCCGGGCCTCAAGGAGGGCATGACCAGCCCCTACGGCCACTTCCCCGAGCAGTACGTGGTCTCGCGCTCGCTGACCGCCTCCCCGGACCCGCAGGTGAGGCTGATCAGCGGTGACCTCGTGGCCCGGGTGCGGGAGCTGAAGGCCCGCGACGGGCTCGGCATCTGGCTGTGCGGAGGGGCGGACCTCGCGACGCAGCTGATCGACGAGATCGACGGGTTCGTCGTGAAGACCTACCCGTTCTTCGCCGGCACCGGCATGCCGATGTCCCGCGCCGGCTTCGGCGTGCGCCCCCTCGAGCTGACCGGCTTCCGCGCCTTCGGCGGCGGCCAGACCGTGGCCTCGTACGCAGTGAAGCGCTGAAACCCGCCGAACGCGCGGAACCGGCCTACCGTGGAGGTATGGCCGGTGAACAGCACCAGACGCAGGATCGGCGCCACCCGCAGCCGCACGAGGTGGTGGCCCCGCAGGCCGGGCACGATCAGCTCGCGTGCCCGACCTGCGGTCGCTCCGTCGACACCCTCGTACGGCGGCGCAAAGCGCTCGGGATCTTCATCCCGGAGTGGGTTCCGGGTCCCTGCGGGAACCCGGACTGCCCGGAGTACGCAGCCGAGGTGGGGAAGCTGCCCGAGCTCTAGCTAGCCCTTCGTGCCCAGGCCCGATGCAGCCAGCCCGTTGACCCACAGCTGGTTCACGCGGGAGCGCTCGGCGCTGTTCGGGTACGGGTTCTGGCAGGAGGTGCCGGGGCCGCCGCCCGACATCAGCTCGGAGCAGGGGCCCGAGTAGTGGTCCGGCAGACCCAGCACGTGTCCGGTCTCGTGCGCGGTCACCCGGGTGGAGTTGTACTGCTGGTTCTGCCGGTAGTCGAGGAAGATGTAGCCCCGGCCGTGGCCGTCCGTGCTCGCGTACGAACCGCGCGAGTCGTTGCCCTCGTAGTACGAGAAGTTCCCGCCGGAGGAGACCTCCTGGAGCTTCACGTTCGAGACCGAGCTGTTCCATATCTGGGTGGAGCTGGCTATCTGGCTGCGGAAGCTGGGCGCGTTGCGCGTGTTGTAGGTGACGGTCACCGCGAGGGCGCCCGGGTTCGCGGCGCGCTGCTCGGCGACCGAGCGCTGCACGGCCTCGAAGAAGGCGCGGTTCGCGTCCTGGTTCTCCTGCGAGCGCTCGTACGCCGAGTAGGTCGCGGCGTTGCCGACGGGCGCGGGGGCGGGGGCGGCGCTGGCGGTGGGGACGGCGCCGAGGGCGGCGGCGAAGCCGAGGCCGATGGAGGCGGCCAGGACGGCCTTTCGGGACGTACGGGAGTGGCGCATGTGGGGGGCTCCTACTCATCCGGTGCGGGGGGTGGGTGGTTCGGTACCGGAGTCTGCGGGAGCGGGAGCGGCCGGCGGATGATGTCAGCCACCGATAACGCCGCCCTATCGGGAAGATTTCGGAAGGTCAACTTCCGTGAGAATGGCGGGATTCGATGGGGTATCAGTGGCTGGTGCGGTCCCCTGGGACCGGCCTACTCTCGGGTCATGGAGCTCGAGGTGAGGCACCTGCGCGCACTGTGCGCCATTGCCGACGCCGGCAGTCTGCACAAAGCCGCGCGGCAGCTCGGCGTGAGCCAGCCCTCCCTGACGACCCAGCTGCGCCGCATCGAACGCGCCCTGGACGGCGAGCTGTTCCTGCGTGAGCGCACCGGCTGCAGGCCCACCCCCTTCGGCCGCACCGTCCTCGGCCGGGCGCGTCCGCTGCTGGCCGAGATGGCCGCACTCGTCGCGGAGGCGAGGGCACTGGCCCGCGGGCCCCGGCTGAACATCGGCTCCACCGCCAGCCGCGCCATACCGGGCTGGCTGCGCCGGATCCACCGCCGGATGCCGGACACGGAGACCTCGCTGGTGGTGGACGTCTCCGCCAACGCGCTGCTGCGGATGGTGGCTTCGGGCCAGCTGGACGTGGCGTTCGTCCACGAGGTGGAGGGCTGCCCGCTGCGGGTGCCGGCCGGGCTGGAGCTGCGGACGCTGATGGAGCGGGAGCCGCAGTTCGTGTCGATGTCCCGGGACCATCCGGCGGCGCGCCTGCCGGTGGTGGAGTTACAGGACCTGGCGGCCGACCGGTGGACGGTCGACCCCTCCGTGGACGGCGAATGGGACGGCCTGCGCCGGGTGTTCGCCGGGGCCGGGCTGGACCCGCCCGTACTGCACGCCGATTACCACACCGCGACCTCGCTGATCGTCTCCGGCGAGGCGGTGGCCCCCTGCCAGCCGACGTCGGGGCCGCGCGACGACATGGCCATCCGCCCGCTGTCCGGCGACCCCCTGGCGGTCCGGCTCCTGCTGGCCACCCGCCCGGGCGCCCATGCCGAGGTCTTCGAGGACCTCCGCGCCGCCTACCGCGAAGCCGCCCTGCGCACCCCTCCGTACCGCGCCTGGCTCCACCACCACGAAAGCCCCCTCCTCGCCGCCTAGCCGCGGCAGTGAACCCCCGTCGCCGGCCGAGGCGCGGGGGTGCCGAGGGCTGCCCCCGTGCGGCGGCGGGCCCCGTCGGGGTGTATCGGGGCACGGGCTTGACTTCGACGTGCCGCGATATATCGTGTTCTCCAGAAGACGCGATATGTTGCGTGCCGTGTCCGTACGCCGAGGAGGATCAGCACCATGGCAGAGCAGAAGACGTGGTCGGTCGCCGAACCGCAGAAGCTCACCTTCGAGGAGCCGGTGACCGAGCTCCGCGTCCGTGTCGTGGGCGGCACGGTGAACGTCGTCGCCGACGACGGGCCGGCCCGGCTGGAGGTGGCCGCGGTCGACGGGCCGCCGCTGTACGTCGTGCAGGAGGGCGGCACCCTCACCGTCTCCTACGAAGACCTCCCCTGGAACGGCTCCCAGGGCTTCAAGCAGTGGATCGAGGCCAAGCCCTGGAAGGCCTGGTCCCGTTCCTCCGACGGCCGCAAGGCCTGGGAGCGCAGCGCGACCGTCACCCTGACCGTCCCCGCCGCCACCCACGTGCAGGTCGCGGCCGTCGGCGCCGCCGCCGTCGTCTCCGGCATCGCCGCCGGCACCGACGTCACCGGGGTCTCCGGCGACGTCACCCTGGTCGGCCTGGCCGGCAAGGTCAGCGCGAACACCGTCTCCGGCGGCGTCGAGGCCCAGTCCCTCACCGGCGAGCTCGGCTTCCACTCCGTATCCGGCGGCCTGACCGTCGTCGACGGCGCGGGCGGCAGCGTACGGGCCGACTCCGTCAGCGGCGACATGCTCATCGACCTCGCCCTCGACCCGGCCGCCCCGCGCCCTGTGGACATCTCCCTGAACTCCGTGTCCGGGCAGGTCGCGATCCGCCTCCCGCACCCCGCGGACGCGCGGGTGGAGGCCAACACGGCCACCGGCGGCGTCTCCAACGCCTTCGAGGACCTGCTCGTCTCCGGCCACTTCGCCGCCAAGCGCATCGCCGGCACCCTCGGCGCGGGCACCGGCACCCTGCGGGCGACCACCGTCTCGGGTTCCATCGCCCTGCTGCGCCGCCCGGCCGCCGACGCCGCGGCCGACGAAGGCTCCGCCGCCCCCCTCGTGCTCGACAAGAAGGTGCTCTGACATGCCGCCCGTCTTCGCCCACGGCCGCCTCCGCCTCTACCTGCTCAAGCTGCTGGACGAGGCCCCGCGGCACGGGTACGAGGTGATCCGCCTGCTGGAGGAGCGGTTCCAGGGCCTGTACGCGCCCTCCGCGGGCACGGTGTACCCCCGGCTGGCCAAGCTGGAGGCCGAGGGGCTGGTCACGTACGCCACCGAAGGCGGGCGCAAGGTGTACTCCATCACCGAGGCGGGCCGTGCCGAACTGGCCGACCGCGGCGGTGAACTCGCCGACCTGGAGCTGGAGATCCGGGACTCCGTCTCCGAGCTGGCCGCCGAGATCCGCGACGACGTACGGGGCGCGGCGGGCGCCCTGCGGCGCGAGATGCGGGCCGCGGCCTCCGCGTCCGCGGCTCCGGTCGAGGACGCGTCCTGGGTGGCCGCCAAGGAGGAGCTGCGCAAGGCCAGGCAGGAGTGGAAGGAACAGGCGCGCCGGGCGAAGGACGAGAGCCGCCGGGCCCGCGAGGAGGCGCAAGCGGCCCGCCGCCAGGCCAAGGAGGCGCAGGAGCGGGCGCGCGAGGAGGTCATGCGGATCGCGAGCCAGTTCCAGGAGCAGTTCGCGAAGTCCGGCGGGATGCTGGGCAATCTGGCCGGCAGCTGGCTCGGTGGCGCCACCACCACGGCCAGGCCCGGCGACGCGGGCGCCACCGGTGCCGACACCGGCGGTACCGCCACCGATGCCACCGCCGGTACCGCTGCCGCCGACCCGCACTGGGCCGAGGACCTCACCCCCACCGGCGACCCGGCCCGTGACCTGGACCGGCTGCTCGACCGCTTCCGCGACGACATCCGCGACGCGGCCCGCGACCACGGCGTCACCCAGGCCGGGCTGGCCGAGGTCCGCGCCCACCTCGCGGCGACCGCGGACCGCATCACCGGGACGCTCCGTCCCCGGCGCTAGGGGGTGTCTTGTCGATCAGGCCGGGTCAGGGAGCGGTGGTGGGCGCCGTGGATCGCAAGGCGGATGTGGGGGTCCCCCCGCCGAAGGCAGGGGGAGGAGGCGACGTGGTGTGTCGGCGAGCGAGGACAACGCGGCGAGGCGCGGTGCCCGCCGCCGCGAGCCCGGCGTGATCGGCAAGACGCCCCCTAGGGGGCGTCCGCAGAGCCGGCGGCGGGACTCGCGACCTGTCGCGAGTCAGGCCGCCGCCGGGCCCGCCTCGGCCGCCTCGTACGTGACGCCGTGGTCCGCCAGGACCTCGGCGGCCGTGCCCGGGCGCGAGAGCAGGGCCAGCAGCAGGTGCAGGGTGGCGATGTGGCGGTCGTGGCGGCCCAGCGCGATGCGCAGGGACTGCTCCAGGACCTTCTTCGTGCCCTGCGCGAAGGGGACGTGCCGGCCGGTCGGCTCCGGGCGGCCCAGCGCCGAGCGGAGCGAAGAGCCCAGGGTCCGCCGCCGCGGCGCCGCGGCGGCCAGTACGCCCTCCCCGTGGGCCTCCTCGACCCGGGAGAGGACCGCGGTCAGGTCGATGCCGAGACCCGCCAGGGCCTCCTCGTCCGCCCGTGACATCCCGCCCCGGCGGCGGGCCGCCGCGAGGTCCGCCGTGACCGCGGCGCGGTCCACGCCCAGCGGGTCCAGCGCACCGAGGTCCAGCAGGGCCAGGAGCAGGTGCTCCTCGGTCACGTTCGCGGCCCCCGCCTTCCGGGCTTCGGCCACGGCGCCCACCACGGTGTCCCTGGCGTCCTGCGTGAAGCGTTCGAACATCAGACCCTCCCGTGCTTCTTGTGTACGGCCTGCCGGCTGACGCCCAGCTCGGCCGCGATCTCCTGCCAGGACCAGCCCTGCGCGCGGGCGCTGCGCACCTGTACGGCCTCCAGCTGCTCCAGCAGCCTGCGGAGGGCTGCCACGGCACGCAGGCCCACCCGCGGATCGCGGTCGCCGGCCCGCTCGGCGAGATCGGTCGCTTCTGTCATGCCTGTCAATGTAGGTTGACGATCGGGAGGGTGTCAACCGTTGTTGACGTCCGGGCGTCGGACGGGTCCTAGACCGTCAGAACGATCTTTCCGAACAGGTCGCCGGCCTCCAGCTTCTCGAAGCCCTCCCGCGCCCGGTCCAGCGGCAGCACCTCGTCGATCACCGGCCGTACCCCGGTCGCGGCGCAGAACGCCAGCAGGTCCTCCAGCTCGTCCTTCGAGCCCATCGTCGAGCCGACCACCTTGAGCTCCAGGAAGAAGATCCGCGTCAGCTCGGCGTGCGCCGGCCGGTCCCCGCTCGTGGCGCCCGAGATGACCAGGGTGCCGCCGGGGCGCAGTGATTTGACCGAGTGCGACCAGGTGGCCGCACCGACCGTCTCGATCACCGCGTCCACCCGCTGCGGGAGCCGCGCGCCCGGCTCGTACGCCTCCACCGCGCCCAGCTCCACCGCCCGCTTGCGCTTGGCCTCGTCGCGGCTGGTGGCGAAGACCCGCAGGCCCGCCGCCTTGCCGAGGACGATCGCGGCGGTCGCGACCCCGCCGCCCGCACCCTGCACCAGTACCGAGTCGCCGGGGCGCACGCCCGCGTTGGTGAACAGCATCCGGTAGGCCGTCAGCCATGCCGTCGGCAGGCAGGCGGCCTCCTCGAAGGAGAGCTCGGCGGGCTTGCGCAGGACGTTCCAGGCGGGGACGGTCACCTGCTCGGCGAACGTGCCCTGGTACCGCTCGGTCAGGATCGAGCGCGGCTCGTCGGGGCCGACCCCGTGGCCGCTCTGGCCGATCACGGAGTGCAGGACGACCTCGTTGCCGTCCTGGTCGATGCCGGCGGCGTCACAGCCGAGGATCATCGGGAGTTTGTCCTCGCCGAGGCCGACCCCCCGCAGCGACCACAGGTCGTGGTGGTTGAGGGAGGCGGCCTTGACGTTCACGGTCACCCAGCCGGGGCGGGCCTCGGGGGCCGGGCGCTCGCCCAGCACGAGGCCGCTCAGCGGCTGGTCACGGTCGATTCGGGCGGCGTAGGCAGCGAACATGCCGCGACGCTACCGCTCGGTAGCCCGTCGGGCCAGACCTGTCGGGGCCGAGCAGGTGAGGCCTTCGTCGCACGGCCACCCGTACGGATCGGTGGTCGCCGGCGGGAACCGTTCGGGGCTTCCCGGGCGTCCTGAATGGGCCGTCCGGTAGTCGAACGGAATCTTTCGTTGCCTCCTCAACTAACCGCGCCACGTGCGGTCTTGTGCGGGCGGCGGGGGGAAGTGGAACGTCAGGATCAAGCCCCGGAGGGCGGTAACATTCACGCCATGCCGCCCGGCTCGTCATGAGCCCGCCACCTTGTGGCCGCATTCTCATTGACGAAGCGTCAGCTCCGTCGAGGCGCTGAGGCGGAGCATCCCCTCCCGGTTCGGGGGCGGGGAGGGTGTGCCCAACAAGAAGAGGGGCCCGGCCGGATGCAGATCCGGCCGGGCCCCTCTTCGTGTGCTGCGGGTCAGGCCAGGCGGGCCACGCCGTCGGCCTTGGCGGCCGCCGCGACCGCGGCCGCGACGGCCTCGGCGACGCGCGCGTCGAACGGCGACGGGATCACGTAGTCGGCGGCGAGCTCGTCACCCACGACACCGGCGATGGCGTCGGCGGCGGCGATCTTCATGCCCTCGGTGATCCGGCTGGCGCGGACCTTCAGGGCGCCCGCGAAGATGCCCGGGAACGCCAGCACGTTGTTGATCTGGTTCGGGAAGTCCGAACGGCCCGTGGCCACGACCGCCGCGTACTTGTGCGCGACGTCCGGGTGGACCTCCGGGTTCGGGTTGGCCATGGCGAAGACGAAGGCGTTCTTCGCCATCGAGGCCACCGCCTCCTCCGGCACGGTGCCGCCGGAGACGCCGATGAACACGTCCGCGCCGTTCAGGGCCGCTTCCAGGGAGCCGGTCTGGCCGGTCCTGTTCGTCAGGGCGGCGATCTCCGCCTTGACGTCCGTCAGGTCGGAGCGGTCCGCGGAGACGACGCCCTTGCGGTCGGTGACGCAGACGTCGCCGATGCCCGCGTCCACGAGGATCTTGGCGATGGCGATGCCCGCCGCGCCCGCGCCCGAGATCACGGCGCGCAGGTCGCCGAGGGTGCGCCCGGTCAGCTTCGCGGCGTTGCGCAGGGCGGCCAGGGTCACGATCGCCGTGCCGTGCTGGTCGTCGTGGAAGATCGGGATGTCCAGGGCTTCCTGAAGCCGGCGCTCGATCTCGAAGCAGCGGGGGGCGGAGATGTCCTCCAGGTTCACCCCGCCGAAGGACGGCGCCAGACGGATGACCGTCTCGACGATCTCGTCGGCGTCCTTGGTCGCGAGCGCGATCGGCACCGCGTCCACGCCGCCGAACTGCTTGAACAGAATGGCCTTGCCCTCCATCACGGGGAGGGAGGCCTCGGGACCGATGTCACCGAGTCCGAGCACGGCCGTACCGTCGGTGACGACGGCGACCACGTTCGACTTCCAGGTGTACTCGTTCACCAGCTCGGGCTGCTCCGCGATGGCGCTGCAGACCTTCGCCACACCGGGCGTGTACGCGAGGGACAGGTCGTCCTTGTTCTGGACCGGCACCGTGGCCTGGATGGCCATCTTGCCGCCCCGGTGCAGTGCGAACACCGCGTCCGGGTTGTTGTCCGTCGCGCTGTCGCTGCGAGGATTGACGATCTCCGCTGCCACTTTCTTGGCCCCTTAGGTCTTTGAATCGTTGAGGGTGACCACACCTGGTTAAGGGGTGGGCGGGCACCGCGTCCGTACTCCGCATCGACGGTTGGCCCGTCTCCGCGAAGGGGAGGTTCGTACGCGCGGGCGCGCCGCACGCGCGCCCTGAGCCCCGGATGAGGGGTGTAAGGATCCGTTGTACCCGAAGAACGCTCACCCAGACGAGTCGATTCCTGCTCGACTGTAGACCTCTTGTCCTGTTTTCGGCGAAAGGTCCAAACGACTCTGTCCAATGGACGAGACGGACCGCAAATACTCCGTCAAAAAGGCCAGGTCGCAGCGGTTCCTCCGGCCGCGAACCCCCCATTCCGCAGTCCTGTTGGGTACCACCGCCCACCCGTTATCCGATTTTGACCTGACGAACTGCCTGAATGCGTCAGTCCGAATGGCAAGATGCCGTAATCACACGAGGTCGCGACACTCGAAGGTGCGTGCACGACCCGTTCTCGGATGCTCCCCCAGCCTGCCGGAGGAACCAGCTCATGACCGCAAGCACCACTCGTCGTACGACCGCCGCCCGGTCCCGGATCGCCGCGGTCGGCGCGATCGCGGTCGCCGGCGCCCTGATCCTCACGGGTTGCGGCGACCAGACGGAGAAGGGCTCCTCCGCGACCCCCTCCGGCGGCACCTCGAAGGACAGCAGCGCCCCGCTCTTCTCGGCCCTGCCGAAGAAGATCCAGGACGCCGGCGTCATCAAGATCGGTACGGACTCCGCCTACGCCCCGATGGAATTCGTCGAGGGTGGCAAGATCGTCGGCGTCGACCCCGACATCGCCGAGGCGCTCGGCAAGCAGCTCGGCGTGAAGATGCAGTTCACCGCGGGCACCTTCGACGGCCTGATCACCTCGATCTACACCGGCCGCGAAGACGCGATCATGTCGTCGATCACCGACAACAAGAAGCGCCAGGAGGGCCTGGACGACAAGGGCCAGAAGATCGGCAAGGGGATCGACTTCGTCGACTACTTCTCCTCCGGCCTCTCGCTCCTCGTCAAGAAGGGCAACCCCGAGGGCATCAAGTCCATGGACGACCTCTGCGGCAAGACCGTGGCCGTCCAGCGCGGCACGATCTACGAGGACACCTTCAAGGCCCAGGCCGAGAAGTGCGGTGACAAGAAGCTCACCATCCAGGCCTTCGACACCGACGCCGAGGCGCAGACCCGCGTCAAGGCCGGCGGCGCCGTCGCCGACCTGAACGACTACCCGGTCGCCGCCTACACGGTGAAGACCTCCGGTGGCGGCAACGACTTCGAGGTCGCCGGCCAGCAGAGCGACGTCGGCCTCTTCGGCATCGGCGTGAGCAAGGAGAACACCCAGCTCCGCGACGCCCTCAAGCAGGCCCTCGACGCCATCATCAAGGACGGCTCCTACGCCAAGGCGCTGGAGAAGTGGAACGTGCAGGACAGCGCCGTCAAGTCCGCGACGGTCAACGCAGGTCAGTAAGTCCGGCGAAGTCCCTCGCTCCACGCTCCACTGAAGGGCAGTCATTGTGACTGACAAGATCGAAAAGGGTCCGGCCGATAACCCGCCGGCCGGACCCGGCGCCTCGGGCCTCCCGTACGAGGCCATCAAGGCCATCCCGGTGCGGCACTACGGCCGCTGGGTCAGCGGCGTCGTCGTCGTCGCGCTGCTCGTCTGGCTCGTCTACGCGTTCGCCAACGGCAACGTCATCTGGGCCACGGTTCGCGACAAGCTGTTCGACCCGGCGGTCCTGAGCGGTCTCGGCAACACCGTGATCATCAGCGTCTCCGCCATGGCGCTGGGCCTCGTGCTCGGCATCGTCTTCGCGGTGATGCGGCTCTCCAAGAACCCGGTGACCGGCGCCGTCTCCTGGCTCTACATCTGGTTCTTCCGCGGTACCCCGGTGTACGTGCAGCTGCTGGTGTGGTTCAACCTGTCGCTGATCTTCCAGTACATCAACCTCGGTCCGATCTACAAGAACGAGACCGTCGACGTCATGACCCCGTTCATGGTCGCCCTCCTGGGCCTCGGCCTGAACGAGGGCGCGTACATGGCGGAGATCGTCCGGGCCGGCATCCAGTCGGTCGACGAGGGCCAGACCGAGGCCGCCCACGCGCTCGGCATGCCGCAGACGAAGACCATGCGCCGGATCGTGCTCCCGCAGGCGATGCGCGTGATCATCCCGCCGACCGGCAACGAGTTCATCAACATGCTGAAGACCTCCTCACTGGTCTCGGCGGTGCAGTACACGGAGCTCCTGCGGGCCTCGTCGAACATCGGCAACACGGCCGGTGCCATCATGGAGATGCTGTTCGTGGCCTCCTTCTGGTACCTGGCTCTGACCAGTGTGTTCAGCGTCGGCCAGTACTACCTGGAGCGCCGCTTCGCCCGTGGTTCCACGCGGAACCTGCCGCCGACGCCGTTCCAGCGTCTGAAGGCCAACCTGAACATGTTCCGCCGTACGGAGGTCGCGCGATGACCGCTCAGCCGATGGTCAAGGCCGAGGGCGTCCACAAGTCGTACGGCGCCGCCCACATCCTGCGCGGCATCGACCTCGAGGTCGCCCCGCGCGAGGTCTTCTGCCTGGTCGGCCCGTCCGGCTCCGGCAAGTCGACCTTCCTGCGGTGCATCAACCACCTGGAGCGCATCAACTCCGGGCGGCTCTCGGTGGACGGCGAGCTGGTCGGGTACAAGCAGAAGGGCGACAAGCTCTACGAGCTGAAGGACAGCGAGGTCGCGGCCCAGCGCCGCGAGATCGGCATGGTCTTCCAGCGGTTCAACCTCTTCCCGCACATGACGGCCATGGAGAACGTCATGGAAGCCCCCGTCATGGTCAAGGGCGAGAGCAAGGCCGTGGCGCGCGAGCGCGCGGTGCGCCTCCTCGACCGCGTGGGCCTGGGCGACAAGGGCGGGAACTACCCCACCCAGCTCTCCGGCGGCCAGCAGCAGCGCGTGGCGATCGCCCGCGCGCTGGCCATGGAGCCGAAGCTGATGCTCTTCGACGAGCCCACCTCGGCGCTCGACCCGGAGCTCGTCGGCGACGTCCTCGACGTCATGCGGGACCTGGCCGAATCGGGCATGACCATGATCGTGGTGACCCACGAGATGGGCTTCGCCCGCGAGGTCGGCGACAACCTCGTCTTCATGGACGGCGGCGTCGTCGTCGAGTCCGGCCACCCCCGCGAGGTGCTCGGCAACCCGCAGCACGACCGGACGAAGGCGTTCCTGTCCAAGGTGCTGTAAGCGCGGTCGCGTGCGAACGCGCGGGAGGGGCGGTACGGGAATCCCGTACCGCCCCTCCCGCGTGCGCGGCGGACCGCGGAAAGTTCTCACTTTCCTACAAGGGCACTACTTCAGGCCCAGGACCAGTGCGTCGGACGGCGAGCGCCACACCGTCCGGGCCTCGGCGAAGCCCGCCTCGCGCAGGGTCCGCACGTGCCAGGCGTCGTCGGGGGTGTCCCCGTCGGCGTGCTCGCCGTAGATCTCGTACCGGCGCTTCGTCGGTTCGGCGAGCACCGGGTCGGCGGCCGCCAGGGCCCACCAGTCGGCCCAGTCCAGCGCGCCGGCGGCGCGGGCCCGGTCCATCGCGGCGTGCCGGTGGGCGCGCTCGGCGGCGTTGAGGCGGGGGGTCGCCGCGTCGGGCATGTGGTCGGCGTTCATGAAGACCCCGCCCTCGCGCAGCAGCGGGGCGAGCTGCCCGTACAGCACGGCGAGCCGGGGGGAGTGCAGCCAGTGCAGGGCGGTGGCCGTCAGGACGGCGTCGTACGTGTCGTACGGGAGCGCCGAGACCCAGTCGGGGTCCTTGAGGTCCGCGGTGACGAAGGTGACGCGGCTGTCGCCGTCGAAGTGGCCGCGTGCGATGGTCAACAGGGCCGGGTCGAGATCGACGCCCGTACTGGTGGCTTCCGGGAACCGCCTGAAGACGCGGTCCGTAATACTTCCCGTACCGCACGCCAGATCCAGCACCCGGGGGGTGGGTCCCACCAGTGCCTCGACCATGTCGAGCATCACCCGGAACCGCTCCTCGCGGTCGGGCATGTACCACTCCTGCTGCCGGTCCCAGCTCTCCTGCCAGGCCTGCCAGTCGGTCGTGGTCTGCGCCATCGCCCACCCTCCAGTCGTAATACCCTCGAATAAGTCTCGGCCGTTACTTCGAGACCCTAATCCGCAGCCGTAAGGACTACAAGTGGAACTGGCCCATTACTCGGACTACGCCGTGCGCCTGGTCAACACCGAGGAGCCGGCCCGCAACAAGGACTCGCTGACTTCGGTGGACGCCGTCCGGGCCCTGTTCGGTGCCAGCGCGCAGATGGCCCGCCGCGTCACCGACACCGACGTCACCCGCTTCCGCAACGTCCGCGGCCGGCTGCGCGCCGTCTTCGAAGCCGCCGACGGCGGCGACCACGGCCTCGCGGTCGACCTGCTGAACTCCCTGCTCATGGAGTTCCCGGTCAGTCCACAGGTCTCCGGCCACGAGTACCTCGACGACGAGGGCCGCCCCAACTGGCACATCCACCTCGCCGACCACCCCTCGAACGCCTCCGCCGGCTATGCCGCGATCGCGTCCTTCGGCCTGGCCTTCCACCTCACCGAGCACGGTCCCGACCGCCTCGGCCTGTGCCAGGCCGCGCCCTGCCGCAACGCCTATCTCGACACCTCCACCAACCGCTCCCGGCGCTACTGCTCCGACCGCTGCGCCACCCGGGCCAACGTGGCCGCCTACCGGGCGCGCAAACGGCTGGAAGCCGAGGCGTCCGGCCAGAGCGGCCGCAGCGCCGACACCGCCCAGGACAGCCGCGCCCTCAGCGAACTCTGATCCGCCGCGCGCGGCCGGAAGCGCAGCACCGCCGTCGCCAGCACCAGCTCCTCGGGCACCGTCCCGTAGTCGGTGCTGTCGCCGGTCTCGTTGTACGGGTTGTCCCCGAGCACCCACCAGCCGCCCGGCCGCCGCTCCACCGCCCGCTTGACCACGAGCAGGTCCTGCTGGAACGGGTGGCGCAGCACCACCACGTCACCCGGGCGCACGGCAGCCCCGTACCGGACCACCAGCCGGTCCCCGTGCAGCAGCGTCGGCACCATCGAGGGCCCCGCCACCTCCAGCACCTCGAACGCCATCCGCGAGTGCCTTCTCTCCGCCATGCGCGACCTCCTCGCCCGCTCTCGCCTCACTGCGCATGCTGCCGCAGCCTCCCGTACATTCGCTCACCGGTCCGGACGCCACCCTGGACTTTTGTCCTAAGCCCACGGGGCCGCTCGCGAAATCCCCTGTGCCACGGAGTAATCTCCCCCTTGAGAAGACGATCACGAGGAGGACAAACTCCATGCTTTCCCGCCTCTTCGCCCCCAAGGCGAAGGTCTCCGCCCACTGCGATCTTCCGTGCGGCGTGTACGACCCTGCCCAGGCCCGCATCGAGGCCGAGTCCGTCAAGGCCGTCCAGGAGAAGTACCAGGCCAACGAGGACGCCGACTTCCGCGCGCGCGCCATCACCATCAAGGAGCAGCGCGCCGAGCTCGCCAAGCACCACGTCTCGGTGCTGTGGAGCGACTACTTCAAGCCCCCGCACTTCGAGAAGTACCCGCAGCTGCACACCCTGGTCAACGACACCCTGAAGGCCCTCTCGGCCGCCAAGGCGTCGAACGACCCGGCGACGGGCCAGAAGGCCCTCGAGCTCATCGCCGAGATCGACCGCATCTTCTGGGAGACCAAGGCCTCCTGATCCGGGCCTTGCTCCTCACGGCGAAGGGGCCCGACCGTTACCGGTCGGGCCCCTTCGCCGTGCCTGAGCTGCCGCTGGACCTACTCGTCCTCGTCGTCCTCGTCGTCCAGGCGGGCCAGCCAGGTGGCCAGGCGTTCCACCGGAACCTCGAAGTCCGGGTTCAGGTCGACGAAGGTGCGCAGCTGCTCGGCGAGCCACTCGAAGGTGACCTCCTCCTCGCCGCGCCGCTTCTCCAGCTCCTCGATGCCGCGATCGGTGAAGTACAAGTCGGGCTCCGTGCCGTGATGAAGGTGTGCAGGGGACGTTTCCCGCCAGGATAATCCGCATACCCGGCGAGACCTCCCCTCTTGTGTCACCCGGCGCTAGCCTGGACGGCCTCCACACCTGAGGGGGCAGGGGATGCCGGACGGGCGCACGGGCGGCACCGCGCGCGCCTTCGAGCTCCTCGAACCCCTCGTCCAGGCGGCCACCGTGCGCGTCCACGCGCCCCCGGACGGGTATGCACCCCATGGGACCGGTCCCACCTGGGGGAGTGGCTTCTTCATCGCCCCGGGCTGGGTCCTGACGTGCGCCCACGTCGTCGGTGAAGGGGGTGCAGCGGTGCGTCTCGTGGGGCGTGAGCTCGGCATCACCTTCTCCTCCGGCGCCGACGGCGCCACCGGCACCGTCACCGGCCGCGTCGAGTGCGTCCTGCCCGAGCGGCTGGAGGAGCGCCGCCCCGCCCGCCGGGCCCTGTGGGACCTGCCCGACCTGGCGCTGGTCCGCGTCCTCGCCCCGATCACGCACGCCTGCGTACGGCTCACCGACCGCGGCAGACCCCGCCTCGACGAGGTCGCCTACTTCGGATGCACCGAGGACCTCGGCGCCCCCGAGATCACCGGCCGCACCACCCGGCTGCGCGGCACGGCCGCCGGGGGCGCCGCCCTGCGCCTCGGCGACGACGACGAGATCGAGCCCGGCATGTCCGGCGGCCCGGTCGTCGACCTGGCCCGCGGCGAGGTCGTCGGCGTGGTCAAGGCCCGCCGCAACAGCGGCGGCGGCGGACTCGCCGTCTCCGTCGTCCAGTTACGGACCCTGCCGCTGGCCGCCACCGGCCAGGTCGGGCTCTACCGCCGCGTCATGCAGGCCCACGACCTGTACCACTACGACCAGCACCTGAGCGACCTCAACAGCCGCCGCACCTGGACCGACGTCCACGACGAGCTGCCGGTGCGCGAGGACCCGTACGAGGGCCGCAGACGGCTCACCGCCGCCGAGCGCACCACCCTGTGCGGGCTGCTGGCCGAACTGCCCCCGCCGCGCTCCTCGGAGGACGTACGGGCCCTCGTCGAGGCGGCCCGCGGCGAGGAGCCCGACCCGGGCCTGCCGGCCCCGCTCAGCTGGCGCGACGGACTCGGCATGCTGCACGATCCGCCGGGCGGCGCCGGCGAGGCCGCCGCGATGCTCCGGTACGCGACCGACGTCAGCGTCGCCGACCACCGCGAGCCCCCCTCCCCGGGCGCCGACGAAGAGCTGTGGGACTGGGTGCGGGCCACCGCCGAGCGGCTGTGGCGGCCCCTGCGGCGGGAGTTGGGCGAGCGGCACGAACGGGGCCTCGCCGGGCGGGACCGGCGCCGCCGCGCCCGCGCCGACCGGCACCCGTACGGCCACACCCGGCCGTCCGGAGCCCTGCCCCAGGGGCCCTCGGTGCTGCTGGAGGCGTGGGCGCACGGCTGGGAGGACGTCTACGACTGGCGCGTCTCGGTGCTCTTCGGGCCCGCCCACCCGGGCCGGGTCACCCCGGTGGACTCGGGCGTACGGGCCACCCGGGCCGGTCTCGCCGAAGTGCTGCGGGTCCCGCTCGCCGAGGCCTTCCGGCGCTGCGACACCCACGACGCGGCGGCCCTCCTCGAAGTCGCCGTGGCGCCCGAACTGTTCGGCCTGCCCGTGGACACCTGGACGGTGGCCGGCCGCACCCCGCTGGGCGTCCAGCGCCCGGTGGTCTTCCGCTACCCGGCCGGGACCGGCGGCGCGATCCCGACCGACGACGAGGCCGACCACCGCCGGGCCGACCGCTGGACCCGCGTCCAGGCCGGCCCGCTGGCCGACGAGCGGGCCGACTGCGACCGCGGCCGCCCCAGGACCCCGGCCCCGGAATGGCTCGACGCGCTGCCGGACAACACCGTGCCCGTGCACTGCCGGGCCGCCGAAGCGGAGCCCACCCGCGGCTCCCTGTACGGGGTCCGCGACGCCGGCTACGGAGTCGCCGTCACCCGGCGGCCCCCGGACGACCCGGCGGCCGACTGCGCGCCGTTCCACCGCGGGCTGCGCGAGGAGCTGACGGAGGCGGCGCGGGGAGCGCCGCTGCCGGTCCGGCTCCAGGCACTGCGGGCACGCGCACACGGGGCGGACCCCGACGCGTACTGGGCGGACGGGATGGCCCTCGTATGGGAGGACCCGGCCCGCGCGCTGCCCGAAGACGAGCCGCTGCAGGGCGACCTGTGACGGGCGGGAGGGGGAGGGAGCAGGCGTGAACGAGGAATGGCTCATCTACCGGGGGGTCGGCGAACCCCACGACGGGATCGAGGCCCTGCCCGATCCGCCGCCGTGGCGGGATTTCGACGGCGGCCCCGTCGGCGAGCCCGGCGGACCGGCGGACACGGCCGACGGGAACGTCGCACGCCGCCTCGGCGCGCACCGGCAGGCCGCCGAACTGCACCGGCCCGAACCGGAGGAGCTGGAGGCCATCAACGCGGCCCTGTACCTGCGGCGGCCGCTGCTGGTGACCGGCTACCCGGGGACCGGGAAGTCCACCCTCGCGCACGCCGTGGCCCACGAGCTGAAACTCGGCCGGGTGCTGCGCTGGCCCGTGGTCTCGCGGACCGTGCTCCAGGAGGGCCTGTACCGCTACGACGCCCTCGCCCGGCTCCAGGACGTGCAGATCGCCGCGAGCGGAGCCCTGCCGGGCGGCGCGCCGGGCGCGGGCCCCGCCCCGGCCCCCGCCGCGCCGCCCGCCACGCCCCCCGGCATCGGCAAGTACATCCGCCTCGGCCCCCTCGGAACGGCCCTGCTGCCCACCGAACGGCCCCGGGTCCTGCTCATCGACGAGCTCGACAAGAGCGACATCGACCTGCCCAACGACCTCCTGAACGTCCTGGAGGAGGGCGAGTTCGCCCTCCCCGAGCTCGAACGCGTCGCCGACACCGAGCCCGAGGTGCAGGTGCTCACCGACGACGGGGCGAAGGTCGCCGTCCGGGGCGGCCGCGTGCGCTGCCGGGCCTTCCCCTTCATCATCCTGACCAGCAACGGCGAACGGGACTTCCCCGCCGCCCTGCTGCGCCGCTGCATCCAGCTCAAGCTCGGCCAGCCCGGCGAGAAGCGGCTCGCCACCATGGTCCGCGCGCACCTCGGCGAGGATGCCGCCCGGCTCGGGGCCGACCTGATCCGGGAGTTCCTCAGCCGCTCCCAGTCCGAACTCGTCGCCGCCGACCAGCTGCTGAACGCCATCTACCTCACCCACTACGCCGCCCCGCCGACCCGGGAGGACCTCGCCGACCTGCTCATCCAGCGCCTCGACCGCCCGAGGTGAGGGCCCGTGCATCCCGAGTGGCCGGCCCTTCCCCCCGCCGCGGGCCCGTGCGCGGACCAGGCGCCCGTCCCCGCCGCCCTGCGCGACCTCGCCGGGCTCCTGCGCTCCGCCGGGCTCGACCCCACCGCCGAGGAGCTCGCCGACGCGCTGTGGCTGGCCGGGCGGATCGGTCCGACCCGCCCCGCCGCCCCCGGCCGGGACCGCACGGCCCCGCCCCGGCGGACGCGCCCCGCGGGCGCGGCGACGCCGGCCGCGGAGGAGCCCGCGGTGCCCGAGCCCGAGCCGGAGGACCCCGTACGGCTCTACGCCTCCCGGATGCCGGGGGCCGCCGAGGAGGAGGTGGCGGAGCTCCCGGCCGGCGCCGCGGTGCCCGTACGGGTCCCCGGCGCGGCCGCGCTGCCCCGGATCCTGGAGATCCAGCGGGCCCTGCGCGCCCTCCAGCGGCACCGCCCGCCCGGCCCGCCCACCCGGCTGGTGCTCGACGAGCCGGCCACCGCCGAGGCCAGCGCCCGGGCGCTCGGGCTGGTCATCCCCGTACTGCGGCCGGAGAGCCGGCGCGAGGCGACCGTACGGCTGGTCATGGACGCCTCCCCGTCGATGGCCGTCTGGCACGACATGTTCGAGGAACTGCGGTCCGTCTGCGAGCGGCTCGGCGCCTTCCGCGACGTACAGGTGCACTACCTGCACCGGCTCGGCGACGGCCGGGCCGCCGTCGGGCGCGGGCTCGGCCCCGGAACCCGGCTGCGCTCCGGGGACCAGCTGCGCGACCCCACCGGGCGGGCGCTGACCATGGTCGTCTCCGACTGCGCCGGCCCGCTCTGGCGCGAGGGCGAGGCCCAGCGGATGCTGCACCGCTGGGCCGAGTGCACCCCCTGCGTGGTCGTGCAGCCGCTGCCGCAGCGGCTGTGGAGCCGCAGCTGGCTGCCGACCGAGCGGGGCGCCCTGACCCGCGCCGAGGGCGGCTCCGGGCAGCTGCGGTTCCGGCCCGACCGGCCGGTCCGCCACGGGCGCCACACCGGCGGGCTGATCGTCCCCGTCCTGCCGCCCAGCGCCATCGCGCTCGGCTCCTGGGCGCGCCTGGTCGCGGGGCTCGGCACCGGGCCCGTCCCCGCCGAGGTGGGCCGTGTGCTCGCCGACCACCCCGCCGCGCCCCTGCCGCCGCCGCGCGCCGTCCGCCCGCCGCGCGAGCTGGTGCGCCGCTTCCGCGCCTCCGCCTCGCCCCGCGCCGTCCAGCTCGCCGTGTACCTGTCGGCGGCGCCGCTGACCCTGCCCGTGATGGCCCTCGTACAGCGCACGATGCTGCCCGACTCGGAGCCCTCGGACCTGGCCGAGGTGCTGCTCAGCGGGCTGCTGCGGCGCGGCCGGGCCGCCGGGCAGTGGTACGAGTTCGTGCCCGGCGTCCAGGACGTGCTGCTCGGGCCGCTCGGCCGGGACGAGGCGGCGCTCGTGCTCAAGCACTGCTCCGAGTACGTGCTCGCGCACTTCGGGCGGGGCGTGCGGAACTTCCCCGCCCTGGCCGTCTCCCAGCTCACCGGCGCCCCGGTGGCCGAGGAGGGCGGCGAGGAGCGGGTCCCCGCCGGGCGGCTCCCACAGGCCTTCGCCGAGGTCTCGGCCCGCGTCGTACGGCGCTACCTGCCCGGGCCGCCCGCCGGGGAACCGGGCGTCCCCGAGCCCGTCGCACCCCCGCCCGGGCGGGCCTGGGCGGTGCGCACGGCCCGCGACCGGCTCGCCGCGCAGGACCGCCAAGGGGGCGACGCCGGCCCGCGCGGGCTGTACGAGGCCGTCGCCGTGCTGCGCCGTGCGATCGCCGCACCGGCCGGGCCCGAGGACGCGCCCGGCGAGGCGGAGTGCGAGCTGGCCACCGTCCTGCTGCGGCTGTGGGCCGGACAGCGCGACCCCGAACTGCTCGCCGAGGCCGAGCGGTCGGTGACCGGCCTCGGCACCCCGCCGGCCCGGGCCGTACTCGGCCGGATCCTGTACGAGCGGGCCCTGGCGGCCGAACCGGACCCCGAGCTGCTGGCCGCGGCGGAACGGGAGTTCGCGGCCGTCGGAGGCGACCCCGACCCGGAGCTGGACCCGCTGCTGCGCCTGGACTGCGTGGTCCGGCGGGCACAGACCCTGGTCCGCCTCGGCGAGCTCCGCGAGGACACCGGCGCACTGCGCGAAGCGCGCTCCGCACTGGAGGCGGTGACCGGAGCCCCCGCCTCCGACCCGGCGGTGCGGCCCGCCCTCGGCCGGGTCCTGCTCGCCCTGCTGCCCCGCACCCCCGACCCGGCGGAGCGCACGGCGCTGGCCGTCCAGGCCGCCGAGCACCTGGCGGCCGGGCTGGCCGCGGAGCTCGCCGCCCCCCGGCAGGCCGCCGAGCCCGCCGGAGCGGCGGCCGCCCGCGTACGGGTGGACCTGGCCACGGCCCTGCGCCACCTGCCGGGGCGGCTGGAGGAGGCGGCCGGACAGCTGGACCTCGCCCTGGCCGAGACCACCGGCGACCCGGAGCTGCGGCTGGCCGCCCTGGTGTGCCTGGCGCGGGTGCACCGGGCCCGGTACGCGCGGGACGCGGATCCGATGGCCCTGGAGGACGCGGCCGAGGCGTACGGCAGGGCCCGCCGGCTGATCCCGCGCGACGCGGAGGCCTACGCGGAGCTGCTGCCCGAGTGGGGCGACGCACTGCTGGACCGGGCGCGGGCCGCCGACGGCCGGCGGTTCACCTCGACGGCCGTACGGGTGCTGCGCGACAGCCGGGCGGCGGTCCCGCAGTCCGACCCGCGCTCCGCGCAGCGGCTGGTGCGGCTCGCGGAGGGGCTGCGGCTGCGGCACGCGTACGAGGGGGACGTGGTCGACCTGAGGGAGGCGGAGTACCTGCTGGAACTGGCCGTCCGGCAGAGCCGCGGCCCGCTGGAGCAGGCCCGCGCCTGGCGCGAGCACGGGGACGTCCAGCAGGAGATCCACGCGCACACCCGGGCGCTGGACCGCCTCGACCGGGCGGCGGACTCCTACCGGCGGGCCTGGCGCTCCGCGCTCGCCGCCGACCGCGAGGAGCGGCGGGACGTGGCGGTGGAACTGGGGGCGCGGGTGCAGGAGTTGCGCGGGGAGGTGCTGGAGCGCCTGGCCCGGCCCCGGGCGGCGCTGGACGCGTACCGCTCCGCGCTGGAGCTGTGGACCCGGCTGGGTCCGGCGGCCGCGGAGCGCCGGGAGGCGCTGGGATCGCGGGTCCGCACCCTGGAGGCGGGGCTGTAACCCCGGCAACTGGGTAGTGGACCATCGGACATCGCGACTCAACGGGGGGACGGGCAGCCCATGGCGACTCGGGAGCAGGAAGCGCAGGCGGCGGGCGGCTCCGCCTGCCCGGGGCGGTTACCGGACCTCTCCGGGTTCGATCTGGCCGCGCTGCGCGGGATCGACCACCCCGTGCTGGCCCGGATCATCGAAGGCATGGTGGAGCGGGTCACCCACCCCGCCGAGATCCTCAACGCCTTCGATTCGGGAGTGGCCTGAGCGCGCCGGGGAGCGGCGGCCCCTCACGCACCGCAGTCCCAACGCCACGCAGCGCACGCGCGGTTGTCCCGTTTCCGCCGTTAGCCGGTGCCGTCCGCCGGGCAGGGATGGACCGTCCGCGGCGCGGGAGGTACAGGCGATGAGTCAGACCGGCAGGAGCGACGCCGTGCTGCCCTCCTTACGGAACCACCTGGTCCACGCGCCGTGGCCGTACGCCCGGCTCGACGTGCCCGCGCTCCGCGCCGCCGGCCACCGGCCCCACCCCGTACGGCAGTTCGTGCTCAAGACCCGCAGCCGCTGCAACCTCGCCTGCACCTACTGCTACGTGTACGAGATGGCCGACCAGGGCTGGCGCGGCCAGCCCGCCGCCATGTCCCGGGCCACCGCCGCCCGCGCCGCCGCCCGCATCGCCGAGCACGCCGCCGCCCACGACCTGCCCCGCGTCGACCTCGTCCTGCACGGAGGCGAACCCCTGCTCACCGCCCCCGCCGAACTGGCCGCCCCCGTCGAGGCCGTACGGGCCGCCCTGGCCCGGACCTCGCCGCGGACCCGGGTCACCGCCACCGTCCAGACCAACGGCACCCTGCTCACCCGGGGCCGGCTCGGCGCGCTCGCCGCCGCCGGGATCCGCGTCGGCGTCAGCCTCGACGGCGGGCTGCCCGCGCACAACGCCCGCCGCGTGGACCGCACCGGGCGCCCCGGGTTCGGCGCCGCCGCCCGGGGCCTGCGCCTGCTCGCCCGGCACCCCGAGAGCTACGCCGGGGTGCTGTGCGTCGTCGACCTCGCCCAGGACCCGGTGGAGACGTACGAGTCGCTGCTGGCCTTCGCCCCGCCGGTCATCGGGCTGCTGCTGCCGCTGGCCAACTGGAACACCCCGCCGCCCGGCCACGACCCGCCCCGCACCCCGTACGCCGACTGGCTCGTCGCCGTCTTCGAGCGCTGGTGGCACGACGCGGAGCTGCGGACCCGGATCCGGACCTTCGAGGAGATCATCGCCCTGCTGCTCGGACTGCCCGCCGCCACCGAGACCCTCGGCCTCGCCCCCGCCGCCACCGCCGTGATCGAGACCGACGGCGGCATCGAGCAGGCCGACTCGCTGAAATCCGCCTACGAGGGCGCCGCCGCCACCGGGATGACCGTGGAGAGCCACGGGTTCGACGCGTTCCTCGACCACCCGGGGCTCGCCGCCCGCCAGCTCGGGCGGGAGGCCCTCGCCGACGGCTGCCGGGCCTGCGAGCTCGTCGAGGTCTGCGGGGGCGGCCACTACCCGCACCGCTACGGCGCCGGCGAGGGCTTCCGCCGGCCCTCCGTCTACTGCGCCGACCTCCAGGTCCTCATCCGCCACATCGCGTCGGCGCTCCACCGGGCCGCCGCCGGGCCCGGGGCCCCGGGGCTGCCCGGCCCCGGGCCTGCTCCCCGGCCTGCTCTCCGGCCGGCCGACGCCCCGCCAGGCCCCCGCCGGCCCGAACCCGAGCAGGGAGAGCCGCGGGAGGCCGGCCCGGGCACCGGCCCGCCCGGCCCGCTGCCCGCCGGCCAGGCGCCCCGGCGGGCGGCCGCCTCGTGAGCGCCCCCCTGGCCGGCTTCACCGTCACCTCGGCCACCCTGCGCGCCCTCGCCTCCACCGAGCCCTCCGCCGAAGGCACCCGCCTGGTGCGCGACATCCGCCGGTCCAAGCGGCTCGTCCTGCTGCGCGGGGTCCTCGACGCCGCCCCCGGCGGCCGGGCCGGGGAGGCCGCCGACCACTGGGCCCTGCTCGAGGAGGCCGAACGGCACGACCCCGACGCCGTCCGCGACGTACTGCACTACCCGGCCACCGGGGTGTGGGCCGAGGAGACCCTGCGCCGGCTGTACGCCCCGTACGGGCCGCCGGCCGACCTCGGCCACCTCGGGGCCCTCGCCGTCGCCGCGGCCCTGCGCTCCGGAATCGCCTTCAAGGCCACGCTCCGGCCCGTCCACGGCCGGCTCGTGCTGCCCACCCTCGGGCTGCTGCGCCCCGCCCGGCCCGGCCCGCTCGCCCTCACCGAGCGCTGCTGGGACCCGGACGACCCCGCCGCCCTCGTCCTGCACTCCCTGCCCGGCGGCCGCACCGCCCTCGACGACCTCGACCCGTACCGGGCCCCAGGACCCGCCCAGCCGGGGCCCGTCCGCCCCGCCCGCCGGCTCACCCCCAAGGGCCACAAGCGCTGGGACACCCAGTGGTCCGGGGCGCTCACCCTGCTCGACCGGTACGACACCGCCCGCGCCGACGAGATCGGCCTGCTGCTGCGCTCCGTCGTCCCGCTCGGCGGCGGCTCCCGCTCCAGCGGCGCCACCCTGCCCGCGGCCGCCGGGTCCGTCCTCGCCCGTACGCAGGCCCCGCCCGCGCTGGCCGCCACCCTCGTCCACGAGGTCCAGCACGGCAAGCTCACCGCCCTCGCCGACGTCCTGACCCTGCACACCGCCGACCGCACCCCCCGGCACTGGGCCCCCTGGCGCAGCGACCCCCGGCCGCTGGAGGGGCTCCTGCACGGCGCGTACGCCCACCTGGCCCTGGCCGGCTACTGGCAGCGCGCCGCCCTCTACGGCGCCCGCGGCGCCTGGGCCCAGCACGCCCGGATCCGCGCCCAGGTCGCCGCCGTCCTCCCCGCACTCCACCGGCATCCACAACTGACCACCGCAGGACGGGAGTTCACCGCGGCCATGGCCGTCGCGGAACGGGCCATGGACGACCTGCCGCCCCCCGGCGACCAGCACGCCGCGGCCCGCCGCGCCGTCGACCGGGAGCGCCGCGCCTGGTGCGCGCTCCACCCCGAACTCGCGCCGTTCGCAGAGGCCTGACGGACCGTCCGCTGCGGTACCTTTCAAGCCCGTCCACCGCCCGGATGCCAGGGAGACGGCCGCATGACCACCGGACTTCGCCAGGACCGAGACCGCGACGGAGCCGCGCATCCGCAGCGCTTCGTCATCAGCTTCGCCGGGTTCAACCGGCCCTGGGCCGTGTGGATCGCCCACCGCCTGGAGGAGCACGGCCACCGCGTCGCCCTCGCACGCTGGGACCCGCAGTCCACTCCCGGCCTCGCCCCGGCCCTCGACGACCTCGCCCGCAGCGGCAGCCGGGTCCTGCTCATCCTCAGCGAGCGCTACTTCTCGGCCGCCGCCCACACCGACGAGGAGTGGAACACCGCGCTGCGCGCCGTCACCGACAGCCACCCCGACCGGTTCGCGGCCGTCTGCCTCACCGACGCGCCGCTGCCCAGCGCCGTGGCCGTACTGGAGAAGACCGACCTGTGGGGCCTGGACGCGTACGAGGCGGAGTACCGGGTGCTGCGCCGGCTGGAGCTGCCCACCGACCGGATCGGCGCCGAGACCGGCCGCCGCGGACCCCGCTTCCCCAACGACCCGCCCGAGATCTGGGGCCGGGTCCCGCGCCGCAACCCGCGCTTCACCGGCCGCAACGACGTCATCGGCCGGCTGCGCGCCGCCCTCGCCGACGCCCCGCCCGGCGCCTCGACCGTCACCCTGCTCGGGCTGTCGGGGGTGGGCAAGACGCAGGTCGCCACGGAGTACGCGTACCGCTTCGCCTCCGAGTACGACGTGGTGTGGTGGGTCCCCGCGGAGGACCGGCCCACGCTGCGCGAGCGGCTCGCCGACCTGGCCCCGGCGATGGGCCTGCCGCGGGGCGCCGGCAGCTACGGCGAGCAGATCCGGGCCGTCCTGGAGGCACTGCGGCGCGGATCACCGTACAGCCGCTGGCTGGTGGTCTTCGACGGCTGCGACAACCCCGACGACCTCACCGACCTGCTGCCCTCGGGCGCGGGCGACGTGATCATCACCTCCCGCAACCGCGAATGGGCCTCCCGCCACACCAGCCTCCTCGAAGTCCCGCTGTACGCGCGGCCCGAGTCGATCACCTTCATCCGCCGCCGGGCCCGCCGGCTCACCGGCGAGGAGGCCGACCAGCTCGCCGAGGCGCTGGAGGACTACCCCCTCGCCCTCGACCAGACCGCCGGCTGGCTCGCCGACTCCCCGCTGACCGTGGGCGACTACCTGGCGCTGCTCCAGCGCAGACTGGACTCCCGGGAGGCCGTCACCGTCTCCGACGACTACCCGGTGCCCTTCCCGACGGCGCTCGCGATACTGCTGAACAACGTCCGGGAGAACTTCCCCGACGCGCTCTCCCTGCTGCGGCTGTTCGTGTTCTTCGCCCCCGGGCCGGTACCGCTGCGGCTGCTGCGCGAGTTCCCCGCCGACGACGTGCCCGAGCAGCTCGCCGGGCTGATCAACGACCAGATCCGGTGGAACGCCGCGCTCAACAAGCTCGTCCAGTTCTCCGTCGTCCGCCTCGAATACTCCGACCTGTCGGTGGAGGAGGGCGGCGGCGGCCTGGAGACCGTGCAGCTGCACCGCATGGTGCACGGGATCGTCCGCGAGAACCTCTCCGAGGAGGAGGCCGAACCGCTCTCGCGCGCCGTCCGGCAGGTCCTCGCGGCCGCCGACCCGGGCCGCCCCTCCGACTCCCGCCTGTGGCCGCGCTACGCCGAGCTGATCCCGCATCTGGAGAGCGCCGGCGTCCTGACCAGCAGCAACCCGCGGATCCAGACCTTCCTGCTGCACTGCCTGCGCTACCTGATCCTCGCCGGCGAGTACCGCACCTGCCTGCGGCTCGCCGAGCAGACCGACGCGGTGTGGCGCGCGATGCTCGGCGACGACCACGACCAGGTCCGCGAGCTCAGCTACCACTACGGCGGCGCCCTGCGGATGCTCGGGCACTTCAAGCGCGCCGAGACCCTCGCCAAATCGGTCGCCGACCGGCTGCTGGCCGAGCGGGGCGACCGGGACCTGGAGACCCTGCGCGCCACGAGCACGTACGCCGGGGTACTGCTCAGCACGGCCAAGTTCGACCAGGCGCGCGAGCTGCTGGAGCACGCCTTCGCGCGCTACCGCGAGCTGCTCGGCGAGGACGACTCCACGACCCTGAACGCCGAGAACAACGTAGCCGTCGCGCTGCGGCTGCTGGGCCGCTACCAGGAGGCCTACGACGCCGACCTCGACACCCTGCGCCGCCGCGAACGGGTGCTGCGCGTACGGCACATCGCCACCCTGTCCTCCGGCATCGGCTGCGCGATGGGACTGCGCCTGATGGGCCGCTACCGCGAGGCCCTCGCCCGCCAGGAGCAGGGACTCAAACTCAACACCCAGGTCCTCGGCCTCAACCACCCCCAGACCCTGCGGGCCGAGCACAACCTCGGCATGTGCCTGCGCCGCTCCGGGGACATCCCGGGCGCCGGGGCCCGCCTGCGCAGCGTCCTGGAGCGCTCGACCCGGGTGTTCGGCGCGGAGTTCCCCTGGACGCTGATGGTGGCCTCGGACTACGCGACGTACCTGCGGGAGTACGGGGACATCGGCGAGGCCCGCCGGATCTCGGAGGAGGTGGTCCGCGGCTACCAGACCCAACTCGGACTCGCCCACCCCTACAGCATCGGCACGGTCGGCAACCTCGGCCTGGTCCTGCGCGCCCAGGGCGAACGGGTCGAGGCCCTCAACCTGGCGGAGCAGGCCCTGGTCGGCATGCGCGGCGCGGTCGGGGACCGCCACCCGTGGACCCTGGGCTGCGCCCTGAACGCCACGGGCCACCGCAACATCACGGGGCACCTCGAGGACGCGGTGTCCCTGAGCCGCGAAACCCTGCGGGGCTGCGAGCGGATCCTGGGCCCGGACCACCCGATGACCCTGAGCGCCCAGATCGCCCTGGCCGCCGACCTCCGCTCGGCCCGCGAGGACGCGGAGGCCCAGAAACACGAGGACGCGGGCCTCAAGGCACTCACCCGCACCCTGGGCCCCCAGCACGTCCACACGGTCTCGGCCCGCCAGCAGAACCGCCCGTACTGGGACTTCGAACCGCAGCCGTAGGCGGGGGACGCGGTACGCCCGCGCGGCGTCCGGCGCCCGGTCCCGTGGTCGGTGTCCACGGGACCGGGCGCCGGCGGGACCCTCAGCCGTCGTGCGAGGTGACGACGGCGCCGGAGTCCTGCGGACCGCTCAGCCGTAAGAGGAGGCGAAGGGCAATTTCAGAATTCCCGGTGACGGTCACTTGAGCATGATGCTGGCACCGAAAATGTTGCCGACCTCCGCGCATTCCTTGACGTTGGCCCGGCTGAAATAGGGGGTGCTGGCGGTGCCGGTCAGTCCCTTCGCGGTCGAAGTGCAGTACCAGTTGTTGGCCCCCTTGTACTCCACCTTGTACACCTCGCTCTTTCCCGCCGCTATGTTTCCCGAGCACTTCGTCGCGACGTCCGTGTGGACGCAGATGTTCGCGATGGTCGCCGAGAAGTTGCTGAGGCGGAAGGCCGCGACCGGGGCCGCCTGGCTCGCAGGTGCGGTCACGATCATTCCTGCGCCGACGGCCGCCACCATCCCGGCGACCGTTGCCAGCCTGGTGCTCCGCTTGACGGTTCGAGACATGTTTCCTCCAACTGTGGTAATTCCGTGCTGCGAAAGGTGATTTCACGCTCCCCGGAGTCGAACCGGTCGCACTCGGGGATCTGTGAACACGCTAGAGGCAGAAGGGCAGTTGTGGGCGTCTCCGGAGGGCGCGTCAGAATTCGGTAAGATCATCGGCCGCCCGCTGGCGGCGCCTTGAGCAATTCCCGCGCCGCCGGTCAATCCGGACGGTGGGCCGTGACCTCGTGGATCGATGCCCGGTCGGCGTTCACCCGCGCGCGGAACCGTCCGGCTTCCAACGACAGGGCCACGGGCGTGCGGGCCCCGGCGGTGAGTGTGAGGTGGCCGACCGGGTCGCAGTCCTCGGCAGCCTCCAGAGCCGCGGCCGCACCGATCAGCCGAAGCTGCACCTGGACCGTGTCGAATCCGCTTTCGGCCGGCAGGTCGAAACGGATCAGCAGCTCCGGCCCCTCTCCGACGCGCCACACGACCTCTCGTACGACGACGCCCTCGAGCTCCGGAACGGCTCGTGTCCCGTACGCCGTCCGCACCGCTTCGGGGTTGTCGACGAAGTCGAGCCAGCCGGGAGCCTGGGCGGCCCCGTCCTCAGGAGGCGGAACCTCTTCGGGGAGCGGGGGCCTGACCCGGTCGGTCCGCCGACGCTCACTGGCGCCGAACGCCCGGTAGTTCTCGCGGGCCTCACGGAGCGTGACGTGGTTCGGGCCGCCCACGTACCGGTCGGGATCACGGTAGTCCCCGCCGTCGTCCTGCCATCCGCAGACGGGGCAGATCTCGTGGTGCCCGGGCACGCTGACGGTGTGGTTCCCGCAGACGATGCAGGCAAATGCGTGCGCGGTCACTACTGGTGGCCCTTCTCGCCGAAAGCCTTGCGCAGCCGGTCCAGCGGTTCCTGCGCGAGCAACCCGCCGGCCGGCCGCCGCCCCGTCCCGGTCGTGAGCCGAGCCGGCTGCTGTCGATCCACCGCTGGACGCCCGGGTAGCCCTGGGCGGCCTTGTACTCGGCGACCGGCTCCCGGGTCGCCGAGGTGCACGACACCTTGTCGGATGCGCAACACTGGGTGCTCACTTCCCGTTTCGGCCGGTTTTCGAGTGCCGGAAGGCGTCCCAGGCAGCGCGACGGGCTTCCCACCAACCGTGGGCGAAGTCCGGTGCGCCACAGGTTCCATCGGCGAACGCGTCCGGCAACGCCACTTGCCGAGCCGCCGGGCTCGCCGGGTCGATGCCGTCGAGGCGGGACCATGCCCGGTGCTCGGGCACGTACTCGGCCGCTGCGGCCATGAACTCCAGATTGCCATCCCCGCCATCAGATCACCCCCGCCGCAAACCCGGGTCGGCGCCCTCCGACATCGAGGCCGTCTGACGGAGCCCGCGACCTGGTCCCGCGGTTACCGGCGCGCCCCCGGACTCCTGCGCCGGGTGTGCCGCTCACGGCCTGCCCCGCTTCCAGGCGCACGTGGAGCGTGACCGCTCGCGCGTCAGCGACATGAACGTGCTGATCACGAGACACCTCGCCGTCCGTCAGTGCGGCTCGGCCGGTGTGGGCGATTGCGGGAGTGGCGGTCGGGCCGGTCCCGCGAGTGCCCCGGCGAGGAGGAGTCCGAAGCCGACCAGGTGGAAGGGGAGCGTCATCGCCGTGAGCACATGGGCGGCCATGGAGGTCCCGACCGTGCGCATGAGGGGTTCCAGGCGCACGGCCGTGCCGACGGCGGACATGATCGGCCCGGGCAGCATGACCAGGCAGCCCGCCATGGCGAGGCGGGCAGCGCGGCCTCGCCGGCGGATCGCGAGGGCTGCGGCCACGGCTCCTGCCAGGGGCACGAGGATCGCGACGGCAACGAGGAGAAGACCGACGAGGCCGGCGGCCATGTGATCGTCTTGCAAGGGACTCCGTCCGGGTTCGCGCACGTCAAACGATGTGCGGCGCGAAGATACCCGCCCGGAGTGACACGCACAAAGGATTACCCGGCAGGCCTGGGCCGCCGGACGCTGCCCGGGAGGAGCCCCGCCCCCGCCCCTGCCCCCCGCCCCCCGGACAGCCGGAAGGCCCGGCACCCCTGTCGGGGTGCCGGGCCTTCCGGTCGGACGGCGAGGCTTACGCCTCGAAGACCTCGTTCAGGAGGAGCTGCTGCTCCGCCTGGTGGCGCTTGGCCGAGCCCACCGCGGGGGAGGAGCCGTGCGGGCGCGAGATGCGCCGCAGGCGCTCGCCCGCCGGGACGTCCGCGCCGACCGCCAGGTCGAGGTGGTCGATCAGGTTCAGCGCGATGAACGGCCACGCACCCTGGTTCGCCGGCTCTTCCTGCGCCCAGATGTACTTCGCCGCGTTCGGGAACTTGGCGATCTCCGCCTGGATCTCGGCACCCGCCAGCGGGTACAGCCGCTCGATGCGGATGATCGCGGTGTCCGTGATGCCGCGCTTCTCCCGCTCGGCCTCCAGGTCGTAGTAGACCTTGCCCGCGCAGAAGACGACCTTGCGGACCGCGTTCGGGTCCACCGTGGTGTCGCCGATGACCGGACGGAACGAACCGCTCGTGAATTCCTCCGCCTTCGACGCCGCCGCCTTCAGGCGCAGCATCGACTTCGGGGTGAAGACGATGAGCGGCTTGTGGTGCGGGTTGTGGACCTGCCAGCGCAGCAGGTGGAAGTAGTTCGACGGCAGGGTCGGCATGGCGACCGTCATGTTGTCCTGCGCGCACATCTGGAGGAAGCGCTCCGGGCGGGCGGACGAGTGGTCCGGGCCCTGGCCCTCGTAGCCGTGCGGCAGGAGGAGGGTGACGCCGCTGGTCTGGCCCCACTTCTGCTCCGCCGAGGAGATGAACTCGTCGACGACGGTCTGCGCGCCGTTGACGAAGTCACCGAACTGGGCCTCCCAGAGGACCAGCGCGTCCGGTCGGGCCAGCGAGTAGCCGTACTCGAAGCCCATGGCCGCGTACTCGGAGAGCAGCGAGTCGTAGACGTTGTAGCGGGCCTGCTCGTCCGACAGGTACTGCAGCGGGGTGTAGTCCTCGCCGGTCTCCCGGTCGATGAGGACCGCGTGGCGCTGGCCGAACGTGCCGCGGCGGGAGTCCTGGCCGGACAGCCGGACCGGGGTGCCCTCCATCAGCAGCGAGCCGAAGGCGAGGGTCTCGCCCATGCCCCAGTCGATGGTGCCGTCGTCGATCATCGCGGCACGGCGCTGCAGCTGCGGCAGCAGACGCGGGTGGACGGTGACGTGGTCGGGGATGTTGACCTGGGACTCGGCGATCCGCTTGACGACGTCCTGCGAGATGGCGGTGTTCACCGTGACCGGGAACTCCTGCGCGGTCTGCGCGGGCGGCACCGGGGCGCCGGCGGGCTGCGTGGCGGCCTCGCGGACCTCCGCGAAGACCTTCTCCAGCTGGCCCTGGAAGTCCTGGAGCGCCTGCTCCGCCTCTTCCAGCGTGATGTCGCCGCGACCGATGAGGGACTCGGTGTACAGCTTGCGCACCGAGCGCTTCTTGTCGATCAGGTCGTACATCAGCGGCTGCGTGAACGCCGGGTTGTCCGACTCGTTGTGACCGCGGCGGCGGTAGCAGATGAGGTCGATCACGACGTCCTTGTTGAACGCCTGACGGAACTCGAAGGCGAGCCGCGCGATGCGGACCACGGCCTCCGGGTCGTCGCCGTTCACGTGGAAGATCGGCGCCTCGATCATGCGGGCCACGTCGGTCGCGTACATCGAGGAACGCGAGGACTCCGGGGCGGCGGTGAAGCCGACCTGGTTGTTGATCACGACGTGGACGGTGCCGCCGGTGCGGTAGCCGCGCAGCTGCGACATGTTCAGGGTCTCGGCGACGACACCCTGGCCGGCGAAGGCCGCGTCGCCGTGCAGGGCGACGGGCAGGACGGTGAAGTCCGTGCCGCCCTTGTTGATGACGTCCTGCTTGGCGCGGACGACGCCCTCCAGGACCGGGTCCACCGCCTCCAGGTGCGAGGGGTTGGCGACGAGCGAGACCTTGATCTGCTCCCCGTCCAGGCCCGTGAAGGTGCCCTCGGCGCCCAGGTGGTACTTGACGTCACCGGAGCCGTGCATGGACTTCGGGTCGAGGTTGCCCTCGAACTCGCGGAAGATCTGCGCGTACGACTTGCCGACGATGTTCGCGAGCACGTTCAGGCGGCCGCGGTGGGCCATGCCGATCGCGACCTCGTCGAGGCGGGCCTCGGCGGCCGAGTCGATGACGGCGTCGAGCAGCGGGATGACGGACTCGCCGCCCTCCAGCGAGAAGCGCTTCTGGCCGACGTACTTCGTCTGCAGGAAGGTCTCGAAGGCCTCCGCCGCGTTCAGGCGGCGCAGGATGCGCAGCTGCTCCTCGCGCTCCGGCTTGGAGTGCGGGCGCTCGATGCGGTCCTGGATCCAGCGGCGCTGCTTCGGGTCCTGGATGTGCATGAACTCGACGCCGGTGGTGCGGCAGTACGAGTCGCGCAGGACGCCGAGGATGTCGCGGAGCTTCATCATCGACTTGCCGGAGAAGCCGCCGACCGCGAACTCGCGCTCCAGGTCCCACAGGGTGAGGCCGTGCTCGGTGATGTCGAGGTCGGGGTGCTTGCGCTGCTTGTACTCCAGCGGGTCGGTGTCGGCCATGACGTGGCCGCGGACCCGGTAGGAGTGGATCAGCTCGAAGACGCGGGCGGCCTTCGTGACGTCGTCGTCGTGCGAGGCGTCGATGTCCCGGAGCCAGCGGACGGGCTCGTACGGGATGCGCAGGGCCTCGAACACGTCGTCGTAGAAGCCGCTCTCGCCGAGCAGCATGTTCGCGACGATGCGCAGGAACTCGCCGGAGGCCGCGCCCTGGATGACCCGGTGGTCGTAGGTCGAGGTCAGGGTCATGACCTTGGAGATGCCCAGCTTGTTCAGGGTGTCCTGCGAGGTGCCCTGGAACTCGGCGGGGTAGTCCATGGAGCCGACGCCCATGATGACCGACTGTCCGGGCATCAGACGGGGCACGGAGTGGACGGTGCCCAGGCCGCCGGGGTTGGTCAGCGAGACGGTGACGCCGGTGAAGTCGTCCATCGTCAGCTTGCCGACGCGGGCGCGGCGGACGATGTCCTCGTACGCCTGCCAGAACTCGAAGAAGTTGAGGGTCTCGGCCTTCTTGATGCCGGCGACGACGAGCTGGCGGTCGCCGTTCGGCTTCACCAGGTCGATCGCGAGGCCGAAGTTCACGTGCTCCGGCTTGACCAGGGTGGGCTTGCCGTCCTTCTCCGCGAAGGAGTAGTTCATCGACGGCATGGCCTTGATGGCCTGCACCATCGCGTAGCCGATCAGGTGCGTGAAGGAGATCTTCCCGCCCCGGGCCCGCTTCAGGTGGTTGTTGATGACGATGCGGTTGTCGAACAGCAGCTTCACCGGGACGGCGCGGACGGACGTGGCCGTCGGGACGTCGAGGGAGGCGTTCATGTTCTTGGCCACGGCGGCCGCCGGGCCGCGGAGCGTCACCAGCTCGGGGCCCGCGGGGGCCTCGGCGGCGGGCGCGGCCTTCTGGGCGGCGACGGGAGCGGCGGCGGCCGGAGCCGGGGCCTGAGGGGCGGCGGCGGCCGGTGCGGCGGCCTGGGCCTGGGAGGTGACAGTCACAGCAGGGGCACCAGAGGGGGTGGCAGGAGCAGGGGCAGGAGCTGACACAGGCGTGGGCGCGGCGGCAGGAGTCGGCGCGGCGCTCGCCGCCCCCGTGGCGGCGGCGTCGGAGACCTGCGGGGCGACAGCGGCGGCCTGTGCGGAGGCGCCGTCCGTCGTCGGGGACTTCCTGGGCTCGTCCGGCTTCACCGGAGACGCAGTGCCCCCCGGCTTGTAGTCGGCGAAGAAGTCCCACCAGGCCCGGTCGACCGAATTCGGGTCCTGGAGGTACTGCTGATAGATCTCGTCGACGAGCCACTCGTTGGCACCGAAGCCTGAGGCAGGGGTCTTCCCGCCCTCTGCTGCTTCGGTCGTGGTGCTCGGGTTACTGGGGGACTGTGGCGACACGGCGGCAACCGCCCTCTTCCGCTTCACAAGGTATGGACAGCGGGAATAAAGGCTACGCCTCCCTGGCCGGTGGATGCAGACCGGGCGGGAGATACGTCATGTAGGTCACACCGAACGGCGGGTTTCGCCGCTCTGAATGGCGGGAAACCAGCCTGGTTCGGGTAGGGGGCAGCGTGGTTGCGGCCCCCATGGCTTCGCACCCCTGACGGATCCCGGGCACGTGTGGCCGAGATCATGTCCTACGCACTCGAACCCTACGTCAATGTGACGCCGGGGAGCTGCCCGGAAGCGTGACGAGGATGCGGCAGCCGCGTGACGATTCGGCCACCCCGATGTGCCCTCCGTGCAGGCCGACGGCCCAGCGGGCGATCGCCAGCCCCAGACCGGTGCCCCCGTCGCCGCCGTTGGCGCCGCCCCGGTTGAACCGCTCGAAGACCCGGTGCCGCTCGGCCTCCGGGATGCCCGGGCCCTCGTCCCGTACCTCCAGCGCCAGGCTCCCGGGCGCTTCGCCCTCCCGGGCCCGGACCGTGACCCGGCCGTGCGGCGGGCTGTGCTTGACCGCGTTGTCGATCAGGTTCGCCACCACCTGGTGCAGGCGCTCGGCGTCCGCGTACGCGGTGAGCTCGGGCGGGAACACGTCCAGGTGCAGGTGCACGTCGTTGCGGGTGTGCCCGCCCGAGCCGGAGGACAGGCCCGGCCGGCCGGCCGCCGCGAGGCCCGATTCCTTCAGGACCCCCGACAGGTACGGCCACACCTCGAAGCGGCGCGCCTTCAGCGGCACCACCCCGTTGTCCACCCGGGACAGGTCCAGCAGGGTCTCCACGAGCCGGCCCAGGCGCTCGGTCTGCTTCAGCATCGTGCGCATGGTCTCGGGATCGGCGGCCGAGACCCCGTCCACCACGTTCTCCAGCACCGCCCGCAGCGCCGCGATCGGCGTGCGCAGCTCGTGCGAGACGTTGGCGACCAGCTCCTTGCGGTGCCGGTCGACCGCCTCCAGGTCGTCCGCCATCAGGTTGATCGTGGAGGCCAGGTCGCCCAGCTCGTCGCGGCGCCCGGCCCCGCGCACCCGGCGCGTGTAGTCGCCGTCGGATATCGCCCGGGCCACCGTGGTCATCTCGTCCAGCGGCGCGGTCAGGCTGTGCGCCACGAACTGCGTGATCAGCATCGAGGCGATCACCGAGAACACCGTGATGAACCGGAACTCGGTGCTCGTGCGCACCGCCACCATCAGCAGGCCCGTGGTGATGAAGACCGAGACCACGACGAGCGTGCCCAGCTTGGTCTTGATCGAGAACGGCGAGAACGGCCGCAGCCCCCCGGTGCGAGCACCGGCTCCACCGGAGCGGCTGACGCCGCGCCCTCGATCCCGCCCGATGCTCACGCCTGCGCCGGGGTCTCCAGGGCGTACCCGACGCCGTGGACCGTACGGATCCGCTCCGCCCCGATCTTGCGGCGCAGGGCCTTGATGTGGCTGTCGACCGTACGGGTCCCGGACGCGTCGGCCCAGTCCCAGACCTCGGCGAGCAGCTGCTCCCGGGAGAGCACCGCCCGCGGGGTCCCGGCCAGGCAGACCAGCAGGTCGAACTCGGTCGGCGTCAGGTGCACGTCCTCGGCCTGGACCCGGACCCGGCGCTGCGCGTGGTCGATCTCGAGGTCGCCCAGGCGGAGGGTGGCCCCGCGGGGGGCGGTGGCGGCCAGGGTGGCCCGCTCCACGCGCCGCAGCAGGACGTGGACCCGCGCCGCGAGCTCGCGCATCGAGAACGGCTTCGTCATGTAGTCGTCCGCGCCGACCCCGAGCCCGACCAGCATGTCGGTCTCGTCGTCCCGCGCGGTGAGCATGAGCACCGGCACCGGCCGCTGGGCCTGGACCCGGCGGCAGACCTCCAGGCCGTCGAAGCCGGGCAGCATCACGTCGAGGACCAGCAGCTCGGGCTGCCAGCTCTCGGCCGCCGCCACGGCGGCCGGTCCGTCGAACGCGGCCTGCACCTGGAAACCCTCGGCGCGCAGCCGGGCCGCGATGGCGTCGGCGATCGTACGGTCGTCCTCGACCACGAGCACGCGCCGCTGAGCGCCGGGGGTGGCCGCGGCACCGCCGTGGGTGGTGTGTGTCTGTTCCATTTCCCGCCCCTGAAGATCCGCGTGGTAGGGGTGCAGCGTAGAGGAGGCACCGGCCTGCGGCTATGCGGGGTTCAGACAGGGAGAGGGGCGGAATCAGAGGTTCCGATTATGGCGGGAATGCGGATATGGGCGGTGATGCCGGGTGGCCGTCCCCCCACAGAACGGCCACCCGGTGCGCGGTGATCGTCAACCACCGCGCGCATGTGGGGACACTTTTGTCGACCCCCTACAGGGACAGCCCGTGCCCGTACGGGAACACAGGGTCGACCGTGTCGTTCGGCACGTCCGGCCGCGAGGCCTCCACCGCCGCCATCGACCGCGGCAGCTCGAAGGGCAGCCTCCCCTGCGCCGCGGCCCGGCCGAAGGCCACGTCCAGCAGCGCGGAGTCCTCGGCGCCGTAGTCCGCGATCAGCGCCGCCGCCCGCTCGGCGATCTCCGGGATCACGGCCGCCCGCTCCAGGTTGATGCAGACCAGGGTGGGTACACGGGCCAGCAGGGCCAGGATCCGGGACAGCTCCGGCTCCGGGTAGGCCAGTGAGCCCGAGTGGAAGAAGGACTCGAAGATGTTCTCCCGCGGCTCGTACGGGGTGCGCAGCCGCAGCACCGCCACGTCCGCCTCCTGCGGGTCGGACACCACCTCGCCGTACCCGGCCGCGACGGCCTCGTCCACGCCCTCCACGTACAGCTTCGGGGTCCCGGTGAGCGGCAGGAAGCCGCCGGGGTTGGTCAGCGGCGTCAGGGAGCGGCGCTGGGCCGCCGCCCCCGCCGCCGCGAAATCGGCCCGGCCGACCGTCTCCGCCGCCGCGTCCGGGTCCACGTACGGGTTCTCGAACAGGCCCAGTACGAACTTCTCGCGCAGCAGCCGCGCCACCGACGCGTCGATCCGGGACTGCGGTATCCGCCCCGAGCGGACCAGCTCGACGATCACCTCGGGGCACTGCTCCCCGCCGAACTGGTCGCAGCCGGCGTCCAGCGCGCGCGCCGCCCGCTCGGTGACCGGCAGGTGCTCCACGCCCCAGGCCCGGGCCGGGTGGACCTCGCCGAAGATCGACGAGTCGTTGAGCAGCCCCCAGTCGGTGCAGACGATCCCCCCGAAGCCCAGCTCCTCCCGGAGCAGGCCGGTGACCACGCCCTTGTTGAAGCCGAAGCCGACCTCTTCCCAGTCCGTGCCGATCGGCTGGCCGTAGTACGGCATCATCTGCGCGCAGCCGGCGGCGATCGCCGCCTTGAACGGCTCCAGGTGGTGCTCGCGCATCCCGCCCGGGTAGACCTGCTCCCTGCCGTGCGCGAAGTGCGGGTCCTCGCCGTCCTTCTGCGGGCCGCCGCCGGGGAAGTGCTTGACCATCGCCGAGACGGACTCGGGGCCGAGCTCCGGGCCCTGCAGACCTCGTACGTACGCCTGCACCAGCTCGGCGGTGAGCCGCGCGTCCGAGCCGAAGGTGCCCGTCTGGCGGGCCCAGCGGGGCTCGCTCGCCAGGTCGATCTGCGGGTGCAGGGCGACGCGGAAGCCGACGGCCAGGTACTCGCGGCGGACGGTGTCCGCGAAGCGGAAGACCAGCTCCGGGTCGCCGATCGCGGCCAGGCCCAGGGCCTCCGGCCAGGCGGAGAAGGCGCCGGCGTTGAAGGAGGCGCCGACGTTGTCGGTGAAGGCGTGCCGGGGGTCGGTCGAGAGGGTGACCGGGATCCCGAGGCGGGTGGCCGCGGCCATCTCCTGCACCGCGTTCTGCCACCGGGCCATCTCGCGGGCGCCGTACGTGCCGAGCAGGTTGAAGTGGCTGATGAAGCGGTTCCCGATCAGCTCGGGCGTCGTGAACGGGAGCATCGAGCCGTCGGTCTCGGTGACCGGAGTGCCGTCCGGATTCATCATCAGCATGGAGTGGAAGAGCTGGCCGGCCTTCTCCTCCAGGGTCATCCGGGAGAGCAGGTCCGCCACGCGCAGGTCCACGGCGAGGGCGGCGTCCTTGTACGGGGGGATGGCGGCGGCGGGCGTGGCGTTCATCGGCGTACGGCTCCTGGGTGCGGTGCGGTGCAGTGCGGCGGTTCCGGGGAGGGTGCGCACCACCGTAAGCGCGAAAACCTTGTACTCACTAGGTTTTGGAAAAGTGACCTGGATCACCCCTCTCCGGAGGCGGGAGCGGACACCGCCTAGGGTGGTCCGCATGGCACAGCACAAGGAGGCGGACGCCCCGAAGGACGCCGGCCGCGGCACCTACGCGGTGGGCGACGCCCGCCGCCGCAAGATCCTCGACACCGCGGTGGAGCACTTCGCGCAGTGGGGCTTCAACGCCTCCTCGCTCGCCCGCATCGCCCAGGACTGCGGCATCACGCAGGGCGGGCTGCTGCACCACTTCCGCGGCAAGGAGGACCTGCTGCTGTCGGTACTGGCGCAGAGCGAGCAGCACGACGTGGAGCGGCTGTTCCGCGAGCCCGCCGAGTCCGTCGCCGCGTACTACGCCACCCTCGTCGCCCTGGCCGCGGACAACACCCGCCGGCCCGGCCTCGTACGGATGTACAACACGCTGGTCGGCGAGTCCGGGAACCCCGGCCACCCGGCGCACGCGTACTTCACCCGGCGCTACACCCGGGTGCTCGCCCACAACGTCCGGCTCCTGGAAACCGGCGTCGCGCGGGGCGAGCTGCGGCCCGGCACCGACTGCGAGGCCGTCGCCCGCGAGACCCTGGCCGTCATGGACGGGCTCCAGATCCAGTGGGTGCTGGCCCCCGGGGCGGTCGACATGCCGGCCCTGCTGCGCGCGTACCTGGACCGGCAGCTGCGCGCGATCTCCACGGCGGGCACGGGGCTGCAGGCTGACACGCCCTAGAGGGCGTCAGCGCCCGTGCTGGTCGTGCCCGGGGAATCCGGCTTCCGCCATGCACGCCGCCAGGATGCGGTTCCTGTCCTCGCCGGTGGTGGTCGTGGGGATCCTGGCCGTGCACGCGGCCTCGGCCCGGGCGCGCTTGCGCTCCTGATCGGGGTCGGCCTTCGGCGGCACCTGTGGCGCCGGCGGATCCGCGGGGACCGGGTGGAGCGGAGGGCAGCCGGAATCCCGCAGCCCTCCGTCGTACCCCGCGCTGAAGCCGTCGACGTACCCGTGGCGGAACCGGTTGAACGGATCGCCGTAGGGCAGCGCGGGCTTCGGCTTGCACTTCGCGCCCGCGGCCCAGCCCTCTCCGAATCCCTTGCGGCAGCCCTGCCAGTAAGGGTCGTCGGAGGTGAGGCAGGTGAAGTCCGCAGCGGTCGTCACGACGGCCCCGGCCGCAGGCGGTGAAGCCTGGGCGGAGAATCCGCCCAGGGCGAGAACCTGGGACAAGGCGAGCGCCGCGAGAACCGGGAACGAGCGCAACCGCACGTTCGGACGTCTGCGATACATGGGCCGCGACCTTTCTCGGGGGAGCCCCCCTCGGCGGACCTCTGCTGCGGTGTTCGCTCCTCTTTCAGTCAACGGCCGGGCCCGGGCGCAGTCAACGCGACGGGTCGGCCTCGAACGGGGGCAGCTCGGCCAGGACGGCGCGCAGGGCCGGGGTCAGGGACTCCTGGGCCACGGTGACCTCGTAGCCGCCTTGCACGAAGGTGTAGACGAACCCGTCGAACACCGCCGGGCCGCCCGTCGGGAACCTCGGCAGGTGCGCGAGGTCCGCCTGCGCGAGCGCCGCGCGCAGCTTCGCCTCCCGGTCCGCCGGCAGCTTCCCGGTGCCGGCCGGGCTCATCTGCCGGTCCAGCCGGGTCCACGAGCCGTCGCCCTTGACCAGCAGGGTGCTCGACTTCCCGGCGTAGCCTCCGGTCCGGGCGACCGTGACCAGGCGCTCCAGCGCCGAGGAGGGCCCGGGGGAGACGGGCGCGGACGAGGCGCTCGGGGCGCCCGTCGGCTTCCCCGGCGGTGCGCCGGTCGTGCCCGGGGACGCGGGATCGGAGGACGGCCGGGCCGAGGCGGAGGCCGACGCCGTGGGGCTGCCGCCGCCCGGCGGGGGCTTCGCGGAGGGTCTGTCCGACCCGCCGCCCCCCGAACCGCACCCCGCCAGGACCACCGCACTCAGCAGCACCGCCGCCACCGCTCGGAACGCGCGCACACCCCACCCCCGGAGGTCTTCGGGCCGACCCCCGAGTATGGAGTCGGCACCCCCCGCTCGGAAAGCACCAGGAGGACGACATCCGCCGCACCGCCGCCTGGCGCTGGCTGCCGCCGCTGCTCGCCTTCCTCCTCGGCCTCTGGGGCCTGGAGCGCGCCGGCGCGGGCGGCCGCGGCAGCATGTGGCGCGACGAGTCCGTCACCTGGCAGGTGGCGCACCGGCCGCTCGGCGGGATCGGGGAGCTGCTCGGGCAGGTCGACGCCGTGCACGGCCTCTACTACCTGCTGATGCACGCGGTGTTCGCGGTCTGGGACGGCGGGGGAGCCGGGCCGGGCGGCGGGCCGGGCACCGGCGGCCTGTGGGCGCTGCGCCTGCCGTCGGTCGCCGCCACCGCCCTCGCGGCCGCCGGGGTGGCCGCCGTCGCGCACCGGCTGGCGGGGGAGCGGGCCGCGCTGTGGTCCGGGGCGGTCTACGCCGTGCTGCCGCCGGTGCAGATGTACGCGCAGGAGGGGCGCTCGTACGCCCTGGTCGCGGCGGCCGTGGCATGGGCGACGTACCTGATGCTGCGCGAGCGGTGGGTCGCGTACGCCGTGGTCCTGCTGCTGGGCTGCTGGCTCCACGAGTTCGCCGTACTGGCCCTCCTCGCGCACGGGGTCGCCGCCCGGCGCTCGCGCGGCTGGCGGTGGAGCGCCGCCGCGGTGGTGGCCCTGCTGCTGCCGCTGGCCGTGGTGAGCGCCCGGCAGGCGGAGCAGCAGCTGGGCTGGCTCGGCAGGCCGGGCTGGCGGGACTGGGCGGCGTACGGGGTGGTCGCGGCGGCCGCCCTGCTGCTCGCGCGGAGCCCTGCCGTACCGCGGGAGCTGGTCCGGGTCGCCCTGCCGCTGGCCCTCGTCCCGCCCGGCCTGCTCATGGCGGTCTCCCTCGTCCACCCCTGGTACGTGGACCGGTACGTGCTCTACGCGCTGGCCGGGCTCGCCCTGCTCGCCGGGGCCCGGCTGGCGGCGGCCCGGGGGTGGTGGCCGTGGCTGCTGGCGGGCGCGCTGCTGGTGCCGTTCGGGTGGTGGTCGGTGTGGCTGCGCACGCCCGAGAGCCGCAAGGACGACGTGCTCGCGGTGGCCGCCGTCGTACGGGAACGGGCGCGTCCGGGAGACGCCGTGCTGTTCATGCCCTCGCGGCGGCGCGAGTGGCTGCTGTCCTCGCCCGGGCTGTACGGGAGCCTGCGCGACCTGGCCCTGGACCGCACCCCGGCGGCTTCGCACAGCCTCCAGGGCACGGAGCTCCCGACGGAGCGGATCCGGGCCCGCCTGGTGGACGCCCCCCGGGTGGTGGCCCTGACGGACCCGGCGGACCAGCCGCTGGACCCGTACCCCCGCGAGGCGGTCAAACGCCTGACGCTGGCCTCGCACTTCGACCTGTGCTCGACGGACGAGGTCCGGGGCGCCCGGATCTCCGTCTACGCCCGGCCGGGCCACTGCACCGGTCGCTAGGGGGTGTCCTGGGGTAGTTTGTCCTGGTAGCGGGCGTGCGGATCGGCGAACGGTTCGACGTGGTCCTGCTGGTGCGCCGGGTTCAGCTCGGTCCTGTCGGGTCCGAGCAGGAACGGCCTGCCGTGGTCGGTCAGGGTGAACTCGCCGCGTTCGCCGGTCGGCAGGGTGACCGTCACTTCCACCGTCATGCCGTAGGTGGCTCGGATGGGCGCGATGACGGCGCTGATGCCGAAGGCGCCCCGGCCGTCCGGGCCCGCCTTGCCGAAGGCGAACGGCTCGGCCACGGCGAGCGGCATCGACAGGCCCACGCCCCGCTCGGGGCGCCAGCTCGGGTCGTACTTCAGCGAGCCGCTGGGAAACGGACCCAGCGCGTGCAGGGTGTCGGGAAACAGGTGCCGCGCGATGTCCGGCCGCTCGACGGGGGATCCCGGGGCCACGCCGGCGCGCGCGCAGGAGTAGCGGTAGCGCTGCGCCGCATCGAGGCGGACGGTCTCCAGCCGGACCGACGCGTCCAGTACGGCCCCTTCGACGAGGGCGGGACCGCTGATCCGGAGATCGAGCACGTGGGCGCCGGCCGGCACGCCGCCGGCGCCCACCACGGAGTCGTACATGCGGCGGCAGGCCACACCGCCCAGCCGGGCCTCGCCCCCCACGGCCGCCGCCGGGTCCTGCGGGACGTCGGACTCGGCCTCCCAGCCGTCGGGCATCGGCACCAGCGCGGCGGCGACGGAGACCCCGGCCCGGGGAGGCTGCGGGTCGCCGAAGGCCCGGGAGAGCGGGCGGGACGCGAAGACTTCCCGGTCGGCGGAGGTCGAGAGCGGGGCGGTCGGCGGTGCCAGGGTGAAGGGGCGGCCGTCGTCGTCCACCCGCACGGTGACCTGCCTGCCGTTCTCCTCCACGTCCAGTTCCAGCCACCAGGAGCAGGCGCAGGCGGTCGTCGTGACGGTGACCAGCCCCGTGGCCGTGCCGCCGGCCCGGACCGGGAGCGGGGCCTCCTGGCGGGTGCCGGCGTGGTCCAGGGAGAGGCGGACCGGCTGCACGGGCTTGCCGCGGGCCGCGGTGATGGCGGCCAGCCTTTCCTCCTGCGCCCATCCGGCGCAGCCGACGTCGTCGCCGCGGGGTACGGGGACGGCCGGCCCCTTGACCACGCGGACCCCCCGGACCAGGGCAGGGCGGGACGGGGAAGCCCCGACGGAGTACGCGAGGGTGACCTGCCCGCGGGGTACGGCGCGGGCGGCGGTGGCCCACCGGAACAGCGGAACGCAGCCCAGGGCGCCGCGCATCAGCTCGGCCGGGGGCTGTCGGCCGGGCTGCGGGAGGGTGGCGGTCCAGGGGGTGCCGCCGTCGCCGTCGCCGTTCAGGAGGGGTGCACCGGTCGCGTACAGGCCGTGCCGGCCGGGACCGTCCGGGGCGGGGAACAGCGCACGCAGGAGCGTGACGGTGAGGGCGGAGCACAGGACGAGGGCGAGGACGGATGCCGCCGCGGTGATGACGGAACGGCGCCGGCCCCTCGGCCGGCCGCTCGCCACGACGGCGCTCATCCCGCTTGTCCCGGTGTGCTCCACCCGGTGCCGTTGCAGCGGAACGCCTGAGTCCACTTCTCGATCCCCTGGGCGAGGACGAACGGACGTCCCGCCGTGTCCACGAGCAGGTGCTGCTGCCGGTTCCCCTGCGTGTAGGCGATGTCGAGTACGAACTCGTAGGCGACGGCGGCCGGGCCCGTCGCGGTGTCCGCCTGGACGGCGACGTCGAAGTAGGCCGGATCCCCCTGCGCCGCCACCTGGACCTTGGTGCTCGGGTACTGCGCCTGCGGCTGGCCTTGGGCGCCCTGCTCCACGGCGGGCTGCTCGGGGCGGGACAGATCGAGGGTCACCCGGCTGACATCGGCGCTTCCCTGGGGTCCGCCGCAGTAGTAGAGCGGGCCGGCGGGCACGGGGTGCGTGCGTTCGATGCGGGCCCGGACGGAGGTGATGGTGGCGGGCGTGCGGGTGAAGTTGGTGAGGATCAGCCGGATCCGCATCATGCCCGCGTCGACCCCGCCCTCGGTGACGATCTGCGCCAGGGAGTCCTGGGCATCGCCCATGAGGAGCGGTTCCTTCTCGTACGTGGAGCCCGGCGCGGCCCGTACGAGGTGGTGGTCGTTGAGCAGGTCCCACCAGACCTCGGAGGCGGCGGTGATCCGCGGGGCGCCGGGCGGCGGTTCGCTCGCGGACCAGATGTCGAGGTACGCCGAGACGACCGCGGCGACCACCGCGCTGAGCGCCACTCCGGCGGCGGCGAGCGCCATCGTCCGCAGCCGCCCGCGCAGCCGACGACCGAGCCGTTGGCCTTCGGGTTCGGGTTCGGGTTCCGGGGCCGGCTCCTCGGGTGGCGTGGCGGGCTCGGCCCCGGGTTCGTCGGCGGTCTCGGCCTCGGCTGCGGCTTCGGCCTCGGTCTCGGCCTCGGCTGCGGTCTCGGCTTCCGGCTCGGCGGCCGTGTCGAGGCCGGCCTGTTCGTCCGGCGCCGCCTGTTCCTCCGTCGCGTCCCGCTCGCCCGTCGGGTTCGGCTCGGGCCCGATGGCGCTCTCGGGTTCCCCCGCCGGTTCGTGCTGCTCGCTGGTCGTCTCCGTCACGGCTCCCCCAAGCCTTGGCCCCGGCTCCCCGGGGACCGCCATGGTGCGGTACCCGGGGCCCGGAGCAGAGGCGAAAAGCAGCCGATCTCGAAGAGCCGCCCCCAGGGCCCGTCTTCCGGATCCGGCCCTGGAGGGCGACCACCGTCACGACGGACCTCCGCAAGCGCGCGCTCGCCTGTCCGCGCGGGGGGTCGACCTCCGATGTACGGCCCGCCGTCCCCGCCGACTCCCTTGCGTACACGGCGCTTTGCCGAAGCGTCGGGGCTTCGTAGGAGGATGTGAGCGACGGGCCGCCACGTCCTCGGTCCGCCGACGACCCGGAGGTGCCGCATGACCACGACCCGCCCTGCCGCAGAGGCTCCCGTCCGGCCCGGGCCGCTGCCCGGGCCGCTGGTCGGGGCGGACTGGCTGGCCCGCCGGCTCGGTGAGCCGGGGCTCGTCGTGTTCGACGCCTCCGTCGGAGCCCACCGGGGCGCCGGCCGGCGGATCCCGGGGGCCCGGCCCTTCGACCTCGACGGCGCCCTGTCCGACCACGACGCCCCCGCCCCGCACGCCATGCCCGCGGCCGCCGCCTTCGAGGAGGCGCTGCGCGGGCTCGGAGTCGACGACACCAGTACGGTCGTCGTCTACGACGGCGCCGGCGTCTACTCCAGCGCACGGGCCTGGTGGATGCTGCGCGCCATGGGCTTCGACCGGGCGGCCGTCCTGGACGGCGGGCTGCCCGCATGGACGGCGGCCGGGCTCCCCGTCGAGGAGTGCGCACCGGCGTACGAGGGCCCGCGCGGCGCCTTCACGGCCCGGCCGCGACCGGGGCTGCTGGTGGACTTCACCGCGGTCGGGGAGGCCCTCGCCGATCCCGGGGCGCTCGTACTTGACGCCCGTACCCGCGAACGCTTCACCGGCCGGGCCCCGGAACCCCGGCCGGGGCTGCGCGGGGGCCACATGCCGGGTGCGGTGAACCTGCCGTTCGGGGACCTCCAGCGCGGCGGCCTGATGCGGCCCGCCGCGGAACTCCGCGAGGTCTTCGGGGCGCTGGCGGCTGACCGGGAGCGGCTGTACTTCAGCTGCGGTTCGGGAGTGACGGCCTGCGTCCTGGCCCTGGGCGCCACGCTCGCCGGCCACTTTGGGCTGGCGGTCTACGACGGCTCGTGGACGGACTGGGCCATGCGCCCGGAGCTGCCCGCGGTGACGGGCAGGCGCGGGCAGCTCTTCGACGGTGCGCGCTCCGAAGACCGCTTCGCCGGGCCCGCGACGGGCGACGAGCGGTTGCTGCTCACCGAGGTCCTCGCGGCGCAGCGCGCGACGCTGGAGCTGAAGTGCGCCGGGCTGGAAGACGAGTTGGCCCTGCGGTCGGTGGCGCCGTCCACGCTCTCGCTGCTCGGCCTGGTCCGCCACCTCGCGGACGTGGAGCGCCGCTGGTTCCGCCGGGTCCTGGCCGGGCAGGAGGCGCCGGCCCTGTTCTCCTCGGAGGCGGACCCGGACGGCGACTTCGACGGGGCGGTGTCCGGCCCGGGAGCCGTCGCCGCGGCGTGGGGGGCCTGGCGGGAAGAGGTCGCGTTCGCGCGGTCGTTCACGGCGGCGGCGCCCGATCTGGACGTGGAGGGCGAGGACGCATGGCGCGGGAGGGTGTCACTGCGCTGGGTGCTGATCCACATGATCGAGGAGTACGCCCGCCACAACGGCCACGCCGACCTGCTGCGCGAGCGGATCGACGGCGCGATCGGCGTCTGACCCGGCACCCGGCACCCGGCACCCGGGGCCCGGCGCCCCCGGGATCCCGGGGGCGCCGGGGTGCGGTGGGGATAACCCCACCGCACCCCGGGTACGGCCCCCATCGAGGGCGGGGCCCCGGTTCACCACACTGGTGCGCATGCCTTCTCACATCACGTCATTGCGCTTCAGTCGGACGGTGGTCGTCCTCATGGCCGCCGGACTGCTGCTCTACGGCTGCTCCTTCGGGGAGGCCGATGAGCAGAGGACGGCGACGGCCGACGTGACGGTCGCGGAGGCCGTCACGGCGGTCGAGGTGAAGGACGCCCGGCGCGGCTCCATCGAGGTCGTTCCCGGCACGGGCCCGGGGGTCACGGTCCACCGGACCGTCCACTACCGCGGCGACGCGGCGCCGAAGCCGGGCCAGCGGGTGTCGGGAGGGGTCCTCACCTTCACGGCGGGCTGCTCCGACCCCTGCTTCGTCGACTACCGCCTGGAGGTCCCGGCCTCGGCGAAGGTCGCGCTGGCGAGCAGCAGCGGCCGCATCTCGGTGACCGGGGTGGCGGGGGCGGACCTCTCGTCCTCCTCGGGCGACGTGACGGCCGACCGCACCACCGGCCCCCTGAGGGTCCGCACGTCCTCGGGGTCGATCACGGCCACCGCCCTGACCGCCCCGACGGCCGACCTCCACGCCTCCTCGGGCGACGCCCGCCTGACGTTCGCGAGCCCGCCGGCATCGGTGACGGCGCAGTCCAGCTCGGGCGACGTGACGCTCAGGGTCCCGCAGGCCCCGTACGAAATCACGACGGCCACCGGCTCCGGCACCCGGGACACCCTCCCCTCCACCCCCACGGCCCCCTCCCACCTCACCGTGAAGACCTCCTCGGGCGACATCCGCATCCAGCCGGCCCCCTGAGCCCGCCGGGCGCGGGGCCGCGAAAGGGTGTTCGCCGGGGGCGAACGGGTGTGGGGGAACATTGGGAGGCGCACATGCATTGAGTCGGCATAGCTCAACTTCACTGCCGGAGGGAAGATCATGGCTTCGACGTCCGTAACGCTCACTCTGCCCGTGCTGCCGCTTGACGACGAGGTCGTGCTGCCGGGGATGGTCGTTCCGCTGGACCTGTCCGATGCCGAGGTGCGGGGGGCCGTCGAGGCCGCCCAGGCGGCGGTCCGCAGCGGGAAGCCCCGGGTGCTGCTCGTGCCGCGCGTCGACGGGAAGTACGCCGGCACCGGTGTGCTCGGGACCGTCGAGCAGGTGGGGCGGCTCTCCGACGGGGATCCCGGGGCGCTCATCCGCGGCGTGGGCCGCGTCAGGATCGGGGCCGGGACCACCGGGCCCGGGGCCGCGCTCTGGGTCGAGGGCGAGAGCGTCGACGAGAGGCTGCCCGACCCGCTGCCCGGGTCGGTCACCGAACTCGTCAAGGAGTACAAGGCACTCGCCACCAGCTGGCTCAAGAAGCGCGGCGCCTGGCAGGTCGTCGACCGCGTCCAGCAGATCGAGGGGGTGTCGGCGCTCGCGGACAACTCCGGGTACTCGCCCTTCCTGACCGTCGCCCAGAAGGTCGAGCTGCTCGAGACCGCCGACCCCGTCGCCCGCCTCAAGCTCGCCATCACCTGGCTGCGCGACCACCTCGCCGAGCAGGACGTGGCGGAGTCCATCGCCAAGGACGTCCAGGACGGGGTCGAGAAGCAGCAGCGCGAGTTCCTGCTGCGCCGCCAGCTGGAGGCCGTGCGCAAGGAACTGCGCGAGCTGAACGGCGAGAAGGACGGCGAGGAGTCCGACGACTACCGGGCCCGCGTCGAGGGCGCCGACCTGCCCGAGAAGGTAAGGGAGGCCGCGCTCAAGGAGGTCGACAAGCTGGAGCGGTCCAGCGACCAGTCCCCCGAGGGCTCCTGGATCCGCACCTGGCTCGACACCGTCCTGGAGCTGCCCTGGAACGAGCGGACCGAGGACGCGTACGACATCCGCGGCGCCCGGGCGGTCCTGGACGCCGAGCACGCGGGCCTGAGCGACGTGAAGGACCGCATCACCGAGTACCTCGCCGTGCGCAAGCGGCGCGGCGAGCGCGGCATGGGCGTCATCGGCGGCCGCCGCGGCGGCGCCGTCCTGGCCCTCGTCGGACCCCCCGGCGTCGGCAAGACCTCCCTCGGGGAGTCCGTCGCCCACGCCATGGGCCGCAAGTTCGTCCGCGTCGCCCTCGGCGGCGTCCGCGACGAGGCCGAGATCCGCGGCCACCGCCGCACGTACGTCGGCGCCCTGCCCGGCCGGATCGTCCGCGCCATCAAGGAAGCCGGGTCCATGAACCCCGTGGTCCTGCTCGACGAGATCGACAAGGTGGGCTCCGACTTCCGCGGAGACCCGGCCGCGGCCCTGCTGGAGGTCCTCGACCCGGCCCAGAACCACACCTTCCGGGACCACTACCTGGAGGTGGAGCTGGACCTGAGCGACGTGGTCTTCCTGGCCACCGCCAACGTCCTGGAGGCCATCCCCGAGGCGCTCGCCGACCGCATGGAGCTCGTCCGCCTCGACGGCTACACCGAGGACGAGAAGGTCGTCATCGCCCGCGACCACCTGCTGCCCCGCCAGCTGGAGCGCGCCGGACTCGGCGCCGACGAGGTGGTGCTGGAGGAGGACGCCCTGCGCAAGCTGGCCGGGGAGTACACCCGCGAGGCGGGCGTGCGCACCCTGGAGCGGTCCGTCGCGCGGCTCCTGCGCAAGGTGGCCTCCCAGCACGAGCTGGGGGAGCGGGAGCTGCCGCTGCGCATCGGCGCCGACGACCTGCGCGGGCTCATCGGGCGCCCGCACCACGTCCCGGAGTCCGCGCAGGACCCCGCCGAGCGGCGCACCGCCGTCCCCGGCGTGGCCACCGGGCTCGCCGTGACCGGCGCGGGCGGGGACGTCCTGTTCGTCGAGGCCTCGCTGGCCGACCCCGAGACGGGCGCCGCCGGACTCACCCTCACCGGGCAGCTCGGCGACGTCATGAAGGAGTCGGCGCAGATCGCGCTCAGCTTCCTGCGCTCGCACGGCGCGGAGCTGGAGCTCCCGGTCGCCGACCTGAAGGACCGGGGCGTGCACATCCACTTCCCGGCGGGCGCGGTGCCGAAGGACGGCCCGAGCGCGGGCATCACGATGACCACGGCGCTCGCCTCGCTGCTCTCCGGGCGGCAGGTGCGCACCGACGTGGCCATGACCGGCGAGGTCTCGCTGACCGGGCGCGTCCTGCCGATCGGCGGGGTCAAGCAGAAGCTGCTGGCCGCGCACCGGGCCGGCCTGACCACGGTGATCATCCCGAAGCGGAACGAGGCCGACCTGGACGACGTCCCGTCCGAGGTGCTGGAGGGCCTGGAGGTCCACCCGGTGACGGACGTGCGCCAGGTCCTGGAGCTGGCCCTCAGCCAGTCGGACGCCGTTCCGGTCACCGTCGCCGCCTGACCGGTCCGCCGCCGGTTCGCTGCCGTCGGCCCGGCCGCTCCCGTACGGCCCGGGACCCCCCCGCGGACCCGCGGGCGGGGTCCCGGGCCGGTGGCGTGCGCGCTGCGAAATACTGGTGCCTCAGGACATCGGCGATGGGAGCGGACGTGCACGGAAGCGAAGACCAGGAGTTCCTTGCCCTGGAGCGGGAACTGTCCGTCTTCCTCCGGCGCGCCAGGGCTTCCTCCGGAGAGATGGCCCGCGCGCTCCACCCCGAGCTCGAACCGGCCGCGTACGGGCTGCTCGTGCGGCTGGAGGCGGCGGGACGGCAGCGGGCCACCGAGCTCGCCGCGTACTTCGGCGTCGGCAAGGCCACCATGAGCCGGCAGCTGCGGGCCCTGGAAGTGCTGGGGCTGGTGGCGCGCGAGCCGGACCCGGCCGACGGCCGGGCCTCCCTGGTCGGCCTCACGGACGAGGGCCGGGAGCGGTTCCTGCGCGTCCGCGGGGCCCGGCGCGAGCAGTACATGCGCAAGCTCGCGGACTGGGACCGGGGAGAGGTCGCGGAGCTCGCCCGGCTCCTTCGCCAGCTGAACCAGGGCGCGGAGTAGGCCCCGCAGGCGCGGCCCGAAGGCCCGCGGACGCCCCCTACAGCTCCGCGTACGCCGCCGAGGCGTCGTCGTGGCGTTTGCCGCGCCCGCGGGGGCGGTCCGGGTCCGATTCCAGGATGCGGACCCGGGCGATCAGCGACTGCGCGCCCTCCTTGCGGAGCACCGCCAGGCACTGCGCCCAGTCGCCCTCCCCGAAGGTGTCCGTCCACCGGCTCGCCCCGTCCGTGAGCGCCGCCAGCGCCCGGACCCGCCCGCGCGGGGTCCGGCCCGTCACCGCCCGCGCCGCGACCTCCGGGTCGGCCGCCGCCGTGAAGAAGCCGCCCTCCGCGTTGCGCAGCGCGTCCGCCGAGGCCGATGTCCGCAGCAGCTCGCGCGGGATCCGGTCCAGCCGGTCGTCGAGCACCGCCGTCACCTCGCCGCCCGGCGCCTCGAGGAGCAGCACGGAATCCGAGAGCACGAGGTGCTCCACGTACGCCCCGTCCCACCGCACCATCACCACCGTCGCCTGCGGGGTCCGCACGTGAGAAAGGTCACAGGTTTCGCGGTGGGCGTCGGCGGTGCCGCGGATGGACTCGGCCAGGATCCGGTCCAGCGCCATGTCCGGTCGCGATCCGGACAGTTCGGTCAATCGGCCCCCGAGCCGGGCCGCGAACCAGGGCACGCCGTGCGAACACCCCACCTCGCCGCCCGGCGGGGTGACCCCGTCCAGGGCGACCAGGACTCCACCGCCCGCGGCGGGCATCGCCGCCGATAGCCAGTCCTCGTTGGGGCGTTCCGGGTCGCCGGGGGCCGAGGCGAGGTCGATGCGCATACGGACATTCTGCCCGCCCCGCACGGTCTGGCCGGCCGGGATGGAGCAAAAGGTCCGTACCAATGGGGCGTCCGTCGGGTACGCGGCGCCCGCGCGGCCGACAGGGCGTTCGGGGCCTCCGCGGCGGCTGTGGGCGCGCATATTGCCAAAGCCCTCACCGATCTTTCAACCACCCGTCCACGGCGGCCCTCTGAAGGTGCACCGCCGAGTTGGTTGCCAACTCATCCGTGATGTTCACTCGTTCGAGTGGCCGGGTGGGTGATGTCAGGCTCTCCACCCAGCACACTGCAAAGGTCTGAGGCGGTACGAGGAGGCAGGGGGCGTTTACTTGTTGACCGGCCGTTACCTCGGCCACACGAGTAGACGAGCACGAGCACACGTACAGGATTGCGAGCACCGGTGCAGAAGAAGCGGTCTCGGAAGAACGGCACCGCCACCGACGGACCAGCCCCCGCAGGACGCCCCGTCCGCGTGCGCAGCAGGCTCGTCATCGGCGTCGCCGTCGCCGGCCTCACCGTCCTCGCGGCCGGCGCCCCAGCCGTGGTCTCCGCGACGCGGGAGCTGAACGACTCCCAGCAGCTGGTCACGCTCGCCGAGCAGAGCCAGCACACCCTCACCCTCGCGCACCTCCTCGGCGACGAGCGCGACGCCGTCGTCGAGTACGTGGCCAAGGGCCGCCCCGGCGCCCAGGCGAAGGGCCCCGTCCAGGAGCGCACCGCGCTCACCGACCGCCAGCTCGACGAGGTCCGCAACGAGGCCGACGAGGCGCTCGCCCGCGCCCTGGCCCGCGTCCAGGCCGTCCGCACCGAAGCCGTCGACGGCAAGGGCGGCGCCCTCGCCGCCGAGCAGGCGTACGCGGGCGTCATCGCGGAACTGCTCGCCCCGGGCGACCGGCTCGCCGAGCTGACCCCGCCGCGCGCCGTCGCCGCCCTCGCCACCACCCGCCCGCTGGCCCCGCTCGGCCAGGCCGTGGAACAGGCCTCGGCCACCCGTGGACTGCTGCTCGCCGCGCTGGCCGTCCCCCGCGGCGAGCAGCCCTCGAACACGGCCGCAGCGGACGAACTCAGCACCGCCGCCCAGCGGGCCCGCGTACGGGAACAGGCCGCGCTCGACGACTTCAACCGGGTCGCGCGGCCCGACGTCCGCCAGACCCTCGCCGCCACCGTCACTGGCCCCGAGGTCAAGACGGCCGACGACTACCTCAAGCGGCTCACCGAACGGCCCACGCTCTCCACGGCCGACCGCCGGCTCGACGGTTCCGCCGTGGCCCCCTCCCTCACCGCCCGCATCGACCGGATGCGCTCCGTCGAGGCCACCCTCGCCGGGCAGCGGGCCACCGCGCTCGCCACCCTGCGCGACGACGACGTGACCCGGCTGGAGATGCTGGTCGCGGCCCTCGGCCTGCTGTTCCTGGTCGCCGTCGGCTTCGCGACGGCCGTCGCGCGCTCGCTGACCCGGCCGCTGTCCGTACTGCGCCGCGGCGCGGCCCGGCTGGCGACCCCGGAGGGCTCGGTGGAGCCGGTCCGCTTCACCGGCCGCAACGACGAGTTCGCCGAGGTCGTACGCCACCTCAACGCGGTACGCGACCAGACCGTCTCCCTGCACACCCGGATCGCGGGCCTGGACGCCGACGGGCGCCGGCTCATCGGCCGCAACGAGGCGCTCTCCGCGGCCCGCGATGCGCTGGAGCAGGAACTGACCGCGAGCCGCGAGGCGCTGGAGGAGGAGCTGACGCAGCTGCGGGCCGGCCTCGAAGAGCACCGCCGCATCATGTCGACGACGTCGGTCTCGCTCTCGCTGCGCACGCTGGGGCTGGTGGAGCGCCAGCTCGCGGTCATCGAGGAGCTGGAGTCCAAGGAACAGGACCCGGACCGGCTGGCGACCCTGTTCAAGCTGGACCACCTGGCGACGGTCATGCGCCGCCACAACGAGAACCTGCTGGTCCTGGCCGGCCAGGAGCACGGCCACGGCGCCGGGTCCGCGCCGGTCCCGCTGATCGACGTCATGCGGGCCGCGGTCAGCGAGATCGAGCGCTACGAGCGAGTCGACCTGGCGGCCCTCCCGCCGTTCACCCAGGTGGCCGGGCACGCGGCCGACGACATCTCGCACGTGCTGGCCGAACTGCTGGAGAACGCGACGACGTTCTCGCCGCCGGAGGCGAAGGTACGGGTCTCCGGGTGGCTGCTGGACTCGGGTGACGCGGTGCTCTCCGTCGTGGACGAGGGCATCGGGGTCACCGGCGACCGGCTGGAGGCCCTCAACGCCCGCCTGGCCACGCCCGAGGCGTACGACGAGGAGCCGGAGGCCGAACACGGCCTGGGGCTCGGCCTGTACGTGGCGGGCCGTCTCGCGGCCCGGCACGGGGTCACCGCCGAGCTGCGCCCCGGGCGGCACGCGGGCACGGAGGCCCTGGTGGTCGTCCCCGCCACGCTGCTGCCGACCACGCCGCCGAGCTCGCCGGTGCACACCTTCGCCACGCCGGCACCGGGCGTGCCGGAGCTGCGGCTGCCGGGTGTGATCGCGGAGGCGAACGAGAACACGATCCCGGGCCGCCGCATGCCGCAGGATCCGGCGGTGGAGCGGGAGCCGGAGGCATCGGCCGACGCGGCCGCGACCCCGGCCGAGACCCCGGCTCCCGAGCCCTTCCGGGACCCGGGCCCGGAGGCGGACGCGGAGCTCCTGCGGAGCATGGAGTGGGACCCGGCCGCACCGGACGCCACGGATGCCACGGACGCCCCCGACGAGCCCCTGACCGCGGCGCCGACGCCGCCGGGCCACGGCCGGGACGCGGACTTCACCGCGGACGCCGCCGGTGCCGGTGCCGGTGCCGGTGCCGGTGCGGCCGTGGTCCCGGGCGCGGACCGGGCCTCCGGCCCCGACGCGACCACGGACGCCCTCCCCGACCTGGCCCCGGAATTCGGGCCGGACCTGGCCGGGGGGCTCGAGCCCGACACGGGTGCGCACGCCCCGGACGCGGACGGCCAGCTGCCGCCCGTCGACCAGGTGTTCACCGCCGGACACGGCTTCGGGGACGCCGCGGAGGTGTTGCCCCCCGCCGAGGTGCCGCCCCCGGCCCCGGGCGAGGAGCTGCTGGCCCGGGTGGTGCCGGCGGAGCCCGAGCTGCCCGGCGCCGAGCGGGTGTTCACCGCGGCCGGCAACCCCGAGCAGGCCCCGGCCGAGGCCGATCCCGGCGAGGAACTCCTCGCGCGCGTCGTCCCCGACGCGGCGCCGGACGCCTTCGCGGCGCCCGACCCCGGCCCGGCGTCCCCCGACCGGCTGCCCGATGCCGGTCCGCGGGCCGACGTACGGGAAGCAGGACCGACGCCGCCCGGGGAGTCCGCCACCGCCGTCGCCCCCGACGGCCCGGCGGAGCCCCACCGGCACGCGCCCGACGAGTCCGACTGGGTCCCCCGCCAGGGGAGCCACCCCGACTCCGGGCCGGAAGCGGCCGTCACCGACAAGGGGCTGCCCAAGCGCACCCCGCGCGCGGTGACCCCGCCCCGCCCCGAGACCGCACGGGCGCCCGAGCCGCCGCGCCGCGTCGACGCCGACGAACTGCGACGCCGGCTCGGAGGCTTCTACCAGGGGACGCGGGACGGACGGCGCGTCGTGGCCGCCGAGCTCGCACAGGACACCGACCAGGGGGACACCGCACAGGAGGCACGCACATGACCGCGCCCAGTACGTACGGACTGAGCACCCAGGCCCGCAACCTGCAGTGGCTGCTGACCGACCTGGTCGAGGAGGTGCCCGGCGTCAACTCCGTCGCGGTCGTGTCCTCGGACGGGCTCCTGCTGCTGTCGTCCGACCCCGGGGGAGCGGCCGCCGGCGCGGCCGGCGCCCCCGGCGCGGGCCCCGCGCGCACCAAGGGCCCGCGCGGCGCCTCCGCCGACCTGGCCACCATCGTCTCCGGCCTCGGCAGCCTCACCACGGGCGCCGCCGAGCTCATGGAGGGCGGGGCGGTCAAGCAGACGATGGTGGCGATGGAGTACGGCTCCGTGTTCGTCATGGCCATCAGCGACGGTTCGCTCCTCGGCGTGCACGCCACCCCCGACTGCGACATGAGCGTGGTGGCCTACCACATGGCGCTGTTCGTCGGCCGGGCCGGCCACGTCCTGACCCCGGAAGTCCGCAGCGAGCTGCGCCAGTCGATGGAGAAGACCCCGTGAGGAGTACGGCCCCGGCGACCGACCGGTTGCCGATACGCGGAGCCGACCGCCGGCCCGCACGCGTCCGCCCGTACTCCCTCACGGGCGGCCGCACCCGCTTCACGCAGGTCCTGCACGTGGAGACGTTCGTCGCCGCCTGCGACACCCGGGCCTCGGAGCCGCAGCGGCCCGAGCCCGACGACCGCATGCCCGAGATGCCGGCGATCGTCGAGGTCTGCCGCCGCATGCGCACCATCGCGGAGATATCCGCGCTGCTCAAGCTCCCGCTCGGGGTGGTCCGCGTCCTGGTCAGCGACCTCGCCGACCAGGGGCGGATACGCGTCTACGGGACGGGGCACGGCCCCGGGCGTCCCGAACGCGCGCTGCTGGAAAGGGTGCTCAGTGGTCTTCGCAGTCTCTGACCCGCCCGTCGGCATCCCCGTCCAGGCCAAGGCAGCCCTGGACGACGAGTCCGTCCAGCCCTGGCAGTACGACCGCTCCCGCGCCCCCGTCGCCGTCAAGGTGCTGGTCGCGGGCGGCTTCGGCGTCGGCAAGACCACCTTCGTGTCCTCCGTCTCCGAGATCACCCCGCTGCGCACCGAGGCGGTGATGACCCAGGCGAGCGCCCCGACGGACGACCTGTCCGGCACCCCGGACAAGAGCACCACCACCGTCGCGATGGACTTCGGGCGCATCACCCTCGCCGACGACCTCGTGCTGTACGTGTACGGGACGCCGGGCCAGAAGAGGTTCTGGTTCATGTGGGACGACCTGGTGCGCGGCGCCATCGGCGGCATCGTGCTGGCCGACACGCGCCGGCTGCGCGACTGCTTCCCGGCGCTCGACTACTTCGAGAGCTGCGGGCTCCCGTACGCGGTCGCCGTGAACCACTTCGAGGGCTCGGACGCGTACGAGCCCGAGGACGTGCGGGAGGCGCTGACCATCCCACCGCACGTGCCGGTGCTGATCATGGACGCGCGGCGCCGGGACACCGTCGTCGAGTCCCTGGTGACGCTGGTGGGCCACGCGCTGGACGCGACGCCGGAACCGTAGAAGAGCCGAAGCCGAAAGCCGAAAGCCGAAAGCCGAACGCGGAACGCCGAACGCCGTCCGCACCTCCGAATCGAGAACGTGACATGCGCAAGATACTCGTCGTGGGGGCCGGACAGTCCGGTCTCCAGCTCGCCCTCGGCCTCCAGGCGAAGGGGTTCGAGGTCACCCTCATGTCCAACCGGACGGCGGACGAGATCCGCACCGGGCGGATCATGTCCACGCAGGTCATGTTCGACACGGCGCTGCGGCACGAGCGCGACCTCGCGCTCAACTTCTGGGAGCGGCAGGCCCCGCGGATCGAGGGCGTCGGCGTCTCGGTCGCCGGCCCGGACGGTTCGCGCCCGGTCGACTGGCTCGGCCGTCTCAAGGGGTACGCCCAGTCCGTCGACCAGCGCGTGAAGATGGCCGGCTGGCTCGACGTCTTCGTGCAGCGCGGCGGGCAGCTGGTGATCCACGGCGCGTCCGTCGCCGACCTGGACTACTTCTCCCGCACGTACGACCTGGTGCTCGTCGCCGCCGGCAAGGGCGAGCTGGTGTCGATGTTCGGCCGGGACGCGGCGCGCTCCCCGTACGACGCGCCGCAGCGCGCGCTGGCCGTCTCGTACGTGCACGGGCTCGCACCGCGCCCCGAGCACCCCGAGACGGAAGCGGTGCGCTGCAGCCTCGTCCCGGGCGTGGGCGAACTGTTCGTGATGCCGACGCTGACGACGTCGGGGCGCGCGGACATCCTGTTCTGGGAGGGGCTCCCGGGCGGCCCGCTCGACGTGTTCCGCGAGGTCGGCGGACCGGCCGAACACCTCGCGCTCACGCTGGAACTGATGGAGAAGTTCACGCCCTGGGAGTACGCGCGGGCGAAGAAGGTGGAGCTGACGGACGCCGGCGGCACGCTGGCAGGCCGGTACGCGCCGGTCGTCCGCAACCCGATCGGACGGCTGCCGGGCGGCGGGCTGGTCCTGGGCGTCGCCGACGTGGTCGTCGCGAACGACCCGATCACCGGCCAGGGCTCCAACTCGGCGTCCAAGTGCGCGGCCTCCTACCTGTCGTCGATCCTGATGCACGGGGACAAGCCGTTCGACGAGGCGTGGATGAAGGCCACCTTCGACAAGTTCTGGTTCACGACGGGCAAGCCGGTGACCCAGTGGACGAACGCGATGCTGGGCGTCCCGCCGGAGCACGTGCTGAACCTGATCGGGGCGGCCGGGGAGCTCCAGCCGGTGGCGGATCGTTTCGCCAACGGCTTCGACAACCCGGCCGACTTCGACGCGTACTTCTACGACCCCGAAGACGCGCAGGACTACTTGGACGAGGTCGCGTCCGCGGCCGGTTCCTCGGCCGGGTCGGCGGCGGAGTCCGCGGCCGGTTCCTCGGCCGGGTCGGCGGCGGAGTCCGCGGCCGGCTCCGGGGCCTCCGCGGCGGAGTAGCCGGCGTCGCCGCCCTCCGGGGTCCGCGGCAGGGGCGGCGGGGTGAACGCGGCCAGCGGGGCCGCGTCGGAGTCGGGCCGCACGGCACCGAGCAGCGGATTGGCGGCGATCGGGGACACCTTGACCTTCGCCCCGGGCCGCGGCGCCTGGATCACCTTCCCGTCGCCGACGTACAGGGCCACGTGGGTGGCGGTGGGGAAGTACACCACCAGGTCGCCGGGCCGCAGCTCGTCCAGCGGCACCTTGGGCAGCTGCGCCCACTGTTCCTGGCTGGTGCGGGGGATGGAGCGGCCGGCGTGCGCCCAAGCCTGTGAGGTGAGCCCGGAGCAGTCGAAGGACCCCGGCCCCTCGGCGCCCCAGACGTACGGTTTGCCGATCTGCTCGGTGGCGTAGGTCAGGGCGGCGCCGCCGGCGGCCGTGGGCGTACGGGGGGTGGCGGCGAGCCGGCCGGAGTCCAGCAGCTCCCGCTGCGCGGTGGCGGTGTCCGCGGCCTCTCGGGAGCCGAGCCGGGCGATCTGCTCGGGGGTGAGGGAGGCGAGGACCCGCTCGACCTGTTTGAGCTTGAGGTCGACCTGCAGCTTGTTCCGCCTGCGCTGTGCGGTGAGGGTCTGCTGTGCGTCGAGGGACTTGCGGGCGGCGGTGGCGAGGAGGTCGGCCCGGTGCTCGCCTCGGGTGAGGCGGGCCAGCACCCCGGCCCGGCGGGCGCCCTCGCGGGCGGCGAGCCGACGCTGGTCCTGGGCGGCCTGGGGGTCGCCGGTGAGCAGCATCCGGGCGTACGGGGAGAGGCCGACGGCGCCCTGGTACTGCTCCCGGGCCACCCGCCCGGCTGCGGCCTTCTCGGCGCCGAGGGCGGTACGGGCCTTCGCGAGCTCGGCACTGAGCCGGCGCTCCTCGTCCTGCCCGGCCTTGAGCGCGATCTCGGTGGCCTTGTACCCCTCGGCGGCGGCCTCGGCCTCCCGGTAGAGGCCCTGCAACACCTTCAGCAGTTCCCCGACGCCGAGGCCCTGGAGCGCGGTCTCCTGGGCGGCGGTGTCCTGGGGGCCGGCGGCGCTCGCGGAGCCGATGCCTTCGGTGGCGGCGGTCGTCGTGCCGTTGGGTGTGGGGGTGGCGGCGGTCGTCGTGCCGTTGGGTGTGGGGGTGGCGGCGGACGCCGTGCCGGGTGCCGTCGTGCCGAGTCCCGCCGTGTGCTCGGAGCCGGGTGAGCCGGTCCCTCGCGCCGTGGCGGTGCCCTGCCGGTCGGTGGTGTCCGCCGGGGCGGCTGCCCGTGGGGTGGTGGCGGTGGCGGCGGGGGCCGAGCCGTGGGCCCGGTGCAGGGTCGTGGCGGCGGCCGAGTCCGCCGGGGTCAGGGAACCGGCGTGGGTGACGGGGAGCGGCCCGGCCGATACGAACAGGGCGGCGATGCAGGCGGTACGGAGCACGCGGCGTGACATGTGGTCACCTCCAGGCGGCCGATGCTGCCACGCCCGGTATGACAAATCCCCCACCCCGGACGGCCGGTTCTCCATGCCCACTCGTCCGGCCCAGCTCCGGCCCGTGGACGAGCCCACGGGGCAGGGCGGCTCCGCGGGGGCCGGTGCCGGTGGCGGGGCGGGGTGTCAGGAGTGGAGGAGGCGGGTCTTGGCCTCCTTGAACTCCTGTGGGGTGAGGAGGCCTTCCCGGGCCAGGTTGGCCAGCTGAGCCAGTTCCGTCGCCAGGCCTGTCCGCGGGGCCCCTTGGCCGGTCGGCTCGTGCTCCGTCGTCACATGTGCGGAAGTCTCCCGCCCCGCCGTCGTGGGGGCGGCCGGTGCCGGCGCGCCCGCCGCGCGGGTCAGGAGGCCTTGGAGGAGGGGGTGGCCCGAGGAGCGGCGGGCCGGTTCCACCCTCGTGCCGACCGGGCGGATGAACATCAGGCCGCCTCCGTCCGCTCCGGCGGGATCCGGACCGAGCCCACGATGCGCCCGCCCGCCGCCCGTACGGCGATCGCCGCGTCCTCGGCCCACACGTGCTCCACCAGCAGGAGCAGCGCGCAGCTGCCGCGCTCCAGCAGCCGTGCCGACTCCTGGACGTCCTCGGCCCCGATCAGCTGCGCGGCCTCCCGGTGCCGCAGCAGCCCCTGGAGCTCCATGAACTCGTCGAACTCGGCCGCCAGCACCTCGCCCCCCGCCGTCTTCGTGACCACGAGACCGTCGATCAGCCGTACGACCCCCGCCTTGCGCAGCCCCATCACGGCCTCGACCGCCGGCACGCGCAGCTGCTCTTCCGGGAAGGCCAGGACGATGAATTCCACTGGTCCCATGTCTCGCGGCTCCCACTCGTGACCGATTCTGACTACTCCTCGGCACTCTATGACATAAGCGGACATACCATCCGTCCGCTTGCTACGTTTCCGATATGACCGCTCTGACGGCAGAGGTGGCGGAGCCCGCGCCGCCCCCGCCCCCCGACGGCTCCGCGTCCGCGCGCAGAGGCGTCGAGCTGACGCTCCTCGCCGGCGCCGTCCTCATCTGCGTCCTCGGACACCTCTACGTGGGCCTCGCCACCACCGGCCGCACCCCGGAGCCCGCCGGGCGGTACGCCGCCGGGCTCGCCGGGGCCGCCCTGCTCGCGCACCTCGCCGTCCGCTTCCGGGCCCCGTACGCCGATCCGCTCGTGCTCCCCATCGCCGTCCTGCTCAACGGACTCGGCCTCGTCCTCATCCAGCGCCTCGACGCGACCACCCCCGCCCACCTCACCGCCGGCGACCAACTGCGCTGGTCCGCCCTCGGCGTGGCCCTCTTCGTCCTCGTCGTCGTCCTCCTGCGCGACCACCGCGTGCTCCAGCGGTACGCGTACCTCTCCGTGGCCGCCGCGCTCGTGCTGATGCTGGTCCCCGTGTTCTTCCCGGCCGTCAACGGCGCCCACATCTGGATCCGGTTCGCCGGGCTCTCCTTCCAGCCCGGCGAGTTCGCCAAGATCCTGCTCGCCGTCTTCTTCGCCGCCTACCTGGCCGCCAATCGCACCGCCCTCGCGCTCACCGGGCGGCGCCTGTTCTGGAAGCTGCGCCTGCTGCCCGGCCGGGTCCTCGGTCCGATCCTCGCGATCTGGCTGCTCAGCGTCGGCCTGCTGGTCCTGGAAAGGGACCTGGGGACCTCGCTGCTGTTCTTCGGGCTGTTCGTGATCATGCTGTTCACCGCCACCGGCCGGATCGGGTGGATCGCGATCGGGCTGCTGCTCGCCGCCGTCGGCGCGTACGCCGTCGGGACCTTCGAGACGCACGTGCACGGCCGTGTCGAGGACTGGCTGAATCCTTTCGCCTCCATCGAGCGGGGGGAGGGGCCCGGCCAGCTCGCCCAGTCCCTCTTCGCCTTCGCCGCCGGCGGACTCCTCGGGGCGGGGCTGGGCCACGGCCAGTCCTTCCTCATCGGCTTCGCCGCCAAGTCGGACTTCATCCTCGCCACCGCCGGCGAGGAGCTCGGCCTCGTCGGCATCACCGCGATCCTGCTGCTCTACGGGCTCCTCGTCCACCGCGGATTCCGCGCCGGGCTCGCGCTGCGCGACCCCTTCGGCCGCCTCCTCGCCACCGGGCTGGCCTCGATCGTGGCCCTCCAGGTCTTCGTCATCGCCGGGGGAGTCACCGGGCTGATCCCGCTCACGGGCATGGCCATGCCCTTCCTCGCCCAGGGCGGTTCCTCCGTCGTCACCAACTGGGTCATCGTCGCGCTGCTCGTCCGGCTCGGCGACAGCGCCCGCCGCCCCCGCCCGGCCGGGGCCGGGGACCGAGGGAGCGGCGAATGATCCGCTATATCCGCTGGTGCGCCTGGTTCTGCGCGCTGCTGCTCGCCGCCCTGCTCGTCAACGTGGCCCGGGTGCAGGTCTGGGAGGCCGCCGCGTACGGGGCGAACCCGGCCAACAAACGCCCCGCCGTCCAGCGCTACGCCGAGCCCCGCGGGGACATCCTGGTCGACGGGCGGCCCGTCACCGGATCCCGGGACAGCGGCCAGCTGCTGCGCTACGAGCGGACGTACGCGAACGGCCCCCTCTACGCGCCGGTCACCGGGTTCTCCTCGCAGACGTACGGGACCAGCCTCCTCGAGCGCGCCGAGGACGCGGTCCTCTCCGGCACCGACCCGGGGCTCTCGGCCTTCCCGCTCTGGTACGAGCTGGCCCGCGGCCGCCCGTCCGGCGGCAACGCCGAGACCACCGTACGGTCCGGCCCCCAACGGGCCGCGTACACCGGGCTGGCGGGCCGGCGCGGTGCCGCCGTGGCCCTGGAGCCCGCCACCGGCAGGATCCTCGCCCTGGTCAGCAGCCCCTCGTACGACCCGGCGGCGCTCTCCGGCACCGGCGGGTCCGTCAAGGGGGCCTGGGCCCGGCTGAACGCCGACCCCGCCCGGCCCATGCTGAACCGGGCGCTGCGCGAGACGTACCCGCCCGGCTCCACCTTCAAGATCGTGACGGCGGCCGCGGCCCTCGACGCGGGGGTGGTCACCGATGTGGACGCGCCCACGCAGACCCCCGACCCCTACCCGCTGCCCGGCACCAGCACCCTGCTGCCGAACGCGGCCACCGGCTGCCGGGACGCCTCGATGGCGGAGGCGGTGCAGTGGTCCTGCAACACGGTGATGGCGAAGATCGGCGTGCGGGTCGGGCTGCGCGCGATGGTGGACGCGGCGCGCCGGTTCGGCTTCAACGAGAGCGGGCTGCGGGTGCCCGCCTGGGTGTCGCGGTCGAACTTCGACACCGACATGAGCCCGGACCAGCTGGCGCTCTCCTCGATCGGGCAGTTCAACACGACCGCCACGCCGCTCCAGATGGCCATGGTGGCGGCGGCGGTCGCCAACGGCGGCGAACTCGCCTCGCCCTACCTGGTCGACCGGACCACCCAGGACGACGGGGACCAGGTCCGGCGCGGGCAGCAGCGCAGTCTGGGCCGGGCGATGAGCCCGGCGACGGCGCTGCGCCTGCAGGAGATGATGGTGCAGGTGGTGGAGAGCGGCACCGGGCCGGGCGCCGCGATCCCCGGCGCGGTGGTCGGCGGCAAGACCGGCACCGCCCAGCACGGGGTCGGCAACGCGGGGACCCCGTACGCGTGGTTCATCGGCTGGGCGAAGGCCGAGGACGCCCCGCGGCCGGAGGTCGCCGTGGCCGTGGTGGTCGAGGACGCGGAGGCGCGCCGCGGGGACATCAGCGGCAACGGCGCGGCGGCCCCGATCGCCCGGGCGGTGATGGAGGCCGCGCTCGATGCCCGTTGAGCCGTGCCCGACCGGGCCCGGTCCGCACCCTTCGGCGGACGCCCCCTAGGGGGTGTCCAGCCCCTCTTCGATCGCCGCCTCCACCTCCGCCACCCGGTCCGCCTCCTCCGCCGCGAAGCGCTCGCGGTCCAGTGCCTCCGCGATCTCCTCGTCCTGGGTCATCAGCAGGTCCAGGTTGGAGTTGCCCATCTCGAAGACGCCCATGTCCAGGTACGCCTTCTGCAGCCGCTCGCCCCACAGGCCGATGTCCTTCACGCACGGCACGATCCGGCTGAACAGCAGCTTGCGGAACAGGTGCAGGAACTCCGACTGCTCGGTGAACTCCTCTGCCTCCTTCCGCGAGATGCCGAAGTTCTCCAGCACCTCCACTCCGCGAAGCCGGTCCCGCATCAGGTAGCAGCCCTCGATCACGAACTCCTCGCGCTCGCGCAGCTCGGCGTCCGTCAACTGCTTGTAGTAGTCCCGCAGGGCCATCCGCCCGAACGCCACGTGCCGGGCCTCGTCCTGCATCACGTACGCCAGGATCTGCTTCGGCAGCGGCTTGTCCGTCGTGTCGCGGATCATCCCGAAGGCCGCCAGTGCCAGCCCCTCGATGAGCACCTGCATGCCCAGGTACGGCATGTCCCAGCGCGAGTCGCGCAGGGTGTCGCCCAGCAGCGCCTGGAGGTTGTCGTTGATCGGGTAGAGCATCCCGACCTTCTCGTGCAGGAAGCGCCCGAAGATCTCCGCGTGACGGGCCTCGTCCATCGTCTGGGTCGCGGAGTAGAACTTCGCGTCCAGGTCCGGCACCGACTCCACGATCCGCGCCGCGCACACCATCGCGCCCTGCTCACCGTGGAGGAACTGGCTGAAGTTCCATGCGGTGTAGTGCCGGCGCAGCTCGCCCTTGTCCTTCTCCGTGAGCCGGGACCAGTGCCGGGTGCCGTGGAGGGTCAGCGCCTCGTCCGGGGTGCCGAGCGGGTTGTACGGGTCCACCTCCAGCTCCCAGTCGATGCGCTTGGCGCCGTCCCACTGCTTGTCCTTGCCCTTCTGGTACAGGGCGAGGAGCCGCTCGCGGCCGCCGGCGTACTCCCAGCTGAAGCGGGCCGCGCCGGAGGCCGGAACCTGCCAGACGTCCGCGCCCGGGTCCTTGGTGTAGAGCTCGTGCGTCGACACTGACGCCCCCTCGGCTCGTGTACTTCCGTACAGGACTGGATGGTTGGCAGCGTCACACGTTGGTAGACGCGGGGTCAACAAGTCGTGCGCAGGGGATTGACGGTCTTGCTGACAAGCAGTCTCATAACTACTGACCGCCGGTAACCCGATGAGCGAGGTATCCGAAGCCATGACGACCGTGACCGATCGAGGCGCCCTGCAGGACGCGCTCGGCCTCCTCAAGGACCGCGAAGAGATCGCCGCACGACTGCTCGAATCCTCGGCCAAGCACTCCTTCGACCCCGACAAGGAACTCGACTGGGACGCCCCGCCCATCGACGGCAAGTACTACTGGCCGCCCGAGCTGCTCTCCCTCTACGACACCCCGCTGTGGAAGAAGATGGGCGAGGAGCAGCGCATCGACCTCTCCCGCCACGAGGCGGCGGCGCTCGGCTCGCTCGGCATCTGGTTCGAGATCATCCTGATGCAGCTGATGGTCCGGCACATCTACGACAAGTCCCTGACCAGCAACCACGTCCGGTACGCGCTCACCGAGATAGCCGACGAGTGCCGCCACTCCATGATGTTCGCCCGCATGATCCAGAAGGCCGGCGCCCCCGCCTACCCCGTCTCCCGCACCAACCACAACCTCGCCCGCATCCTCAAGACCGTCTCCACCACCCCCGGTTCCTTCGCCTGCACCCTCCTCGGCGAGGAGATCCTCGACTGGATGCAGCGCCTCACCTTCCCGGACGAGCGCATCCAGCCCCTCGTGCGCGGCGTCACCCGCATCCACGTCATCGAGGAGGCCCGGCACGTCCGCTACGCCCGCGAGGAGCTGCGCCGCCAGATGCTGACCGCCCCGCGCTGGGAGCAGGAGCTGACCCGCGTCAGCTGCGGCCAGGCCGCCCGCGTCTTCTCGCTGGCCTTCGTCAACCCGAAGGTCTACGAGAACGTCGGCCTCGACCGGCGCGAGGCCCTCGCCCAGGTCCAGGCGAGCGGCCACCGGCGCGAGGTCATGCAGACGGGCGCCAAGCGGCTCACGGACTTCCTCGACGACATCGGCGTCCTGCGCGGAGTCGGCCGCAGGCTCTGGAAGAGCTCGGGACTCCTCGCCTGAACCGGCTGTTTCGGGGCTACCCTGCGGGCATGACGACCGCACGCGCGTACCGCAGGCTGAGCGTCGAGGAGCGGCGGGCCCAGCTCCTCGACGCCGCCCTGTCGCTGTTCGCGCACCGGGCCCCGGAAGAGGTCTCGCTCGACGACGTCGCCGAGGCGGCGGGCGTCTCGCGGCCCCTGGTCTACCGGTACTTCCCGGGCGGCAAACAGCAGCTGTACGAGGCCGCCCTGCGCTCGGCGGCCGACCTGCTGCAGCAGTGCTTCGACGAACCGCAGGCCGGTCCGCTCACCCGGCGGCTCTCCCGGGCCCTGGACCGCTACCTGGCCTTCGTCGACGAGCACGACACCGGCTTCTCCGCCCTCCTCCAGGGCGGCAGCGTCGTCGAGACCTCCCGCACGACGGCCACGGTCGACGGCATCCGCCGGGCCGCGGCCCGGCAGATCCTCTACCACCTGGCCGTCCCGGACCCCGGCCCGCGGCTGCGGATGATGGTCCGCACCTGGATCACCGCGGTCGAGGCCGCCTCCCTGATCTGGATCGACGAGGGCAAGCAGCCGGAGGTCTCGGTCCTGCGCGACTGGCTGGTCGACCAGTTCATAGCCCTCCTGACGGCGACGGCCGCCACCGACCCGGAGACCGCGGCCGCGGCGCGGGCCGCACTGGCCATGGAATCGGCGGACGGCCCGGTCGGGGTCCTGGCCCGCCGCGTGATCCCGGTGGTCTCCGAGGCCGCCCACCTGCTGTGACACTGGTGGGGTGAAAAGCGAACCCACGCCCTTCGAGGGCGGCCCGATGGACGGCCGTGTCCTGCCGATCCTCCTCGGCCCGACCGGCCACCCGCCGAAGTGGTACGAGATCCCCGTCCCGTCGGCCGACGGCGGCCCCGCCACGGTCATGGTGTACGAGCGGGTCCCGGCGGGCCATTCGAAGCGGCTGCACCTCCAGAAGGGCTGGAAGTACGCGTACTCCCCGTCCGGCCGGGGGCCCGGGCTCCGCTGGCCCTGGACGAAGCCGAAGCCGGCCCCGCCGACCGCCTGACCAGCGCCTTCAGCGCCTTCAGCGCCGTCAGGGCCGCGGCGCAGGCTCCGGCGGGGGCTCCGGCAGCGTCAGCACGGCCAGTGCCCCGCCCCCCTCCGCGCCGCGGAACTCCAGCCGCGCGCCGATGACCTCCGCCTGTCCCACCGCGATGGTCAGCCCCAGCCCGTGTCCCTTGCCCGTTCCCGCGCCGCCGGTCCGGAACCGCTGCGGGCCGTGCGCCATCAGGTACTCCGGGAACCCGTCGCCGTGGTCCCGCACGGTCACCACCGGGCCGTCCACCGTCAGGACCACCGGCGCCCGCCCGTGCTTGTGCGCGTTGGCCACCAGGTTCCCCAGCACCCGCTCCAGCCGGCGCCGGTCCGTCTCCACGTGCGCGTCCCGCACGATCACGAGCTCCGTCTCCGTGCCGGAGGCCCGGACCACCCGCCGCGCCAGGCGCCCCAGCTGGTGCAGATCCGTCTCCACCACCTCGCGCCCCGAGTCCAGCCGCGAGATCTCCAGCAGGTCCTCGGTCAGCCCGCGCATCGTCCGTACCCGCTCCTGCACCAGCTGCGTGGCCCGCCCCTCCGGCAGCAGCTCCGAAGCAGCCTGCAGACCCGTGAGCGGCGTGCGCAGCTCGTGCGCGACGTCCGCCGTGAACCGCTGCTCGCTCAGCAGCTTCGCCTGGAGGGTTCCGGCCATCGTGTCGAGGGCGGCCGCCACCGTCGCCACCTCGTCCTGGTGCCGGGAGGGGTCCTTCGTGCGCGGATCGTCCACGCGCGCGTCCAGATCGCCCTGGGTGATCCGCCGGGCCACGGTCGCGGTCAGGTGCAGCCGCCGCGTCACCCGGGTCACCGCGAAGGCGCCCACCAGCAGCGTTCCGCCGATGGCCAGCATGGAGGAGCCGATGATCGCGTTGTCCAGGCCGTTGATCGTCCGCGCGCTCTGCGAGTAGTCCACGGCCGTCGCCAGGGCCTTGCCGTCCGCCGGCGCCGCCGCCCACATCGTCGGCCGGCCCTCGTAGTCGGCCACCATCGTCGCGCGCTGCCCGGACACCGCCAGGGCGCGCAGCGCCGGGGGCAGCCCCGCCGGGTCGATCCCCGCGTCGGGCGGGAGGGCCTCGCCGGCCTCGTACTCGCGGGAGACGTCGTGGAGCTTCTCCAATGCCTTGTCCCGCGCCGCCGCGACGGTCTGCCGGGTCACCTCCACGTGCACCAGCGCGCCGAGCACGGCCGCCAGGGAGCAGCACATCACGACGATGAACAGGCCGGACTTCCAGGTCAGCGTGGCCGTCCAGGCGGGCAGCCGCCCCTGCACCCGCCTCACGGGGTGCCCTCGGCGGACGGCTTCAGCGGAGGGGACGCGGAGGGGCTCTGCGCCGTCCCCGGCAGCCGCACGATCTGCTCGCGCGTCGGCAGCATCGTCCGCTGCTTCTCGTCCCAGGACCATGCGGTGATCAGCTCGTAGCCCGGATTGCCGCTCGGCATCCGCAGGATCACGTCCCGCCCGGCCAGCTCCACGGTGACGAGGGTCTGCGTCGTCGCCATGATCCGGTTGAGGCGTCCGTCCGGGTCCGCCGTGTACGCCCGTACGGACATCATCCGGTCCGGCAACTCGATGCCGACGACGAGCTCGTCGCGGTCGTTGCCCGTCAGGTCCCGGTAGTACGGGGCCAGTACCGGGCACTTCTCGCGCGGCTGCCCGGCCCGACCGCACGCCTTGACGGCCGCGACGGTCTGCGCCGGCATCCCGTCCGGGCCGACGTCGGCGTCCGGGTGGGCGGCCAGCTCGGCCTGGACGAGCGCCACCGGATCGACCTCGTGCACGTTCTGCCCCGACACGGGGGCCAGCCCCTGCACGTACTCCGGCGGCGCGCCTCCCGGCTCGGCGGGCGGTACGGAAGCCCCCTTGCGCTCCGGCCACAGATGCACGGGTCCGCTCGCGGTCGGGGTCGGACCGGCGGCCACCGGCCCGCCGGTGTCGCCGCAGGCCGCCAGCAGGGGCAGCAGCGGGAGCAGGGGCAGGGCGAGCAGGGCGGCGCGGGCACGGGGGCGGGCACTCATCGGCGCATCTTAACCTTATGCGGAGATATGACCGTTTCTGCGGCCTTCGGGAGCTCGTCGGTGACCCGTGGTGGCCCGCGGTGATCCGCGGTGGCCCGGGGTGATCCGCGGTGATCCGCGGTGATCCACGCGGATCAGCCCTCGGTGCGCCCGCGGCGCAGCATCGCGAAGCCCAGCCCGGCCGCGCCCACCGCCGCGATGCCGCCGCCCGCGGCGAGCAGCAGCACGCCGTCGCCCGGCCCGTCGGCCAGCGTGTCCAGGGTCCCGCCGGCGACCGTGCGGGCGTGCCCGGCGGAGGCCTGGACGACCTTGCCGTCCCGGATCCCGGTCTTGTACCCGTCGGAGACGGGAGTGGCGGTGCGGCCGGTCGCGTCACCCGTCCCGCCGACCCAGGAGGAGAGCCGGCCGTCGGGCTGCAGGGCCGCGTGGAGCGGGCCCGAGCTGGCGAAGCCGGCGGCGCCTTCGCGGCTGGTCAGGGTGGCCGCCCTGGCTCCGTCGGCGGCCAGGATGTCGGCCTGGAAGCCGCCGCCGGCGACCCGGTAGACGTTCGCCTTGGACACGCCGTCCGCGAGGGCGAGGCTCTTGAGCAGGGTCCGGGGCGCACCCGCCGCATGCGCCGCCGAGGCGGCGGGCACCCCCTCGGCGAGAGCGGCCGCGGCGGGCAGCGCGAGGAGGGTTCCGGCGCAGACGGTCACTGCGGCGGCTCGTACGAGAGTGCGGCGGTCGACGGTGCTCACGGGAAATCCTTCGGTCCGGTCCAGGTGCGACAAACCTAGGAGTCCGCTGTGTCAGTACCGCGATGAGCATGTAACAGGCACCCGGCGGAGTTCCGTAGAAGCTGTTACACGGCCGAGAACTCCACCGGGGGATTGCCGCGGGGCGTCCGGGCTGCTCCCATGTACGGCGGGGGGTGAGGTCCATGCGTGGACTCAAGGTGCTGCCGAGCGGCCGCCCCGGCCGCGGCCGGCTCTACGTCAACCTGCCCGACGGCCAGGCGGTGGCCTGGTACGACCGGCAGACCAACCGGATCAGCGTGCTCGCCGACCAGCACCGCGAAGCGGTCGTGGCGGCGTTACGCCCGTACATCGCGGGCCCGTTCACGATCGGCCCACCGCCGGTGCCCACACCGGCCGACCTGCGCAGACTCGCCCTTCCACCGGACGAGGACCTGGCCCCGAACCGGCCCGGCGAACTCCTGCTGGGCGAACTGGAGCACGGCCCGGCGGGCACCCGGGCCCGGCACCGGCTCCGCCAGGACCTGACCGCCCAGCAGCGCATGGGCGACCTCCTCGACTCCCTCGAACCGGACGGCTGGCGGGTCCTGCACGGCGTCCCGCTGCCGGGCCTGGGCGGCATCGACCACCTGCTCATAGGTCCGGCGGGGATCTTCTGCGTCCGCACGCTCCCCGGGCGCCGCCAGCGTGCCGCCGTCGGGGACCTGCTGCTCACGGTGGGCCGCGCCGAGCCGCGCCCCGACCCGCGCTGGATCCGCCGGGCCGCCGCCGCGGCCACCCGGGCGCTCGCGGCCCCGGTCCTGCCGGCCCTGGCCCTGGTCGACGCCTCCCGCGTCGACGTGGCCCCGACGGTCCGCGACATCCGCATCCTGGAGCCGGCGACGGCCCGGGCGCACCTCGCCTCGGCCCCGGCCACCCTCAAACCCCCGGACATGGAAGCCCTGTTCATCCAGGCCCGCGACGCCCGCACCTGGCTCCCGCCCCTCCCGCACCGCCCCCGCCCGCGGTCCTTCACCGCCCGCAAGCCGAGGAGCGGGCGCTAGGGGGTGTCCGCGAAGTGGCGCCGGCCGCCCGAAGGGCGGTCCCGCGGCGTCCGGTGCGTGCTCTCGGCGTGCCGGGCGGAAGCCCTTGTACTGGACGTACTCGGGATTTCGCCCGGTGCGCCGAGAGTGCGTGCCGGGCGTCGCGGGGCAGGCGGGACTTTGCGGACACGCCCTAAGGCGTCTCTTGTCGATCAGGCCGGATCAGGCCGGGTCCGCGGGGCGCAGTGCGCGCGGGCCCTTGCCCAGGCGGCGGTGGAGCAGGGCCCGCAGGGCGCCCGGGCTCTCGTAGCCGACCTTCCGGGCGATCGCCGCCAGCGGCAGGCCGGTGGTGCGCAGCAGGTGCTCGGCCTGCTCCACGCGCAGGTCCTGCACCAGCCGGATCGGCGGCCGGCCGAGCGTACGGGCGACCGTGCGCTGCAGGGTGCGTTCGCTGACCCCGAGATCGCGGGCCGCCTCGGCGATGGACAGCGGCTCCGCGATGCGCGCCCGGACCCACTGCTCGAACGCGGCCACCAGCGGATCGTGTCGGGCCAGGGCGCTCGGGATGGCGTACGCGGCCTGCGAGGCCCGGTCGTCGACCACGAGGTAGCGCCGCACCAGGCCGGCGAGGGCGGGGCTGCGCATGCCCACGATCGCCAGCGCGAGGTCGAGGTGGCCGAACGCGGCGCCGGCGGTGGTGATCCCGTCCGAGGTGGTGACCATCCGCGTCTCGTCCACCGTGACCTTGCGGTAGCGGTCCCGGAAGACCGGGGCGAGCCACCAGCTGGTGGTGGCCCGGCGGCCGTCGAGCACCCCGGACTCGGCGAGCAGGAACGTTCCGGTGCAGGACGTGGCGAGGGGGGTGCGGCGTTCGCGGGCCTCGGCGAGCAGCCCGCGCGCGCTGCGGTGCCCGGCGGAGGCCACCGCCTCCACCAGCGCCTCGGGGCGGCGCTCCATGAGGGCGGGCACGACGAGGAGATCGGCGTCCTCGGCGGTGCGGGCGGGCTCGGTGTCGATCCGGTGGCCCAGGCCGGTGCGGACCGTGCGCCGGACGCCGACCGTGCGGACGTCGAAGGCGGGCGGCGGGGCTCCGGGCAGCCGCTCGCGCAGGGCGTTGGCCGTGTGCAGGACGTCGAGGACGGCCGAGACGCCGGAGTCGAACACCCCGTCGAGGACCAGGACGGCGGTTTTCACCGGCTCACCCTAGCGGGCGAAGGAGCGGGGGACGAGTGTCGGAATCGATGTGCAAGGTGCCGGATCCGTCACTCCCGCAACGCACCGGGCGTGCCTAGGGTCGGGTCATGACCACGCCCCGCACCACCCCGTACGCCGCCCCGGCCGGCGCCGACCGCTCCCGTACCCACACCTGGTACTCGCGTCCCGAACCCACCCCGGAGATCCTGGGCATGAGCGGGCTCGAGGTCCTGCAGGCGTGCCTCAAGGGCGCCCTGCCCGAGGCCTCGATCATGAGTACCCTCGGCTTCCGGCTGACGGAGGCGGAGGAGGGCTCCGTGGTCTTCGAGGGGGATCCGGGCGACCACCTCCTCAACCCGATGGGCACGGTGCACGGCGGATTCCTGGCCACGCTCCTCGACTCGGCGCTCGGCTCGGCCGTGATGACCCGCCTCCCGGCGGGCACCACGTACACGACCGTGCAGCTGGGGGTGCACATGATCCGGCCGGTACTGGCGCAGACGCCCACGCTGCGGTGCGAGGGGACGGCGCTGCACGTCGGGCGGACCACCGCCACGGCCGAGGCCCGGGTGGTCGGCGCCCGGGACGGAAAGCTGTACGCGCACGGCACGACCACCTGCGTGGTCCTGCGGCCTTAGGCCGAGGCCCGCTTGCGGGGGGTCGCCTTCTTCGTCGCGGCGGCGGTCTTCTTCGCCGAGGCCGCCTTCGACGTGGACTTGGCGGTGGACTTCGTGGCCGCCGGCTTGGCCGCCGCCGACTTGTCCGCGGCGGACCTGGCCGAAGTCGACTTGGCCGACGCGGTCTTCTTCGTACCGGAGGCCGCCGTCTTCTTCGTCGCGGCCGTGGACTTCTTCCCGCCCACCGACTTCGGGGCGGACGCCGTCTTGCGCCGGATCGGGGTGACCGCGGCCTCCGGGCCCGGCTCCCCCCGCGAGGCCTTCGCCGCGCTCACGCTCTTCTCCAGCGCCGCCATCAGGTCGATGACCTTGCCGCCGGCCGGTTCCACGTCGGCCTCCGCCGGGGGTTCGAACGCACCCTCCGACTTCGCCGAGACCATGGCCTCGACGGCCTCCCGGTACTCGTCCGTCAGCGACTCCATCTCCACCTCGCCCAACGTCGCCATCAGCGCGTCCGCCAGGTCCAGCTCGGCCTCCCGCACCGACACCCTGCCCTCCGGAGCCACCCCCTCCGGCACCCGGATCTCGTCCGGCCAGAGCAGCCCGTGCATCGCGATCACGTCGTCGACCACCCGCAGCATGCCGAGCCGTTCCCGCCCGCGCAGCGCGTACTTGGCGATCGCGACCCTCCGGCTCCGCTTCAGCGCCTCCCGCAGCAGCGTGTACGGCTTGGCCGCCGTCGGCCCGTTCGCCGCGAGGTAGTACGCCGCGTCCATCTGCAGCGGGTCGATCTCGTCCGCCGGTACGAACGACACGATCTCGATCGTCTTCGCCGTGGCGATCGGCAGCTGCGCCAGGTCCTCGTCCGTGATCGGGATGATCGACCCGTCCGCCTCCTCGTACCCCTTGCCGATCTCGGCGGTCGCCACCTCCTCGCCGTCCAGCTCGCACACCTTGCGGTAGCGGATCCGTCCGCCGTCGCTCAGGTGGATCTGGCGAAAGGAGATCGAGTGGCTCTCGGTGGCGTTCACCAGCTTGATCGGAATGCTGACCAAGCCGAAGGAGATCGCCCCGTTCCAGATGGATCGCACGGTTCCTCCCGATTCATGGCAGTCTCATCGTATGACGCCGATCACCATGGTGGAGGGGCGTCGCATCCCGCTCTCCAACCTCGACAAGGTCCTGTACCCCGAGACCGGCTACACCAAGGGCGAGGTGCTGCACTACTACGCCACCGTCGCCGGTCCGCTGCTGGCCCACATCCACGACCGGCCGGTGTCGTTCCTGCGCTATCCCGACGGCCCGGACGGCCAGCTCTTCTTCACGAAGAACCCGCCGCCCGGCACGCCCGCCTGGGTGAAAACCACCCCGGTGCCCCGCTCCGAGGACCTCTCCGCCGAACAGGTGGTCGTCGCGGACCTGCCCTCCCTCATGTGGGCCGCCAACCTCGTCGTCGAGTTCCACACCCCCCAGTGGCCGGCCGGCAGCCCGGCCCTCGCCGACCGGCTGATCATCGACCTCGACCCCGGCGCGCCCGCCACCGCCGTCGAATGCTGCGCCGTCGCACTCTGGCTGCGCGAGCGCCTCGCCGCCGACGGCCTGTGGGCGTACGCCAAGACCTCCGGCTCCAAGGGGGTGCACCTGGCCGTGCCCCTGGAACCGACCCCGTCCGACCGCGTGTCCGCGTACGCGAAGGCCCTCGCCCAGGAAGCCGAGCGCGCGCTCCCCGACCTCGCCCTGCACCGGATGGCCAAGGCGCTGCGCCCCGGCAAGGTCTTCGTCGACCACAGCCAGAACGCCGCCGCCAAGACCACCGCCGCCCCCTACACCCTGCGCGCACGGGCCCGGCCCACCGTCTCCGCCCCTGTGTCCTGGGAGGAGGTCGCGGCCTGCCGCACCCCGGCCGACCTCGTCTTCCTCGCCGACGACGTCCCGCCGAGGCTGGAGCGCGACGGGGACCTCTTCGCCCCGCTGACCGATCCCGGCAGCGCCCGCCGGCTGCCCGCACCCCCCGGGACCCGGCCGTGATCCGCGTCGCGCTCGCCGCCTCCGTACGCGCCCTCCCGCGCGGGGACGGCCTCGCGTACGAGCCCAAGTTCGACGGCCACCGCCTCGTGGTCGTGCGCACCGCCGAGGACGTGGTGCTGCAGGCGCGCTCCGGCCGCGTCGTGACCGCCGCCTTCCCCGATCTGGCGGCCGCGGCCCGGCAGTTGCCCGCCGGGACCGTCCTCGACGGCGAGGTGGTGGTCTGGCACGCCGGCCGTACGGACTTCGCCCTCGTCCAGCGCCGGGCCGCGGCCACGGCCGCGCGGGCCGCCGTACTCGCCCAGAGCCTGCCGGCCTCGTACGCGGCGTTCGACGTGCTGGAACTGGCCGGGCTGGACCTGCGGGGGCGCACGTACGAGCGGCGCCGGGCGCTCCTGGTCGACCTGCTGCTCCCGCTCGGGCCGCCCCTGCAGCCGGTCCCGATGACGACCGACCCGGAGCTGGCGGCCACCTGGTACGAGACCCTGCCCGCCAGCGGCATCGAGGGGCTGGTCGTCAAGCGGCTGGACCAGACGTACCCGGCGGGCCGGCGCGGCTGGCAGAAGCTGCGGCACACGGAGGTGCGGGACGCGGCGGTGGTCGGCTACACCGGCACCCCGCGCCGCCCCCTCGCACTGGTCCTGGTGCTGCCGGTCGGGGACGAGACCCCGCTGGTGTCGAGCCCGCTGACGGCGGCGCTGCGGGCGGACGTGGTGGCCGCGATGGCGGCCCGCGAAGGGCCGGCCGGGGCCCCGGCCGGAGCCACGGTCACCGCGATCGGGATCGGCGAGGTGCCCTACCGTCCGCTCGACCCGCCGCTGACGGCCGAGGTCCGCCACCCCTCCACGGCCCGGCACCCGCCGCCGGAAGTGCTCAGGCTGCGGACGGAGCTCTGACGCCCGTGACCCGCGCCGTGGCGCGGCGCGGGTCGGGCGGGTCGCGGCGGTGACGGTCGCGTCAGGCGTTCCCGGTCGGCTTGTAGGCCGGCGGTTCGCCGTGCGGGGGCTGCTGCGGCCCCGGGTACTGCGGCGGGTTCCGGTAGCCGGCCTCGCGCTCGGCCCGGTCCTCCTCCTGATGGCTGCTCGTGGTGGAGCCGAAGTTCCCGTAGCCCTGCATCTCGTGCGGGCGCAGGCCGCCTTCGGGGATCTCCACGCTCTCGCGCTCCTCGCGGAGCTCGTAGACCGCGCCCCCGTTCGGCAGGTGGGGCTGGCTCTCGGCGGTCGGCGGCGGGGGCTCCTTGGCCCGGACCCGCTGGCCGAGCTTGAAGCCGCCGAGCAGAACGCCGACGACGATGATCCCGACGACCAGGAACCAGGCGATGCTGCTCAGGGTCTGGTCCAGACTCAAGGTCATGTCCATACGCACCATTTTCCCGTATTGGTGACCGTTTCACCCTGAGCGCGGGGAGAGTCCCGTCCCGAGGGCCGGACGACTACCGCGCCGGATCGGGGGCAGGCGCAACGGCGACCCGCCCGGAAAGGAGCCCGAAAATGCCCCGCGGATCTTCACCCAAACGAGAACGCCAGTACGAGCACGTCAAGGAGAGCGCCGAGCGGCGAGGCGAGTCCGAGGAACGGGCCAAGGAGATCGCGGCCCGGACCGTCAACAAGGAACGGGCCCGGGCCGGCGAGTCCAAGACCGCGAGCAGGCAGTCGCTGGAGGACATCTCCTCCGCCCGCCGCGGCGGCCTGCGCTCCCACTCGGGCGCGCAGGGGCCGACGTACGAACAGCTCTACGCGGAGGCCAGGCGCCGCAACATCCACGGCCGCTCCGACATGAACAAGACGCAGCTCAAGCGCGCCCTCGGCGACTGACCCCGACGAAAGCCCCGCGTGCCGGACACCCCCTAGGGGGTGTCTTGCCGATCACGCCGGGCTCGCGGTGGCGGGCACCGCGCCTCGCCGCGTTGTCCTCGGTCGCCGACGTCCCCCAGCTACCGCTGGGAGGTGCCCCCACCGCGTCGCCTCCCTCGTCCGCCTTGCGATCCACGGCGCCCACCAACGCTCCCTGATCCGGCCTGATCGACAAGACACCCCCTAGCGCAGCGGCCCGTCCGAATCGCGCAGCGCCCGGACCTCGTAACCGCCGAGCACGGCCAGGATCTCCGCGCAGATCGCCAGCGCCGTCTCCGGGGGCGTCCGGGCCCCCAGGTCCAGCCCGATCGGCCCGTGCACCCGCGCCAGGTCGGCGGCGGACACCCCGGCGGCGGTCAGCTCCTCGCGCCGCCGGGCGGTGGTCTTGCGGGAGCCGAGCGCGCCCACGTACGGAATCCCCAGGGCGAGCGCGGTCCGTACGGTCGGCACGTCGAACCCGGGATCGTGGCTCAGCATCACCAGGCAGGCGGCGTCGCGGCGCGCCTCCAGCAGCTTCCCGGCCGCGGCGACGGAGTCGACGAGTCCGGCCCCCCACCCCAGCAGCAGGGCCTGCGCCTCGATGATCTCGGCGAGCTCGCCGCCCCCGCCGACGACCACGTACGGGGCGGACGGGTACGCCTCCACGAACACCAGCCCGCGCTCCCCGTACAGTGCGTCCCGCCCGGGCCGGCGGGTGGCCAGCAGCTCGCCGGCCCGCCGCTCGGCGTCGTCGGCCGGTGCGTCGACGGCCCGTACCACCTCGCTCACCGCGTGCTCGGCCCCCTCGTCGAGCCGGGTCACGAGCGCGACGCCGACACCCTCGCCGAGCAGCTCCCACCACGCGGCGGGCACCGCCGACAGCGGCTGGAGCAGGATCTCGGCCCGCCCGCCGCAGGTCAGCTTGGCCAGGGCCGCCTCGTCGGCCCCCACCGACACGTCACAGACCCGCGCGGTCGCCCCGGCGGCCATGGCTCCCGCCTCCGCCACCAGCTCGGCGTCGAAGACGCCCCGGTACAGGGCCCCGACGCACTCCCCGCGCGCGTCCACGAGCAGGGCCCCGGCGGGGTCCCGCGGCCCGAACCCCTGCTCGGTCACCGGCCGGGCCAGGAACCCGGCCCGCCCCTCGGCCGCCCACCGCCGCGCCGTCTCCACCAGCTCACGCATCGCGCCGCCCCATCCTCGTCGTCAGAGCCCGCACCGAAGCGCCAGGTCAGCGGCGCAACGCGGCCTCACGGCCAACCTATGCACGCCCCCCACCCCTACCCATCCCGCAAAACCCACAGACCCGGACCCGTCCGACTCGTACGGACCACCGGACGGGACGCCGATCCGAGTTGCACGCGGGCGCCGGGAGGCGTTGTTTCGAAGTACGGCAGGGAACGCCGGGGGACGACCCTTGGGGATGACCCGCAATGCTCTTCACGGACCGCGACGACGCAGGCCGAAGGCTCGGCACGGAGCTCGCGAGGTACGCGGCGGACCACCCCGTGGTGCTGGGGCTGCCGCGCGGCGGGGTCCCGGTCGCCTTCCACGTGGCCCACGCCCTCGGCGCCCCGCTCGACGTGATCGTCGTCCGCAAGCTGGGGGTCCCGTACCAGCCCGAGCTGGCGTTCGGCGCCATCGGCGAGGGCGGCGTACGCGTGATCAGCGAGGACATCGTCCGGCGCGGGCGGCTCGGCCCGCGGGACATCGCCTCCGTCGAGGAGGCGGAACAGGCGGAGCTGGTCCGACGGGCCGCCCGCTACCGCGCGGCCCGTCCGCAGGAGGACCTCCGCGGCCGGACGGTGATCGTGGTGGACGACGGCATCGCGACCGGAGCCACGGCGGCCGCCGCCTGCCAGGTCGTACGGGCGCAGGGCGCGGCCCGGGTCGTGATGGCGGCCCCGGTGGCCCCGCCGGACGCGCTGGGGCGGGTGGGCGAGGTGGCCGACGAGGTGGTCTGCCTGTCCGCGCCGCCGGGGTTCTCCTCGGTCGGCCAGTGGTACCGGGACTTCTCCCAGACCCCGGACGAGGAGGTCGTCTCCCTCCTCGCCCAGTCGCCGCGCCGGCCGGACCCGCCGGAACGGGCCGAGGTGGAGGTGGCGGTGGAGGCCGCGGGCCTGCACCTTCCCGGCGACCTCACCCTCCCGGAGGGCGCGGGCGCGGTGATCGTGTTCGCACACGGCTCGGGCAGCGGCCGGCGCAGCCCCCGCAACCGCGCCGTGGCCGCGGCCCTGAACCGGGCCGGCCTGGGCACCCTGCTGTTCGACCTGCTCACCCCGGCCGAGGAGGCGGACCGCTCGAACGTCTTCGACATCGACACCCTGGCCGCCCGCCTCGCCGCGGCCACGGCCTGGCTCGGCACCCGGACCCAGGCCCCGCCGGCCTACTTCGGCGCCAGTACGGGTGCGGCGGCCGCCCTCGCGGCCGCCGCCTCCCCGGACTCGCCGGTGCACGCGGTGGTCTCCCGAGGCGGCCGCCCGGACCTGGCCGGATCCCGCCTCGCTGCGGTCCGGGCCCCCACGCTCCTGATCGTCGGCTCGGAGGACCACCGGGTCCTCGCCCTCAACCGCGAGGCGCAGGCCCGTCTGCACTGCGAGAACCGTCTGGAGCTCGTCCAGGGCGCCACCCACCTCTTCGAGGAGCCCGGAGCGCTGCACCGGGTCTCCGCCCTCGCCGAGCGCTGGTTCACCACCCACCGTCCGCCGCGCGCGACCGGCCGAGAAGCGGGGCCGCCCGGGTGATCGTCACCGCGACATGGGTCGGAATGTGATCGTTTGATCACAATGAGTCGACAATGGCTTCGTTCGTAGCCAGAGGAGCGCGCTTGCGGGCGTGACCCTCCCAGTCCTGTGAGGACGGTTCTCTTGAGTCATCGAACGATCCGAACCAGACGCCTGAAGTCCGCCACGATGGTCGGCGCCGGTGTGCTCGCCGTGGCGCTCAACCTCGTCCCGGCCACCTCGGCCATCGCCGACGCGATCGACAGGTCCGGTACCGGCAGCTCCGTGGCACTGCCCGGCCCCGCAGGCGTCACGGGCGGCGGCGACCACGGTGGCAAGCGCGGTCCGCAGGGCCCCCAAGGCCGGCCGGGCCGGCCCGGCCACGACGGCCGGCCGGGTCCGCAGGGCCCGCAGGGGGCCCAGGGTGCGCAAGGCGCTCAGGGAGCCCAGGGTGCTCAGGGCGCGCAGGGTGCTCAAGGAGCCCAGGGCGCGCAGGGAGCCCAGGGCGCTGCTGGCGAGGGTGCTCAGGGCGCTCAGGGAGCCCAGGGTGCTCAGGGAGCGCAAGGTGCTCAGGGAGCTCAGGGAGCTCAGGGAGCTCAGGGAGCCCAGGGCGCGCAGGGTGCTCAGGGAGCCCAGATCGCCACGTACACCAGGACCGTCACCGCCAACAGGACGGCGACCGCCAACTGTGACGCGGGCGACATCGCCACCGGTGGTGGGTTCTCCACCGACAACGGGGCCATGCGCGACAGCTTCCCCGTGGGCGGAACGCCCCCCACCGGGTGGACGGCCACCACCACGGACGACCAGCCGATCACCGCGTACGTGGTGTGCGCCGACGTGGCGCCGTAAGTCTTCGCCGGGACCGAACGGCGGTGCCCCGGGGCCTCGGCCCCGGGGCACCGCCGTTCGTGGTGCCCGCTCACACCAGCAGCGGTCCGCCGCACCGCGCGGCGCCCTCCTTCATCGCGATGAGATTGGCGACCACGTACGAGATGTCGTTCCGCGAGTGCCACTCGGTCGGGAAGTAGGTGACCAGCCGCGACGACTGGAAACGGGCCTCGATCTTGGGCACGAAGGCGCGGTACTGGTCGTCCGTGTAGTACCAGAACGAGTTCTCGTTGTAGTGGGCGACGTGGGACGGGTCCTGGTACGCGCCGCGCCCGTCCGAGCTGGGCGTCGTGATGAGGAGCATGCCGCCGGGCGCCAGCAGCCGGTACAGCTCGTTGATCAGCGGCACTTTCGCGGGCACGTGCCCGAGGAAGTCCACCGCCCGCATCACGCCCACGGAGCCGTCGGGCAGGTCCAGTCTCCCGGGCAGGGCCGCGACGATGTCGACGCCCTGCCCCGGGTGCTGGTCGACGCCGACGTACCCGGGAGGCTTGCGGTGGGCCGCGCCGAGGTCCAGCGCGAGCAGGCCGCGCCGCTGGGTCCAGGCGAGGGCGTTGGCCTCGATGTACCTGTCGTACAGGACGACCGTCTCGCGCTGGATGTGCGCGTTGATCTCCGGGTCGCTCTGGGTGTTCGCGGGGTGCACCCGCTGGAGGTACAGGCAGCGGTCGATGTGGTGGAAGTCCCCGATGTGGAACAGGCGGCACATCAGGTCCTGGTCGTCCAGGACCGTCCGCGCGGCGTCGTACCCGCCGGCCTGCTCGTAGCCCTCCTTGCGGAAGGCCCGTACGTGGTTGGGCGCGTACCAGATGTAGGCCACGTTGTGCGGTGTCGGCGCCATGGAGGTGACCGCCAGCAGCTTGCGGCCGTCGACCTCCACCTCCTCGTACTGCCAGCCGCAGGACTCGTCCCAGCGGGAGTCGTCCCGGCTGCCGTCCTCGGCGATCTGCGCGGTGTTGCTGTAGACGAAGACGGCCTCGGGGTGCTCGTCGAAGGCCGTGCCCAGCTCGGCCAGGCAGGCCTTCGCCAGCAGGTCGTCGTGGTCGAGTTCCACGAGGATCTCGCCGCGGGCGAGTTCGCAGGCCCTGCGCTTGGCCGCCCCGACGCCCTGCACCTCGTCGGCGATCACCACGCGGACCCGGTCGTCGGGCCGCTCCGGCCGCCATCGGGCGCCGCCGTTGAGCAGGACGATCCACTCCCAGTCCGGACAGGTCTGCGCCTGCAGGGTCGCCAGGCACTCGTCGAGGAAACGGGGGCGGTGGCTGGGGGTGAAAACGGAGAACCTCGGTGTCGCGGTCGACGTCATCTGGTGCTCCCGGCTCGGGTCGGTGCGGGCGCCGGCGCAAGAGCGTTCTTCCGTAGGGGACTTGTGGAGTCCCGGAACCGCTCCGCGCAAGCCGCGGCCAAGCCGGCGGTACCTGCCCGCAGTCGCGTGTGCTTCATCTGCCGCGACGTTACGAGGGCGCCCGGGCGATGCCGCCCCATGGCAGGCGGTCAGCGCCCAAGACCACTCGAATGCACGGTCAGACGAGCCAGCCGGCGTCGCGGGCTATGCGGATCGCGTCGACCCGGTTGCGGGCCTTCAGCTTCATCACGACCGTCGTCAGGTAGTTCCGTACGGTCCCGGTGGACAGGTGGAGCTCGCCGGCGATCTCGGCGGCCTCCGAGCCCTGGGCCGCCATGCGCAGCACCTCGGTCTCGCGGTCGGTCAGCGGGCTCTCCAGGCCGTTCCAGGCGGCCACGGCCAGCTTGGAGTCGATGACCCGGTGGCCGGCGACCACCCGCCGGATGGCGCTGGCCAGTTCCTTCGGGGAGTCGTCCTTGAGGAGGTAGCCGGAGACCTGGGCCGCCAGGGCCCGGCGCAGCGTGCCTGGGCGGCCGAGGCTGGTGAGCATCAGCGTCCGGCACTCCGGGAGGTGTTCGTGGATCTGCACGGCGGCGCTCAGCCCGTCGAGCCCCGGGAGGTCGATGTCGATGATCGCGATGTCCGGCCGGACGTCGAGGGCGGCGGCCAGGATCTCGTCCCCCCGCGACAGCTCGCTGACGACCTCCAGGTCGTCCTCCAGGTCGAGCAGGGCGACGAGCGCACCGCGCACCATGTGCATGTCTTCGGCCAGCAGGATTCTGATCACCGTGACGAGCCCCCCGTCCGCGCGGTCGATCTTGTACTTGCGATCATAGCAACCGGCCCGGTCCGGTGGCCGGTTGGCAGCCGGTGCGGGCCCTCACCTCAGGCGACGAGCCAGCTGCGCCCGTCCTCCGCCGGCTCGTCCGACTCGTCGAGGTCGGGGTCGACGTCCCCGTGCGCGGGAACCTGCGCGACCAGCCGGAAAAGGGTGCCGGGGCCCCGTTCCACCGTCAGCTCCCCGCCCACCGCCCGCAGGCGCAGTCCCAGGTTCCCCAGTCCGCTGCCGCTGTGCGGCGAGGTGTCGCGGTAGCCCTCGGTGACGCCGTCGTTGGTGACCGACAGGGTCATCAGGCCGTCCTCCTCGACGGCGGTGATCTCGCAGTGCACGGCCCGGCTGTGGCGCAGCACGTTGGTGACGGCCTCCCGCAGCACGGTGGCGAGCACCGTGTCCACCGGCGAACTGACCTCTCCCATGCGGATGTCGGTCACCGCGTCGACCTCGGCGGCGCCCAGCACCGACTTGGCCGAGGCGATCTCCTCCTCCAGCGACATGTCCCGGTATCCGCTGGCCACCCGCCGCACGTCGGCCAGCGACTGGCGGGAGATGGCCAGCACGTCCTCGATCTCGTCCATCGCCCGGGCCGGGTGCGCCGGGATGAGGCGGTGGATGAGCTCGCCCTTGAGCTGGATCGCGGACAGGCTGTACCCCAGCAGGTCGTGCAGATCGCGGGCGAAGCGCAGCCGTTCGCGGGTGACCGCGGCGCGGGTGAGTTCGCCGCGGCTCTCGTGCAGGACGCGGACCAGCTCCGACAGCCGGGTCAGACCGAAGGTGACCAGCCCGGTCAGGAGGGTCGTCTGCACCAGGTAGACGCTGTCGAGTGCGGGCCGCCCCTCCAGCAGCGGGGGCACCAGCATGCTGACGCCCACGAAGCCGTACAGGATCCAGCCCGGCCGCGGGGGCAGGAGCAGCAGCAGGGAGCCGGCGAGGAAGCCGGCCATGGCTCCCCACTGCGACTTCAGGGCGATGAGCGGCAGGTAGGTGAAGGCGGCCTGGGCGCCGAGGGTCAGGACCCGGCGGCCGGTCGGGACGCGCTGCGTGCTCGTACGGGAGTGCAGGAGCTGGAGGGCGAAGACCGCGCCGAGGCAGCCGAAGGCGGCGGCCAGGGCGAGCCCTTCGACTCCGGCGCTGAGGATGTTCAGGGCGGTGATGCCCACGTAGCAGAGGAGTGCGGCGATGAGGATGACCTGGGCCATCCGGGGTGCGGGTAAGTCCCGGCTCCGTCGCAGAATGCCCTCGACCAGGACCGCCTCCGACGGTCCATCCGAGGACTTGAGGCGGCCAGGCATGTCAATCCCCCTTAAGCGTTCCTCTGTTGCACGCCAGGTGTGAGCATAGGGGAGGGGCGTGGGCAAGGGGCGCGAATCGTTCCCTCATACGAACAGCGGGACCGGGTTGAGCTGGTCGTACGGTGTGGGTTCGGCCAGTCGGCCAAGGTGCACCGGGACGTCGAAGAGCCGCCCCGGGCCGTACCTCGCCCAGAAGTGGCGCAGTCCCGGTACGACCACTTTCGTCACGGGAAGTCCGAGGTCAGGTCGGCTCTGGTCGAGTACGAGCAGGTCCATACCTTTACCCCGGACCAGTTCGGTGATCACGCGCACGTCGTCGAGCAGATCGGTGCCCCGGACCGAGGGCCAGTGGCCCGGCGTGCGGGTCTGCGCCATCGGATCGGCCGCCAGATATGGCTGGTTGGCGACGGTGGCCCGCTGCCACCAGGACAGCGGCTCCGGGTCCGTGATCCGGTATCCGCGGCCGTCCCGCCGCACGTCGCCGACGGCGGGCAGCAGCTGGCCCAGTTCCGACAGCGCCCTGTTCAGCGCCACCCGCGGGTCGAAGTGCGCGCCGAAGCCGAAGATCACGTCCTCGGCGGGCTTGTCGGTCCGCCGGGACAGCGCCGCGAACACCGGGATCCCGAGGTCGGAGGTGAGGTCGAGGGCCCACACCTCCCGGTTCGCCCGGCGCATGCCGTGGCGGATCCGTTCCACCCACTCGTCCTCGAAGGCCCCCAGGTCCACCCCGGGCTGACGGGTGCGGTTGTACCACCACAGGGCCACCGCGTCCCGCTCCACCAGCTCCAGGAAGCCCTGCACCACCGCGTCCTCGGGGCTGCTGCCCGCCGCGTTGCCGTTGGAGTCGGCCCAGGGCCCGTCCGCGGCCGCGTCCGCCCCCCGCCCGAAGTACAGCATCGAGGTGGGGAGCAGCCGCCGGCGGCCCTCGGTCAGCGACCACACCGGGGTCCAGTCGGTCGGCCGGCCCTCGTCGAACGGCGCCGGCACGTGGTGGAAGCGGGAGTGCCGAGCGTTCCACAGCTCGCGCTCCGCGAACTGGCGGCGGCTGTACAGCTGGCAGTCGTTGGGGTGCACGGCCGCCTCGCCCAGGCCGCGCAGGGAGTCGCGGACCACCGGCTCGTCGCCGTGCCGCGTCCCGCTGTAGCGCTCGACCGCCTCGCACAGCGCGCTCGTACGGGCTTCCTCGGCGGTACGGCCCTTGCCGCCGCTGAGCGCGCGCAAGCCCGAGCTGAGGCCGGCGAACGACGCGGACTCCATCGCCAGGTTGTGCCCGGAGGTGTACGCGTGGACGAACTCCGGTGCGCCGGAGGCCTGCCGGATCTCCTTGACCACCCCGGTCACCGGATCCACGAGGTGCCCGTACGCACGCAGCATCTGCGCCGGGGTCAGGGCGCGGTCCCCGCCCCCGGTCGCGGCGGCCTTGGGCCGGGACACGGGGACGAAGGGGGCGCCGACCCGGCGGGCCACCAGGCCGGGGTCCCCGCAGGCCGCGCACTGCGGGAGCCGGGCCACCGGGTGGCTGGCGGTGCTCAGGCGCAGGGTGTCGAAGGTACGGATGTGGGCCTGCTCGGGATGGCGCAGCCCGGCCAGCCACTTGGCGGCCTCCAGGACGGCGAGGTTCACCGCGAGGGCCGTGCCCGCCGCCAGCCCGGCCGGCGGCCGCGGCACGGGGCCGTCGAGGCCGAGCGCGCGCCGCACCGGCACCTCGGAGTGCCGGTGGCCGCGCAGCCGTACGGCCAGACAGTGCCAGCAGGGACCGGAGCCGGGCCGGAAGAACGGGCCCACCCAGGGGTCCGTCCCGCACAGCTTGACCGGCACCCAGGGCCGCCCCGCGGCCCGCTGGCGGGCGTCCACCCCGGCCAGCCCGGGGGAGAGGTAGTCCTCGCACAGGACGAGGACCAGATCGGCCGCGGCGGGATCCGCGACGACCGCGATGCCCGACTCCCGGCAGGCCTGCGCCACCGGCCGCGGATCCAGGCCGGGCAGCGCCTCGACCGCGACGGCGGCCCGGGCCAGTCCGGCGGCGGCCACGCCGCCGTCCAGCCCGGCCAGGTCCCAGTACGCCTCGGCCTCGGCCTCCGCCGCCGCGGTGGTGGAGCGGATCAACCCGGCGTCGGCCAGGGAGAGGAGGGCGGCCTCGGCGTCCTCGGCGCCCAGGGCCCGCGCGGCCTCCTGCCGGACCGCCAGGGCGGTCCGGGTGCCGTCGAGCAGCGGTACGAGGATCTCCGCCCCGCTCCCGCTCAGGGCGGTCACCCCGCGCCGGGACACCAGGTAGGCGGCGTCGCCGGGGACGACCGTCGGCCGCAGGTGGGACTTGAAACCCACCAGGGCCTCGGCGGGGGCCGACGGGGCCGCGGCCGGCCCGGCCGACCGCTCGCGCTCGGCAGTGCTCATGCCCCGAGCCGTCCGGCGGTCGGCGCCGCCGGGCCCGTGAGCTGCGTCTGGCTGCATACGGTGAACAGGGCGTACGCGGTGTCCGGCAGGGCGTCGAGGTTCTCGATCACCAGGCCCGGCTTCGAGGGGCGGGCGGGCATCGGTACGGATCCGGTGCCGGGGCTGATACGGGCGTTGGCCGAAAGGCTGGTCATGGCGGTGGAGTTCCCTCTGCGTCGTCGTGGCGCGGGTCGGTCCGTTCACTGACGATTCTGCGAGGATCCGGTGATCGCGGGACAGTGCCCCGGTCACCAGCGCAAGGTGAAGTTTTCACATGGTGCGCTGCCGCCGGCACGGCCGGGCGTTCAGCTCCGCCAGCGGACGGGCAGCCTCCGGGGGCCGCGGATGAGGAGCCCGGTGCGCCAGGCGAGGTCACGGGGGTCGGCGTCCAGGGACAGGGCCGGACAGCGCGCCAGGAGCGCGGTGAGCGCCGTACGCGCCTGCAGGCGGGCCAGCGGGGCTCCCAGACAGTAGTGGATGCCGTGGCCGAAGGCCATGTGCCCGCCCGCGGACCGGCGGATGTCGAAGCGGTCCGGGTCGGGGAAGCGCGCGGGGTCCCGGCCGGCGCCGGCGAGCGAGACCAGCACCAGTTCGCCGCCTCCGGGAACCGCGGTCCCGGCGATCTCCACGGGCCCGGTGGTGAACCGGTACGTGGTGGTCTCGACCGGCCCCTCGTACCGCAGCATCTCCTCCACGGCGCCGTCGGCGAGCGAGGGGTCGGCGCGCAGCGCGGCGAGCTGGTCGGGGTGCCGGAGCAGCGCGAGGACACCGCCGGAGATCAGCTGGACGGTGGTCTCGAAGCCGGTGACCAGCAGCAGCCAGGCCATGCCGATGAGTTCGTCGGGGGAGAGCCGGCCGCCGTCCTCGTCGGTGGCGCGGATCAGAGCGCTCATCAGGTCCTCCCGGGGCCGCTCGCGCATCTCGTCCGCCATGGCGACGAGATACCGGGTCATCGCCTCCGTGGCCGCGGTCCGGACGCTCCGGTCCGGGCTGCTCAGGGCCTGCTCGGCCCAGTCGCGGAAGGCGGCGCGGTCCAGGGAGGGTACCCCCAGCAGTTCGCAGATGATGCCCATGGCCAGCGGGAAGGCGAGGGCCTCGACCAGGTCGGCCGCGCCGGCCGGCCGGGCCAGCATGGCGTCGAGGAGCTCGCCGGTCAGGGCCCGCACCCTCGGGGCGAGCGCCTCGACGCGGCGCGGGGTGAACTCCTTCACCACCAGCCTGCGCAGCCGCGTGTGGTCGGGCGGGTTCACGCTCAGCAGGTTCTCGCCGGCGGAGAGCCGTGCCAGCGGCAGCCCGGGCGAGGCGTCCCGCCAGGACTTGGACAGGGAGGGCTCGGTGAGCGCGGAGCGGCAGGCCTCGTGGCCGACCACGAGCCAGGCCTCGGCGCCCTCCGGTACGCGGACGCGGTGCACCGGGCCCCGGGCGCGGAGCGCGGCGTACACCGGGTGGGGATTGCGGGTGAACTCCTCTCCGAGCGCCCCGAAGTCGGCCGCGATGCCGGACCCGATGCCCGCCCCGAAGTCGGCCGCGAAGTCGGCCGCGATGTCCGACCCGAAGCCCGCCCCGAAGTCCGCCGTGATGTCCGCCGTGATGTCCGTTCCCACGGATCAGCCCTCCTGCCGTCGTGACCCTCCGTCGCCTCAGCGCACCGCTGCATTCCGCTTCTCGAACACCTCCCGGGCCGCCCCGATGGCGTTCAGCACCCGCGGGAACCCGGCGTACGGCACCACGTGGATCAGCGCCTCCACGATCTGCGCCGGGCTCAGCCCGACGTTCAGGGCGGCGCCGATGTGCACCCGCAGCTGGGGGGCCGTGTCGCCGAAGGCCGTCAGGGCGGCGACGGTGACGAGCTGGCGCCGCCTCGGCGAGAGCCACGGGCGGTGGTAGACGTCGCCGAAGGTGAACTCGACGATGAACCGGCCGAGGTCCGGGGCGATGTCCCGCAGTGACTCGACGACCTCGAGGCCGTGGTGCCCGTCGATCTCCACCAGCTTCTCGGCCCCGCGCACGTAGCGGTCGCGGGCGTCGTTCATGACCGGTGGCTCGAAGGCGACGCCCCGGTCGGCGAAGACCGTCCTGGCGACGCCGACCGCGTTCAGCGCCCGGGGGAAGCCCATGAACGGAACGATGTGGATCAGGGCCTCGACGACCTCCTGCGGTCGCACGCCGACGTGCAGCGCCGCGTCGATGTGGAACTCCAGCTGCGGGGCGGTGTCCCCCTGGGCGGCGAGCGCGGCGACCGTCGACAGCTCCCGCTCGCGCAGGTCGAGCCCCGGCCGGGCGTAGACGTCGCCGTACGCGAACTCGACGACGTAGCGCCCGAGGTCCGGGGCGATGTCCCGCAGGGACTCGATCACGCCCGCCCCGCGCTCGCCCGAGGTCTCGTGCAGGACGGCCAGCCCGCGCTCGTAGCGGGAGTCGTCGGCGGAGGTGGCCGCGGCCGACGCCGGGTTCAGCAGGCCCTCGGCGAGACCGATCCCGACGAGGGCGCCCCCGGTGAGCGTGGCGCGACGGGTCATCCCGGCGGTGCCGCGTGCGTCGTTCATGGTGTGTCCTCTCCATCCATCGGTGCGAACGGCACCCTGCCGATCGCGATGACGTTCCCCTCGCTGATGTATCCGTCGGGGTCGCGCAGCGGGCCGGCCGGATCCTCGGGGTCGAGGAAGGGGGCCCAGTTCCCCGCGATGCCCTCGTCCGCCGCCTGCCGGGCGAAGCGCGCGCACGCGTTCGCGTAGAACCGGAGGGCCGCCGGGGCCAGCGGAGCGTGGAATTCCATGAGGATCGTGCGCTGCGTCACGTCCGTCAGGCCGGCCGCGCGCAGCCGGCGGTACAGGTCACGGCCCCGGAGCAGCTGGCGGGCGTAGCCGGGGGAAGCGGCGGACGCCCGGAGGAAGTCGGTGATCAGGAACGGGTCCGCCGGGCGGACCGTGCTCAGCGAGCCGTCCACGTCCTTGACCGCGACGAGCCCGCCGGGCCTGGTGACCCGGCGCAGCTCCGCCAGCGCGCGCGCCAGCTCCGCGTCGTCCAGGTACTGCGTGGTGTTCGCGCACCAGACGGCGTCGAACATGCCGTCCGCGTACGGCAGGTCGAGGACGCTGCCCTGCCGTGCCACCAGCGGCGCGGCGGCCGGGTGGTCCCGCAGCCGCCCGGCGGCGCGCGCGACGTTCTCCGGAGCCAGGTCGAGGGCCGAGATGCGGCCCGCCGGGCCGACGAGCTCGCAGAGCCGGGGCAGGAACGCACCGCTGCCGCAGCCCGCGTCCAGCACGTGCCACCCGGGCCGGATGCCGACCCCGTCCAGGGCGTCCCGGTAGTGGGCGGCGCAGGCCTCGAAGTGCGGGTCCACGATGTCCTCGTGGGTGAACGGAAGTCCGGTGGACGTCGCGTAACCCCATGCCGCATGGCCCGCCGTCAGCATGCCGCCGCCTGCGCTTCCGCCCGTATGAGGGCCTGTGCACCGGTGGTCCGCGCCGGGGCGAGCAGGCCCGCGAGGATCTCCGCCGTCGCCTCCGGTGCCTCCAGCGGAGCGAGGTGGCCGACCCCGGGAAGGACGACGAGCCGGCCGCGCGGCAGCGCCTTTGCCGTCCGGCAGGCCTCGTCCAGGGAGACGAGCTCGTCCTCGGCGCCGATCACGACCACCGCGGGGACGTCCGCCGTCCGCAGGGCGGCCATGGAGTCCGTACGGGCGGCGATGGCCCGCTGCGCCCAGGCGACCGACCGCGGCCGCGCCGCCAGCGCCAGCCCGGTCACCCGCGCCGTCAGGTGCGGGCGCCGGGCCCTCGTGGTGGCGCCCAGCAGCGACGGGGTGGTCGCGGCGACGAGCCCGGCGCGCGCCGAGTCGTCGAGGACCGCGTCGGCGAAGCGCAGGCGCCGGCCGGCCGCCTCGTCGGAGTCGGCCGTACCCCTGGCCGCCAGCAGCGCCAGCGCACGGACGCGGTCCGGATGGCGGCGCAGGAAGGCCATCGCCACGTAGCCGCCCATGGAGCAGCCGGCGAGGGCGAGTTCGCCGATGCCCTGCCGGTCGAGCTCCCGGGCCAGGCTGTCGGCCACCGGGTCGAGCGAGGGCGGCGAGCCGTGCGGCAGCGGCGCGGCGCCGAAACCGCACAGGTCGGGGGTGAGGACCCGCCGGCCGCCGGCGCGCAGGACCCGGGCCGTCCCGTCCCACAGGGAGGAGTCGAGGGGCAGGGCGTGGAGGAGGACCAGGGGGAGGCTCATCGCAGCGCCGCCCGCTCCGCGTCGGCGACGAAACGCCGTACGTGCGCGGCCGGTTCGGTGCCCCGCAGCCAGGCGAACGCCACCGGTGAAGGCGGCAGGTCGTGCACCGGAACCACCCTGATGTCCGGCGGGACCACCGCGTCCAGGGACCGGAAGGAGAGGTGGATCGCGTACGTGCTCCTGAGCAGCTCCGTCATCGCGGTCAGCGTGGTCATGGCGTGGACGCGGCGGATCGGCCGGCCCAGCGGGGTCCGCGGCGGCACCACCAGGTCCCAGACGTGCGCCGGAAACTCCCCGGGACACCGGAAACCCCCGTACTCCGCGACCTCTTCGACCGACACCGAGGCCCGCCCGGCCAACGGGTGGTGGGATCCGACGAGGACCGCCCGCCCGTCGAAGCCGACCGGCCTGCTCAGGGCGAGGTCCGGCTCCAGCGGGTCGTACTTGACGATCATGATGTCCGCTTCGCCGGCCCGCAGCGGGCCGAACGGCTCGGTGACCTCGTACGGGACGTACTCCACCGACTCCGGCGCACGGCCGGCGGCCGCGACCAGGCGGGAGGCCAGGTGCGTCGAGCCGTGGACTCCCAGGCGGACGGTGCGGAGCGCGGTGGCGGTGGAGGCGGGGGCAGGGGCGGGGGTGGGCATTTCAGACCTCCGTGGTCAGTGCGGCATACGCCTGGAGCTCGTCCGGGCGGTGGACATCGGCGTCGACGCGCAACATGGCGAGCTGCGCGCCCAGGCCGGTCAGGCGCGGTACGAACCGCAGCGTCAGGCGGTCCGCGGGCCCGATCAGACCGTCCAGGACGGCCTCGGCGAGCAGGTGGTTGACGTGCACGAGCGCCGCGGTGACCGACACCCTGGCGGTGGCGATGTACAGCTCGCGGTGGGCCGGGGGACGGGCGCCCGGACGGCCGGGCACGGTCACGGTGGCCGTCCGCTGCGCGGTCAGCTCGTCCGCGGCCTCGAAGGCCTTGAGCAGCCGGCGCAGCGTGGCCGTCTCCGCGCCGGGCGCGGGCCCGGCCCAGGCCACCGAGTCGTCTCCGGCGACGTGGGCGAAGGCGAACCGCTCGCGGAGGTTGGCCGGGCTGCCGGCCAGGTAGACGGTGCGGGTGAACGAGCGCCGCCACGCCTCCCGTTCCCCCGGAGCCAGCGCGAGGGCGAAGGCGCAGGTCTCGCGCACCCACCGGGGCAGGTCGAGCCGGCGGACGACGACGACGGCGAGCACCTCGTCGGCCGGGGCGTCACGGGTGCCGTGGAGCCCGGCCCGTACGGCGCGCAGGGCCCGGGTACTGGACAGGTCGAGCCCGTCGGCCAGCTCGGGCCGGGCGGAGCGGACACGGTCCGCGGCCGATTTGAGCAGGGCCGCGGAGGACAGCGGGAAGGGGGTCACAGGAACACCGCCGACAGCAGGGAGGGATCGGGGGCGGGGCGGCCCTTGCCGAGGAGCGAGCAGGCCAGCCGGTAGGGGTCGACGTACGCGTGGCCCCGCCGGTGCGGCTCCAGCGCGCCGGCCAGATCGCCCGCGCCGGCCGTGGAACCCGAGCGCCGCAGCAGCCGGGCCGCCACGGTCAGGCAGTGGCGCAGCAGGTCGTGGCGGAAGGACTGCTGCTGTCCGGGCCCGAGGGTCGCGATGAAGTACAGGCGCATGCCGAGCCGGAGCGCGTCGTCGCCGCCGTCTCCGGCGGCGCCGTCCGCCGCGTCGGCGGCCCGCAGCAGCGCGCCCGCCGTGTGGTCGCGCCAGCCGCCGTGCCGGGCCGAGGTGATCTTGCCCTCGATGGGCACCCGGCCGATGGGCACCCGGCGCACCGGCGGCCCCAGGCTGGTCAGCACGCGGTGCAGCAGCCGGTAGTCCGCGTCGAGCTCGCGGTCGTACAGCAGGACGACCTCGTCGTACCAGGGCACCAGCGGCAGCAGCTCGCGCAGGGCGCAGGCCAGGTAGTTGGGGCGGCCGTCAGCGGTGACGATCCGGCGCAGCGGCATTCCGTGGCGGGTGAGGTCCAGGTAGACCGGGCCCCCGCAGTGCCGCTGGTCGAGGACCAGGCCCACGGCGCCGAGCCGCTCCACCATCTCCTCCAGCCCGAGGCCCGGCGGCTGGTGCTCGCGCAGGCCGGGGTCGTACATCCCCAGCCGCTCGTAGTGCCCGGCCCACAGCCGCAGCATCCGCTCGCTCGCCGGGTGCACCCAGCCGCCGTGCTCGACGGCGTCCCGGTAGGGCCGCAGGACCTCGGCGCTCTGCCGCCGCTCCTCGGCGCGGTGGCGGACGTACAGCTCCCCGATCTCCTCCTCGGAGAGCTGCGCGTAGTCGGTCTCCCCGTGGGTGCGGTCGAGGTACTCCCAGAAGCCGACGGTCTGTTCGGTGACGTGGTAGGTGGTGTGGCTGTAGCGGTACGTCACCGCGGCGAGCGGGGCGGTGGCCCGGAACATCACGTCGGTCCACAGCAGGCCCTTGAGGTGGCTGGGGGTCAGCGGTTTGGTGGGAGTGACGGTGACCGGTGCCAGCAGGACGTTCTTGCGGGGCGGCACGTTCATCCTTCCTCCTGGTCCGGGGCGTGGGCGGCGATGGTGCGGCGGAGTCCGGCGTACGTCGGTGGCCGCGGGCCGGCGGGCGCCGGGGCGCCCGGCGCAGCCGCCCGTACGCGGGCCAGGAACTCCGGGTCGGCGAAGACCTCGGCGGGGGCGGCGAGGCTCGTCCCGATCCGGGTCATGCCCCGCCATACGGTGCGGTCGCCGGCCGCGGCCGCGAGCGCGGTGTTCCACAGCGGCCCGGGCACGGGCGGTACGGGCGGGTCCGGCTCGGTGACCGGGGGCGCTCCGGCCGCCGCCCGCCACCGTCCGGCACGCAGCCGGGAGTCGTGCACCCCCAGCTCGTACCAGGGGCGCAGCACGCGGTCGGCGAGGTCCGCGGCCGCCAGGCCCAGCCATTCGTCCGCCACCGGGTCTTCCCCGATCAGCTCCGCGAGCCGGAAGGCGTGCGCGAGGGCGAGGGACAGGCCGCGGCCGAACATCGGATCGGTGACGCAGGCGGCGTCCCCGGCCCGCAGCAGCCCGGCGACCGGACGCTGGCGGCCGGGCCCGGCGCCGCGCAGGATGTTCGGCGGCATCGCGATGGCCCGGACCGGTCCGAGCGGCCGCGCCGCGTCCTCGCCGACCCAGTCGGCCAGGTACGGCGAGAGGCGGCAGGCGGCGGTGAAGGCGGCGGGCGAGCGCAGGGCCGCCATCGCGCGGTCGCCGGGCAGCGCGCCGAAGGTGACGGCGAAGACCCCGTTGTCCGCCGGGTGCAGGACGGCGGAGTAGTGGTCCCAGATGCCGCCGGCCGCGTTGGCCCGGTTGAGCGGGCCCGGCGGTGGGCCGGCGGGGTCGCGCAGCCGGTAGAAGCGGCCGAAGGCGTGCAGCCGGCTGGGGCCGGTCAGATCGCCCGCCGCCGGGAAGCCCGCCGCGGCCAGCCAGGACCGGGACGCCGACCGGCGGCCGGACGCGTCCACCACGAGGTCGGCGGGGATGCGCTCGCCCCCGTCCGTGACGACGCCGGTCACGCGCCGCGTCGTCGGCCCGGACGGGGCCGTCAGCACTCCCGCGACCGTGGTGCGGTGGTCGATGCTCACGCGGGGCAGGGCCCGGGCGGCCCGGTGCAGTACGAGGTCCAGGACGCAGCGGCGGACGAGCAGGGTGACGAGCTCCTCGTCCCCCGGCTCCGCGGGCCCCGGCGGCGCGGCGGCGGTGAGGTCGGCGAGCCGGGCCCCCTCCGCCAGCAACGCGTCGAGCACGGCCGGGGCGTGGGAGCGCAGCATGCGCACGCCGAGCGCGTTCAGGATGTGGTCGTGGCCGGCCTGGGGCAGCGAGGGCCGCTCCCACAGCTCGGCGCTCTTGACGACCGGCCCGTCCGGCGGGGGTTCGCTGCGCTCCAGCACCCGCACCCGGTGGCCGCGCGCGCCGAGCGCCAGGGCCAGGGCGAGGCCGGCGGTGCCGCCGCCCGCGATCACGGTGCTCGTCATGGTCAGCGACGCCTGCCGTGCACGAAGAACACCCGCCGTACGTCGGCCACCGCGCGCGGCGGCACCGGGTCGGGCCACCGCCCGAAGTCGGCGCCGGCCTCGCCCGGCTGGACGGCCCGTACGTCGAACCCGTACCGCTCGAACAGGGCCTCCGGCTCGTCGGTGCCGAACACCCACGGGCATCCCCAGCCCGCGAACACGTCCAGCAGACCGCGCATGTGGGGCAGGGTCAGGGCGGCCCGGTTGACGATGTCGGCGGCGATCCGGCTGCCGGGCGCGCAGATCGCGGCGACCCGCTCCAGCATGCGGCGCGCGTCGGCCTCGGGGACGTAGTAGAGGAGCCCCTCCAGCAGCCACGCCGAGGGAACGGCGGGGTCGTAGCCGGAGGCGATGAGGCGCTCCTCCCAGTCGTCGGCCGTGAGGTCGACGGCGACCGTGCGGTGGTCGACCCGCGGCTCCGCTCCCCGCAGGCGCCCGGCCTTGAAGTCGAGCACCGCCGGGCGGTCGACCTCGAAGTAGCGGATGTGCCCCGGCCACGGGAGCCGGTAGGCGCGCGAGTCCATGCCGGCCGGGGCCAGCACGAGCTGGGTGGTCCCCGGATCCTGGGCCGCCTCCTGGAGCAGGTCGTCGAAGAAGCGGGTGCGGATGGCGTTGTAGTCCGGGGTGCTGGGCAGCGTGCGCGGCCGGTCGGGCGGGAACGTCGCCGCCCGGATCTCGGCGAGCAGTTCCGGGCCGGCCTCGCCGACCAGTCCGGCGGCGTACGGGTCCTCGTACAGCCGGTCCTCGCGGAGCGTCTCGGCGGCGCGCAGCGCGGCGGTGAGCAGGGCGGTCCGTTCGACGGGGTTGAGCACGGGCATGGTGGCTCCTTGTACGGGGGTGTGCCGGACGGCCGACGCGGGGCGGGGTACGGGCGGGGATCAGGCGAGCGGGGCCCGGGTCAGGCGCTCCCAGAGGGCGTCGTCCTGCCGGAAGAGGCGGTCCTTGACCTGGGTCGGTCGGATGCCCGTGCCGACCGCCTCGTGCCAGTCGCGGTCGAACGCCCCGGCGTCCAGCAGGCGTACGGCGGGGGCGGCCAGCCGGCCGGCCGTCCGGGCCCGTGCGTAGCCGGCGGACTGCTCCGCCAGGCAGCGGTCCAGGGCGGCGGTGAAGCGGACGGTCTCGGGCGTGTGCCAGGGGGTGCGCGGGGCGATCGCGAACACGTAGCGCGCGGTGCCGGGCCCTGCCGGGCCCGCGGGCTCCGCCGGACCCGCCGGACCCGCCGGTTCGACCCGGCACGACACGTTGCGCAGCGCGAGTCCGCCCGAGTCCAGGGCCGTGTGCAGGGCCCGGACCACCTCCGCGTCCCGCAGCCGCTCACCCGCCGCGTCGGACCGGACGCCCCGGCCCGCGTACTCCAGCCGCGGGACCCCGCCGGCCGTGTCCACGACCCGGACCACGTCACCGACGGCGTACCGGTACAGCCCGCCGACGTGGCTGAAGATCACGTGGTAGTCCCGGCCGGCCTCGAGCTCGTGCGGCAGCAGGGTGGCGCAGTCCGGGGCGAGGTCCTGTTCGGCGGGCACGAACTCGTACACCGAGGCCGACGCGACGAGGCTGCCCGCCGACGCGTGCCGGTCCAGCGCCACGCCGACCGGCCCCTCCGAGGCGGCCACCGGGGCCGGCAGCACCGTGACCCCGGAGCCGAACTCCTCCCGGAGGGCCGGCAGGTAGAGCGAGGCCACGCCGGTCGTCCAGCAGAAGACCGCCCGCAGCCGGGGCCACACGTGCGAGGGCCGCACGGTGCCGAAGTACTCCGCGAGGTGTTCGAGTTCGGCGGCCCGCCCGGGGTCCGGCGCCCGGTGCGGCAGACCGCCGAGGGTGCCGTCCCGGACCTCCTTCACGATCCGCGGCCACCACAGGTTCAGCTGGTACGGGACGGCGGCGACCATCGCCGGGTTGATGCCGATCAGCGCGCGCAGATCGCTCTGCACCGCCAGCCGCAGCCGCAGGTACGCCCGCTCCAGGTGGTCACCGGGCTCGGTCGGCACCGGGAGCGTCGCCCACGGTGCGCCCGTGCCGGGCTCGGCCGAGAGGGGTTCGCCGAACCGGGCCCCGAAGTCCACCTGGCTGGCGCCCACGTGGGGCCGGCCGTCGCCGGTTGTGGGCGGGGCGGCGAGCGGGTCGTGCTTGAGGTTGAGGACGGCGTCGGGCCGGTCCAGGACCTCGGGGAAGTGCTCGATCAGCGGGGCCCAGGCGGCGAAGTAGAACGGCATGAAGGTCGTCCGCATGAAGCGCGGGGTGACCGGCACCTTCTTGTGCGCTCCGGTGCTGCCGCTGCTGGTGAAGTAGACGGCGGGCGCGTCGGCCGACAGGAGGTTGCGCTCCCCGGCGGCCGTCCGCTCGATGAGGTCGGCGTGGTCGGCGTAGTCGCGTACGGGGACGGCCTCCCGGAAGTCGTCCACCGTCAGGACGCGGCCCAGCCCGTGCCGCCTGCCGAACCGGGTGGAGGCGTTGAAGCCCACCAGATCGGTGAGGACGCGCTGCTGCGCGCCGCGCAGGTCGGCGTGGTCGGCCGCCAGCCGCTCGCGCGCGGCGAACACGCGCTCGCGGTAGCGGCCGGTGTGGCCGGGGGTGTGCCAGACGGATGCGGCGTTCACGAGGTGAGCACCTCCCGTACGGCTTCGGCCGCCCGGTCGGCGTCGGGCTGCTGCGCCAGCATCGTGACCGGCAGCTCCCGCACCTCCTCGAGCAGCAGCTTGCGCAGGTTCCGCTGGTAGCTCTCGAACTCCGGCCAGCTGCCGTCCTCCCCGTCGTACTCCAGGGAGTTGAGGCGCGCGCCGTCGCCCCGGCGGCGCCAGGCGGACTCGGGGGAGACGTCGAGGAAGACCACCCCGTCGGGCTGCGGGAAGGAGCGCCACCAGCCGTACATCGCCCCGTTCGTGACCCCTGCCATCCGGCACTTCGCCAGGATCTTGTAGTAGTACGAGTCCACCAGCACCGGCACCCGCGGGTCCGCCTCCCGCACCTGGTCGCGGAGGTGGATCACGGCCGTCTGCAGCACCCCGGCCAGGAAGTCCGCGGAGTAGGCGGTGCCGAGCCCGGGCAGCAGGTGCTCGTGGACGTCCTGCCGCAGCCGCGTGATCAGGGCGTGTTCGGGGGCGACGAACGCGCTGTCCGTCGAGACCAGGTGCCACTCGGGCAGCATCGACACCAGACGCCGCATGGCCGAGGACTTGCCGGCCCCGTCGGGACCGAGCAGTACGTGGAACCGGCGCGCGCTCATCGCGAGGCGACCGTCTCGGGGCGGAGGTCCGCCAGGCGGGCCCTCAGCTCGGGATCGTCGCCCACGGCCACGGGGTGCCCCACGAGTTCGAGCATCGGCAGGTCGGAGACGTGGTCCCCGTACGCGAAGCAGTCGCGCGGGTCGACGGCGGGCCGCGCCGCCAGATGGGCGAGCACCGCGGCGCGCTTGCCCTCGCCGATGACCGGAGTGCCGACCTCGCCGGTGTAGACGCCGTCCCGGATCAGCGGGCGGGTGCACAGGACCGTTTCGGCGCCCAGCTCGCGCGCCAGCGGACCCAGGAGGGGCGGGAACGAGCCCGAGACCAGGACCAGGGGCGCGCCGGCGGCCCGGTGGTCGCGCAGGGCCCGGCGCGTGGAGTCGATGTAGAAGCCGCGGGTGGAGGAGGTCCGTTCGGTGAACCAGTCGTCCGCCAGCCGCACGACCGTGTCCACGGACTCGCCGGCGTAGTGGCTGTAGTAGAAGCGGTTGATCTCGGAGCGGGGTGCGCCGTCGGCGGCCCGCCGGCCGATCACCGCGGTGATCCGCTCGTACTCCTCCTCCCCGGCCGCGCCGTGCCGGCGCACCAGCCGGTAGTGGAGGAAGTCGAACATGCTCTTGACGCTGATCAGCGTCTCGTCGACGTCGCTGAAGACGATGTAGGGCCGGCTCGCCCCGGACAGGAAGGCGCGGACGTACTCGGTCATGTACCCGGGCGTGTGGTCGGTCATGACGTACGGACCTCCGCGCGCGCAGGAGCCGGGGCCTGCGCGGCGGCCGCCGCCGTGGCCAGCGCCACCCCGTCCTGGAGGGACCGCTGCGCCGCCCGCGTCTCCTTGGCGTGGGAGACCTGGGTGTCGAAGGCGGTGAACCGGACCTCCATGCCCGCGGTCTCCGACCCGCCCTGGCTCACGGAGAGTTCGCAGTGGAAGGTCATCCGGGTGCGGTGCGGGGTGCGGTGGGCGATGACGCGGCACCGCACCACCGCGGGGAGCGGGAAGAGGAAGTTGCGGTACCGGGTCGCGAAGGAGTCGATGACGAAGTAGCTGCTGCCGACCGCCTCGTGCGGCAGGTAGAACTGCTCGGCCACCGCTATGAACATCTGCCGGCCGGCCTCGGTGGCCAGCATCCCCTGCATGTGCTGTCCGGTGAGGTGGTCGGACATCACCTCGTTGTCGCCGTCGACCAGCAGGTCCGCCTCGTACCAGTCGTCACCGACCGGACGGGGCGCGGAGATCAGCACGTTCTCGGGACGGTGCTTGTGGGCGATCTCCCGGCCGGCGCGGGTGTGCAGCGCCTGGTCGTCGATGACGACCCGGTCGGTGAGCCCGCGCCGGGCCAGGGTGTCGCGTACGTACTGGACGTCGAACAGGGAGACGCCCTGCCCCACGCTCACGCGGACCCCGCCGGCGCCGCCGGCGCTCTCGGGGAAGGCCCCGTTCCTGATCAGACGGGCCAGCTGGGAGACGGTGAACACGCCCTCGTGGTGGGCGAACTCGGCGAACACGTCGCCCACGAGGAACAGCGTGCCGGGCATGGCATCGGCGACCTGGGGCGACTCGTGGGGCAGGGGCACGGACATGGCTTTCTACCTTTCCTGTTCGGGTGGTGGAGGGGGTCACGTCATTCGGTCAGGCGCCGGCTCAGCACCGGGAACTCCGGGTCGCTGCCCAGGGCCCCGCCCTCGGTCCAGCGGCCCCGCGGCACCTCCTGGACGTAGACCGTGATCTTGTCCAGGGGTGCTCCCGTGACCTTGCGTACGGTCCGGGTCAGCTCCTCCATGAGCTCCCGGCACTGGGCGTCGTCCTGGCCGTCCCAGGTGGTGACGGAGATGATGGGCATGGGTGGGACCTCTCAGCGTGTGGTGCGCAGGTCCTGGAAGGACGGACCGCGCAGTTTGAGGTGGGCGTGAATGTCCCCGCCGAGGCCGAACTCCCCGATGGCGCCGCCGTAGCTGCGCTGGTAGCTCATCCACAGCACGACGACGTTGATGATCCGGTTGGCGCCGGGGAGCTCCGGGTCCGGGAACGGGTCCGGCATCGTGGCGTGGTAGCTGCCGGAGCCGTCCGCGTCGGTGGTGAACACGTTCGGCACCCCGAGCGGGCCCGGCCGGGTGGGGCCGGCCGGATCCAGGTCGCGGGCGCGCAGCGACATCACCGTGTAGACGCTGTTCGGCACGAGGCGGGAGAAGTCGAAGTCGAACGTCCCGGACCGGCCGTCCGGGGTCACGGCGACCTCCAGGGTCCCGCTCGCCTCCATCCACCGGCCGAAGGTCACCGGCTCGACGACCTTCGGCCCGTCCTCCGCCCGCAGGTCCGGGATCGGCACCTCGTGGAAGGCGTGGCTCGGCCGCCGGACCCGGTCGGCGTCGGGCCGCTGCTCCGGCGCGAACACCATGGGGTAGTTGTTGCACGGCAGGGGCAGCGGCAGCGTGTGGAGCACGAGGTCCCGGTCCGCCCCGCCGGGGTCGGTGTCCAGCTCGCGCACCACCGTGTAGGGGGCGAGGCGGCCGAACCCGGGCACCGGACTGGCCGGTGAGACCACGGCCGCGCCCCACTCGGGGGCGGCCCCGCCGCCGGCGGCGGGCCGGTTGATCATGCCCACCACCACGAAGTTGCCTTCGCCGTCCATGACCTCGCTCGGCGGGTACAGCGGCCCCTGGGTCGTGAGGGCCAGCTCGTACTTCTCAGACATCGGCGCGCTTGTAGACGCGGGTGTAGAGACCGCTCTCGCCGCCCACGATGTAGCGGTCGCCGGCCTGGCGGACGATCTCCTGGTACTCCGGCGAGGTGAAGACGGCCTGGTAGTCGGCCGGCTCGACCTCGAAACCGGACACGAACATCACGCCCGGCTGCGAGCTGATCAGCGAGTGGTAGGCGAGGAACGTCTTCACCTCGTCCGCGCGGCGGACGACGTCGAAGATGGTGTTCTCGCGCCACTCGCGGTACGCCGCGTACTCGCGCGGCTTCACCTCGATGTAGCGCAGCTGCACGTACGGGGTCTGCGGCAGCGGGTCGGCGGTGTCCTTGGGGGCCTCGACGAACTCCAGGAGGTGGCGGCGGAAGTCCGTGACGAGGTCGTCCGAGACGGCCTCCCAGAGCTGCTTCCAGCCCGCGTTCAGACCGTCCAGCTCGGAGAGCTCCTTGACCGGCGTGATCTCCAGGACGTTGCCGTCGTCGACGCTGACGTACAGCGCGCGGCCGGCCACCGGCTCCTTTCCGTGCAGGCGGTTCCATTCGGCGAGGACCCGGTCCAGCCGGCCGGGGGCCACGGCGACTTCATTGAGGACGAGCAGGGTGGAAGACATGGCTGTGCCCTTTCGGTTGATGCATGAATGCATGAATGCGTGAAATGCGTGAAATGCGTGAATGCGTTGAATGGAGTGCTGCGTGAACGGGGAAAAGCCGGGGGAAACGGGTGGGGGGAATCGCCGGAGGGCGGTGTCAGGCGACGGTGACGCCCTTGGCCGCTATCACCGCGGCCGCCTCCGCGACGGTCTGCTCGGGGACGAGTTCACCCATCTCGATCTCGACGCCGAACGTCTTCTGCAGCCGCAGTGCCAGTTCCTCCAGCAGCAGCGAATCGATCTCCATCGCCTCGAACGTGGTGTCCGGCGTGACATCCGCCGTCTGCACGTCCAGTTCGCCCAGGACCGTGATCACCCGGCTGACGATCGAAACATCCATGAGAATCCTCCGTGAATCACTGGGAACGCCGACTTTCGCGTTGCGGGATCGGAGCTGGTGAATTCAGCGGATCGAATTTCCTCCGCGTCCCACGGATTCATCATGGGATCCGGGAACGGGCGGAGGAAGTGTCTCCTGATCATGGTGGTGCGAACACCACCGGCGCGGGAATCAGGCGGCCTCGGCTCGGCAGCCGGCCAACTCGCGCGGCCGCGCGGCCGATTCCGCGCCGGGCCGGGCGACGTACAGGGTCAGCAGCGACTCGGGGCTCTCCGGCACGCTCATCACCACGCGGTCGAAGACCCGCACCCCGGCCTGCGGCAGCGCGATCGTGCGCCGGCTCTGGTTCGGGCCGACCACCTCGTGACTGTCCCACAGCGTGGCGAAGCGCGGGCTGCGCTCGCTCAGCCGCTCGGCGATCCGGCCGAATTCCCGGTCCTCCGGAAAACGGGCCGACTGCGCCCGGAACTGGGCGACCAGACCGCGCCCCACCTCGTCCGCCTCCGGGTACTTCTCGCGCGTGGACGGATCGGTGAAGAACTTCAGCACGCAGTTGTCGCCGCGCGCTTCGATGCGGAACAGCGAGCGGGCCGATCGGCTGGCCAGTTCGATGCGTCCGTACCGGTCGGTGATGTACGCGGGATTGCGCGACCACCCCTCGACGAGCGCGTTCATCCGCGCGTACTCGCTGTCCCACCGGCGGCCCGCCGTCGGCTGCGGCGGATTGTGTCCGGCCAGCCGGTAGAAATAAGTGCGCTCCACGTCCCCGAGCCGCAGCGCATTGCTGACCGCGTTCACGATGCCCTCGGAGACGTTGATGTCCCGCCCCTGTTCGAGCCAGGTGTACCAGGACACCCCGACCCCGGCCAGAGCCGCGACCTCCTCGCGCCGCAGCCCCGGAGTACGTCTGCGCTCCACGTACACCAGACCGACTTCCTCCGGCGTGATCTGCTCCCTGCGTGCCCGCAGGAAATGCCGCAGCCGCGTCCGCCGTAAGAGTCCTGATACCGGAGGGGATGCAGTCGTCTGCATTCCTCGACCTCTTTCTGTCCGATTTCTCTGTCCGACCGAAGAAAATCCCGGTGCGCCGCGCCCGGCCCGCAGGTCCCACCGGTGGTGGTGGCGCCACCCCGTTCGACAGACACTCCCTCCCGCCGCGGCGGCCCGCCACACTGGCGGCATGTTCCACACAGCGGCGAACATCCCGGCTGCCACGGCGGCGGGTACGGCGAAGAGCATCCCGGCGAAGAACGAGTCGGCCAGGCTGCGCCTGTTCTGCTTCCATCACGCGGGCGGCAGCGCCTGGTCCTTCTCGGGCTGGGGGCAGTGGCTCGGCCGCGGGGTGGAGGTGGTGCCGGTGTCCATGCCCCCCAGGTCGGTGCCCGCGGCCGGCGTCCCCGGTGCCGTCAGCACGATGGACGACCTCGTACGCGAGGTGACAAGGCAGCTGACCCCCTTCCTCGACGAGCCCTACGCCTTCTACGGACACAGCATGGGAGCGCTGGTCTCCTACGGCGTGGCCCAGCGGCACATCGCCGCGGGACGGCGCCCGCCCGCCTGCTTCGTGGCCGGGGCCCACCGGGCGCCGCACGTCCAGGCTGCGCCCGACCTGACCGTAGGGCTATCGGATCGAGCCTCCCTCGAGCTGCTGTTGGGCTTGGGTGGAGCCGGACGGCTGCTGCGGGAGAACCCCGCACGCATGAAGACCGTCGTGGAACGGCTCCGCGAGGACCTGCGGGTATGCGGTACCTACCGGCACGCGGAGGCCGGCCACCGGCCGCTGCCCTGCCCGGTCCACGTACTGCTGGGCAGCAGCGACCCGCTGGTGCCCGCGGCGGACGCGCGGGCGTGGCGCGCGCACACGAGCGCGCGCTTCTCCTTCCGCACCCTCCCGGGAGGCCACTTCTTCAACCGGGAGCACAAGGACCTGTTCTTCGCCGAGTTGGGCCACATCCTCGAGACGGCGGCCGAAAACCGAACGGTGTGATTCCCGCCGCTGACACCGCGTGGTGGTGTGACCTACCTTCGGGCGGTATGGACGCCATGCCGTTAGGGACCGACCGTACCGACCGCACCGACCACGACGGGCGCAACGACCGTACGAAGAAGAAGCGCACCGAGCTGGCGCACTTCCTGCGGAGCCGCCGGGCGGCACTCTCCCCCGAGGACGTCGGACTGGCGACGGCCGCCCGGCGCGCCCGGGTCGGGCTCCGCCGCGAGGAGGTCGCGGTCCTGGCCGGGGTGAGCGCGTCGTGGTACGCGTGGCTGGAACAGGGCCGCCCCATCAAGGTGTCGGACGGGATACTCGACGCGATCAGCCGGGCCCTGCGCTTCAGCGAGCACGAACGCGTGCACCTGTACCGGCTCGCGGACGCCAACCCGCCGCTTCCACTCTCGGCACCCGACCTCCCCGATTCCGGCCTCTTCCAGCGGATGGTCGACACCCAGCTGCTCGGACCCGCCTGCGTCATCGACCTCCACTGGGAGGTCCTCGCGGTCAACGAACCCGCCGCCGAGGTGCTGCGGCTGGGCCGCGACGGCAACGACAACTTCCTGACCAGCCTGTTCACGGGATCCCACGGCGGGCGGTACCTGAACCGGCCCCAGCTGGCCCGCCGGATGACGGCCCGCTTCCGCCTGCAGTCCTCGTACGGGGCCGACGATCCGCGGTACGAGGAGATCGCGGAGGAACTGGCGCGCAGCGACCCGCGGTTCGCCGAGCTGTGGGAGCGCCACGAGGTCGAGGAGTTCACCCCGACGACCGTGGAGGTGGACCACCCCCACGAGGGGCGGGTCTCCTTCGTGCTCTTCACCATGGACCTCGACGAGGCCGCCCGCACCCGCCTCCTGGTCTACCTCCCGCCGGGCGCCGCCGGTCCGGTGTCGGCCTGGTCCTAGGGGGTGTCTTGTCGATCAGGCCGGATCAGGGAGCGGCGGTGGGCGCCGTGGATCGCAAGGCGGACGAGGGAGTCGACGCGGAGCGTCGGCGACCGAGGACAACGCGGCGAGGCGCGGCGCCCACCACCGCGAGCCCGGCGTGATCGGCAAGACACCCCCTAGGCGGCGAGGGTGGTGGTCCCACCACCACCGGCGGCACGGTCTGGATGGGTTCCGGCCCCCGCCGCAGAATCGTCGGGTGGCCCGCCCCCGAGCGGAGAGCGGCCCGTTCCACCGTGCCCGGCAGCGGCGTCCCGCACCGGCGACTATGGAGGCCTCCCTTGACTCATGCGACCGATGCGCCCGACGCCACCGATGGCGTTGATGCCACCGATGCGCCGGGCCGCGGCCGGACGGCGGTCCTCGCCGGGCTCGGCACGTTCGTCCCGCCCCGCGTCGTGACCAACGAGGAACTGTCCCGGACCATGGACACCTCGGACGAATGGATACGCACCCGTACGGGCATCACCCAGCGGCACTGGGCGGATCCGGGGACCTCCACCGGCGACCTCGCCGTGGCGGCGGGCGAGCGGGCGCTGAAGTCGGCCGGCTCCGCAGACGTCGACCTGGTGGTGCTCGCCACGACCACTCCGGACCACCCGTGCCCGGCGACGGCTCCCGAAGTCGCCACCCGGCTGGGCCTGGAGGGGGTGCCCGCCTACGACGTGGCCGCGGTGTGCAGCGGCTTCGTCTACGGACTCGCGTCCGCCGCGGGCGCCATCGCCGCCGGCATCGCGGAGCGCGTCCTGGTCATCGGCGCGGAGACGTACTCGACGATCCTCAACCCGGAGGACCGCACCACGTCGGTCATCTTCGGCGACGGCGCCGGAGCCGTGGTGCTGCGGGCCGGTGACCCCACCGAGCCGGGTGCGCTGCTCGGGTACGACCTGGGCAGCGACGGCTCGCTCAAGGACCTGATCGTCGTCCCGGGCGGCGGCTCGCGGCAGCGCTCGGCCGCCGCCGCGGCCGACGCGCCCGCACCGGACCCCGCCGACGCGTACTTCGCCATGCAGGGCAAGGCGGTCTTCCGGCACGCCGTGACCCGTATGGCGGCCTCCTCCCGGGCCATGCTCGACCGCGCCGGATGGGCGGCGGACTCCGTGGACTGGTTCGTGGGGCACCAGGCGAACGTTCGGATCCTGCACGCCGTCGCCGACCAGCTCGGCATGGAGCGGGAGCGGACGGTCGTCAACCTCGACCGCGTCGGCAACACCTCGGCCGCCTCCATCCCGCTGGCCCTGTCCGACGCCGTCGCCGGCGGCCTGGTCACACCGGGCGACCGGGTGCTGATGAGCGCCTTCGGCGGTGGCGTGACCTGGGGTTCGACCGCCCTGGTCTGGCCCGACATCACCGCGTACTGAACCACCGCACCCCTGAGTCGGCCGCCGGTCACCGTGACCGGCGGCCGACGTCGTACGCACCGAAACCGAAGCGAGGAGTTCCCATGAACATCGGCATCCTGGGCGCGGGCAACATCGGGCGCCCGCTCGGCCGGCACTGGGCGGCCGCCGGCCACCGCGTGACGTTCGGCTCCCGGGACCCGGACCGGCTCGCGTCCCGCATGGAGTCGCCGGGCTGGCCGGCGCGGGCCGCGACGTACGCCGAAGCGGTCGAGGCGAGCGACGTCGTCCTGCTCTCCGTCCCGCATCCGGCCGTCGACGGCCTGCTGGCACAACTGGCGGGCCCGCTGGCCGGAAAGACCGTGATCGACGCGACCAGCCCGATCGGCGTCTCGCAGGACGGGCTGTTCATCTCGGTGCTCGGACCGGGCGTCACCCGGGGGAGCAGGAGCGCCGAGCTGCTGCCCGACAGCCCCGTCGCCCGCGCCTTCTGCCACTTCCCGGACGAGCTCCTGTGGTCGCGCGGCACGAAGCAGCGGCACTTCTGGGGCATGGGCACCGCGTCCGACGACCCCGGCGCCCGGCAGCTCACCGAGACCCTGGTGCACGACGCCGGTTTCGTACCGGTCCACCTCGGCGGGCTCGGGGAGTCGGCCGCCCTGGATCCCGGCGGCGCGCTCTTCGGCCACGTCTCCACGGCCGCGGGCCTGCGCGCCGCGGCCGGCCTCTGACGCACACGAGGACCGCCCGCCCCCTCCGGCCGGAGCCGGAGGGGGCGGGCGGTCCCGTTCCCTCGGTGCGTACGGTCACCCGGCGGGGGCGGAGCCGACCCGCTCGCCCGCGCCCCGGGCCGCGGGGGTCAGGGGCGCGGCGGCGGCCGCCGGCGCGGGCGCGGTGGCCGCGAGCTTCTTCCGCGGGTTCGACCAGCGCCGTGTGACCGGCCGCTCGACCAGGGTGAACAGGGCCCACGAGGCCAGGATCGCGACGCCCATGGCCAGCGCCATCAGCCCGACGGCCGCCGCGTTCGAGTACGAGTGGCTGCCGAGCAGCTTCCACACCGCGACCATCACCGTGTAGTGCACGAGGTAGAAGGCGAACGAGATGTCGCCGAGCCAGACCATCACGCGGTTGCGGAAGAGCGTGAACCGGCCCTCGTCGTCCGCGATGGCACCGGCCGCGATGAGCAGGGCGGCGGGCACGACGCAGACCGCGCGGGTCGCGTAGATGGGCGGCGTGAAGTACCCGAGGGCGAAGGCGGCGACGAGCAGGGCGCCCGACCACAGCATGCCGATGTCGCGCCAGCGACCCGCCATCACGGAACGGGCCACGAGGATGCCGAGGGCGAAGTCCAGGACCCGGGGCAGCGGCAGGATGTAGGAGAAGAAGTACTGGTTGATCGAGGTGTCGGGCTCTGTCGGCATCATCGCCCCGGCCGGGACCAGCAGCGTGGAGAGCAGCGGCGTCGCGACGATGCCGGCGACGACGGCCACGACCCAGAGGTTCAGCCGGCGGGCCGGGATCTTCTTGATCCAGTGGAACAGGAGGGGGAAGAGGAGGTAGAAGACCGCCTCGACGCCCAGGGACCAACCGGCCGGGTTCACGCCGAAGTTGATCGCGAAGTCCGGGTACCAGACCTGGACCATGAACAGGTTGAGCAGGCCGATCGTCATGTCCGTGATGGGCGCCGCGAAGACCAGCATGGCCAGCGCCCAGACGATGACGTAGTTCGGGACGATCTTGAGGAAGCGCCGCCGCCAGAAGCGCGGAGCGGTGTCGGTGTCCCGGGCCGACCAGGTCAGGACGAAGCCGCTGAGCACGAAGAAGAACGTGACGCCGAGGGCGCCGGCGTGGGCCACGGCGTCGTAGTACGTGGTGACGGCCGAGGCGCTGCTCAGCCAGGGGACGCCCAGGAAGCCCAGAAGCGCCGCGTGGTAGAGGAACACCACGAAAGCGGCGGGAAAGCGTAACCCGGTCAGCGTGTCGAGGCGGGTCACCCGTGTACGCATTCTGTCCGTCGACACGTTGTATCTCCTTCAGAAGAGCGATGAGGGATGCGGGGAAAGACGCCAGAAAAGCTACCCGAGCCGCGCCCCGATTGCCGGGGCGTACTTATCCGGTTGGTGCCACCACCAGGAGCCGGAGGCACTTCCTCCGCAGATGCGGGCCCGGGAAAATTCATCGACGGAACTTTCTGCCTTTTTGAAATCCGGGCGCCACGCGGCGTCATTTCCCGCCTCGCGCACATTCCTCTACACGGGAGCAGCCATGTCCACCAGCCTGACCAGTCAGAGCAGCACGACGCCCCCGGTGGCGGAGCATCCGGCACCGCCGGCCGCCGCTCCACCGGGCTCGGCCTGGCGGTCCTGGCTCGCCGTCGTCGGACTGGCCCTCGGCGTCTTCTCGTTCGTCACCACGGAGACCCTGCCGATCGGCCTGCTCCCGTCCATCGCCGAGGGCACGAACGTCTCGCTCGGCTCGGCGGGCTTCCTCGTCACGGGCTTCGCCGTGCTCGCCGCGGCGACCGCGGCGCCCCTGACCGCGCTCACCGGGCGCATGGACCGGAAGTGGCTGCTCGTCGCCCTGATGGTCCTCTACGTCGTCGGCAACTTCATGGCGGCCGCCGTCTCCGGCTACGCGCTGCTCCTGACCGCCCGCCTCATCGTGGCGCTGGCGCACGGGGTGTTCTGGTCCATCGCCGTGTCGATCGCCGTACGCCTGGTCCCCGAGCGGCACGCCGTCCGCGCGACCTCGGTGGTCCTCGGCGGCATCTCCCTCGCCTCCGTCGCGGGCACCCCGCTCGGCACCGCCGTCGGCCAGTCCGCCGGCTGGCACGCGGCCTTCGTGTGCGCCGGCTTCCTCGGCTTCCTCGTCCTGGGGGCGAGCCTGCTGTTCGTGCCCGCCCTCCCCGCCAAGGGCAGCGGCAGCCTCGCCGCGCTGGTGCACGTACTGCGCCACCGCGCGCTGCGCGTCGCCGTCGGAGTCACCGCGCTGATCATGAGCGGCCACTTCCTCGCCTTCACGTACGTGGCACCCTTCCTCCAGGAGGTGACCGGCGTCCGGGCCTCCCTCATCGGCGCGCTGCTCCTGGTCTTCGGCGCGGCCGGACTGGCGGGCAACTTCGCGGCCGGCGCCGTCGTGGGCCGGGCCCTGCGGACGAGCATCATCGCCTGCACCGGCCTGCTGGCCGTCGTCATGACGGTGATGTACGCCGGCGGGGCCGGCGCCCCGCTCGCCATCACGATGCTGGTGTGCTGGGGCGTGCTCTACGCGGCGCTCCCGGTCGCCCTGCAGACCTGGGTCATGCGGCTCGTCCCCGAGGAGAGCGAGGCCGCCTCCTCGCTGTACGTCGCCGCCTTCAACGGGGCCATCGGCGTGGGCTCGTTCATCGGCGGTCTGATCATCGACTCCAACGGCCCGCGCCTGGCGATGGCCGTGGCCGGCGCCTTCGCGCTCGCGGCGATGCTGGTGACCGCCGTTTTCGGCCGGACCGGGGGAGAGGCCCCGAACCCCGTCCGCGCCTGATCGCCGGACGTCCACACATCCCGACATCCTGAACGGGCCCGGGTGAGGGGCCCTCGGGGGCGACATGAGGAATTCACGGTGGCCGTATGGCGCACGGCCTGTCGTGAGGCTCGGGCGCGCGGCCATACTCGTGAAACCCTCCGCCCGGAAGAGAGGTGCGAACATGCGGTATACGACCGGGGGTGTCCAGACCTTCCATCTCTGGTCACTGGCCGAGGACGTGATCGTCGATCAGGGGGCCGGCGCCGACGTACTCCTCCTCACCAGCCGCTGGGGCCAGGACCGGCTCGACCGGCCCAGCCCGGCGGTGCGCGAGGTGCTGCGGAGGATGGAGCTCGGGCCGGTCCTGCTGGCCAACGCCCTGAGCGGCCCCGAGGACCAGTGCCCCTTCACGCTCCCGGCGCTCAGCAAGCTGTCGCACCTCGTGGTGCGCACCCTCGGAGTCGACGACCTGAAGGGGCCGCTGCTGTCCGTGGTCCCGCTGTCCTCCGCGGCGTCGTTCGTCCTGATCCGGCCGGCCGGTGAGCGCCGCGTATGCCTGCCCCGGCACGTCGCGTTCACCGTGCCGGAGTCGGGCACCGGATGCGTCCTGGAGTCCGACCGCTCACCGCACCGCGTCGTCCTGCACCGGCAGGAGGCGGCTTGGGTGGCGATGACCCTCGCGTGGCCGACCACGCTGACCGCGGTCTCGGCCGCCCTGCCGCTGCCACCGCAGGTGACCGAGGACATCGTCGGCTATCTGGCGGCCGCCGGGCTGGTCACTTCCGTGGACGAGCCCGCGTAGCGGGGCGGCGGATCGAACGGCCGCGCGGGCTCGGGGATTGCGCGGCTCCGCGGCTCCGCGGCTCCGCGGCTCCGCGGCTCTGCCGCTCCGCGGCTTTGCGGCTCAAGGGACGCTTGGGTTCCGGGCGAGTCCTCATCCAGGCGGTTTCAAGCCACTTGACCGATAGTGCGTGGCATGCAGCGGGAAAATCCCGTAACCGACTCGACGGAGTGGCCCTCATGCTGGACACGGATACCTTCCGCAAGGTCTTCGGTTCGTTCCCGACCCCTGTCGCGATCGTCACCGCACGCGGCGAGGACGGCGAACCGGCCGGCTTCACCTGCAACGCGTTCTCCGCCGTGTCGGCGGCCCCGCCCCTGCTCCTGCTGTGCGTGGGCAAGGGGTCCAGGACCCTGCCCTCGATCCTCTCCTCCGGGGTGTTCGCGATGAACTTCGTGGCCCACCGCGGCCGGGACACGGCCCTGACCTTCGCCGGGAAGGCGCGGCGCAAGTTCGACGGGGTGGCCTGGCGCGGCGGGCTGGCGGGGGTTCCCGTACTCACCGAGGACGCGGTCGCCTACGCCGGCTGCACGCTCGTGGAGACCGTGGAGGCGGGCGACCACCTCCTGCTCATCGGCCGGATCGACGAGAGCGAGACGTTCCAGGGCGCGGCCGCCCTCTACCAGCAGGGCGAGTTCGGCAGGTGGGAGCCGGACCGCCGGCTGGCGGCGCAGCACTGAAGCGCCGCAACGGCGAAGCTCCTGTCGGACACTGTGTCCGACAGGAGCTTCGCCGTTCGTGCGGCGGCCCGGCCGCAACGCCTCGTGGGGGGGCGGCGCAGGCTATGCGGAGAGCGCATGCAAGGTGGAGGAAGGGACCTGCAGACCGGTGTCGTTGGCCAGGATGGCCTGGTGCAGCCGCTGCAGCCGCGGCGACGGCTCGACCCCCAGCTCGTCGATGAGCGCGTGGCGCAGTGCCTGGAAGGCGTCGAGCGCACGCCAGGGGTGCCCGGCCCGGTACAGGGCGGTCATCAGCTGGGCGGACAGGGTCTCGTGCAGGGGCTGCCGGCTCACGAGCATGCGCAGCTCGCCGAGGATCTCCGCGTGCCGGCCGAGGCTGAGGTCGGCTTCGAGGCGCATCTCCAGCGCCCAGTCGCGTTCCTCCTGCATGCCGATGACCTCGGTGGCGAGGACCTCCCCGACCGGTACGTCGGTGAGGGCCGGACCGCGCCACAGGTCCAGGGCGCGGCCGAGCTGCTCGGAGGCCGTCGCGGGGTCGTTCCCGGCCATCGTGCGGCCGCCGGCGCGGACCAGCTGCTGGAACGTCAGCAGGTCGAGGGAGAATTCCTCGGGAGCGAGCCGGTAGCCCCCGTAACAGGTCGCCAATACGTCCTTGGCGCTCCGGCCGGATTGCTGCTGCACGCCGGCCTGCGTGAGTTTCCGGCGTAATTGGAGGATGTAGGTCTGGAGCGTGGTGGCCGCACTGCGGGGAATGTCATCACCCCACAATTCGGCCATCAGCGTTTCCACTTGTACGACACGTCCCGCGCGGATGGCGAGCAGCGCCAGGATCTGGCGGGGCTTTCCGGCGGTCGGTGCGATGGACATGCCGTGCATACGGGCTTCGAGCGGTCCGAGAACTCCGAATTCCATGGACTCAGCATCGCAGCAGCCTCGAGCGGGCGACCAGTGACGGCTGCACGACCGGACATGAAGTTCTCATACGCCTCCGCCCGCCTGCACGTATGCAGGCGGGCGGAGGGGCGGGCGGGACGCGGGGGCGCGGGGGCGCGGGCGCGCAGGGGCGCGGGCTCAGCCGTTGACGAAGGTGAGCCCGGTGGCGTCGTAGCGGGTGCCGGCGATCTCCCCGGGCGGGGCCGCGGCCTCGATCGCCGCGAGGTCCCCGGGGGACAGCTCGACGGCCAGGGCCGCGAGGTTCTCCTCCAGGTAGCGCCGGCGCCGGGTGCCGGGGATCGGCACCACGTCCCCGCCCCGGTGCTGCACCCAGGCGAGCGCGAGCTGGCCCGCGGTGACCCCCTTGGCCGCGGCGAGCTCGTCCAGCTTCGCGACGATCGCCAGGTTCCGCTCGCGGTTGCCGTCGGCGAAGCGCGGGTGCCCGCGCCGCACGTCGGTCTCCGCGAGCTTGTCCACCGAGCCGTACCGGCCGGTCAGGAACCCGCGCCCGAGCGGCGCGTACGGGACCAGCCCGACGCCGAGCTCGCGGCACACCGGGACGATCTCCGCCTCCAGGTCACGGGACCACAGCGACCACTCGCTCTGGAGCGCGGCGATCGGGTGCACCGCGTGCGCCCGCCGGATGGTCTGCGCGCCCGCCTCGGACAGGCCGAGGTGGCGCACCTTCCCGGCCCGCACCAGCTCGGCCATGGCGCCGACGGTCTCCTCGATCGGGACCGACGGATCGACCCGGTGCTGGTAGAAGAGGTCGATGTGGTCCACCCCGAGGCGGCGCAGCGAGGCCTCGCAGGCCTGCCGTACGTACGCGGCGTCGCCCCGTACGAGGGTGGGCTCGCCCAGCCGGTTCGCGAAGCCGAACTTCGTGGCCAGCACGACCCGGTCGCGGCGCCCGGCGACGGCCCGGCCGATCAGCTCCTCGTTGTGCCCGCTGCCGTAGAAGTCGGCGGTGTCCAGCAGGGTCACCCCGAGGTCGAGGGCCCGGTGCAGGGTCGTGACCGACTCCGCGTCGTCGGTGGCGCCGTAGCCGTGGCTCATGCCCATGCAGCCCAGGCCCTGCGCGGAGACCGCCAGTTCGCCGAGGTGACGGGTGGGGACGTTGGTCATGCTGCCTCCAGGGCGAACGGGCGGGACGCGAAGAGCACCGCGGCCGGATCGAAGTTCAGGGCGATGTGGGTGGCGATGGAGTTCACGTCCCGCCAGGCCCGCTGCAGCGGGTTCTCCACGGTGTGCCCGGAGGTTCCGGCGGTGGCGAACATTCGGTTGACGGCGGCGACGAGGAGCTCGGTGGACAGGGCGTAGTCGCGCACGTTGCGCGCGGTCTCCGCCTCGGTGATCCGCGCGCCCCGGTCGGCGACGCGTGCGGCCCGCTCCAGCAGCAGCGCCGCGGCGTCGATCTCACCGGAGCTGCGGGTCAGGACGGCCTCGTACGTACTCAGGGCGGGCCCGGGACCCCCCACCCGCCCGGCGCCCCGCGCCAGCCGCCGCGCGGTGTCGCCGGTCCACAGCCGCAGCGCGCCGCGCGCGGCCCCGAGGGCCGCGGGCGCGCACGACAGCCCGTTGACGGCCTGGATCGGCACGGTGCGGCCGTCGGACAGCCGCTGCCGGTCCACGCTGCGCGACTCGGGCACGAACACGTCGTCGACGACGACCGTATTGCTCCCGGTGCCCCGCATGCCGGATCCGGTCCAGGTGTCCTTGACGGCGTAGGCCCCCCGGGGCAGGGCGAACAACCGCGGGCCCGCCCGGTCGGCAAGGAGCGCACAGACGACGACCCAGTCGGAATAGTCGACACCGCTGATGTAGGCCCAGCTCCCGGACACCCGCCACCCACCGGGCGCCGGCACGGCCTTCCCGGCGGGCGAGAGCGACCCGACGACGAAGGCATCGGCCCCCGCGCCCCAGACGTCGGCCTGCCCCTCCACGGGCAGACAGGCGGCCACCCGGGCCAGACTGGAAGCGACGGAGGCGCACCAGGCGGCAGCGGCACACCCCTCGGCGACGACGGCCACGGCATCGGCGAACTCACCGAAGGTCCCCTCGACCCCGCCGAACCGGACGGGCACGAAATGCCGGGCGAACCCGCTCCCCAGCACCCCCGCCACCACATCGGGAGCAAGCCGCCGCTGCTCCTCCGCATCGGCGGCCCGCCGCCCCGCCAACTCCCTCAACTCCCCGGCCCGCTCGACAAGCCCGGTCCCCGTAACCATCCCGCCTCCTTGAACGCCGCGAACAAGCGCCCGGACCTTCCCACACCCCCCTCAACACCGACTCGCACCGCCCTCGAGCCCCTGTCGAGCTCACGGCACCCACCAAACGGGCCACTCAAAGGCCCTCAGCGGTACCGCATCTCGGCTGTCGGTGCCGCATGGCACTGTGCCGCCATGACGACAACGACGGAGCTCACCCTCTTCGCCGACTACTTTCAGATACACGTGTCCGATGCGGATGCGGACGGCGATCTGAGCGATGCGTGGACGGAGCAGGCCGTTGCCGACTGCCTCGCGGTTCGCGTGCGTGTGTCACGGAGCAACTTGGCACGGGCAGCCCGGGCCGACATCCACTCTGACGAGAGCCCCGAAACGACGGAGAAGATCCGCATCCAGGCGTGGCCGGCCCCGAAATCTCCGACGAAGGTCATGAAGCGGTGGCCTTGACCCGAAGACGGGCTCGACGTGCAGAGCAACCACCGCGCCCCGGCCGGACCCCGCGGCTGTCCGGTGCCCTCACCGCTCCCGGGCCGACCCGCGGCGACCGGCCGAGATCCTGCCCACGAACGCTGCACAGGACGGCAGTTGCCCCCGCATACGCGAAGACCCCGTCTCAGCGAAGGCGCTGATGGCGGGGTCTTTGGGCACTTCCTGCGAAGTGCCCCCGGCAGGATTCGAACCTGCGCACACGGCTCCGGAGGGCGCGTGCGTCTCACGTGTATTGCCAGGTCAGAGGGCTAGCTCGGATGTGATCACGAGGGCCCGTCCACGCATAGGCCGCACGACTGTGTTGGATGTGTTTCGTGGGGCGCTTACGTTCGAGTGCAGGTGTGGCTACGAGCAGCCCCAAGGGTCAGAGGGATCTACTTCTGGTTCAAGATACTGTCCATCTTCTTGAAGCCGGCGAGCACCTGTAGAACCGTGTTGAATTCCGCCTTGGGATCAATCTGTACCTGCATTTTTGCGGACGCGGAAGTGTGCGCCACCTTCCCCCTTTCGGTGGCCCAACCTTCCGTCGCGAGAAGCCATGCAGAGTCTATTTCTTGTTTAAGCACGCCCAGTGGCAGGAGTAGGATGAGGAGATTCCTCTCCTTGATTCCGTGATTCTTTTCGCGCACGTAAGTGCTGTAGTGCTTTTTGGCGATTTCAATTTTCGACGCAAGAGTCGGGTACTTCTTTGATGAGTCCGATAGGTCGGATAGTTCATCGGGAATACTTCCGAGCAGCTTCGGAACCGTCCCGCCTGTCGGGCTACTCGGTTTCGCTATTGCCTCGTGGTGGGCCATCAAGGAGAGCAAGCACGGTCGAATTGCTCCCGTAGACTTCCATTCAAGATGTGCCTGGTGGAGAATGTCGAGACAGCGGTCCTCGATGTACGCCTCGAACTCTGCGTGGGCCAAAACGCGAAACGCGCGAGTCCGCTCGTACACGCGATCTGAGTAGAGACCGACCGGGTCAAAGTTTCGAGGAAGGAGATTCCTTCTAAGCTCATAGATGCGACGTGAGAGCGAACTGAAGCGTGGTGAAGGCATGACCACCCCTCACAGTGAGAGACGGTTGTCTTCGAGTCGGGGGATCGGAAAATCTAGATTCACCTCGGCCTGCAAGGCTTCCCCCCAGATCGCGAGTCGCCTTTGTGTGGCGAGCGGCGTTTTTGTGGTTGTCTGAATTGACTCGACGAACCGCGCGTTTTCCTCGCAGAGGCGCTTAAAAGCAGTCTCTACTCGCCCTTCAGATTGGACCGCCGCCTCTGCGACCGCTGGGTTGGTAAAGTAATAAGTCATGATGTCGAAGACGGCTCGATTGAACCTGCCTTCGTAGTCGCCATTTGACCAGCGATAGAAAGAGTTCTCCCCGAAGACTTGAAATGTCTTCTCAATAGCGAAATCGCACTGCTCGCCAATCGATCGAATCTCGTTTTCCTCGGATTCCCACCTGTTGTTGAGGTCATTTACTGTCCCGTCAAGGAAAGCCTTGAGGTTTCCTGTGTAATCCGTCAGGTGGTATCGGAATGCGAAATAGCGAAGGAGGATCTCCACATCTCGCATGCGGAAATCTGGCTTGTCGCTCCGCAGGGCAGTCTTGAGCCAAGTGCTGGCAGTGGCAGCATCGTCCAGATAGTTCGTAAACTCTCCGGGGTGCAGCGCCTGCCGCAACTCTTGCGGCGAGAGTTTGACGCTTCCCGTGTTGAGGCGCAGGAAGACGAGATTTAGAAATTCTTCGTTGGGCCATCGGCGCACTACGACCGTGCGAACAGTCTCGTTAAGGAAGGCGTTCAGGTCATCGACAAAATCGCTGTCATCCTCCATTTTTGCTAGCGTCAGGAGGCGCAAATCTTTGCGCACTTCAAGGCCGGAAAGCTTGAGTCCTTGATAGTTCTCCTCGCTATCCGAAACTGCAAATGAGGAACCGGCGGCGAACTGTCGCAGGGCTAGGAGGCGCTGCTTTCCGTCTAGAACGATGAACTTTCCTCGTTTCTTCTTGTCCTCGGCCAGTACAATTTGAGGAATCGGAAGTCCGAGGATGAGAGACTCGATGAACTTGCTCTTTCGGGGCTTATCCCACGCATCCCGTCGTTGGAAGCGAGGGTTCAGCATGATGTTGCCGCGGCGCAGTTGGCTGAGGATGGTTTCGGTCGTCCAGTCAGTGTCAGTAACAACTGCCCTGGTTACGTCATCGGAGGAGACGTCGCGGACTTCATTCTCTTCGCCGTCCTGGTCATCGAAGTCATCTGTCTTGCTGACCCTTGTCATGGCAACTCCCTGATCTTTAGCTGGAGCTCAAGTTTCGGTCGTGTAGGTCTAGCATCCACTAGCCGGCGCCATCGGACGGCCAGAAGATGTGAACTTGCAACCAGTAGTTCCGGACAAGGGTCGCGCTGCTGAGGAGCGTAGCGTGGGGGCTGGGTTCGAGCGCTCGGATCAGGCTGCGAAGGGGTGTTGTGCCGGAGCTGGCGGGAGGTCGTGGAAGCTGTAAACCGATGGACGCGCCTCGCGCTGCGCGAGCCATCCGGAGACCCGGGCTCCGCCGTTCACCGGCACGCCGTCGCTGACCGTGCGCACATGCGTGACCCCGTTTCACCCTGCTCTTCCTTGGTGAGGATGGCAGCGCGCTGGTGGCCTGCGCGAGCTGGACGCTGCCGTGAGCGCAAGAAGGCCACCGCTCTAGGAGAGCGGTGAGACGACTTGTGCCCTGACCTGCGACTACTTGACCCGGACCGCCATCACCCCAAGTGCTCTGCCAGGAACTGCGGTTCCCCGTGTAGTGCTTCCACACGTGCCTCCTGAGCTGTCGGCCAAGGTCGGGGCCGGGAGCCTACAACCTCGCTGAACCAGTCGAGGTCTTCGGGCGAAAACTGCCCTGGCCATGTCCTCCTGCCTGTACACCCCCAACTCCCATCCCGTCTGCCGTCGGCCCACACGCATGTGGAGCGGACGCGGTGCCGGGCGTCCAGGTGGAGCGCCCAACTGGACGAACGACCTGGACGCCCGGTGCCGTGTCTGCTCGGCTTGTCCTGGGCCGATGGCAGACGGGATGGGAGTTCCCCGCCCCAGCCATCCACGGCCGGCACCCGCCCGCGGCGCCCCCGCCATCCCGGAGCCTGAGGCCCCCGCCGGAGGCATGTCGGTGACAGATGGAACCGGTGGCCGTTGGGGACTGCCGCATGCCCTTTGGCCTATCCCGTCTTGCAGGGGCGGGCGTCGGCGCAGCGGGGGCGGAGCGGGCCGAAGGCAGGAGCGTCGCCCCAGAGCGGAGCCGGGAAGCCCGCCCGGCGGAGCGGAGCGCAGCCGGGTGCTTGATGAGGTAGAGAAACCTGTAACAGGTCCCAGCCGCCCAGGTGGTCTTGCCGCTCAGGCCAGCAACTGCTGGCATACCTATGGGGACGGCAGTCATGGGGGGCTGATGAGCGATCTCACGGTGAATCCGTGGAAGAGGCATGGCAGGGACCGGCTCTACGTGAACCTGCCGGACGGAACGGCTGTCGCCTGGGCAGATCGCGCGACGCTGACCGTGACGATCAAGGTCCAGAAGTATCGGGATGAGGCGTTAGCCCTCCTTCGCCTACACCTCGGGGACGGACTCACAGTTGGCTCCACCCCCTCACCTCCCGTCGGGACATCGGCACCCGCGCCGTCTCTCCCACAGCGTGAGCCCATGCCCCCAAAGCGCCGGCCGGAACGGTCGGCATCCCTCCCGCCCCTCTCTCCCAGCGAGGATCTGGCACGGAACCGCCCCGGAGCAGGGATCCTGCGGCTACTGGCCGCGCAGGGCGAAACGACGGCACAGCGGTGGAAGACGAAACTGCTGGGGCAGTCCTCGGAGTGGGACAGCTGGTACACCGGGCTCGCGGGCGAGCGGCGGGTAGGTCGAGAGCTGAAACGCCTATCTCCGCTCGGCTGGCGGACCCTCCACGGCGTGGAGAAGAGCAACGGCGGCGATATCGATCACTTGGTGATCGGCCCCGGCGGTGTGTTCAGCATCAACACGAAGACGCACAAGGGTGCTTCGGTCTGGGTCGGGGACACGATGGCCAAGGTCAACGGCGGGCCACCGCATCCCTACGCCGTTGCGAGCAAGGCTGAGGCCGACTATGTACGAAGGGTGCTCGGGCGGTACTGCGGCTTCGATGTACCCGTCGAACCGGTCCTGGTCTTCGTGGGCATCGCATCCTTACAGCGTGCGGCAACGCAGTACACCGTACGGATCTACCAGGAACGGGAGGTGTCGGCCCTCGGGCCCCTCACCGGTGTGCTCAGCCCGGAGCAGGTGGAAAGCGTGTACGACGTGGCCCGTCATCGGCGCGCCTGGCTCCGAGCCTGACCCGCTTCGTCCAGCAGGAGTCGGCTCGTGAAGCCTCGTCGGCACAGCCGCTCGTACGCCTCGGTCACGTCGTCCGGCACCGGCTGGCTGATCATGAAGCCCTGCGCCGGGTAGATCAGTAGACGCTGCAACGCGCCGACCAGCATGTCGATCACCAGGCGGGCGTCACCGATGGAATCGACGTACTCCTCCAGCGTCATCGGGCTGGAAGCGCTGACGATCTCCACCTCGGGCCACAGCTTCCGCGCCGTGGCGTACGCGCGCCGCTCTTCGTACGGCTTGCTGATCAGCAGCACAGAGGACACGTCGATGCCGGCCTCCGCGAGAAGCTGCCGGGAGAAGCGAATGTTCTCGCCCGTGTTCCGGGCTCGCGGCTCCACCATTACGGCCGAGCTGGGGACGCCGAGTTCGAGAGCGCGCTCGCGGTAGTGCACGGCTTCGCCGCGAGGCATCCGCTCTCGCGTCGTCGCGCTGGTGGCTCCGCTGAACAGGAGCAAGGGCGCCATGCCGGTGCGGTACAGATCGACTGCGGTGTCGGCTACGCCCAGGTCGTGGCTGCCGAGCCCGAGCGCGACGGAGCACGGCCGCGGCGTGTGGCCCATTTGGTGATAGGCCCACAGGCGCCGCGTGTCCGCCCAGTCCTGCGTCGAGATCACTCCTGGCCTTCCCTGTCCTTCGCGGAGTCCGGCACCTTGAAGTCGTACTCCCAGGCGAATCGCGAGGCGGCGTGCACCCCGATGGCGTATTCGACCACGGTGCCGTCTGCCGTGTAGGTCGTCCGGTGCAGTTCCACGACCGGCTCGCCAGGCGGCAACTGCAGAAGCCTCGTCTCGTCCGCAGTAGGCGTCCGGGCGAAGATCCGCTCCTTCATGTGGTCGATCTCGTAGCCAGCGTCGTACAGCACGCGAAATCCGCCGCCTCGGCCGGCCGGACCGGGGGTCGGATCTACCAGGCGCGTACCTTCCACGTGCTCGGGCCGGTAGTAGCTGGTCAGCGTGTGTGTCGGCTGGTCGCCCTCCTTCACGAGCCGGGCACGGGCGTAGACCTGTGCGCCCGCCGGGAGTCCGTGTGCGGCCGCCGCCTCCGGAGGCGCCTCGACAAAGTCGACTGACTGGGTCTGCTCGTTGCGGCGGTACGGCCGGCCCGAGGCCACGCGGTCCGCGATGAAAGCCACCTCGTCCCCGTCGCGCCACTTCGCCTTGTCGTAGCGGGCGATACCGAGTCGCTTCAGTGGCACCTGCTCTCGCACGACAGTCCCGTGTCCCCGGGAGGAGGTGACCAGACCTTCCGCTTCCAGCGCCTTGTAGGCGGCATGGACGGTGGACTTGGAGCCTTCACCCGCGTCGACCAGGTCTCTGATGTGCGGCAACTGCTGGCCCGGCGCGTAGTCACCCCGTCTGATCTGCTCCGCCAGCTTGTCCGCCAGCTCCCGCCACTTGGGCGCCATCTCGAACTCCTCTCGTCGGAATCAGTCAAACACAGTCCCAGGACTGTTGACAGTCCTAGGACTGCGGTGCACTATCTCCTTAGTCGCTCGCAGTCCTAGGACAGCGGGCTTCGGCAGTCCTCTTCGGGCTGCTCCGACAACGCTGGAGGTACTGATGCCGTCGTTCAAGGTGGACACGTCGACTGCCGTGGTGTTCGTGGCCACGGCCCCGACCCCGAAGCTCGTGAGCAAGCAGACCGGTGAGCGCGCCATCGACCGGGAGACCGGTGCCGGGCTGTCCACGGTGGGCCTGCTGATCTCTGACGATGGGGAGGGAACCCTCTGCCAGGTGACCGTTCCGGAGACCGGTCTCCCCCAGGGGCTGACGCCGGGCACGGTGGTGTCGGTGATCGGTCTCAGGGCCCGTGACTGGGAGAACTCCTCCAACGGTCAGATGCGGCACGGCATTGCGTTCCGCGCCGTCGCCCTCACGGTCGGGGTCTGACCATGACCGATCTGTCGACGTTATGGGAGGTCGGCCTCCCGCTGGCCGCCGGTGCGGGTGGTCTTCGATACGCCCAGGTGCGTGCGCCGCGTGTGTTCTGGTCCGTACTCGGGCTGCCGGTGGCCCAGGTGCGGTTCGCGATGACGTACCGCTCGACCATGGACGTGTGCGGGCTGACGGTCCAGCCGTCCCGCCTGCGGGCGTTCCTCGTCCGCAACGTCGCCCGCCGCAGCGACGTGCAGCCCGTACCGCCGAAGATCCGCCGAGTACGGGGATCGTCGACCGGCATGCGGGTGACCTTGCGGCTTCCGGCCGGACTGGAGCCCGCCGACGTGATCGCGGCCTCCGAACGGCTGCGGCACGCCTGGGGCGTCCACTCCGTCCACGTGGTCGAGACCCGGCCGGGCTTCGTCGAGCTGCGGATGACCGGCTACGACGTGTTGCGCCGGGTGAAGATGCCGCGTCGGCGGCCCTCCGGCCCGATGACCGTGCCGGTCGCGCTGCGGGAGGACGGCACCGCGTTCGTGCGGGATTACCTGAAGGTGCCTCACGCGCTGACGCTCGGTGCCAACCAGTCGGGCAAGTCCATGTACCAGCGCAACCTGATCGCGGGCCTCGCCCGGCTACGGGTGGCCCTGGTCGGGATCGACTGCAAGCGCGGTGTCGAGCAACAGGGTTACGCGCCCCGGCTGTCGGCGCTGGCCGTTACGCCTCAGGAGGCGTCCGGGCTCCTGGACGCGCTCGTGGGCGAGATGGAGACCCGCTTCGACCTGCTGAGCGCCTACGGCGCCGCCGACCTGTGGGGCCTGCCCGAGGAGGTTCGGCCGGTTCCCGTCGTGGTGCTGGTGGACGAGGTCGCGGAGCTGTTCCTCGTGGCCAGCAAGAAGGACGAAGAGCGCCGGGACCGGATGGTCATGCAGATGATCCGCCTCGGGCAGATGGCCCGCGCGGCCGGCATCTACCTGGAGATCTGCGGCCAGCGCTTCGGCTCCGACCTCGGCAAGGGCGCCACCACGCTGCGCGCCCAGCTCACCGGCCGCGTCGTCCACCGCGTCAACGACAAGCAGACCGCCGACATGGGCCTGGGCGACATCGCCCCGGACGCGGTCATGGCCGTCACCGCGATCCCGCCCGACCGTCCCGGCGTCGCCGTGGCAGGCGATACCTCCGGCGGCTGGTCCCGAATCCGCACCCCCGAGATGAGCGCCGACGAGGCCGCCGCGATCTGCGCCCAGTTCGCGCACCGGACCCCGGACCTCCCGACCCTCGCCCCGTACCGGCCTGTGATCCCCGCCCCGGCGGGTTCCACCGGACCCACACCGCTGGCGACGCCAACTCCGGCCACGAACTAGCGACTTCCCCAGAAAGGAGGTGGCTCGTGTTTCGGAATCTCCGCCCTGACGCCGTGCTCGTCCAGGCCGTCATCGCTGGTGCCCTGTCCTTCGCCCACCTTCACGATCTCGCTGCCGCCGCCGGACAGGACGGTTGGAAGGCCTGGGCCTACCCGGTCAGCGTCGACTTGCTGCTGGTCGCCGCCTGGCGCCGGATGCGTACCGATACGGGCAACCGCGACGCGTGGCTCTGGTTCGCTATCGCCCTCGTCGCCTCACTCGGCGCCAACGTCGCCACCGCCGGACTGCTCGACCTGCACAACGTCCCGCCCTGGCTGCGCATCCTCGTCGCCGGATGGCCGGCACTCGCCTTCCTCGGCGGCACCCTCCTCGCCCACGCCCCGGCCCCGGATCCACGGCCTGAGCCAGAGCTCGCCGAGGAACCCGCGCTGCCTGACCTGACCGTGGAACGCGCCCCGGAACCGGCTCCCGAGCTGCCACCGGCGGCGCCCGCCCCGCAGGACATCCCACCGGATCCCACACTCACACCCGCAGCGCCTGCTGTACCCGTTCCGCCCGCGCTGCTCGACCACGCCCGGAAGATCGCGGATGCCCACCATGCCCAGACCGGCACCCCGATCGACGCTGCGACCCTCCGCGCCCGCCTCGGCGTTCCCGCCGCTCTGGCGGACTCGATCGCCCTCCAACTCGCCTGACTCGAAAGGGGACAGATCCATGCGCCCGAACCGCTTCTACAACGTCATCCGCATCGGCCCGGTGCGGGTCGGCAGCCACCAGGACGGCCGGGGCCGTACGAAGCACACCGCCGTCTGTACCGCCCCCGGCTGCGACTTCTCCGCCGACTACCTCACCCGCGCCGCCGCCGAACTCGCCGCCCGAACCCACCGCTGCAACCCGCGCTGATCGCAAAGGAGACCCGCGTCATGGACGTACCGCTCTGGCTCGCCCTGATCGCCGTCGGCGTCCTCGGCTACAAGCTCGTCCGCCCGCCGCTGTGGCTCGTCGCCGTGATCCTCCTCAGCGGCTTCCTCCTCGCCAACAGCTCTCTCGCCCCGTTCCTCGCCCCGATCACCAAGTAGGGAGACCAGCCATGTTCCGACCGCGCATCCCGGTCAACCCGCTCCCGACCGGCACCGTTGTTCCACTCGCTCACGCCGTCGCTGTCCCCGAGGCCGAGTCGCACCGTGAGCCTTCCTTGAAGTCCCGCGACCACCACGCACAGGCCGCACCGGCCCGTGCCATGGTTCAGCTCACCCCGGGCAGCGCGATCGCCCTTGCGGCCGGAGGTGGTGCCGTGGTCCTCGTGGTCGGCGCTGTCCTTGTCTCGATGCTGCTGGCGGTCGCCATCACCGGCGTCTCCGTCGCGGTGATCGCGGTGGTCCTGCGCCTGCTCGTCAAGGACCTCCAGAAGGGGCGGTAAGGCAGATGGACACGCACGTCATCGCAGCTGGCTTACCTGCCCTGGGCTGGGCCTTCCACGGCGGGATCCTCCTGCGCCGCCTGGCCACCGCCCGCCGAGACCCCCTGACCGGCCTGCACACCCGCGCCGGATGGACCACCCGCGCCGAACACCTCATCGCCAAGCACCGCAACGCGCTCGTGCTCTTGGTCGACCTGGACGACTTCAAGGCCGTCAACGACACCCACGGCCACGCCGCCGGAGACGCGGTCCTCACCGCGACCGCCCGCCGCCTGTCCAGCTGGTGCGGCCCCTACGGAATCGCCGCCCGGCTCGGCGGAGACGAATTCGCCGCAGTCGTCACCGACCCCGCCGCAACCCCGGGCCTTCCCGCCCTCCGGGCCGCCGTGGACCAGCCCGTCACGCACGACGGCTGCACCCTGCCGGTCTCCGCCTCGGTCGGCCACTGCCACCGCGCGAACCTTCCGGTGCCCACGCTCACCGACGCGCTCTCCGCCGCCGACTCCTCGATGTACGCGGCCAAGGGCCACGGCAGGCGCAACACACGCTAAGCGGCCCCCGGGACGGCCTCGGTCGCCAAACTTCCGCCGCCCCGGGCGCCTGAACCCCTCCAGATCCAACGGACCCGAAAGGGAAGCCTCATGATGCCCCAGACCACCTCGACCCCGCCGCGCATCTGCCACGACTGCGACGGCTTCGCCACCGCCACGATCACCACCGGCACACGCTCCACGGACGGCACCCGGACCACCATCCGTGTCAACTGCCCGGCCTGCCGGGGCCTCGGCCGCACCATCTCCGCCGGCCTCGTCCGCGCCGGGAAGTGAGCGCCTTGTCCGGCACCGCCACCGCGGCGGGCCTGGACCCGGCCACCCTGAGCGACCTGCTCCGGGTGGCCGGGGCCCCCGGCTTCGACCGCCTCCATGAACAGATCCGCCGCACCGGAGGATGCGCCGCCCCCATCCGCCTCTCCGGCGGGACCAAGCTCCTCGACCCCGCCACGCGGACTGTCCTCCACGCTTACACGACCGACGCCGAACCCGGCGGCGTCCTCCGGATCGCCTGCGGCAACCGCCGGGCCTCCCGCTGCCCCGCCTGCGCCTGGACCTACGCAGGCGACACCTACCACCTGATCCGCGCCGGACTCGTCGGAGACCCCGCCAAGGGCACCCCCGAAACGATCCGGGATCACCCCCGCGTCTTCGCCACCCTGACCGCCCCCTCCTTCGGCCCCGTCCACAACCGGCCCGGCACCCGCCCCTGCCGCTGCGGCATCCAGCACCCCGAAGACGCTGAAGAACTGGGCACCCCGCTCGACCCGTCCACGTACGACTACGCGGGCGCCGTGCTCTGGAACAACCACGCCTCCGACCTGTGGCGCTACTTCACGATCTACCTCCGCCGCGAGATCGCCGCCCGCGCCGGGATCACGCAGAAAGCCGCCCGCGAACAGTCCCGCGTCTCCTTCGGCAAGGTCGCCGAGTACCAGAAGCGCGGCGCCGTCCACTTCCACGCCGTGATCCGTTTCGACGGACCGGACGGGCCCGACAGCCCACCGCCTGTGTGGGCCACCCTCGGCATGCTCACCGACTCCATCCGGGCCGCCGCTGCTCGTGTCCGCGTCGTCGTGCCGGCCACACCGGAGCACGGCTTCGAGCACGACTGGGTGTTCCAGTGGGGCGAGCAGATTGACGTGCAGCCCATCGGCGCCTTCGGGAACGGAGAAGACCTAACGGAGCAGGCGGTCGCCTCCTACGTCGCCAAGTACGCGACGAAAGCCGCCGAGACGACCGGCACCGTGGACCACCCCGTGGGCAACAAAGAAGCGCTGATCCTCCTCGCCGTACCCGACCACCCGCGGCGGCTGATGGAAGCCTGCATGGACCTCGATAGGGCCTACCCGGAACGGCGCCTGCGGGCCTGGGCGCACATGCTCGGCTTCCGCGGCCACTTCTCCACCAAGTCCCGCCGCTACTCGACCACCCTCGGCGCCTTACGCCAAGTACGCGCCGACTACCGCGCCGCCCAACAACGCGCCTCCCTCGGCCTGCCCAACCCCGACGACCACCCGGAAGCCACCCTCCTCGTCGTCGCCCACTGGGCCTACGCCGGCAACGGCCACACACCCGGTGAGTCCTGGCTCGCCGCCAACATCCGCCGCGACATCCAGCTCAACCGTGAAACCGCCCGCGAAGCCCTGCTCGATTGGGAAGGAGACGTGACGTGAAGGACGAGCTGATGACCACGGCGGAGGTCCTATCCGAGTTGAAGGGGATTTCGCGGCGGACCTTCTACCGGTGGCGTGAACTCGGGAAGGCGCCCAAGGCATTCACGCTGCCGAACGGAGAGCTGCGTGTCTGGCGGAGTGACTTTCATGCCTGGCTTCGGAGCCGGGAAGGGGCTGCCGCGTGAAGTCCACCGATGTTCGGGTCTGGTCGATTCGGGTCAAGCCCGGGAAACGGCCCTCCTATGAGGTGCGATGGAAGGTTGCCGGGCTGTCTTTCTCTGAGACGCGTAAGACGAAAGCGCTCGCTGACAGTTTCAGGTCGAAGCTGCTTCGCGCCACGCGCGACGGCGAGGAATTCGACACGGTTTCGGGCCTTCCCGACTCCATGGCAGAGCGCAAGGCGTCCCCGAGCTGGTACTTTTTCGCGTTGCAGTACCTCGCGATGAAGTGGCCGCATGCCGCCCCGAACACCCGTGACGGGATCAACGAATCATTGACCTCCGTCACGCTGGCCCTGTTGGACGACCGGCCCGGTCGCCCCGAGGAGAGAGTTCTCCGGCGAGCGCTGCGCAACTGGGCATTCGTCATACCGGGGCCTGATGATCGAGAAATCCCGGACGAGATCGCCAACGCGCTTCACTGGGTGTCCAAGGCCTCTCGTCCCCTCGGAGATCTTGCGGATCCCGTCGTGGGGCGTGCAGTGCTCGACTCCCTCAAGATCAAGCTGGATGGGACAGCTGCCGCGGCGGAAACCGTTCACCGGAAGCGGCGAACCTTGGTGAATTCCATGCACTACGCGGTTGATCTCGGTGAGTTCCAGGAGAATCCGCTCGGTGCTGTTCGCTGGCAGAAGCCGAAGGTGGCCAACGACGTGGATCCCCGTGTCGTGGCGAATCCGGAGCAGGCGCGGTCACTGCTGTGCGCGGTGTCCTATGTCGGCGGCTTCAAGCGGGCCCGCGGCCGGCGCCTGGTCGGGCTCTTCGCCGGGATGTACTTCGGAGGCTTCCGGCCCGCCGAGGCAGTGGGGCTCTCCTCTTCGGATCTCACCCTCCCTGCCTGCGGCTGGGGAGAGGCACTACTGAACCGGTCCCGACCGAGTGTGGGGAGACAGTGGACCGATTCCGGCCTGAGCCATGACGACCGCGGGCTCAAGAACCGGCCCGCCGAGGAGGTACGGCGCGTGCCGATCCCGCCCCAGCTCGTCTCCGTCCTCCAGGAGCACATCGACACCTTCGGGACCGCTGAGGACGGGCGACTCTTCTTCAGCGAGGGCGGGGGAGTGGTGTCCTCCTCCACGTACTACCGGGCCTGGCAGGAGGCGCGGCTCCTGGCCCTGCCGCCGGCCGCCGTAGCTTCTCCGCTCGCGCGGCGCCCATACGACCTGAGGCACTCCGCGCTCTCCACCTGGCTCAACGCCGGTGTCGACCCGACCGAGGTTGCGGCACGAGCCGGAAACAGCGTGGAGGTACTGCTCGGCCGGTACGCCAAGTGTCTCGACGGCCGGCAGGAGGTCGGCAACCGGCGCATCGAGGAGCTGCTGCGCGAGTACGAGTGAGAGGTGGGCCGTTGTGGCCCGAGGCCCCTAGGGAAACCTGGGGGCCTTCGTGTTTCCCAGGCTGACCTGGGGAGTTGTGGAGGCGTCCAGGCCGCGAATAGGCCGCAGGGGCTGTCATGGGGCTGCATGGCCTGGCGTATGGCTGCACATACGCGAAGACCCCGTCTCAGCGAACTCGCTGATGGCGGGGTCTTTGGGCACTTCCTGCGAAGTGCCCCCGGCAGGATTCGAACCTGCGCACACGGCTCCGGAGGCCGTTGCTCTATCCCCTGAGCTACGGGGGCGTGTCGTTCGCGTTGCGGCGACGGGTTGAACACTACCAGCTTCCGCGGGGTGATCAGGAACCGATTACGGGGGTTCGGGGCGCGGGTCGCTCGGAGGGGGTGGAAGTGGCAAAAACCCGGACGCGGGGGCTTAGGGCGACCTACTCTCGAGTTGTGCCAGGCGCCTCGGGCCGGGTGCTTGTTGTCGACGACAACAAGGTCATCCGGCAGCTGATCAAGGTCAATCTCGAGCTGGAGGGCTTCGAGGTCGTGACCGCGAACGATGGTGTCGAGTGCCTGGACATCGTGCGCGACGTGTGCCCCGATGTGATCACCCTTGATGTGGTCATGCCCCGGTTGGACGGGTTCGCGACCGCCGCGCGGCTGCGCGCCGATCCGCGGACGCGGCACCTGCCCCTCGCCATCGTGAGCGCCTGCACGCAGTACGAGGTGGAGGCCGGGATCGACGCCGGGGTGGACGCCTTCCTCGCCAAGCCCTTCGAGCCCGCCGAGCTCGTACGGGTCGTACGCCGGCTCATCGAGCGCAAGGACCGGCGCGAGCGGAAGGGTGCGCCGGCCGGGCGGGGGAGAGGGTAGCGCCGGGCACCTGTTCACATGGCGAAACCGTTCGCGGGATGGGTGGGCTTCTCCCCTAGGCTGGTCCCGTGACCCCCGCCGACCTCTCCAGCACCGTCGCACGCGCCGTGCGCCGTGCCGTCGAGGACGGGGAGCTGCCGGCCGCGGCGGAGGTGCCCGAGCGGGTCGTCATCGAGCGGACCCGGCCCGGCGGAGTGGGCGACTACGCCACTCCCGTCGCGTTCCAGGTCGCCCGGGCCGCCCGGCGGCCCCCCGCAGAGGTTGCCCGGGTGATCGCCGAGGGCCTCGCCGCGGAGCCCGGGATCGAGCGCGTCGAGATCACGGGCGCCGGGTTCCTGAACTTCACCCTCGCCCCCCGCGCCGCCGCCGGCCTCGTCCGCGAAGTGCTGTCGCGCGGACCGCGCTACGGGTACGCGGACGACGCCGTCGAGACGGAGCCCTTCTGCTGGGCCCCCACCGCCGAGTTCCGCCGGCGCGCCGTCCACGAGGCCGTCGTACGCATCCTGCGCAGCCAGGGACGGGGTGACGGCGGAGCACCGTCCGTCGTCGCGCCCGTCGCGCGCCGCGACGGGGACGTGGCCGCCGCCTACGGGCGGGACGCCGCGGTCTGGGCCGCGCTCGGCGTTCCGGCCCGCGAGACCCCCCAGTTCGGGGCCGGTCTCCTGGTCCAGGACGAGTCGAGCGAGTTCTTCCTCGTACGGTACGCACACGCCCGCGCCAAGGCCCTCGGCCGCGGCGCCGCCCGCCTCGGCTTCGGCGCCGAGCCCGCCGAGCCCGCCGAGAAGCCCGGGCCCGGCGAGCGCGAACTGCTGCGGCTGCTCGCCGAGTACCCCCTCGTACTGGAGGCCGCCGCGCATCGGCGGGCGCCGGAGCAGCTCGTCCGGTTCCTCGTGCGCGTCGCCGACGAACTGCTCGATTTCCAGCACTGCGTCCTGCCCAAGGGGGACGAGAAACCCTCGGCCGCCCACCGCGCCCGGCTGGCTCTTGCCGAAGCCGCCGGGACGGTGCTGGCCGGCGGCCTGGCCCTTCTCGGCATAGACGCACCTGACTGCCTGTGATCTGCGAAGAGAGATACCGATGAGCCGTTCCGCGCACCCCGCCGGGCCCCGCCACGCCGACGTCCTGCCCGAGGGCCACTACTCCCCGCCGCCCGCCGACCTCAACGCGCTCGACGAGAAGGTCTGGGCCCGCACCGTGCGGCGCGACGGCGACGGAGTGGTGACCGTGGGCGGCATGCCCGTCACCGCGCTCGCCGAGGAGTTCGGGACGCCCGCCTACTTCCTCGACGAAGAGGACTTCCGGGCCCGGTGCCGCGCCTGGGCGCACGCCTTCGGACCCGACGCCGACGTGTTCTACGCGGGCAAGGCGTTCCTCTCCAAGGCCGTCGTGAAGTGGCTGCGGGAAGAAGGGCTCAACCTCGACGTCTGCTCCGGCGGGGAGCTGACCACCGCCCTCGCCGCCGGCATGCCCGCCGATCGGATCGCCTTCCACGGGAACAACAAGTCCGCGGACGAGATCACCCGGGCCGTCACCGCCGGCGTCGGCCGGATCGTCCTCGACTCCTTCCAGGAGATCGCCCGCGTCGCGCACATCGCCCGTGAGCTGGGCGTACGCCAGCCCGTCCAGATCCGCGTGACCGTCGGCGTCGAAGCGCACACGCACGAGTTCATCGCCACCGCGCACGAGGACCAGAAGTTCGGCATCGCCGTCGCCGACGGCTCCGCCGCCGAGGCCGTGCGGCGCGCCCTCGGGCACGACAGCCTCGAGCTGCTCGGCGTCCACTCCCACATCGGCTCGCAGATCTTCGACATGGCCGGCTTCGAGGTCTCCGCGAAGCGCGTGGTGCGGCTGCTGGCCGCCGTACGGGACGAGCACGGCGTCGAGCTCCCCGAGATCGACCTCGGCGGCGGCCTCGGCATCGCGTACACCGCCTCCGACGACCCGCGCGAGCCCCACGAGATCGCCAAGGCCCTGCACGAGATCGTCGCCCGGGAGTGCGAGTCCGCCGGCCTGCGCGCGCCCCGCATCTCCGTGGAGCCCGGTCGCGCCATCGTCGGCCCCACCGCCTTCACCCTCTACGAGGTCGGCACGATCAAGCCGCTCGAGGGGCTGCGCACGTACGTCTCCGTCGACGGCGGCATGTCGGACAACATCCGCACCGCCCTCTACGACGCCGAGTACGCCGTCACCCTCGTCTCCCGCGTCTCCGACGCCGAGCCCATGCTCGTCCGCGTCGTCGGCAAGCACTGCGAGAGCGGTGACATCGTGGTGAAGGACGCCTTCCTGCCGGCCGACCTGGCCCCGGGGGACCTCCTCGCCGTACCCGCCACGGGGGCGTACTGCCGCTCCATGGCGAGCAACTACAACCACGCGCTCCGCCCGCCCGTCGTCGCCGTGCGCGACGGGCAGGCGCGGGTCATCGTCCGGCGCGAGACGGAGGAAGATCTCCTGCGTCTGGACCTCGGATGATCCGGTTATTTCTGGGGGAAGCCCCCATACCCCCAAAATAGGTGCCGATAGGTGTCTCACTCAATGGACCGAGGATGGAAAGTCCTGTCCATTGAGTGAGACTGGTTGAGACCTGGCGCGCAACCCGCGCGCCGGGTGGTGATGGAAGATCGAAAGGCGTAGGTCGAATGATGCGTACGCGTCCGCTGAAGGTGGCGCTGCTGGGCTGTGGAGTGGTCGGCTCAGAGGTGGCGCGCATCATGACGACGCACGCCGACGACCTCACGCAGAGGATCGGCGCGCCCGTCGAGCTCGCCGGCGTGGCCGTGCGCCGCCCCTCCAAGGTGCGCGAGGGCATCGACCCCGCCCTGGTCACCACCGATGCGACCGCCCTCCTCAAACGCGGCGACATCGACGTCGCGATCGAGGTCATCGGCGGCATCGAGCCCGCCCGCACCCTCATCACCACCGCCTTCGAGCACGGCATCTCCGTCGTCTCGGCGAACAAGGCGCTGCTCGCCCAGGACGGCGCCGCGCTGCACGCCGCGGCCGAGGCGGGCGGGCTGGACCTGTACTACGAGGCCGCCGTCGCCGGCGCCATCCCGCTGGTCCGCCCGATGCGCGAGTCCCTCGCCGGAGACAAGATCAACCGGGTCATGGGCATCGTCAACGGAACGACGAACTTCATCCTCGACAAGATGGACTCCACCGGCGCCGGGTACCAGGAGGCGCTCGACGAGGCCACCGCCCTCGGGTACGCCGAGGCCGACCCCACCGCCGACGTCGAGGGCTACGACGCCGCCGCCAAGGCCGCGATCCTGGCCGGCATCGCCTTCCACACCCGGGTCCGCCTCGACGACGTCTACCGCGAGGGCATGACCGAGGTCAGCGCCGCCGACTTCGCCTCCGCCAAGCGCATGGGCTGCACCATCAAGCTCCTCGCGATCCTGGAGCGCGCCGCCGACGGCGAGTCCGTCACCGCCCGCGTGCACCCGGCGATGATCCCGCTGACCCACCCGCTCGCCTCCGTCCGCGAGGCGTACAACGCCGTCTTCGTCGAGGCGGAGGCCGCCGGGCGGCTCATGTTCTACGGGCCCGGCGCGGGCGGTTCGCCGACCGCGTCGGCAGTCCTGGGCGACCTGGTCGCCGTCTGCCGCAACAAGCTCGCCGAGGCAACGGGGCCCGGCGAGTCGGCCTACACCCAGCTGCCGGTCAGCCCCATGGGCGACGTCGTCACGCGGTACCACATCAGCCTCGATGTGGCCGACAAGCCGGGCGTCCTCGCCCAGGTGGCGACGACGTTCGCGGAGCACGGTGTTTCCATCGATACCGTACGACAGCAAGGACGTCCGGACGGGGTCGGCAATGAGGCCTCCCTCGTCGTCGTCACCCACCGCGCGCCCGACGCCGCCCTCTCCGGGACCGTCGAGGCACTGCGGAAGCTGGACACCGTGCGCGGTGTCGCCAGCATCATGCGTGTTGAAGGGGAGTAAGGACCCATGAGCAGCAATCGCACCCACCAGTGGCGCGGCATCATCGAGGAGTACCGGGACCGCCTGCCGGTGACGGACACGACTCCCGTGGTGACGCTCCGCGAGGGCGGCACTCCCCTCGTCCCCGCGCAGGTGCTCTCCGAGCGCACCGGCTGCGAGGTACACCTCAAGGTCGAAGGCGCGAACCCCACCGGGTCCTTCAAGGACCGCGGCATGACCATGGCGATCACCAAGGCCAAGGAGGACGGCGCCAAGGCCGTCATCTGTGCCTCGACGGGCAACACCTCGGCCTCCGCCGCCGCGTACGCGGTGCGCGCCGGCATGGTCTCGGCCGTCCTCGTGCCCCGCGGCAAGATCGCGCTCGGCAAGATGGGCCAGGCGCTCGTGCACGGCGCCAAGATCCTCCAGGTGGACGGCAACTTCGACGACTGCCTGGACCTGGCCCGCGCGCTGTCCGACAACTACCCGGTCGCGCTGGTCAATTCCGTGAACCCGGTGCGCATCGAGGGCCAGAAGACGGCCGCGTTCGAGATCGTCGACGCGCTCGGCGACGCCCCCGACATCCACGTGCTGCCCGTCGGCAACGCCGGCAACATCACCGCGTACTGGAAGGGCTTCAAGGAGTACAAGGCCGACGGCCTGGCCTCCCGTACGCCCCGCGTGTGGGGTTTCCAGGCCTCCGGCTCCGCGCCCATCGTGCGCGGCGAGATCGTCAAGGAACCGCACACGATCGCCACCGCGATCCGCATCGGCAACCCGGCCTCGTGGGACTACGCGCTCGCCGCGCGCGACGAGTCGGGCGGCTTCATCGACGAGGTGACGGACCGCCAGATCCTGGCCGCGTACCGCCTGTTGGCCGCGCAGGAGGGCGTCTTCGTCGAGCCCGCGTCGGCGGCGTCCGTGGCGGGCCTGCTCAAGGCCGCCGAGCTGGGCCTGGTCGACCCGGGCCAGCAGATCGTGTGCACCGTGACCGGAAACGGCCTCAAGGACCCCGACTGGGCCGTCGCCGGCGCACCGCAGCCGGTCACCGTCCCGGTGGACGCGGAGGCCGCGGCCATCCGCCTCGGCCTGGTCTGACCCGGTCGGACCTCGGTTCGACCGCAATACCCCGGTTGCCGGATTCCGGAATGCCTCCCGAAGGCTTCCGGAATCCGGCAACTCGGGTCGTACGGCACAAAAGTCAACGCCATTCAGCGGATTCCACCGGAATCCCACGGAAGGAATCGACACGCATCGTGCGCCTCCTGTGCGCCCTATGTCGCGAGAGAACCTTCCTTCGATACGCTGTACTTACATCCGCCACCGCGCATATGACCGTGGTGCTGCCCAGTGGGCCTTCGGGTGTCGTACGTTCTCCAGTACATTCGCAGCGAGCCAGCGAAGATCTCGTCTCGCACAGTCACAAGGAGTGTCATCGGACGATGGCCGGTCCAGCGTTCCGCGCCGCCGCCGTACGGGTGCGCGTCCCCGCCAGCAGTGCCAACCTCGGCCCGGGCTTCGACGCCCTCGGTCTGGCCCTGGGGCTCTACGACGACGTCGTCGTCCGGGTGGCCGACTCCGGCCTGAACATCGACATCGCGGGCGAGGGCGCCGACACCCTCCCGCGGGACGAGAGCCACCTGCTCGTACGCTCCATGCGCACCGCCTTCGACCTGCTGGGCGGGCAGCCGCGCGGCCTCGAGGTCGTCTGCGCCAACCGCATCCCGCACGGCCGCGGCCTCGGGTCCTCCTCCGCCGCCATCTGCGCCGGCATCGTCGCCGCCCGCGCGGTGACCATAGGCGGAGAGGCCAGGCTGGACGACACGGCCCTGCTCGAACTGGCCACCGAGATCGAGGGCCACCCCGACAACGTCGCCGCCTGTCTCCTCGGCGGATTCACCCTCGCCTGGATGGACGGCGGCAGCGCCAAGGCGATCCGTATGGAGCCCGCCGATTCCATCGTTCCGGTGGTCTTCGTCCCCTCCAAGCCGGTCCTGACGGAGACCGCGCGCGGCCTGCTGCCGCGCAACGTCCCGCACGTGGACGCGGCCGTCAACGCCGGCCGCGCGGCCCTGCTCGTCGAAGCCCTGACCAGGCGTCCCGAGTTGCTGCTGCCGGCCACCGAAGACCGGCTCCACCAGGAGTACCGGTCCCCGGCGATGCCCGAGAGCGTGGCACTCGTCAACCGGCTGCGGGCGGACGGCATCCCCGCGGTCATCTCCGGCGCGGGCCCCACGGTCCTCGCGCTGGTCGACAACGGCGCGGCCGACAAGGTCGCGCAGCTCGCGGGCGAGGGGTGGGCGGCGAACCGGCTCGCCCTCGACGCCGCGGGTGCGAGCGTCCTGCCGCTGGGAACCCAGGGCGGCTAGGCCGTAGGGCAGACCCGCCGGGGGCGGGTGGCCAGGGCAGGCCGCCCGCGCCGCAGGCGCGATTGCCGGTGATTGAGAGGGGGAATATCTGTTGGATCCGGTAGTGTTAGTCTCAAGTGCGCAGCCGAAGCCGCCATGGCTCGGTGCTCAGTGTCCCCATCCGGGACCACCTTTCTTCCGGGAGCCTCCCCGACTGCTTTGATCGCTTCCAGCAGTTTCGAGCACGCTCCGGAATCGGCGTGACATTCCCACGCTTCCAGCTCGGGGGCTTCTCGCCGGAACCACCCATGCACGTTTCTCTCCGCCGTTCCTCTTTCGGCGGACCACCGCCCCGGCCGCGGCCCATGACCCATCAAGCCATGGACCGTTGTCGGACAGCACAACCGGTCGCCGAGCCAGACAGGCCGACGTCCGCTCCAGGGAAGGACCCTTCGTGAGCGACACCACCGATCTGATGGGCGCTGCCGACACCACTGTCGACACCAGTGCCCCCGCCGCGGGCGCCGCCCCCAAGCGTCGCCGCTCCGGCACCGGCCTCGAGGGCATGGTCCTGGCCGAGCTCCAGCAGGTCGCGTCCGGCCTCGGCATCAGGGGCACCGCGCGGATGCGCAAGAGCCAGCTGATCGAGGTCATCAAGGAGGCGCAGGCGGGAAGCAGTGCCCCGAAGGCCGCGGCTCCCGCCGCCGACGCCGCCGAGGCCAAGCCGAAGCGCCGCGCCACCAGCAAGGCCCGTACGGGCGAGGTCGCCGCCGAGGCGCCCGCCGAGAAGCCCGCCGCGCAGGCGCAGATCGAGATCCCGGGCCAGCCGGCCTCCGACGACGCGCCGGCCGGCGAGCGCCGCCGCCGTCGGGCCACGGCCCCCTCCGGCAGCCCGGAGGCCGCGGCCCCGGCCGCCGTGCAGGTCGAGACCAAGACCGAGACCGCCACCGCGACCGCTCCGGCCGACACCAAGGCCGAGGCCGCCACCGCCGTCTCCGCGCCCGCCCAGGAGGGCGAGGGCCGCGGCCGGCGCGACCGCCGCGACCGCGGTGACCGTACGGAGCGCGGCGAGGGCCGCCGCGACCGCCGCGACCGCGGCGCCAAGACCGACGACCAGGGCCAGGGCGCCCAGGGCCAGGGCCAGGCGGGCCAGGGTCAGGGCGGCGGCCAGGGCGGCCAGGCCGGCCAGGGTCAGGGCGGTGGCCGCGGCGACCGTCAGGACCGCCAGCAGCAGGGCGGCCGCCAGGACCGTCAGCAGCAGGGCCGCCAGGACCGTCAGGGTCCCCAGGGCAACGGCCCCGAGGACGACTTCGACGACGAGGGCGGTCGCCGCGGCCGTCGCGGCCGCTACCGCGACCGCCGTGGCCGTCGCGGCCGCGACGAGTTCGCGCCGGCCGAGCCGCAGGTCGCCGACGACGACGTCCTGATCCCCGTCGCGGGCATCCTCGACATCCTCGACAACTACGCGTTCATCCGGACCTCGGGCTACCTGCCCGGCCCGAACGACGTGTACGTCTCCCTCGCCCAGGTCCGCAAGGCCGGCCTGCGCAAGGGCGACCACACCACCGGTGCCGTGCGCCAGCCCAAGGACGGCGAGCGCCGCGAGAAGTTCAACGCCCTCGTGCGCCTGGACTCGGTGAACGGCATGGCGCCCGAATCCGGCCGCGGCCGCCCGGAGTTCCAGAAGCTGACCCCGCTCTACCCGCAGGACCGGCTCCGCCTGGAGACCGACCCGGGCGTGCTGACGACCCGCATCATCGACCTCGTGTCGCCGATCGGAAAGGGCCAGCGAGGCCTGATCGTGGCCCCGCCGAAGACCGGCAAGACCATGATCATGCAGGCGATCGCCAACGCGATCACCACCAACAACCCCGAGTGCCACCTGATGGTCGTCCTGGTCGACGAGCGTCCGGAAGAGGTCACCGACATGCAGCGGTCGGTCAAGGGCGAGGTCATCTCCTCGACCTTCGACCGCCCGGCCGAGGACCACACCACCGTCGCCGAGCTGGCCATCGAGCGCGCCAAGCGCCTCGTCGAGCTGGGTCACGACGTGGTCGTCCTGCTGGACTCCATCACCCGTCTGGGCCGCGCGTACAACCTCGCGGCGCCCGCCTCCGGCCGCATCCTGTCCGGTGGTGTCGACTCGACCGCGCTGTACCCGCCGAAGCGCTTCTTCGGTGCCGCGCGCAACATCGAGGACGGCGGCTCGCTGACCATCCTGGCCACCGCGCTGGTCGACACCGGCTCGCGCATGGACGAGGTGATCTTCGAGGAGTTCAAGGGCACCGGCAACATGGAGCTCAAGCTCGACCGGAAGCTCGCCGACAAGCGCATCTTCCCGGCCGTCGACGTCGACCCGTCGGGCACCCGCAAGGAGGAGATCCTCCTCAACAGCGAGGAGCTCGCCATCGTCTGGAAGCTGCGCCGGGTGCTGCACGCGCTCGACTCGCAGCAGGCCATCGAGCTGCTCCTCGACAAGATGAAGCAGACGAAGTCGAACGCCGAGTTCCTGATGCAGATCGCCAAGACGACCCCGTCGGGCAAGAACGACGACTGATCCGTCGATCCGTCGCCGTACACGGCATCACCGGACCGCCCCCACCGCAGCCGCGGTGGGGGCGGTTCTGCGTGGTGGCGCGATTGCGAGCTTCGACACACCCGCCGCGCGCGTGAACCTTCCCGCCGCGCGGTACGTCCCTCTGGGAAACCGCAGGTGGGCGGGGGTGCGCCCGATGGTGCACGGGCCGTTCGTCCCGTCCCGGCCGCCGCAGGGCCCCCGCAGGAGGTGCCTTCCGGCCGTGGAACCCTGGACGGCATTCGTCCGTCTGTGTCAGAGGGAACGTACTCAGGACTGAGGAGAGCATGAGCGACGACAGCAGGGGCGGCGGCAGGCGTGCCGCGGGCCGGCGCCGACGGAAACCACCGAAGCGCCGCAGGGCCCTGGTCATCGCCGCGTGGAGCGCCGCGGGCGTGGTCCTGCTGGGCGGGGCGGGTCTCGGCTGGTTCTACTTCCACCTGAACGGGAACCTCAAGACGGTCGACATCGACCAGGCGCTCGGCACCGACCGCCCGCAGAACGTGGACAACGGCTCGATGGACATCCTCGTCCTCGGCTCCGACTCCCGCGGCGGCGCCAATTCCGAGTACGGGCCGGACGACGGCGGCTCGGCCCGCTCGGACACCGCGATGATCGTCCACCTCTACGAGGGCCACAAGAAGGCCACCGTCGTCTCGATACCGCGCGACACCATGGTCAACCGGCCGGCCTGCACCACGGGCAACGGCAAGACCGACCGCGGCAGCTCGCGCTCCCAGTTCAACGAGTCGTTCACCATCGGCGGGGCCGCCTGCGCGGTCAAGACCGTCGAGAAGATGTCGGGGATCCGCATGGACCACTACATCGAGGTCGACTTCACGGGGTTCAAGAAGATCATCGACAACCTCGGCGGCGTCGAGGTGACCACCAACAAGCCGATCAAGGACTACGGGAGCCACCTCGACCTCCCGGCCGGCCCCAACAAGCTCAACGGGGAGCAGGCCCTCGGCCTCGTACGGACCCGCAAGACCGTCGGGGACGGCTCCGACCTCGGCCGAATACAGCTGCAGCAGGCGTTCATGAAGGCCCTGATCAAGCAGGTCAAGGGCATCGGCGTCTTCGACAACCCCAAGCGGCTGCTCGACCTCGCCGACACCGGCACCAAGGCGCTCACCACCGACAAGTCCCTCGGCGACGTGAAGTCGCTGATGGGATTCGCGCAGAGCCTCCAGGGCATCGACGCCCAGGACATGAAGATGATCACCCTGCCCGTGGGCCCGGACCCCCGTGACGCCGACCGCGTCGCCCCGCTGGCCAAGGAGTCCAAGATGGTCTGGGACGCCCTGCTGGCCGAGCAGCCGGTCCCCGCCGAGGCCACCGCGAACTCCATGGGTGACAAGGGCACCGCGGGACAGATCGTGCAGTGACGCACGAAATGCCTGCTCAGGCGCTTCCCGTGGGGGAGCGGAATAGATGCCGGACCCCCCTCGTTGAGGGAGGCGTCCTCAGAATTTTGACAGGCAGCCCGGTCCTGGCAGACTGGTCTGTCGGCCCCGGTTCACGCAGTGCGCAATTCGGCCCCTGCGACCCGGCGCCCTCCCGAATCTAGGAGACACCTTGAAGCGCGATGTTCACCCCGAGTACGTCGAGACCCAGGTCAGCTGCACCTGTGGCGCGTCGTTCACCACCCGTAGCACCCTGACCGAGGGCACCATCCGTGCCGAGGTCTGCTCCGAGTGCCACCCGTTCTACACGGGCAAGCAGAAGATCCTCGACACCGGTGGCCGTGTCGCCCGCTTCGAGGCCCGCTTCGGCAAGGCTGCCGGCTCGAAGTAGCGAGCCCCCGGCGCCGGACTCCGGCTGCACCCTGTCCACACGGGGGCAGCCGGACCGGCGCCTTTGTCGTCCCGCAGCCCTTTTTCGTACTTTTCACCCCAGGAGCCCCCGATGTTCGAGGCGGTCGAGGAACTGGTCGGCGAGCACGCCGATCTTGAGAAGAAGCTCGCCGACCCTTCGGTCCACTCGGATCAGGCCAACGCGCGCAAGCTCAACAAGCGCTACGCGGAGCTGACCCCGATCGTCGCGACCTTCCGTGCCTGGAAGCAGTCCGCCGAGGACATCGAGACGGCGAAGGAGTTCGCGGCCGACGACCCCGACTTCGTGGCCGAGGTGAAGGAGCTGACCGCGCAGCGCGAGGAGCTCACCGAGAAGCTCCGCCTGCTGCTGGTCCCGCGGGACCCCAGCGACGACAAGGACGTCCTCCTCGAGGTCAAGGCGGGCGCAGGCGGCGACGAGTCGGCCCTGTTCGCCGGCGACCTGCTGCGCATGTACCTGCGCTACGCCGAGCGCGTGGGCTGGAAGACCGAGATCATCGACGCCACCGAGTCCGAGCTCGGCGGTTACAAGGACGTCCAGGTCTCCGTCCGCACCAAGGGCGGCAACGGGGCCACCGAGCCCGGCCAGGGCGTCTGGGCCCGCCTGAAGTACGAGGGCGGCGTGCACCGCGTCCAGCGGGTTCCGGCCACCGAGTCGCAGGGCCGCATCCACACCTCCGCCGCCGGCGTGCTCGTCACCCCGGAGGCCGAGGAGGTCGAGGTCGAGATCAACCCGAACGACCTCCGCATCGACGTGTACCGCTCGTCGGGTCCCGGCGGCCAGTCCGTCAACACCACCGACTCGGCCGTGCGCATCACGCACGTGCCGACCGGCGTGGTCGCCTCCTGCCAGAACGAGAAGAGCCAGCTCCAGAACAAGGAGCAGGCCATGCGCATCCTGCGGTCGCGCCTGCTGGCCGCCGCCCAGGAGGCCGCCGAGCAGGAGGCCTCCGACGTGCGCCGCAGCCAGGTGCGCTCCGTGGACCGCTCCGAGAAGATCCGTACGTACAACTTCCCGGAAAACCGGATCTCGGACCACCGGACCGGCTTCAAGGCGTACAACTTGGACCAGGTGCTCGACGGCGACCTCGATCCGATGATCCAGGCCTGCGTCGACGCGGACTCGGCCGCCAAGCTGGCGTCCGCGCACTGATCCCCCGCTCGACCCGCTTCACCGTGCCCGCCCCCCGCACCACCCCCGTACGACAGCAGCCCGGAGGACCAGCGTGAACTTGCTGCTTGCCGAGGTGGCCCAGGCCACCCAGCGGCTGGCCGCCGCCGGCGTGCCCTCACCGCGCTTCGACGCGGAGGAGCTCGCGGCCTTCGTGCACGGCGTCAAGCGGGGGGAACTGCACCACGTCAAGGACGCGGACTTCGACGCCCGCTACTGGGAGGCCGTCGCCCGCCGCGAGGCGCGCGAGCCGCTCCAGCACATCACGGGCCGCGCCTTCTTCCGGTACCTGGAGCTCCAGGTCGGGCCCGGGGTCTTCGTGCCCCGGCCCGAGACGGAGTCGGTCGTGGACTGGGCCATACACGCCGTCCGGGCGATGGACGTGGTCGAGCCGCTGATCGTGGACCTGTGCACCGGCTCCGGCGCCATCGCCCTGGCCATGGCCCAGGAGGTGCCGCGCTCGCGCGTGCACGCCGTGGAGCTGTCCGAGGACGCCCTGCGGTGGACCCGCAAGAACGCCGAGGGGTCGCGGGTCACCGTCCACCAGGGTGACGCCCTGCGCGCCCTGCCCGAGCTGGACGGCCAGGTCGACCTGGTGATCTCGAACCCGCCGTACATCCCGCTCACCGAGTGGGAGTACGTCGCTCCCGAGGCCCGCGACCACGACCCCGAGATGGCGCTGTTCTCCGGCGAGGACGGGCTCGACACCATCCGCGGCATCGAGCGCACCGCGCACCGGCTGCTGCGGCCCGGCGGGATCGTCGTCATCGAGCACGCCGACACCCAGGGCGGCCAGGTCCCGTGGATCTTCGCGGAGGAGCGCGGCTGGGCCGACGCCGCCGACCACCCCGACCTGAACAACCGCCCGCGCTTCGCCACCGCCCGCAAGGCCATGCCGTGACGCCCCCGACCCGCCCCTCCACCCCCCTGCTGCACGAGGAGTCCCGCTGATGGCCCGGCGATACGACTGCAACGACGCGACGGACCGCAAGACGGGTCTGCGTGAAGCCGCATCCGCCGTGCGCCGCGGCGAGCTTGTCGTGCTGCCCACCGACACCCTGTACGGGATCGGCGCGGACGCGTTCAGCGCCGAGGCGGTCGGCGACCTGCTCGCCGCCAAGGGGCGCGGCCGCAACATGCCGACCCCCGTGCTCATCGGCTCGCCGAACACCCTGCACGGGCTCGTCACGGACTTCTCCGAGCAGGCCTGGGAGCTCGTCGACGCCTTCTGGCCGGGCGCGCTGACGCTCGTCGCCAAGCACCAGCCCTCGCTGGCCTGGGACCTGGGGGAGACCCGCGGGACCGTGGCCGTGCGGATGCCCCTGCACCCCGTCGCGATCGAGCTGCTGACCGAGGTCGGTCCGATGGCCGTGTCCTCGGCGAACCTGACCGGGCACCCCGCGCCCGAGGACTGCGACGCGGCGCGCGAGATGCTCGGCGACTCCGTGTCCGTGTACCTGGACGGCGGTCCGACTCCGGGGATCCAGCCGTCGTCGATCGTCGACGTCACGGGGAAGGTTCCCGTCCTGCTGCGCGAGGGGGCGCTGACCGCCGAGCAGCTGCGGGAGGTCGTACCCGACCTCGAGGTGGCCCCGTGAGCCCTGAGGGGCGTGGCATAGCAAGCGGGCGCACCTCCGGCGCCGACCACGGCTGGGGGGACCCCCACCCGGCGGGCGCCGGCGGGGACACGTTCCGCATCCTCCACGTCAGCACCGGCAACGTGTGCCGCTCGCCGATCACCGAGCGGCTGACCCGGCATGCGCTGGCGCACCGGCTGGGTGGCATTCCGGCCGGCGACCTGATCGTGGAGAGCGCGGGGACCTGGGGCCACGAGGGCGCCCCGATGGAGGCGAACGCGGCGGCCGTGCTCGCGGACTTCGGCGCGGACGCGACCGGGTTCACCGGGCGGGAACTGCTGGACGAGCACGTCATACGGGCGGACCTGGTGCTGACCGCCACGCGGGACCACCGCGCGCAGGTCATCTCGATGGGGCATTCGGCGGGGCTGCGGACGTTCACGCTGAAGGAGTTCACGCGGCTGGTGCGGGCGATAGATCCGGCCACGCTGCCGCCGCTGGACGACGGGGTCGCGGAGCGGGCCCGGGCACTGGTGCGGGCTGCCGCGGCGCTGCGCGGGTGGCTGCTGGCGCCGTCACCCGACGCGGACGAGGTGTACGACCCGTACGGGGCGCCGATCACCTTCTTCCGATCGATCGGCGACGAGATCAACCAGGCGCTGGACCCCGTGGTCACCGCCCTGACGGGCGTCAACCCTCCGCGCTGACGCTTCGGGGCGGCCCGCCCCCGCGGGTCTCCTCCGCTGAAACGGGCAGAGCGGGACAGGGCGCCCTAGAGTGGGGCTATTCGGGACAGCCCACTGGAGTCGCGCCATGAGCGTCATCACCCCGCCCTCGGACCTGCTGCGGCAGCAGGATCCGCAGATGGCCGACGTGCTCGCGGGGGAGGCGCGGCGGCAGGCCGACACCCTGCAGCTGAGCGCCGCCGAGAACTTCACCTCGCCCGCCGTACTGGCGGCCCTCGGCTCGGCGCTCGCCAACAAGTACGCCGAGGGCTATCCGGGCCACCGCTACCACGGCGGCTGCGAGTACGCCGACCTCGCCGAGGGGCTGGCCGTAGAGCGGGCCCGGGCCCTCTTCGGGGTCGAGCACGCCAACGTACAGCCGCATTCCGGCTCCTCCGCCGTGCTGGCCGCCTACGCCGCCCTGCTGCGGCCCGGGGACACCGTCCTCGCGATGGGGCTCCCGTACGGCGGCCACCTCACCCACGGCTCTCCCGCCAACTTCTCGGGCCGCTGGTTCGACTTCGTCGGATACGGGGTCGACGCCGAGACCGGCCTGATCGACTACCAGCAGGTGCAGGGCCTCGCGCGCATGCACCGGCCCAAGGCCATCGTCTGCGGCTCGATCTCCTACCCCCGCCACCCCGAGTACTCCGTGTTCCGGGAGATCGCCGACGAGGTCGGGGCGTACCTCATCGCGGACGCCGCCCATCCGATCGGGCTCGTCGCCGGCGGAGCCGCGCCCAGCCCCGTCCCGTACGCCGACGTCGTCTGCGCGACGACGCACAAGGTGCTGCGCGGCCCGCGCGGCGGGATGGTCCTGTGCGGATCCGAGTTCGCCGAGCGCATCGACCGGGCCGTGTTCCCCTTCACCCAGGGCGGCGCCCAGATGCACACCATCGCCGCCAAGGCCGTGGCCTTCGGCGAGGCCGCGGCGCCGGCGTTCACCACGTACGCCCATCGTGTGGTGGCCAACGCGCGGGCGCTGGCCGATGAGCTCGCGTCCCACGGGTTCGCGGTGACGACGGGCGGCACCGACACCCACCTGATCACCGCCGACCCGGCGCCGCTCGGCGTGGACGGTCCGACCGCGCGCGGCCGGCTCGCCGCCGCCGGGATCGTGCTCGACACCTGCGCCCTCCCGTACGGGGACCAGCGCGGGATCCGGCTCGGTACGGCGGCCGTCACCACCCAGGGCATGCGGGAGCCCGAGATGGCCCGGATCGCCGCGCTGTTTACCGCCGCGATGCGCGGGGCAGGCGCGAACCCCCGCGCGGAGGTGTCCGAGCTGACGCGCGGATTTGCCCCGTACGGGGAGTAAGAGGGACAAGCGGGGCGTACCGCAACCGGGACGGTGCCCCCTCGCGTCCTCGGTGAGGGGTACATCGCAGCTAATGTGTGGGGCTGAGATGGCCGGCGATACATCTGGGGCAGCCCGTGCGTGAATATCTGCTGACGCTTTGCGTCACGGTCGCGGTGACCTACCTGCTGACCGGGCCCGTGCGGAAGTTCGCGATCGCGGCCGGTGCGATGCCGGAGATCCGCGCCCGCGACGTGCACCGCGAGCCCACTCCGCGGCTCGGCGGCATCGCCATGTTCGGCGGACTGTGCGCGGGGCTTCTGGTGGCGGACCACCTGCGCAACCTCAACGGAGTCTTCGAGCTGTCGAACGAGCCGCGGGCGCTGCTCTCCGGAGCCGCCCTGATCTGGCTGATCGGCGTGCTCGACGACAAGTTCGAGATCGACGCCCTGATCAAGCTCGGCGCGCAGATGATCGCCGCGGGTGTGATGGTCATCCAGGGTCTGACCATCCTGTGGATCCCCGTCCCGGGCATCGGGACGGTCGCGCTGACCCAGTGGCAGGGCAACCTGCTCACGGTGGCCCTCGTCGTGATCACCATCAACGCGGTGAACTTCGTGGACGGGCTCGACGGCCTGGCGGCCGGCATGGTCTGCATCGCCGCAGCCGCGTTCTTCCTCTACTCGTACCGGATCTGGTTCGGGTACGGGATCGAGGCGGCCGCGCCCGCGACCCTGTTCGCGGCGATCCTGATGGGCATGTGCCTGGGCTTCCTGCCGCACAACATGCACCCGGCCCGCATCTTCATGGGCGATTCCGGATCGATGCTCATCGGCCTGGTGCTGGCCGCCGCCGCCATCTCGATCACCGGGCAGGTGGACCCGGACACCATGGCCCTGTTCGCCGGTGGTGAGCGCAACGCGGTGCACGCGATGATCCCGGTCTTCATTCCGCTTCTGCTCCCGCTGACCATCATCGCGATCCCGATGGCGGACCTGGTCCTGGCCATCGTGCGCCGTACGTGGAAGGGCCAGTCGCCGTTCGCGGCCGACCGCGGGCACCTGCACCACCGGCTGCTGGAACTCGGGCATTCGCACAGCCGCGCGGTGCTGATCATGTATTTCTGGTCAGGGCTGATCGCGTTCGGTGCGGTGGCCTATTCCGTGCACTCCGCCTCGATGTGGATCGTGCTCGCGATCGTCGCCCTGAGCGCGCTGGGCCTCGTCCTGCTGCTCCTGCCGCGCTTCACCCCCCGCGCCCCGCGCTGGGCCGAGGGTCTGGTCCCGCCGCGCTACCGGCACCGCGAGCGCGCCGCCGAGGCGGCCGCGCTGGATGCCTCGGGCCGGGAGCCGGAGCCCGCCGGGCCGATCCGGGTCGGTGTCTCGGGCGTCAACGGAGCGACTGCGGTAGGCCCCCGTTCGCGCTTCCCCGACCGGCGTAAGGCAGAGTCGGCGCGCTGACGCCCGCGGTACATGTCGGACATGAACCGCCTTTACCACACACAACGGCGGCTTGTCGCGCACACACGGGCGGGTTAGCTCTCATGTGTGACAGTCAGCACACTACGCAGGTAAAGCTCTCATCAAATAGTTTGTGATACCGTTCACTAAACCCGGCGACAGAGCCGAAGGACCGTAGTGCGACGGCCCATCGGCCCGAGGTTCGATCTCGGACCGGGCTTACGCTCGTCCCGTACGAGTTCCCGTACGAGTCCGTGCCCCCACCACCACGCGGAGCAAACCGCCATGCGGTCAGATGACGTCCGATCCCTCCTGCACGCCGCTGTACCCACGGCTGTCGCCGGCGCTCTCGCAGCCGTCATCAGCGCCGTGGTGGCGGGCGGCAAGGGGGCCCTTGGCGCAGTCATCGCCACTCTGGTCGTGATGCTGTTCATGGGCATCGGATTCGTCGTTCTGCAACGCACCGCGAAATCGCTGCCGCACCTGTTCCAGGCCATGGGGCTGATGCTCTACACGGCCCAGATCCTGCTGCTGTTCGTCTTTGTCGCCGTGTTCAAGAACACGACGTTGTTCAACCCCAAGGCTTTCGCGATCACGCTCGTCGCCACCACCCTGGTGTGGATCGGCGCACAGACGCGTGCTCATATGAAGGCCAAGATCCTCTACGTCGAACCGGACTCGACGAAGGGCGACAAGCCCGAAAATTCGGGGCCGAAGTCGTGAGGGGTAGGGCCGGAATAAGGGCGCGTTCGAGATGCTGCTATCGTCCGGTGCCAACTGCGGCATTGCGGGCGCGGGCATCTGAGCTGACGCCTGTTCCATCGCGAGGCTCGATGCCTGATCGCCGCCCCCACACCCGTAACACCAGTCCAGTGCCGAACAGCGGCTGTGCGCCGCGCCGACACAACGAGGTTGCCGTACCTATGCGCCACGCTGAAGGAGCCCGCGGTGAGTGCTGACCTGACGCAGGTGCTCGCTTTCGAGACCGACTGTCACATCTTCGACGGATGTGGCTTCCCCGGCCCGGGCCTGCACTCGTTCCTCTTCGAGCCGCTGTGGGGCGAAGCCGGCACCACCAGTGCGTACTTCAACAAGCCGATGCTGCTGGCCCTTCTGGGCTCGGTGATCATCGTCGCCTTCTTCTGGGCCGCGTTCCGCAAGCCCAAGGTCGTACCGGGCAAGCTGCAGATGGTCGCCGAGGCCGGCTACGACTTCGTGCGCCGCGGCATCGTCTACGAGACGCTCGGCAAGAAGGAGGGCGAGAAGTACGTCCCCTTCATGGTGTCGCTGTTCTTCTTCGTCTGGGTCCTGAACGTCTGGTCGATCGTCCCCGTGGCCCAGTTCCCGGTGACCGCGATCATCGCGTACCCGGCGGCACTCGCACTGGTCGTCTACTTCATCTGGATGTCGGTGACGTTCAAGCGTCACGGCTTCGTCGGCGGCTTCAAGAACCTGACCGGCTACGACAAGTCGCTCGGCCCGGTCCTTCCGCTCGTCATGGTGATCGAGTTCTTCTCGAACGTCCTGGTGCGCCCCTTCACCCACGCGGTCCGACTGTTCGCGAACATGTTCGCCGGTCACACCCTGCTGCTGCTGTTCACCATCGCCAGCTGGTACCTGCTGAACGGGATCGGGATCGCCTACGCCGGCGTCTCTTTCATCATGGTCATCGTGATGACGGCGTTCGAGCTCTTCATCCAGGCTGTCCAGGCCTACGTCTTCGTGCTCCTGGCCTGCAGCTTCATCCAGGGCGCGCTCGCCGAGCACCACTGAGTCCGGCCCTCCCCCAAACCCCCTGTCGTCCGGTGGCCAACCCCCACCGGTCCGTGAAAGAGAAGGAAGAACTGGCATGTCCCAGATCCTCGCTGCCGCCGAAGGCGTCACCGGTTCCCTCAGCTCCGTTGGTTACGGTCTCGCGGCCATCGGCCCGGGTGTCGGCGTCGGCATCATCTTCGGTAACGGCACGCAGGCTCTCGCCCGTCAGCCCGAGGCTGCCGGTCTGATCCGCGCCAACCAGATCCTCGGCTTCGCCTTCTGTGAGGCGCTCGCCCTCATCGGTCTGGTCATGCCGTTCGTCTACTAAGACGAGCCGCAACCACTAGTCCGATTAGACGAAAGGCACTGATGTGAACCTCCTGGTTCTCGCGGCCGAGACGGAAAACCCGCTCGTCCCGCCGATCCCCGAGCTCGTCATCGGTCTGATCGCCTTCGTCATCGTCTTCGGTTTCCTCGCGAAGAAGCTCCTCCCGAACATCAACAAGGTTCTGGACGAGCGCCGCGAGCAGATCGAGGGCGGTATCGAGAAGGCTGAGGCCGCTCAGACCGAGGCCCAGAGCGTGCTGGAGCAGTACAAGGCCCAGCTCGCCGAAGCCCGGCACGAGGCCGCGCGCCTGCGCCAGGAAGCGCTGGAGCAGGGCACTGCGCTCAAGGAAGAACTGCGCGCAGAGGGCCAGCGGCAGCGTGAGGAGATCATCGCTGCCGGCCACGCCCAGATCGAGGCCGACCGCAAGGCCGCCTCTCAGGCGCTGCGTCAGGACGTGGGCAAGCTCGCCACCGACCTGGCCGGCAAGCTCGTCGGCGAGTCCCTCGAGGACGCCGCCCGCCAGAGCCGCACGATCGACCGCTTCCTCAGCGAGCTTGAGGAGAAGGCCGAGGCGGCCCGATGAACGGAGCGAGCCGCGAGGCGCTGGCCTCCGCGCGCGAGCGTCTCGACGCGCTGATGGACAACACGTCCGTCGACGCGGCGAAGCTCGCCGGCGAGCTGGCAGCCGTCACCGCGCTGCTCGACCGTGAGGTCTCGCTGCGTCGGGTCATCACGGACCCGGCGCAGTCCGGCGAGGCCAAGGCCGAGCTGGTCGGCCGGCTGCTGTCCGGCCAGGTGGGCGGGGAAACCCTCGACCTGCTGTCCGGCATGGCGCGGTCGCGCTGGTCGCAGTCCCGCGACCTGGTGGACTCGCTGGAGGAGCTGGCGGCCACCGCCGACCTCACGGCGGCCCAGCAGGGTGGCGCGCTCGACAACGTCGAGGACGAGATCTTCCGCTTCGGCCGGATCGTCGCCTCGAGCACCGAGCTGCGTGCCGCGCTGACCGACCGTGGCGCCACCGCCTCCGCCAAGAGCGAGCTGCTGCGCAGCCTGCTCGGCGGCAAGGCGAACGCCGTCACCGAGCGTCTGGTCGCGCGTCTCGTCACGCACCCGCGTGGACGTAGCCTGGAAGCGGGACTGGAGTCCCTTTCCAAGCTCGCCGCCGAGCGCCGTGACCGCATGGTCGCCACCGTGACCACCGCGGTTCCGCTCAGCGACGTGCAGAAGCAGCGTCTCGGCGCGGTGCTGGCCAAGCTGTACGGCCGCCAGATGCACCTGAACCTCGACGTGGACCCCGCGGTCCTCGGCGGGATCACGGTGCGGGTCGGCGACGAGGTCATCGACGGCACCATCGCGGACCGCCTCGCAGAGGCGACCCGCCGCATGGCCGGCTGACCTCAGCCAGCAATAGAACAAAAGCATTCCTAGCGGCCCGGTTGGGCCGTGCAGAACTTGCAGAAGATTCCTGGGGGTCGCCCCCAGACCCCTAAGAAGCTTCAGGCCCAACAAGGAGAGCAGGGAACCCAGATGGCGGAGCTCACGATCCGGCCGGAGGAGATCCGGGACGCACTGGAGAACTTTGTCCAGTCGTACCAGCCGGACGCGGCCTCGCGCGAGGAGGTCGGAACGGTCAGCGTTGCCGGCGACGGCATCGCGAAGGTGGAGGGCCTGCCCTCCGCCATGGCGAACGAGCTGCTGAAGTTCGAGGACGGCACCCTCGGTCTCGCCCTCAACCTCGAGGAGCGCGAGATCGGTGCGGTCGTCCTCGGCGAGTTCAGCGGTATCGAGGAGGGCCAGCCGGTGCAGCGCACCGGTGAGGTGCTCTCCGTCGGCGTCGGCGAGGGCTACCTCGGCCGTGTCGTCGACCCGCTCGGCAACCCGATCGACGGTCTCGGCGAGATCGCGACCGAAGGCCGTCGCGCCCTGGAGCTTCAGGCTCCGGGCGTCATGGTCCGCAAGTCGGTGCACGAGCCGATGCAGACCGGCTACAAGGCCATCGACGCCATGGTGCCCGTCGGCCGTGGCCAGCGTCAGCTGATCATCGGTGACCGTCAGACCGGCAAGACCGCTCTGGCCGTCGACACGATCATCAACCAGCGCGACAACTGGCGCTCGGGCGACGTGAACAAGCAGGTCCGCTGCATCTACGTCGCCATCGGCCAGAAGGGCTCGACCATCGCGTCCGTTCGCGGCGCCCTGGAAGACGCCGGTGCGCTCGAGTACACGACGATCGTCGCCGCCCCGGCGTCCGACCCGGCCGGCTTCAAGTACCTGGCGCCGTACACCGGTTCCGCCATCGGCCAGCACTGGATGTACGCCGGCAAGCACGTCCTGATCATCTTCGACGACCTGTCGAAGCAGGCCGACGCCTACCGCGCCGTGTCGCTGCTGCTGCGCCGCCCGCCGGGCCGTGAGGCCTACCCGGGTGACGTCTTCTACCTGCACTCCCGTCTGCTGGAGCGCTGCGCGAAGCTCTCCGACGACATGGGCGCCGGTTCGATGACCGGTCTGCCGATCGTCGAGACCAAGGCGAACGACGTGTCGGCGTTCATCCCGACCAACGTCATCTCCATCACCGACGGCCAGTGCTTCCTGGAGTCCGACCTGTTCAACGCGGGCCAGCGCCCGGCGCTGAACGTCGGCATCTCGGTCTCCCGCGTCGGTGGCTCGGCCCAGCACAAGGCCATGAAGCAGGTTTCCGGCCGTCTGCGTCTGGACCTCGCCCAGTACCGCGAGCTGGAGGCGTTCGCCGCCTTCGGTTCCGACCTGGACGCCGCTTCGAAGGCTTCGCTGGAGCGCGGCAAGCGCCTGGTCGAGCTGCTGAAGCAGGGCCAGTACCAGCCGATGCCCGTCGAGGAGCAGGTCGTCTCCGTCTGGGCCGGCACCACCGGCAAGATGGACGACGTTCCGGTCGGCGACATCCGTCGCTTCGAGTCGGAGCTGCTGGAGCACCTGCGCCGTGAGCGCAAGGACCTCCTGACCTCCATCGCGGACGGCGGCAAGATGTCGGACGACACCCTGTCCTCCATCGCGGACGCCATCGCCGGCTTCAAGCGCCAGTTCGAGACCTCGGACGGCAAGCTCCTGGGCGAGGACGCACCGGCCGTCAACGTCTCCAAGTGACGACGGAAGGGACCTGACTCATGGGAGCGCAGCTCCGGGTCTACAAGCGTCGCATCCGTGCCATCACGGCGACCAAGAAGATCACCAAGGCGATGGAGATGATCGCCGCCTCGCGCATCGTCAAGGCGCAGCGCAAGGTGGCGGCGTCGATGCCGTACGCGACCGAGCTCACCCGTGCGGTGACCGCGGTGGCGACCGGTTCGAACACCAAGCACGCCCTGACGACCGAGGTCGAGCAGCCGAGCCGTGCCGCGATCGTGCTCATCACGAGCGACCGCGGTCTGGCCGGCGGCTACTCCTCCAACGCCATCAAGCAGGCGGAGCGGCTCACCGAGCGGCTGCGCGGCGAGGGCAAGGAGGTCGACACCTACATCGTCGGCCGTAAGGGTCTGGCCTACTACGGCTTCCGCGAGCGCAAGGTCGCGGATTCGTGGACCGGCTTCACCGACAGCCCGGCCTACGCCGACGCCAAGCGCGTCGCCGGGCCGCTGATCGAAGCCATCCAGACGGAGACGGCCGAGGGTGGCGTCGACGAGCTGCACATCGTCTACACGGAATTCGTGTCGATGATGACGCAGAACCCGGTCGACGGCCGGATGCTGCCGCTCAGCCTCGACGAGGCTGCGGAGGAGAGCGGTACGAAGGGCGAGATCCTTCCGCTGTTCGACTTCGAGCCGTCGGCGGAGGACGTCCTCGACGCCCTTCTGCCGCGCTACGTCGAAAGCCGCATCTACAACGCACTGCTGCAGTCGGCCGCTTCCGAGCACGCCGCCCGCCGCCGCGCGATGAAGGCGGCGACCGATAACGCCGGAGACCTCATCAAGAGCCTCTCCCGGCTTGCCAACGCGGCCCGCCAGGCCGAAATCACCCAGGAAATCAGCGAGATCGTCGGTGGCGCCAGTGCCATGGCCGACGCGACCGCGGGGAGTGACAAGTAATGACGACCTCTGTTGAGACGGCCGCCGCCTCGGGCCGCGTCGCCCGGGTCATCGGCCCGGTCGTCGACGTGGAGTTCCCCGTCGACGCGATGCCCGACATCTACAACGCGCTGAAGGTCCAGGTCGCCGACCCGGCCGAGGACGGCGCGCTGAAGACCCTGACCCTCGAGGTCGCGCAGCACCTGGGTGACGGCCTCGTCCGTACCATCTCGATGCAGCCGACCGACGGCCTGGTCCGCCAGGCCCCGGTGACCGACACGGGCGAGGGCATCACCGTCCCCGTCGGTGACTTCACCAAGGGCAAGGTCTTCAACACCCTCGGTGAGGTGCTGAACTACCCGGAGGAGAACGCCAACGTCACCGAGCGCTGGCCGATCCACCGCAAGGCGCCCCGCTTCGACGAGCTCGAGTCGAAGACCGAGATGTTCGAGACCGGCGTCAAGGTCATCGACCTTCTCACCCCGTACGTCAAGGGTGGAAAGATCGGTCTGTTCGGTGGTGCCGGTGTCGGCAAGACCGTTCTGATCCAGGAAATGATCTACCGCGTCGCCAACAACCACGACGGTGTGTCGGTCTTCGCGGGCGTCGGTGAGCGTACCCGTGAGGGCAACGACCTCATCGAGGAAATGGCCGACTCCGGCGTCATCGACAAGACGGCGCTCGTCTTCGGCCAGATGGACGAGCCCCCGGGCACCCGTCTGCGCGTCGCCCTGGCCGGTCTGACCATGGCGGAGTACTTCCGCGATGTGCAGAAGCAGGACGTGCTCTTCTTCATCGACAACATCTTCCGTTACACCCAGGCCGGTTCGGAGGTGTCGACCCTTCTGGGCCGCATGCCGTCCGCCGTGGGTTACCAGCCGAACCTGGCTGACGAGATGGGTCTGCTGCAGGAGCGCATCACCTCGACCCGCGGTCACTCGATCACCTCGATGCAGGCGATCTACGTCCCCGCGGACGACCTGACCGACCCGGCGCCGGCCACCACCTTCGCCCACCTCGACGCGACGACGGTTCTCTCCCGTCCGATCTCCGAGAAGGGCATCTACCCGGCCGTGGACCCGCTGGACTCGACGTCCCGCATCCTCGACCCGCGGTACATCGCGGCGGACCACTACGCCACGGCGATGCGCGTCAAGGGGATCCTGCAGAAGTACAAGGACCTCCAGGACATCATCGCGATCCTCGGTATCGACGAGCTGGGCGAAGAGGACAAGCTCGTCGTCCACCGCGCCCGTCGCGTCGAGCGCTTCCTGTCGCAGAACACCCACGTCGCCAAGCAGTTCACCGGCGTGGACGGTTCGGACGTTCCGCTCGACGAGTCGATCACCGCGTTCAACGCGATCTGCGATGGTGACTACGACCACTTCCCCGAGCAGGCGTTCTTCCTGTGCGGTGGCATCGAGGACCTGAAGGCCAACGCCAAGGAGCTGGGCGTCTCCTGATCCGGCGCGCTCCTCACGGGGCGCTTCCGGTTCGCAGGCGCCGGCGCACGTCGGCAGTGTCTGCAGACGGAGAGGGGCGGGTGTGTCCCGTCCCTCTCCCCACGCCCATTAGAATTTGACCCAACACCCGGCCTACCCGCCGGGTGGTGACCCGAGGAGCCACCTTGGCTGCTGAGCTGCACGTCGAGCTGGTCGCGGCGGACCGTAATGTCTGGTCCGGCGAGGCCACCCTGGTCGTCGCCCGCACCACGTCCGGCGACATCGGCGTCATGCCCGGTCACCAGCCGCTTCTCGGTGTGCTGGAATCGGGCCCGGTGACCATCCGTACCAGCGAGGGCAACACTGTCGTCGCCGCGGTGCACGGCGGTTTCATCTCGTTCGCGGACAACAAGCTGTCCCTGCTGGCCGAGATCGCCGAGCTCGCTGACGAGATTGACGTCCAGCGGGCGGAGCGGGCACTGGAGCGCGCGAAGTCGGAGGCCGATGGGGCCGCCGAGCGTCGCGCCGATGTCCGGCTGCGCGCGGTCACGGGGCACTGAGCCCCGTACCGAACAGGTTTGAGACCTCAGCCGCGGTCCGGTCTGGAATTTTCCAGACCGGGTCGCGGCTGAGGCGATGCAGGTCGTTTTTCGTTTGAGGTATTCGATGAGCGAGGAGGTCGGTGAAGATGCTCCTCGCTCTGCTTGTGAGCGGCCTGGTCGTAGCCCTGGTGGTGATCGGGCTGTTTGTGTTCGGGCTGCGCCGCAGACTGATCCAGCGGTCCGGCGGCACGTTCGACTGCAGCCTGCGCTGGGCCGTGTCCGAGGAACCCGACATCTCCGGCAAGGGCTGGGTGTACGGGGTCGCCCGTTACAGCGGTGACCGCATCGAGTGGTTCCGCGTCTTCTCGTACTCCCCGCGGCCGCGCCGCCTGCTGGAGCGCTCCTCCATCGAGGTCATCGCCCGCCGCGCGCCCGAGGGCGAGGAGGAGCTGGCGCTGCTGTCCGACGCCGTCGTGCTCGGCTGTCTCCACCGGGGGACCCGCCTGGAGCTCGCGATGAGCGAGGACGCGCTGACCGGCTTCCTGGCCTGGCTGGAGGCGGCGCCTCCCGGGCAGAGGGTGAACGTGGCCTGAGGGCCTGAGGGCCTGATGTCGTGACGGAGCCGGGAGACGGGGGGCGGACCCCGTCTCCCGGCTCCGTCGTTCACCGGGGGCGGTGGTGCCTACTGGAGCCCGGTGTGGACCGCGTTGGCGAGTTCGCCGTTCGCGGTGTCCCCGCTGAACTCCCAGTAGAAGGCGCCCCTGAGCCCCTGCTGCTTGGTCCAGCTCATCTTCCCCGCGATGGTGGCGGGGGTGTCGTAGCTCCACCAGTTGCTGCCGCACTTGGCGTAGGCGGTGCCCGCGACCGTGCCGGTGGCCGGGCAGCTGTTCTTCAGGACCTTGTAGTCCTCGATGCCCTGCTCGTACGTGCCGGGGGCGGGGCCGGTGGCGGTGCCGCCGGGGGCGGCCTGCGTGACGCCGGTCCAGCCGCGGCCGTAGAAGCCGATGCCGAGGTTGAGCTTCGAGCCCGCGATGCCCTTGCCCTTGAGCTTGGTGATCGCCGCCTCGGAGTTGAAGCCGGCGATCGGGATGCCGGCGTACGAGGTGAGCGGGGAGTGCGGGGCGGTCGGGCCCTGGGCGTCCCACGCGCCGAAGAAGTCGTACGTCATGACGTTGTAGAAGTCGACGTACTGCGAGGCGCCCGCGTAGTCCGCGAGGTCGAGCTTGCCGCCGTTGGAGCCGTCGGCGGAGATCGCGGCGGTCACCAGGTTGCTGCTGCCGAACTTGGTGCGCAGGGCGGACAGGACGTTCTTCAGGGAGGCGGCGCCGCTGGTGTCGCAGGACAGGCCGCAGGCGTTCGGGTACTCCCAGTCGATGTCGATGCCGTCGAAGACGTCCGCCCAGCGCGGGTCCTCGACCAGGCTGTAGCAGGAGTCGGCGAACGCGGCCGGGTTGGCCGCGGCCTGGCCGAAGCCGCCGGACCAGGTCCAGCCGCCGAAGGACCACAGCACCTTGATGTTCGGGTACTTCGCCTTGAGCTTGCGCAGCTGGTTGAAGTTGCCGCGCAGCGGCTGGTCCCAGTTGTCGGCGACGCCGTCGACGCTCTGGTCGGCGGTGTAGGCCTTGTCGTAGTCGGCGTAGGCGTCACCGATGGTGCACTTGCCGCCCTGGACGTTGCCGAACGCGTAGTTGATGTGGGTGATCTTCGCGGCGGAGCCGGAGGTGTCCAGGTTCTTCACGTGGTAGTTGCGCCCGTAGACGCCCCACTCGGTGAAGTAGCCGAGCTTGACCTTGCCGCCCGGGTCCGGGGGCGTGGTGCCGCCGCCGGTCGTGGTGACCGAGACGGAGCCGGAGGCCGGGCCCGTCTGGTCGGCGGTGTCGCGGGCGATGACGCCGTAGGTGTACGTCGTGCCCTTGGTCAGGCCGGAGTCGGAGTAGCTCGTACCGGTGACGGTCGCGATCTTGGTGCCGCCGCGGTAGACGTCGTAGTTCTTGACGCCCTTGTCATCGGTGGCGGCGGCCCAGCCGATGGTCAGCGAGGTGTCGGTGACCCCGCTCGCGGTGGGGGTGCCGGGGGCCGAGGGCGGGCTGTCGGTGGGGGTCGAGCCGCCGTCGCAGGAGCCGCCGTTGATCTTGCAGCCGCTCGGGGCGCCGGAGCCGGCGCCGTTGAAGCCGAAGCTGATCGTGGCGCCCGGGGCGAGGGTGCCGTTCCAGCCGACGTTCTTGCCGGTCCAGTGGGTTCCGGAGCTGGTGACGGTGGCGTCCCAGGCGGAGGTGACCGTCGTGCCGGAGGGGTAGTCCCACTCCACGGTCCAGCTGGTGAGGGTGGTGGTGCCGGTGTTCTTCACCGTCCACTTGCCCTCGAAGCCGGTGCCCCAGTCGGAGACCTTCGTGTACGTGGCCGTCGCGGAGGCGGCGGCCTCGGCGGGGCCGGCCAGGGCCACGAGTCCGGCGATGGGCAGGGTGAAGGCGGCCACGCTCGCGGCGAGCCTCCGCAGCAGTCGCATGCGGGGTGGGGGTGCCGAGCTTGCTGTGCTCAAGGGTGCTCCTCCGTAGGTCCGTCCCGGTCGTGGGGCCGACCGGGACTGGGGATGGGACCTGCGCCGCCCGTGAGCACGCTTGTCATGGCACGCTCACCACAGTTGCCGCGAGCGTAGAAAGGTCTGGACCAACCGTCAAGAGGTCCAGACCTTCACTCCGGTATGCCTCTAGAGGCCCAACTCCTGCGCCAGGACGGCCGCTTGGACCCGGCTGCGCAGCTCCAGCTTCCCCAGCAGCCTGCTGACGTGCGTCTTCACCGTCGCCTCCGCCATCTCCAGCCGCAGCGCGATCTCCGCGTTCGAAAGACCCTCGCCCAGACATCCGAGCACCTCCCGCTCCCGCCGCGTCAGCGAGGCCACCGCCGCGGCCGTCTGCGGAGCCACCGGGACCTTCGCGGGCCGCGGAGCCGCGAACTCGGCGATCAGCCGCCGGGTCACCGCCGGGGCGATCAGGCCCTCCCCGCGCGCCACCGTCCGTACGGCCTCGATCAGCTCCGCCGCGTCCGCGTTCTTCAGCAGGAAGCCCGCCGCCCCCGCGCGCAGGGCGCCGAACACGTACTCGTCCAGGTCGAAGGTGGTCAGGACGAGTACGTCCGCCAGCCCCTCCGCGACCACCTGGCGGGTCGCCGACACCCCGTCCAGCCTCGGCATCTGCACGTCCATGAGGACGAGGTCCGGCCTCAGCTCCCGCGCCAGGCGCACCGCCTCCTCGCCGTCCGCGGCCTCGCCCACGACCTCCACGTCCCCCGCGCTGCGCAGGATCAGCACCAGTCCCGCCCGTACCGCGCTCTGGTCCTCGGCCACCACCACCCGGATGCTCATCCGGCCACCGCCCTCTCCTCCGCGGGCAGGTCCGCCCGCACCAGCCAAACCGATCCCGCACGACCCGCGGAGAACTCCCCGCCCAGCAGTTCCGTCCGCTCCCGCATGCCGATCAGCCCGGCGCCCGAGCCGGGCGCGCGGGGACCCGGCCGGTCTCCGTACGGGGATTCCACCCGTACGGTCAGCAGCCCGTCCGCACGCGTCACGCGGACCCGGACCGTGCCCGGGGCGGCGTGCTTGAGGGCGTTCGTCAGCGATTCCTGGACGATCCGGTACGCCGCCAGCTCCACGGGGGCCGGCAGCGGCTCCCCGGGCGGCCGGCCGTCCAGGAGCGCGAACTCCAGCCCGCTCGCGGCGCCGTTGACACGGGCCTGCGCCAGCAGGGCGTCGAGCCCGTCGAGGGAAGGCGTGGCGACCGCCTCCTGCCCGGCGCCCGCGTCCCGCAGCAGCCCGATCAGCCGGCGCATCTCGGCGAGCCCCTGCACGCTGTTCTCCCGGATCACCCCGAGGGCCTCCCGGCTCGTCGCGGGGGAGTCGATGGACAGTGCGGCCGTGGAGTGGATGGCGATGGCGGACAGGTGGTTGGCCACCATGTCGTGCAGCTCGCGGGCCATCCGGGCGCGCTCGGCGACGACGGCCTGACTGCGGTCCATTTCGGCCAGCAGCGCGGTCTGCTCGGCCCGCAGCCGGGCGGCCTCGGCGGCCTCGCGGTGGTTGCGCAGGGTGGCGCCGGTCAGGGCCGGGCCGAAGCTGACGATGCCGGTGATCACGCCGATCATCAGGGCCTGGGGGGTGCGCAGCCAGGCCACCGAGGCGATGGTGACGGCGATGGTGACCAGGCCGGTGGTGACCGGGAGCCGCCGGGCCATGGCGGGCTTGCCGTAGACGACGGCCGCGTACATCAGGTCGGTGAAGATCAGGACGGTGCCCAGGTTCCCCACGGTGAACTGGTCGGCGATCACCCCCACGGTGCCGACGGCCAGCGTGGTGTTGGGCGCCGTGCGGCGCAGCAGCTCCATCGGTCCGAGCGCGAAGAGCGGGACCAGGGCCGCCCAGGCCGGGAGGAAGTGCCGGTTGTTCGTGCTGTAGATGCCGAGCGACCACAGCACCAGGCCCGCGAGCACGCTGAACACCGCGAGGAGCACGTCGTCGCGGTGGGGGCGGAAGGTCCTGGCGGGCGGCGCAGGGGTGATGGTCGGGGTCACGGTCCCATCCAACAGGGTGAGGGAGGGCCGGGCGTCCCCGCCGGGGCGGAGGCCGGGCGGTGCGGGAGTACGCCGAAGGATGCAGTCACGGTTCGTCACCGGCGACGACGAAGCGGTGCGGATCGGGCGGGAGGCTGGATCCCGTGGTTGTAGAAGCGTCGACGGAAGGGAGAATCCGGTGCTCGTCACACTGATCATCGCCTGCGAGGTCGGCTTCTGGGCTCTGCTGGCCGGCGGACTGGCGCTGCGCTACCTCGCGAAGATGCCGAGGCTGGGGGCGGCGGTCCTGCTGTGCGAGCCGCTGCTGGAGCTGGTCCTGCTGGTGGCCACCGCGGTGGACCTGAAGAACGGGGGCGAGCCGAGCTGGACGCACGGCCTGGCCGCGCTCTACATCGGCTACACCGTCGGCTACGGCCACTACACGGTGAAGTGGCTCGACCGGCACGCGGCGTACCGCTTCGCCGGGGGGCCGAAGCCGCCCGGCCCGAAGCACGGCAGGGCCAGGGCGGTCCACGAGTGGAAGCTGTGGACGCGCACGCTGGCCGGCGCGGCCGTAGCGCTCGGGCTGCTGCAGGGCGCGATCTGGTACGTGGGCGACGCGGCCGACACCGGCGCCCTGCAGAGCTGGCAGTACACCGCCCTGCGGGTGCTCGGCATCCAGGCCGTGATCGCCGCCACGTACACGTTCTGGCCGCGCAAGCCCCCGCCGCCGGAGGACCCGGCGCCGGAGGAGCGGGCCGCGGCCGAGCGGCGGCTCTGAAGGGCTAGGGGGTGTCTTGTCGATCAGGCCGGATCAGGGAGCGGCGGTGGGCGCCGTGGATCGCAAGGCGGACGAGGGAGTCGACGCGGAGCGTCGGCGACCGAGGACAACGCGGCGAGGCGCGGCGCCCACCACCGCGAGCCCGGCGTGATCGGCAAGACACCCCCTAGGTGTGTTGTCCGGGCAGGTTGGTGGCGCGGCTGGCGGGTGTCTGGCCGCTGATGCCGGTGTGGGGACGGTGGTAGTTGTACCAGTGCAGC